>CAMWKH010000068.1 GCA_947174805.1 uncultured Roseburia sp. | reverse complement strand
CAAATAAGATCAAAGTTTTTTCATTCTCCTATTGACATTTATTAGCTGGTCTTTCGGGTGATGGGCGTGCTAACCTGATTGTAGCACACCCGTAAGATTTTGTCAGGATGCTTCCATAAAATTTATCACATCAATTTTACGGATACGGTAAATCCGGCCAATACGTCTGGCAGGCATCTGTCCTGACCGGATTAATTCATAGGCCGTGTTTTTTGAAATTTTTAACATTCGGCATAATTCTTCTATTTTGATGATTTCTGAGTAACTCTCAAACATACATTAGACCTCCTTTCTTGCTTGGTAATTGTAAATGCCATTTTCAGCCCTCGTTCAATCGTTACGTTGCCAGCGCAAAGTTTCCCTTTTGCAATACATTCACCTGTCTGCAATTCACGTAGTATTTCGCACATTTTTTCGACATGCTGGGAATCCAGCAGTTTTGCAATCTGCCGGATTTCCTGTTCAGTGGGGCGGAAAAACAAACGTGTCCCGGCTTGGTTTAAAATGACCTGGTTGCTTTGCTCAACGTCAGCTAAGGTTTGTGTGGCAAGCAGTAGAAATAATCGTTTTTTCCGTCCTTCTCTTAAAATCTGTGCTATGGTGGAATCTTCGCCGTGATTCAGGTTTTGGAACTCGTCGCAGACTACAAAAATACTGTGCATCCGTTTCCAGTCATGGAACTGTGCGTAACGCCAAAACCATGAAAGGGCAAGTTCCGCCAGTAGCAGTTGAGTTAAGGTATCAAACCCGGAGAAATCAATGTCATAAATTTTCCCCGGCATTAGTGTCAATGGGTCAGGGGTTAAGCGCAGCCTATGGAATATACCCTTGTACCGTCTCATAACGGGGGCAAAATCTTCACGGTCAGCTTTATCTAATGCATCTGGCGTAAGTAATGTTTCACCGGAGTAGTCCGGGTTTTGGATTGTCAGCCGCATTGCTTCATAGAGCTGTCTTTTTTGTGCCGTTCCCAAAATTGCTGCTGCATGGAAAGCGTCCACGACTGTTTCAAGGACATCTTCTGGTGTTTCGGATTGCCCGTTTTGTGCCGTGATTGGACGCAGAAGAGGAAAGGGAAAGCCTTCTTCCTTAACGGGATAGTACAAGATGTTGGCTGGGGAGCAGTTATCCCATTGGTGCGTAGAATTGTAGTTCAGCACCACGACGCAGCCGTTGGTATTTGTAATGCTTTTTTCGATTTCCTGTAAGGCTATTGTTTTTCCGGTGCCTGATGTCCCTGTGATAAGGAAATGAAAGTTTGTGGCTTTTTCGGAAACTCTGATATTTTCCTCATACCAGTCTGTTTTTCCAAGTTTAATTTTCATAGTGTTCTCCTTTCGCTTGTATCACTTCGGCCCAGAATAACTGGCCTGGCTGGTCAATTTTTTCCCGGGGTATTTTTACGGCACGGATTTTTATCATATTGCCGTATACGGCAACGGCCTGTACCTTGACGGTACAATATTCCCGTTTACTGCCCTGTGCAACTATTAATCCAGCGGATTTTAAAAGGTTCTTAAGCTTCGTAAAACTGATGGTTTCTGTCCAGGACTTGCAAATTTTCCGTAACATAGTTACAGGAATGTAATAGTAGTTCCTGTCATATAGGGGAAGTTTGTCCAGGTTTTCAATGTCCTCGGAGGGAACCTTCTCCCGGTCAATTATTTTAGGAATGTCTTTTACTGCATGAAAGAGCATTCGGCAAAATTGATTTCTAAATTCCTGATTGTCGATTTCCAGGTGGTCAAAATCAGTGGTAAGTATTTCTATAGTGTTTTCTACTGGTGGGATGAAATTATCCTGTAGCTTTAACTCCTCCAAAAGCAGTTTAAGTACAACAGCGGATGCGTTAAAAAAGTGATATCCGAAATCTCCATCATGTTCAAGGTAATTTATGTTATTCATCTGCTGTCTGATTGCCCAAAATATGGAGTTCTGATTCTTTTCAATAAATTCTATTAGGGAATGTGTAAATGCATCCCGATACTCAGTTTTCCCTGTAAGTATATTGCATTTGGTCTGTATAAATAAGGTTCCGGCAAGATTGTCAATACTTTCGTTCGGCATAAAGCCACAAAAGCCGATAATGGAGATACAACGCTTGCTTTTTTCAGAGTGACACAACGCCCGAAGGTATTGGAGGTTCTCGTCACACGTTTTTCCTTTGTAGTAATCGGCATAAAATAATTCGTACTCATTATCATGATAGAGTGCTTTTAACTCATTCTTGCTCATGTTAAGTGAGGTGTAATCTTTATTTGAAAATCCTGCCAGTTCGATATGTATCTGCTGAAGCTGGACGCTGGAATCGGCTACTAAACCAATGGGTTCGGTAAAGTGGATTCCTATTGAATTAAGCAATGGATATAAGGTAAGTCCGGTTTTTACAAGTAAAATTTTTGCCAAATTTGTTGAATCGAACCGATTCCCTAAATCTTCTACATAGTTATTAAAAGTATTTTCTGGCATTTTTGTAAGCCTCCTTCCATACATTGTCACCGGGATAAGCGTATTTAAAAGTGTCTCCGTCTTTGTACCAGCCATGTTCCATAGGGATTTCCTGCAAAGTTGCACTTTGAAAAGCCGCAACAATAAATAACTGGCGTATTTCGGCAATGTCATTTAGTTAAGGCATTAACTTACTGGCTTCTCTTCAGGCAGGGATAGT
>CAMWKH010000067.1 GCA_947174805.1 uncultured Roseburia sp. | reverse complement strand
TGCCATTATTACATTTTTGATATTCCCCGGCATTGCAGCTTCCTCCTTTCTCTCTCCATTATAACTAGGCGTTTGCGAAACGCCAGAACCCGCATAAATACGGGATTCTCTTTGTTACAAAATAAAACAACTCCTCACTGGTCTGTGGTATAATTGAAATGTCCAGTAACAATTATCCATATCCACCAGTAAAGGAGTCGTATCTATATGATAACACATAAACAGCTCTCTTTGGCAGATATTTTTACCGATTGCCAAAATAAATTTGATAACGATAAATATGAGTTTCTTTCCATACTCGATGAAACCATCAACCTTGATGAAATTGTTCCGGTGTCTTTTGTTTCTCATTTTCATGCTGCCACCGGCAGACCCCGCAGGCATCTTCTTTACCCAATGCTGAAGGCTCTGTTACTACAGCTTATCTTCTCAATCCCAACAACATCCCTGCTGATCGTATTCCTGAAATACTCCCAGGAACTGCGGGACTTCTGCGGGTTTGATGTTGTCCCGGATGCCTCTAAATTCACCCGGTTCAAACAGGATTTTTTATCGGACTTACAATCCATGTTCGATCATCTTGTTGACTTGACCGAACCAATCTGCCATTGTATTGATACACAGAAAGCTTCCATGCTTCTCTTTGACACATCCGGCATTGAGGCATGGGTTACAGAAAACAATCCCAAATATGCCAACCGTATCATCAGACAACTGAAAGCCTTCAAAAAAGCAAAAGGGATGGTCGATTCCTTTGACCCTTATAAAGCCGCCTACGGCTCCATGCCTTCCCATGCTGCCGCCAATCCAGCCATTCAGCAGATGTACATTAACGGGCATTTCTGTTATGCTTATAAATTCGGTATTATTACCAACGGACTCGGCATTGTCCGGGATATTTCCTTTTATAACAAGGACTTTCTTGAGGCTCATCCTGACATCATTGTTGGGAAAAAATCTGATTCCCCGGATGAAGATAAGAGTCTTGCCGATTCCAAGGCATTGATTCCCACTTTAAAGGATTTCTTTCGCAAGCATCCGCTTATCAATCCGAAAACTTTTCTGGGAGACGCCGCATTTGATTCCATTGAAATCTACAAATACCTGTTACAGGAAGCTTCCTTTGAGCAGGCTTACATTCCCATAAACGGCAGAATCTCCCTTCCGAAATCCGACTGCCCGCGGAATAAGGACGGCGTCCCCTGCTGCCCCAAAGACCCATCCCTTCCAATGAGACGGGAAGGAAGCAAATCCCATCTCCGCTGCGGGCTGCCAACCATGAAGTTTGTATGCCCGAAAATGAAATGGGAGTGGAACAAACTTACAAAGAAATCAAAACGCGTCTGCCACTGTGAAAATCCCTGTACGGAATCCCCCTGCGGCAGGATGTTTTATATTTATCCCGAGAAAAACCTGCGCGCCTATCCTGGTACAGTCCGCGGTACGGCCGAATGGGATTCCACCTATAAGATCAGGGTAAATGTTGAGAAATCAATCAACCATTTCAAGGACAGCTTCTGTGTTGCCGGGCGTAAAACGCAGAATGAAAAAACGCTTCATGCTGACCTGCTTCTCGCCGGGATTGCCCAGCTTATTACTGTAATGGTGGCTGATAAACTGCACAGGCATCAATATATCCGCAGTTTAAAACCTCTGATTGCATAACCTTACATACCGCATACCATTTCACGGGCAGATATCCTTATCTGCTTTGTTTTCATGTCTTAAAATCCTTGTTATCCACATCCACCTCCTGTAAGTCCGGCTCAACCGGGCCTTTGCCCTATTGGAATCAAGATTTTGAACTTGTTTCGCAATTGCCTAATAAATTCTTTCTCTTTTATAACCATATCTTGTCTGGCAACCAGGGACATGCAGACATTTTTAAGCAAGCCTGGATAGGTTATGGATGAATCTCCTTTTTAGCCGTCAGATTTAGGTACAGACATTTTAAACAGATCAGGATATGTTTTGTCCAGATTTCTTTTTTACTGTATGCTGGGAGACTGTGCTTACAATTAAGAAAAAAATGCGGAAAGATTTCTGATACAAAAAATGTTGCCTATAGTCACTATCTTTCCCAAAATCCCGCTTATATACTTAAAAGGCAGACCGCAAAAAAATAAAACATGAAGGGAGCAAAAAATCATGGTCAAAGTAGAAGCAAAAGTAGTAAACCGCCTGGAAAATGAGGAAAGCACTTATAAGGGGACCGTCCGGGTTGTCCTTGGGGAAGAACTCTCCACCTCCGTCATGGTGGTGCAGGGGAAAAACGGGCTTTTTATTTCATTCCCGTCCTACTATTCCAACAAAGAGGGGAAGTATAAGGATATCATCTACCCTGTGACAAAAGAAGCCAGGGAAGCCATCGAAGGGACTGTGTTAAAAGCTTTTTCGGATGAATCCGGCAGGGCCGTGTCAGAAGGGAAAAAAGGGTTTGGCGTCACAAAAGCCTATGCCACCTACGTTGCGGATAACAAAAAGGCGGGAATCGGGACGCTGGTGTTTGGGGACTGCCTGAAAATGAACGGCATCAACATTTATGAAAAGAAAGAGAGGCCGGGGGATTACTTTGTAAGCCTGCCCTCAAGAAAAGGGGAAAAAGACGGCCAGGAGAAGTATTATGACTATGTGTACCCTCTTTCTACAAAGCTAAGGGGCGAGATTGACGTAAAATTAATCCAGTCTTTGGAAGAGAGCCGGAAAAAAACAGAAGAAAAGGGACAGAAAGAAGAGATAAGCCAGGAAGAAAAGGGACAGAATGATGCCTTATACCCCATTTGATAGACATATAGAACGAGTGGTATAATCTATCCAGCA
>CAMWKH010000066.1 GCA_947174805.1 uncultured Roseburia sp. | reverse complement strand
TCCATTGCTGTTTACGGATGCCACTTTTTTATTGCTGCTGGAAAAGCTGACTTTTTCGGACGCATCTTTGACATTAATTTTGAAAGGCTTGGAATCCAATGCCTTTTTGTAAGTGCCAGTACAGGATAATGATGGTTTATTCTCTGTGGTTCCTTGGTTGGTTTCCTGATTGTTTAAGTTTGGACGAATGGTGAAATGCAACTCAATGGTGCCTGCGTAATCTCCACAGCCAGTGATTAAAACCGCAGCACCAGGCTTTCCAGGTGTCCAGTACCCTAACTCCACGTTGTTTTCATATGATACCGTATAATCTCTTCCTTCTACAAGATAGTTTCCTTTATCTGTCAACACAACTTCCGGGGTAATCGGCTTTCCTGTATAATAATAAGTGGTCAAGGTCTGGCTAAAATCTGCGCCACTTAACGCATCCCCATTGTTTATTGTTGTAAATCCATATACCGCTTTTCCTGTAGCAGTTTCAATCACCCGGATATCAGGGTTAACATCAAGCCATCTTTTTACTGTTATCTTCTTCCCTGGCAAAACAAATTCCTTACCATTTTTATCAACTACTTTCGCAGAAATGGTACAAGTTCCAGGCTTTCCTGTTGGGATAATCACTGCATTTTCCTCGTAGTAAACCTCATCCTCATCATAATATCCTACAGTATGCCCTGTGCCATCCGGAAGGCTTGTTCCGGGAACTTTTTCACCCGATGACATATCTTCATTTGCCAATTTAACTATGTCAGCATCTCCGCTTACTATCCATTCCGTGTGCACTGTCCAATCCATCCATCCCGGTCTGCTGCTGAAAGTTTTATCATCCGGATACGCCTTTAATGTCAATTTACCATAATTCATAACGTTTTCCATATTTGTAAGGTTAGGGCTTTTATAAGAATAATTATACACCCATTCATCAATGCCCGGCTGAGCCTGCCAGACAGGAAATCCAAAACTAGAACCAGGATGCATCTCCAATTCTGCTTTCTCCACCCCAGGATTTCCTGCTTCTGTTTCTTTTGCTTTCAGTTCCATGCTTCCAACACTAAAAACAATAACAAATAAAAAGAATAAATATCTGATTCCTGCCAATGTACTATCCAACTTTATCTTGTTTCTTAATTGTATTGTCATATATGGTTCCTCCTTTTTAATAACTATTTAGTTCTAAAACCTCATCCGCTGATGCATTTAGTTCTCTGCATATCTTTGCCAGTGTTAACGCATTCGGTGTAAGCTCATTATTTTCCCAACGGCTTATATCCTTCTGGTAGACCTGCAGGCGGTCTGCCAATTCTTTTTGCGTCACGCCTGTAGTCTTTCTGGCTTTTTTTATATTCTGTCCTAAATTCATACTTTACTCCTTTTTATTTTCTATATATACTATATACCCTTTTTGGTATAATATCAATACTGTGAAATATTTTATTTTAAAAGGTTAAAAACTTCCAAATTTTTCTTAACTTATTGACATTCATAAAGTATATTGTAGTTAGTGACATTCAAAAAGTGAGGTGAATAGCATATGTCACAAATGGGTAGACCAAAGTCTGACAATCCAAAGTCTGAACAGGTAACCGTAAGGCTAGACAAAAAACATTCAGAAATACTCAAAGAGTATTGCGAAAAGGAAAAAGTTGAAAAAGCCGAAGCCATAAGACGAGGAATCAGAAAATTAAAAGAGTAATCGTTTCCACCGACCAAAGCGTTACGATTACTCTCTAAATCACAGAGAAGTTTCTCCGCATGAATATTGTAACATGTAGAGAGGCTTCTTTCAATAAGACTTGGGATAGAAAAAGTCAAAGGTAATTAAAAATAGGGGCGTTGCCAGACTACCAATCAAACAAACGCACCCTATTAGTCTGAGGTTTTCCTCTGTGAAATATTTTATCATAATGGAAAATCTCTTTCAAGAACATTGAAAGGAGATTTTTAAAATGGCTGAAATAGAACAGACACTCACGTCTATGGAAGTAGCACAGTTATACTACAAAAGCCTCCTCTGCAGTTCACACAAAGAGCAAATTAACGAAGCCAAAATTGGACTCGTTAATTATCCAAAATAACGAAAGCAATTTTGCAGTGGTTGACTTGTTAAACTTTTGATAGATATACGCAGATATATGGAACAATTAGGAGAATCCGAAATTGGACACTCCGATTTTTTTAAAGAAAGTCTTTCCAAACAGGAGAATAGTCCACAGTTACCCTGGTTTATTCGGAATTTCGGAAAAGAACGTAACCCATGCAATCTTATGTCGTCCATTTCAATAAAAGAAAAAAATTAATTTCAAACATTTTAGTATTGACATTTATGTGTGACATAAATATAATTAAGGTGTGACAAGAAAGGAGGTAAATATGTCACCAGTAGGTAGACCGAAAGCAGATAAACCAAAAGATGTACGATTCAGCATACGTCTTGATGCAGAAACTGAGGAAAAATTACAAACATATTGTTTAAAACACAATATTACCAAAGGCGAAGCAATAAGACAAGGGATATATCTGCTTTTACAACAAAAAAAGTAGCAGTTGACAAGTTTGGCGACCGACAACTACTACTTACAACCACAATACACCAAAAGTGATTGATATGTTTATTATATCTTCCTTTGGTGTAATTGTCAAACATTGAAGGAGGTATTTATGGCTGAAATTGAGCAGACACTCTCATCTATGGAAGTAGCTGAAATGGTAGCAAAAAAACACGCTGATTTAATGAGAGATATTCGCAGATATGCAGAACAATTAGCCGAAAGCAAGATTGCGTTGGGCGATTTCTTCATTAAAAGCACATATTTTGATACAAACAATCAAAGTAGACCATGTTATAAAGTTACTAAGAAAGGCTGTGAATTTATTGCCCATAAACTGACAGGGACAAAGGGAACCGCATTTACCGCTAAGTACATCAACCGTTTCCATGAAATGCAGGACATTATTTCCAAACAGGAGAATAGGCCACAGTTACCCTGGTTTATACGGAATTTCGGAAAAGAAGGATATATCATGTTGTTCCGTGACTTTAAAACGCTTACCGGGGTAGAAATTTTTGGTAACTATACCGCCTGGAAGAGGGCAGACAAACTGCAGGGCGGGCTTGATTACAATGGCTGGAGATGGCATACAGCAGTCAACCGTGAGGATTTTCTGAAAAAGTACGGTTTTGACTATGGAGATGAGGATTGTTTGATGTACCTTTACCCCCGGGGAATAAAAAGGGCGTTGGAGATTTACCGACGGGAAAACGGAAGAAAGTTAAATCAAGAAGCCTATGATATGATTGCAGAAGGGTTAAAAACTATTGAACCGCCTAATACGGACAGGAGAATTTCGGTTAAGAAATCCGAATCCATCACAATAGAAGGGCTTCCGATTCATGTCAATATCTCCATCGGAAACAGTTAGACTGGCAGCACTTAATCTCGCCAAAGGTGCCAAAATTGTTTATTTAAGCCTCCTCTGTCATTCACAGAAGAGGCTTTCCCTGTATACAATTAGAAAAAAAGATTTCATTGGCTACTTCACTTTGACCGTCAGTACCTTTGACCAGGAACC
>CAMWKH010000065.1 GCA_947174805.1 uncultured Roseburia sp. | reverse complement strand
GATGTTGTCGAAGCCTTCCATAAGGTGGCGGATAATTTGGATGAATTGAGATAAAAACAATCTATAACAGAGGTGAGATTATGGCAGGAAAGAGTTTGGCAGTTATCACAGCAAGGGGAGGCAGCAAAAGGATCCCCAAAAAGAATATAAAGGAATTCTGCGGAAAACCCATTATCCAGTATTCCATAGAAGCCGCAATGGAAAGCGGAGTTTTTGATGAAGTTATGGTTTCTACGGATGATGAAGAAATAAAGAAAGTTTCGGAGGCCTGCGGGGGAAAGGTGCCCTTTATGCGTTCGGAAAAAAACGCAGGTGATATGGCAATGACACATGAGGTTGTGCTGGAGGTATTGGAGGAATACAAAAAAAGGGGACAGGAATTTGAATATGTCTGCTGTATCTACCCCACTGCCCCCTTTATCACCGGGGAAAAATTAAAAGAGAGCAGGGACAAACTGGAAAAAACAGGCGCTGACGGGGCGATTCCAGTGGTTGCCTACTCATTCCCGCCCCAAAGGTGCTTTGTCATCCAGGATGGAAAGGTGCAGTTCCGGTGGCCTGAAAACCGTCTGGTTCGTTCCCAGGATTTGGAGAAATGGTATCACGACTGCGGCCAGTATTATTTTTTGCGGGTAGATTCCTTTTTGGAAAAGAAGATGATGCTGATGGATAATACCGTGCCTATCATAGTAGATGAAATGGAAGTGCAGGATATTGACAACTATGAGGACTGGGAGTTAGCGGAAATGAAGTATAGAATGCTGAAACGCAATTGAGAGGACGATAAGATGGATTTATATAAGCGCATAAAAGAAGGGACATATATTATTGCAGAAATGTCAGCAAACCATGCAGGAAGCCTCGCCCGGGCAAAAGAAATCATTCATGCCGCAAAGGAATCCGGTGCAGACTGCATAAAAATACAAACTTATACACCGGACACAATAACGATTGATTGTGATAATAAATACTTCCAAATTTCACAAGGGACATGGAAAGGTGAAAATTTGTACCATCTCTATGAAAAAGCCTATACACCATGGGAATGGCAGGGGGAGTTAAAAGAGGAGGCAGAGAAAACCGGAATTGATTTTCTGTCTACCCCCTTTGACAAAACGGCTGTAGATTTTCTGGAAAATCTGAAAGTGGATTTTTATAAAATCGCCTCTTTTGAAGTAGTGGATACACCTCTTATTGAATACATTGCTTCCAAAGGGAAACCAATCATTATGTCAACGGGAATGGCTTCCCTGGGAGAGATTGAAGATGCAGTAAAAGCTGTCCACAGCAAAAACAATAACCAGTTGGTGCTTCTTAGATGCGCCAGTGCATATCCGGCGGTTACAGATGAAATGAATCTTAAGACCATGGTAAACATGAAAGAAACTTTTCAGGTGCCGGTGGGGCTTTCTGACCACTCTATGGGGTCCGTGGGGGCAGTTACTGCAGTTGCACTAGGGGCGTCTGTAATTGAAAAACACTTCTGCCTTGGAAGGGAAATTGAAAACCCGGATTCCTCCTTTTCCATGAACCCGGAAGAATTTAAGCAGATGGTATCCGATGTGCGCCAGGCCGAAAAGGCAATTGGAAAAGTGCAATATGGACCCACAACACAGGAAACGGAAAGCACAAAGTTTAGACGTTCTGTCTTCTGCACAAAAGATATTAAAAAAGGAGAAATGATAACGGAAGAAAACATACGTATAATCAGGCCGGCTTATGGGATACAGCCCAAATATTATTCGGAAGTTTTGGGGCAGAAGGCATTATGTGACATAATGCGGGGAACTCCATTAGATTTTGGGATGATAGGAAAAAAAACGAATATGGAAGGTAAGAAATGTTATGAGTAATTTTTTAACGATAAAGGAATTGGAGGCTCTTGGTCTAAAAGATTACGGTGAAAATGTTCTTATTGGCAGACATGCTGTAATATATAACCCCGCTTCACTAACAGTTGGAAACCACGTCAGGATAGACGACTTTTCAATAATCAGTGGAAACGTCACTCTTGGCGATTATATTCATATTTCCCAATTCTGCGGCTTATACGGTGGTGAGAGCGGCATCTGGATGGAGGATTTTTCAGGGTTATCTTCCAAATGTTCTATCTATGCAGTATCAGATGATTATTCGGGGAATTCAATGACAAATCCAATGGTGCCGCAAGAATATAAGCCTAACAGCATCCATGCACCAGTAAAAATTAAAAGACATGCTATCATCGGGTGCGGTTCTGTAGTGTTGCCCGGTGTCATTGTAAAAGAAGGCACATCGATTGGAAGTATGAGTTTATGTAATAAAACTACGGAAGAATGGTCAGTTTATGTTGGAATACCGGCACGGCGGATTGGAAACAGAGAGAAAAAAATTCTTGAATTAGAGAAACAACTTATGGAGGATATCAGTGAATCATAAATTTTATATCGGGCAGGAAGAACAAGAGGAGAAAGTATTCCATGAATCTGATGTAGAACTTTTTGCACAGGTCAGCGGGGATAAAAATCCACTGCACCTAAATGATACATATGCAGAAAAAAGCAGATTTGGAAGAAAAATTGTACACGGAATTTTGGTTTCAAGTTTGATATCTAAAATAATTGGTATGAAATTGCCAGGAGAAGGAAGCATTTATCTGGAACAAAACATTCGATTTAGGAAACCGGTTTATGTAGATGAAAAAGTTATTGTAAAAGTAACAATTATAGAAATAAATCAAAATAAGTTTACTCTGAAAACCAACGTTTATAACATGGATAATGAATGTTTGATTGAGGGTAATGCAAAAGTTTTGTATGAGGAAATCGAAAAAGGAGTTACCAAATGTTAAATAATAAAACTATATTAATTACTGGTGGAACAGGTTCCTTCGGGAAAAAGTTCCTGGAAAAAATCTTTGCAGAATATGAGCCTAAAAAAGTCATTATTTATTCCAGGGATGAATTTAAACAAAGCGTCATGAAAACTGACTATATGGACAAAGTGGACATGAGCAGAGTGCGTTTCTTTATCGGGGATGTTAGAGATAAGGAACGGCTGAACCGGGCCTTTGAAGGCGTAGATTATGTCATCCATGCAGCCGCCATGAAACAGGTCCCCACCTGTGAATATAACCCCATGGAAGCCATTAAGACAAACGTACACGGTGCACAAAACGTCATTGACGCCGCCTTAGACTGCGGTGTCAAAAAGGTTGTGGCATTATCCACGGACAAGGCCGTTAACCCCATTAATCTTTACGGCGGCACAAAGCTGGTTTCCGATAAGCTCTTTATTGCCGCAAATGCGTACCGGGGAAACAGCCATGATACCGTATTCTCTGTTGTGCGCTATGGAAATGTTGCCGGAAGCCGGGGCTCTGTGATTCCGATCTGGCAGAAAATCATAGACGAAGGGGGAAAAACCTTAGGCGTCACCGATATGCGCATGACAAGGTTTTGGATTACCTTAGACCAGGGCGTGGATTTAGTCTTTAAAGCATTACACGAATCAAAAGGCGGGGAGACCTACATATCGAAAATCCCTTCCTTCCACATCGGGGACTTGGCAAGAGCCATGCTGCCGGATTGCAGCATAGATGAATTTGGCATCCGGGAAGGTGAGAAACTCCATGAGGTTATGGTGACAAAAGACGATTCCCTTTTGACCTTTGAATATGAGAAGCATTACATTATATACCCGCATTTTGAGTGGTGGGATTTTAATGCCGGCTTTACTGAGGGCGGGGTAAAAGTCCCCGATGGATTCGAGTACAATTCCGGTACAAATACCCAGTGGCTTGGCACCGAGGAACTAAAAGAGGCGTTAAAGCGCATATAAGCCAAAGGAGGGACAGAAAGTGCATATACCATACGGCAGGCAGTACATAGATGATGCGGATATACAG
>CAMWKH010000064.1 GCA_947174805.1 uncultured Roseburia sp. | reverse complement strand
CCTTTTGTCTGAAAATCATTTCAAAATACTTCTTGACTATTTACCAAATTGCTTTCGTATTTTCTAATCTCCAAAGGGAAACAGAAAATCTCTGCCTCCAGATTTCTCATGCACCATGAATAAAAAAGACTCACAGGCAGCTAAATGCTGCCCATGAGTCTCATCGTCTATAGTATTACCGGGTATCTCCACCATTATGTCGATAATTACTACACATAAAAAAACTGTGCCGATTACTCCCTCCGGGAATTGATATTTCATATATTATCATATGCGAAACCATATTGCAATATACAAAAAATTCTTGACATATATAGACTTCCTATATATAATTTTAATATAGACAGTCTATATAATAGTTTATTTTAAAATAATTTGCCGTCCTCCAGAGACGGCGGAAAGGAAAAATTTATGGGAATTGACAAAAATTTAATTCAGGGAAGTTTGGGAATCATGCTCCTGCGCCTGCTGGAGGATAAAGACATGTACGGCTACGAGATGATTGAAACCTTACGGAAAAAGTCTGACAACGTATTTGAGTTAAAAGCGGGTTCTTTATACCCTTTACTTCACTCACTGGAAGATAAAGATTATCTAACCTCTTATCAGGATGAATCTTCCGGAAAAAAACGTAAGTATTATCATCTTACAGCTTCCGGCAGAAAGCAGGTTAAAGAAAAAAAGAAAGAATGGGAAACTTACCAGACCGCAGTGACAAACGTGCTTCATTTCAAGGAGGTATGACATGACCTACGAAGAATACATGACTATACTAGAAGAACAGATAACAAACAAAAAGGCAAAAGACCTGGTGCGCCAGGAATTTGTAAACCACATTGAAGAACAGACAGAAAGTTATAAAGGGGAAGGGATGGAGGAAGAGGCTGCCCTGGCAGAAGCCATCCGCCAGATGGGAGACCCTGTAAAAACCGGACAAGCCCTAAATCGGATACATCGTCCAGAATTTCCGCTCCGGCTATTTATTCTGGCAATTATTCTGACGATTTTTGGCATATATATGCAGGGAATCATATTTTCTCACATAGATTTGGGCTACCATCCCTTAAATAACCAGAGCACATGGATTTCTTCTTCTGCTTACTATCTGGGCAAAACGGTTTTGTTTCATATCCTGGGCCTTGGGATTATACTGAGTATGCTATTTTTTAACTATAATCTATATGTTAAATTTATCTTTATTTTTTATGGAATTTATCTATGCTTTATAGCCGTAGGTGGAATCCTCATTGTGGACTACAATTCCTACTGGTCATACAATTATTCTCTGTGGATGGCGTACCCCCTGATTTTTGCAGGATTGCTCTACCGCTTTAAAAACAAAGGTATTCGAGGAATTTTGATCTGTGAAGGATTTACACTGGGTATCTTTCTTGCAAGAATAATTTTACCGGGCAATATAGCGTTGTCCAGTGCTTCCTTAGAATGTTATATTATCATTGTATTTCTTCTCTTTTTATCTGTAAGGAAAGGAATATTTGGTGTTCCAGGAAAAAAACTCTATGCCGGGGCATGCCTTATGTTTCTCCCTGGGACATTCTTATGTCTATTGCCCTGGATGCCGGCATATTACAGTGCCAGATTGAAAAATATGCTTCAATTTTTTACAGATTCCCAGTTAGATGGCGAACAATTCTATCTTGTCCGCCGTTTAAGAGAAAATATTCCGCACTATTCATTAATTGGCGGCAGTACTCTTCCTGACTACATGAACCCTGGAGAGCTTTACTCTAACTTTATGCTTACCTCCGCCTTTTCCTGGTTTGGGGTCATTCCCGGCCTTCTTGTGATACTGCTTCTTATTTTTTTCTGTATACTGGCCTTAAAAAGCGCTCTCCGGCAGCACAACCGCCTGGGCATGCTTTTAGGAAGTGCCTGCGGAATCAGCATCCTGGTGCGGGTTTTGGCTTATACCTTCAGCAATCTGGGATACGGAGCTTATTATACTATATCCATCCCCTTCTTAGCCTGGGGAGGTATTAACATTTTGCTAAACGCAGTATATGTAGGCTTCATCCTATGTGTTTTTCGCAACAGCAGAATTTTAAAAGAGGAGTGATGACACGCACTCCTCAAAAAAGCAAAGCCTTAAAAAAAGAATATTTTCACTGCCGCCGAAGTAACAAACACTGCCACCGCCAGGCAAAACATACTCATTAATTTATTATAATTTCTGTACTGCCAGGACATAATCAGCATAACTACAGCCATCAAAGGCTCCACCACATGAACTGCCCCTGTCCATACTCCTGTCATTTGTAAAACACATAAAAGAATCACAATTCCTGACAACAAAATCTGAACAATCTGCAAAATCTTATCCACAGTAGACTTTTCATTCCAACTTGGCATTCTCTTTTGACCCACAATTATTTCCTCCGCTTCAATTTTATTCTGTTTTATTTAAGACCAAAGGAAGACGGTCCATCTCAAAATTGACCACCAGTTCCTCCGGAAAAGCAGACTCCTCCAAAACCTCCAGGGCTCTGTCAAACTTGCCCACCTCGTAACAGATATGGCTGTCTGTCCCAAGAATTATATTTGTTTTATATTTCTTTGCATAATCCAGCATTTCCAATATATTTTCCTTGGCGTTCTCCCTGAAATTTAGGGGATGCATAGAACTGTTATTTACTTCCAATGCTGTATGGCATTCCGCCGCCGCCGCAGCAATTTCATCCATTTTTATGGGCAGGCGGGAATCATCCGGATGTCCGATAATGGTAACCTTTGGATTTTCAATGGCTCCAAGAATTGCCTTTGTATTCCCTGCCTCCCCCAAATTTTCGATACAGGGTAAGTGCATACTGGCAATAATATAATCCAGACGGTCTATAATAGAAGGATGCACATCTATTTCTCCCTTCTCTCCATAGATGTTCGCTTCAATACCATTATAAATTATAACACCATTTAATTCTCTTGGTATCACTTTAAAATTCATAAAATACATTCTGTGGGCCGTCCCTGGCATTCTTTCTGCATGTTCACTGGTGCCTAAAGCTTTCAGGCCAATTCTTGCCGCCTCCTCTATATTTTCCTTTAATGTACTGTACGCATGCCCACTGGCTATGGTATGGGTATGCAAATCAAACAATGGCTGCATCTCTACCCCTCTTTCTTGATAAAATCAATAACTTCTGACAAACTCTCCGCAATATACTCTGCTGTTTCCCTCGTAGTAATATCCCCCTCATCTAAATCCGGTACAAAAACAGGATGACAACCAGCTCTGTGCGCAGACAATATCCCCGCAGGAGCATCTTCCAGAGCAATACATTCACTGGGAAAAAGCCCCAGCTGTTTTGCTGCAATTAAATAAATGTCCGGTTCCGGTTTGCCCTTTGGCACCATATCCCCGCAGATAATCTTATCAAAATAATCCCATATTCCAACGCTGGTAAGATACCACTCTGTACGGCTTCTATTGCTGGAAGTGGCCACTGCTATTTTAAATTTATTTTCTTTTAAATATTGCAGTAGTTCGTCTAACCCTTTTTTCTTCTCCACCCCATGAATTTTTACATATTCCTTCATAAGCTTTCTTCTAAGGCTTTTGGCCTCTTCATAGGGAAAATCTTTTCCCAAAAGCTGTTTTAGAGTAGCTGAACAGATAACAGGGTTCATGCTTCGGATAACAAGAGCATGTTCATACGTCATTGTATATCCAAATTCCGCCGCCGCCTCACGCCAAAATCGGTTGTACAGCTTTTCTGTATCCAGCATCAGGCCGTCCATGTCAAAAATTACACCTTTCATCTCCATAAAAAATCTCCCATGTATGCAATATAGCACTATTTTCTAAACTTTACAAATACAAAGCAGCTATTGAAAACACATAGACAGATAAAATACAAAAATAGCGAAACCCCTCTACCTGCAAGGAATTCCGCTAATTTCACTCATGAGACATCGGGGATTCGAACCCCGGACAACTTGATTAAAAGTCAAGTG
>CAMWKH010000063.1 GCA_947174805.1 uncultured Roseburia sp. | reverse complement strand
TTGAGATCAGCTTTGATAAAATGGACGGCTGTGAGCTTATCACGGTATCAAATACAGGCTGCACGCTTGAAGCGAAAGAACTGCCGCAGATATTCGAGAGCTTTCATCGTGGAAATAATGCGGATAAGGTGCAGGGCAACGGGCTTGGACTTTTCATATGCCGCAGGCTGATGGGGCTCATGAATGGAGAGGTATATGCTGATATTCGTGATGAATGCTTCTGTATAACCCTTGTTGTTAAAATGGCGTAAGGTTCAATATATGTCACTGGCTCAAAAAGAAAAACTTATGATACCCTACATGGAAAAAAGATTGACAGGATTGGCAAAGAAAATGATTACAGAAATATGTTGCATAAGCATTTTAGGCATGTTAATATGGAACAAAAGTACCAGTAATCGCAGGATCAGGCATTCCTGAGAAAGAAAGGGAACAGTGGAATTATAGATGAGAGAGACAATTTTATTATTTCATTTTACAGACAGTGACAGAAGAAAGAGACTGACAAGAGCATTGCTGCCCTTGGGAATGAAGATGAAAGAGGTATCGATGGAGGATTATGGGAAACCTATGGGATACTTGGCAGGAATAAAAGATTTTCCGCTTAAGGCCGCGGAACCTTTTTTGGGGGAAGGGGGGATGTCTCTGGAAGAACTTTCCGGGGAAATGCTGGTGATGGCAGGACTTTCCGGAAGCCAGGTTGACAAAGTTTTAAAAGCTATTCACAAATCGGGACTTCACATTCCTTATAAGGCTGTGCTCACGGAAGGCAATCAAAGTTGGAACGTATGGGAGTTGTTCCAGGAAATCAAAAAAGAGCACGAATCCATGTCCGGGGGGAGAATTGCGGAGTAGAGAAGGGAGGAGGCGCCATGGAGGGAAGAATTTTTAAACGTTTCTGTATTTTAGTTTTGGGGGTAATGTTTGTCTGGGGTTTTAACAGCAGTGTGTATGCAGCAGAAAGGGAAGCTGTTGTCACAACATCAGAGGCTTTTATGGATGCTTTGAGACAAAATACAAGCACGATTACGGTGAATGGTGAAATTACTGTTGATAATGGGGCAGATCTAGACGGGCGTATGCGTCCGGTTATGATTCCGGCTGGTACTAGGATTCAGGGAGTGACGGGGAGTAAAGTGTGTTTCCGCAGTCCAGTTCAAATACAGGGTGACGGGGTCTGTTTTAAAGACATTGGGCTGGAATTTACTTCCAGCAATGGATTGGGCAGCATTCCCCACAGGGAAATTTTCCTTGCAGGGCACAGCCTGATTTTGGACAATGTAGTCACTTACCGTCAGGGAGGGAATGATCCGTTGTTAGGAACCGAGGCCGAACTGCTTCCCACGGTGTATGCCGGAGGCTATACCGGAACAAAGAATGGAACAAATGCATCTTTGACTGTGAGAAACTCAAAAGAAAAGACAATGTTTCAGGCAATTTACTTGTGCCATGGGTCGGAGTTTGACAATAAATCTCCTTATCAGGGGAATGCCGTGCTGGATATGGATGCCCAGGCAATGGTCAGGGGGCGCGTGGATGCTTCATTAAACAGCAAGGCGGAGATATCTATTTCCGGTGCTACTGTGTTCAAAGATGCGAGGGCCAAAGAATTTTATGGCAATGAAAATACAACTCTTACCGTCAGCCGAACCCTTATGGAAAAGGCAGCTGTGGAAAATGTGGAAAATCTTGTGTTGAAAGAGGAGGCCTGTCTCTTTCTCACCAAAGCTTCTCTGAAGAACGTTACCCTGAAAAGCGGAGCTTGTCTGGACTTAAATGGTGTAGCAGGGGATTCTGTGATTTCTGGAAATTTTACAGGAGAGTCAGAACAGACAGAGAAAAGGGGAAATCTTGTGTTGAATCAGCAGGGGTCTCTTTCCATTAACGGCAGTGTTGCTGGGACTACGCAGTTCCAGACAAAAGACCGTAATTTTCCGGGGGTTCTTACTGTGGGAAAAACTTATATTACTGTCAGCCGTGGATTATCAAGGGAAGATAATTTTGTATTGGCCCAAAAGACCATTGACAATGGATATAAATTGAGATATACTGGCCGGAGCTGGATCGGGGAAAGACAGCAGTCAGAAGATATAAGCATCAGCAGAATTGAAATTCTCTCCGGGCCGGACAGAGTAGATTTAGACAGCATTATGGTTCCGGGTGATGGGATTACTGCCAATGAAGCCATATATTTTCAGGTTGCCTGGTATAACGGCAGGGGAGAAGTTTTAGGCAGCGATGTGGTGGAAGAGAATTATCTTTATGATTTAGATTATGTTATTCCGATAAAGACTGAATATTGGACATCAGATGATCCCGGTATTTTGGAAAAGACAGATTGGGGACAGCCTGTTTATCTGGTACCTTCCAATGTAAATCCGGGGAGATATGTCCTACAGGGGCAGCCAGGGGCACAGCCGGGGAACTATACATTTCTTTTTTGCAGTGAATATTGTGAAACTTATCCGGTTACTGTGGCAGATGTGAAGGCACTAAAGAGCTCAGTAAAAAAAGAGCATCCTGTGATATTCTATCAACAGGGTTTGGTTGAACCAGGAAATCCAGTAGAACCGGACAATCCAGGCGGGCATGTCCATGCATACAGCGGGGTGCTGACTACACCGGCGGGATGCACACAGATGGGGATAAGAACTTACAGCTGTATCTGTGGAGATACGTATACAGAATATATTCCTGTATTGGGGCATAAATATGAGGAGAGCAAAACGCCCGCAACGATGCAGAACAGCGGGAGCATTCGGCGGGTCTGCAGTCTGTGCGGATATGCCAGTGACCTGGCAGAGTTCTCCCCCATTAAGAAAGTTACATTAAATAAGTCCGATTATATTTGGAACGGTAAGGTAAAGACACCCACTGTAACGGTGAAGGACAGTGCGGGAAATCAGCTCTCCCCAGGAAGAAATTATACAGTGTCTTATTCCCGGGGAAGGAAAAATCCAGGAATTTATACAGTGACTGTTACCTTCCAGGGAAATTACAGCGGCAAAGTGACAAAGACTTTTACGATAAGGCCTAAGGGAAGCAGTCTTGTTAAGCTGAGTGGAAAAGCAAAGGGATTCCAGGCCGTGTGGAAAAAACAGCCTTCCCAGACCAGCGGATATCAGCTTCAATACTGTATGGATAAGAAATTTAAAGGAAAAACCGCTAAAATTGTTAAAATAAAGAAAAATACCACTGTCAAGAAGGATGTGCTAAAGTTAAAGGCGAAGAAAACTTATTATGTTAGAATTCGGACATACAAGACGGTGAAAGTAAATGGGAAGAATAAAACCCTGTACTCTGACTGGTCTAAAACAAAGAAAATACAGACAAAATAACAGGATAGGCACGGAACATGAAAGGGCATTGTAAGAAATAATAATAAGTTTTCTTGCAATGTTCTTTTTTTAATGCCAAAAATTTGTATTCATGGTATAATGCCATTTACAGAGGTATAGTGAGACAAAATTTATTACACAGGATCGGAAAGGAAGAACTTATCATGAAGAAAATTTTTACTAATCGCCTTTTTATTTACATGTCTGCAGCATTTTTGATTACCATCACTGCTATCTTTGTTTTACAGACAGTTGTAAGCCAGGGAACGAATACAGCTTCCAGCCGTGCTAAATTGGAGGATGTGAAAGCGAAACTGGAGGGAAACAAGGAGAATGTTGAAAGGCTTACGAAAAACCTCAGTGAAGACAATCTGGCCAAGACAAGAGCATTTGCAGATATGATTGCCGCAGACAGTTCACTTACTAAAGATGCGGCCAAAATGGAAGAGATAAAAAGCAGGCTGATGGTGAATGAGCTTCACGTGATTGATGAGAATGGAATTATTACAGAGAGTACGATAGATACATATGTGGGATTTGACATGAAAAGCGGGGAACAGTCCAATGCATTTATGGTAATTGTGGACGACCCTTCCATTGAACTTGTGCAGGAACCCCAGGTGAATGTTGCAGAAGGTGTGGTTATGCAGTACATAGGCGTGGCAAGAAAGGATGCGCCGGGATTGGTCCAGGTAGGGGTTCGGCCCGAAGTGCTGGAAGAGACCCTTGCAGGTACGGGACTTAATGTAGTTTTAAAAGAGATTGATTTTGGCGAGAAGGGATATGTGTATGCCATCGACAAGGAGAGCGGGGAGATTTTAGCTCATGAGAATGACGCATTGATTGGAACAGCTGCAAAAGAAGCAGGATTCCCGGATGGATTGACAGGAAAAGGAAGGGCTGTGATTGACGGGAAAAGAGGGTATTATGTGGCGGAGGAATATGAGGGCCAGATTATCGGAACATTTCTCCCGTCAGGGGAGTATTACGCCCAGAGGAACAGCCAGACACTTGTGGTGCTTTTAAGTCTTGCCATTATTTTTGGACTTTTGCTTTATATGATAAACAAAATGGTTGATGAGAAGATTGTGCGGGGTATTAATCAGATTACGGACTCCATGAAAGAAATTGCGGAGGGGAATTTTGAAATCAGCGTTGACGTAAAGGGAAATCCGGAATTTATACAGCTTTCTGACAGCATAAATAAAATGGTGGACAGTATTTGCCAGAATATGAGTGAAAATGATAAACTTTTGGGCCAGCAGAAAGAGGATGTGGAAAGCAACCGGGTTTTAATTCAGAATATCAAAGACGTATGTACGGATTTGAACCGTATTTCAGGGGAGACATTGGAAAATGCAGACCACATGTACAATGGAACCGGGGAACAGGAAAAGGCTGTGGAGGATTTAAAACAGATAATGGAGAAGCTTA
Source organism: uncultured Roseburia sp. (assembly GCA_947174805.1). Classification (GTDB taxonomy): domain Bacteria; phylum Bacillota; class Clostridia; order Lachnospirales; family Lachnospiraceae; genus Roseburia_B. The sequence goes on along the minus strand of CAMWKH010000063.1, from coordinate 693 downwards.
TGCAGGAACTGGAGGACAGTGTGAAGGTTTCTGTACATGTTTCCCAGGGAACGGGAGAAACCACAGAAAAAATTGCCCAGACAAATTCCCAGATGAGCCTTTTGAAAGATTCCATGCAGGAAATCAGCGATATGTCCCTGGAGATTGAAAAAATTATCGATGAGATTAATTCCATTGCACAGCAGACCAATATGCTTTCCTTAAACGCTTCCATCGAGGCGGCCAGGGCAGGAGAAATGGGGAAAGGATTTGCTGTTGTGGCAACCCAGGTGGGAGAGCTTGCAGCCAGAAGCGCCCAGGCTGCAAAGGAAACCAATGAATTGATTACAAATTCCATCAACGCCGTGGAGAACGGCAAAGAAATCACAAACCGCACAGCGGAAGCCTTTCATATTGTAGTGGAGAATATCAGGGAGGCAAACAGTGATATGGACAGGATTACCGGCATGGTACGGGAGAATATGGGAATTGTGACAAATGCGGTAAGCCAGATTGACAGAATTTCAGATGTGGTGGAGCAGAATGTGGAGATTTCCCACAATACCAAGCAGGCGTCTTCCAATATGGCAGAAGTTACCGGAAAACTGCTGGAGATTGTAGAGTAAAAAACGTGATATATAAAAAGGCCTTGTGTTTTGCCAATGTCATTTAGTTAAGGCATTAACTTACTGGCTTCTCTTCAGGCAGGGATAG
>CAMWKH010000062.1 GCA_947174805.1 uncultured Roseburia sp. | reverse complement strand
GAACCCACGTATCTAGCTTGGAAGGCTAGTGTTCTACCATTGAACTACACCCGCACACAAATCGGGGTGACAGGATTCGAACCTGCGACCTCCTGGTCCCAAACCAGGCGCTCTAGCCAAGCTGAGCCACACCCCGAAGGTATACGTCTCGTGTGTCACCCACGACACAAATGTTATTATATGTTACAGAATGCTATTTGTCAACACTTTTTTTCACATTTTCCATGGAAAAAATACAAAATCTTGGGATTTTTTTCAGGCCTCCCCCTGTTTTGGGAAAGGCCTTCACTGAACATTACAAATACTTAATATCAAAATCTGCCTCTCCCTTATTGTTAATATCCATAACTATATAGGAAGGCCGTCTTCCCTCCTGCCTGGGGTAAGACATACTCCCGGGATTTAAAGCCAAAACCTCACCGTCTCTGTCAATCACCGGCCTGTGGGTATGACCAAACATCACCATCTGAAACCCTCTGGCGTCCGCCTCTTTTTTAATCCTGGCAATGCCCGCATTCACATTGTAATAATGCCCATGGGTAACCAGAATCTTATAATTCCCCAGATAGATTGTCTTCTCCACAGGAAGCTGGGAAAAGAAATCATTATTTCCTGCCACGATGTCCATGGGACAGCCTGCAAGCCTTTGGACAAAGTCTTCACATCCCTCCACGTCTCCCAGGTGAATCATACGGTCAATAGGCGCCTCCTGCTCCAACGCCAGCTTTAAATTTTCATGTTTTCCATGTGTATCGCTTACTATTAATATTTTCATAACGGGACTCCTGTCAAATTCTTTTTTCCAGCTCTCCTTTGATTGCCCTTAGGGCATTTCCCCTGTGGCTCAATGCATTTTTCTGCTCCATGGTAAGTTCTGCCGTGGAACATTGGTACTCCTCCACATAAAAAATCGGGTCATATCCAAAACCATTTTTTCCTGCCGGTTTATCACCGATATACCCCTCAATGGTCCCCCGCTTTACAATAACCTCCCCATCGGGAAAAACCGCTGCGATGGCACAGACAAACCTGGCTGTGCGCTCTTCTTTTGGAACTCCCGAAAGCCTGTCCAAAAGCGCCTGATTTTTTATTTCATAGGAAGTATTCTCCCCCATATATCTGGCAGAATACACCCCTGGCTCCTTGTTCAGATAATCAATCTCAAGCCCTGAATCATCTGCCAGAACAAGGGCCTCCGCTGCCTCTGCCACTGCCTTTGCTTTTTTCACCGCATTTTCCTCAAATGTGGCTCCGTCCTCCTCAATATCAACAGATATCCCCGCCTCCTTCATGGACAATATCTCCCCATTTAGCCCTGCTAAAATCTCACGGATTTCTGTCATCTTATGCTCGTTTCCTGTTGCAAAAATAATTTTCGCCATATGTGCTCCTTATCAAAATTAGTATCCTTCCGCAAAAGCCCTCATCACTGCATTATAAATTCCCTGGGCAACTTTCTCCTGGTACTCCTCCGACTTCAGATTGTTCAATTCCGTTTGATTTGTCATAAACCCTACTTCAATCAACGCCACAGGAACATCGCTGGTGCGGATAATAAAAATATCATTTCCCTCCACAATTCCCTTATTGGAGCTGCCTGTCTGGGCCGTCACCTCCTCTAAGCATATCTGTGCCAGTCCCTTGCTCCCCAGAGTTTCCTCCCCGTTTAACTCATCATACATAACCTGGGTTCCGTTGATACTTGACATTCTGCCGCTCTGGGTGGAATTGTTATGTACGCTGATAAACAAATTGGCGCCGGAGTTATTTGCCAGCCCAACCCTGTTTTCAAAACTGGGATTCACATCCTCCGTCCTGGTATAATAAACTCCCACCGAACCATCGTCCTGGGCATCAAACAGCTCTTTTAATTTTAGCACAATATCCAAATCGATATCTTTCTCATTTACCCCCTGCTTTGTGGCTCCCGGGGCATTCCCTCCATGGCCGGCATCTATCACTACCACTTTATCATAGACTTCTTGAGGTGTCAAAAAATCAATATAAAAATAATCTTTATCATAACTTGACTTCACCTCAAATACCTGGCTGGTGACAATTTCCACCACACCGTAACCCTCCCTGCTCTCATAGGTCAAGCTGTCAATATTATCGCTTCTTCCCAGCATAGGATAATGATAAAAATACTCTGTGTCAGCAAAAGGGATTTTAATATCAATCGTCTGTGTCACATAATCCTGTATCACTTTAAGTTCATTCCCTGGAACTCCAAGGGGCAGTTCCAGGCGAAGCTGACTGTCAAATGACACTTCTCCCTGCCCCTTTGCCTGTTCATTATTGTACTCCAACAATTCCAGCCCTGTCATATTCATCTGTTCCGCCGTAATTTTCAGATTGTACTCTTCCACCGCTGCCACCCACAGTTCCGATACCGCTTTCAGCCTGGGAAAGTAAAAAATCGTCCCACATATCAAAACGGATACCATCGTAAGGAATACGGCGGTTCTCTTTAATATTTTTTCTTCCACAAAATATGCCTCCAAATATTTGTAATGGTAAATTATTCTTTCCTGTCCTTTGTATAGGCTTTTAAACACAAATTGCAGGAAGATGTTTTTTCCACAGAATCCCACACTCTTCCCGTTGCGCTGATATATCCCTCCCCGTCGCTGATATCCACATTTCTGGTGGATTCATCCGCCACATACTCGATAGCCATAGGATGCACGGAGTTGGGTGTCTGAATAGACAACACCACCGCAAACTTTTCTCCGTCGGAAAGCTGTAACCCCTGTTTCACCGGAATGGTATAATATCCGGCATTACTCAAAGTTCCCTCCGCAATTTTCACCTTTCTGTTAAAGGAGGACGTGTCCTCAAAGTCTCTCACCAGGTATACCGTATAGGTACTGTCCTTTCCCGTGGCATAAAATCCCACGGCGGACAACTCTTCCTCCTCCCCTGCGGTATACACATTTGCACCGTAGACAGAATCCTTATTATATCCCATCTGGCCTACCCAGCCGCACAAATCGCTTTGGTAAATATGGTCGTAATTGTCCGTCTCCTCCACCTTTGTGTAAACTACGTTGTGACTTCCGATATTTGTGTCATAATATGACACATAAAATGTTCCCTGCTCTCCAAACTCTTTTCCCCAACTGTTCTGACAGATAAAAGCTCCGTCCCCCTCCACATTCACCGGGAAATTATCTTTGGAATAATTGTCGTCCCAGCCGATAATCACCACCTCATGGTTAGGCTTTTGCGTACCGATGTAACAATAGGCTTTTTCTTCCGGATTATAGGAAGCTGAACTGTCTGCACTGTTTAACATCGTACTGTACAGGGACGTCTGCACTCCGCCGTACTTAAATACAGCCTCCTTTATCTTTTCATAATCCTTTCCCTCAATCATCTGGATTTCCTGCACATGCTTTACCGCCGACAACCCTTCTGTCAAAACTCCGTCAAAAGGGTCCTCCTCTTCCAAAACAGGCCCCTGCCAGGACAGTAAATACGCCATTCCCATGGTGTACTCCCCTCCTTCTTCCTCCCTGGTGGCAAAGGAATTCCCAAGGCTCATATGGTCCGGTGAAAATGTTTCCTCCTCCTCGGGAAGAAGTGCGGACTCCAAAGCGCTTAAAGCGGCAAATGCCCAGCATGTCCCGGTATTTCCCTGATTTCTCACTTTTCCGATTCTCCCTCTCTGCCTTAAATCATAGCTGGAAGGAAAAATAGATGTACTGTCTGATGTGTCAATGGCCACCGCCTTATTCTGCTCCACATCCCACTCATAATGATATCCAATACTCTCTGATGCAGCCCCGATGCTGACATAGTAGGTATCATCCAGTTTCCTCATGGGTGAAGTGATTTCATATACCTGGTCATTTACGGAAATCATAGTTTTGTCCAAACCAAAAGATGCCTTTTTATCCCTCTTTTCAATCAAAAGCTCCTCCTGGGGATACACATGGGTGCTGCAGTTTAACCCCTCAGACAAAATATCCACAGGAACCATAAGGTTTAAATTGTCATCCATAAAAATACTCGTATCCTGATTGGAATATTCCTTATTGTCAATGGAGATTGTAAGGCGCTTCTCGTTGACGCTCTCAGCAATCAGTGGATTCCAGTCCTCCCTGTTTAGCTGTGCCCCCCGAAAGGTATCAATACTCTCATAATCACTTCCAAAGTGATGAAACCTGAGCACGCAGGCTCCCATCACAAGTATTGCCCAAAGAAAATAACGTTTTATATGGCTCATCTCTTCTCTGCCTTTTTATTCTTTCTTGGTGGTTTCGGCCCTAAAAACTGATAAAAATACGTCTTTAGCATTCCATTGTAAATCTTCCTGTTTTTATCTGCTTTCCTGCCGATATATTTCTCTGCATCCTCATAACTGGTTATCATATACATGGACCAGGAATCCAGCCCGTGGTAGGCCTGTCCAATTTTAGAATAAAGTTCCGGAAGAACCTCCTTGTCCTCCAGACGCTCCCCATAAGGGGGATTTGTAATCACAAACCCGTATTTCTTGGGATGATGCAGATTGCACACGTCCCTCTGCTGAAAATGTATCAGCTCCTCTACCCCGGCTCTTTTCGCATTATCCCTAGCGGCCTTGATTATATCCCCGTCTATATCGTATCCCTGGATATCCGTGGTAATATCTTTATCCACCATATCTTCCGCCTCTTTGAAACAATCCTGCCAGAGCTCTTTTGGTATCAGGTTTTCCCATGTTTCCGAAAGGAAATGGCGGTGCATCCCCGGTGCAATCCCCGCCGCAATCATGGCGGCTTCTATGACAAATGTGCCGCTCCCGCAAAAAGGGTCCACCAAAATTCTGTCTTTCTGCCAGGGGGTAAGCATAATCAAAGCTGCCGCCAAGGTCTCTGTCAAAGGAGCTTTGCTGGTAAGATACCGGTATCCCCGCTTATGGAGAGATTCCCCGGTGGTATCCAATGTCACAATCACCTCATCCTTCAACAAAAAAATACGTACGGGATATGATGGGCCTTCCTCGGAAAACCAATCCATATGATACTCATTTTTTAGTCTCTCTACCATAGCCTTCTTTGCCACCCTTTGAATATCAGAGGGACTAAAAAGCTTGCTCTTAATAGAAGACGCCTTTGTCACCCAGAACTTGCCGTCCGCCGGGATATATTCTTCCCATGGAAGAGATTTTATGCCCTGAAATAACTCTTCAAAAGTCTCCGCCTTAAATCTTCCCACTTTTAATAAAACCCGCTCCGTAGTCCTAAGAAAAATATTCCCCCGACACACGGCTTCCTCATCCCCCAAAAAGGTGATTCTGCCATCCTCAACCTGGGTCACTTCATATCCCAAATCGTATATCTCTCTTTTTAAAACTGCCTCTAAACCAAAATGGCATGGTACCATTATCTCATATGTTTTCATCTGTCTCTCCAAACTGACACTATTTTCTCTGTACTATATTAATATTATCTTTTCAAAACTTAAGTGTCAATCTTTTTCTTTCCCTCTGTAGCCCCCCATAACTGTATAAATATTCCCTCTCCGTTTCCTGAGTTTCCTCGCCGCAAGCATGCTCTGATTTCCATGCTCACAATAAAGTATTAGAGATACATTCTGGGGAATTTCATTCTTCCACTCGTCGAAATAAAAAAAGGGGAAATTTTTTGCCCCGGGAAAGTGGTCTTTTCGGAAAGATTCGTTGTCCCGTAAATCAACAACTATACATCTTTCCCTTCTCATAATTTCCTGAATTTCTTCCATATGTATCATTTCAAAGCCATACATCTGTTCATTTTCCTTCATCGCAGCTCCTAAAAAAACAGATTACAAGCTTTCGTTTGTAATCTGTTTTTTTTAGTATTTTATGCTGTTATTTTTTTCTTGTTCCAAAAAGCCGCGAAAAACTCTTATCTGCAGTTAGAGCCGTTTGTGGAATCAGATGCATTGTTCGCATTGTTTGCGTTAGATGCCTTGTTTGTAGACTTGTTGGAGCCTGTGCTGTTGCTGTTTGCATTTTTTCCAGATGAATTCTGGCTGTAGCTCTTTAAATTGTAGCTGTTGGAATTTTTGTTTTCACTGTTTTTTGCCATGTTATTTTTCCTCCTAAGATTTAATTACAACTCTATTATCTGATTCTTAGAAGAAAATTATTCAAATTATTTTCGATTGGAAAAAAATAGAAAATAAACCAAACAAGTTATCAAAAGAACCGGCAAAAATATAGGAATTAATACTACCGCCACATGGGCAATCAATAGTAACATAAAAACAAGCACCACAAGAAAAGCCATTATCTTTAAATTGTGAATTATTTTACGCTTTCCCGACTTTTCCTCCCTCTCCTCAAAAGGCCCCTGGTCCGTATAAATTTTATCTGTAGTATCAATTATAGTTTTTGCTATCAGCCTGGGACTGCCAAGAGACTCTATCACCTGGGCCTCGGTCCTTCCTTTTCTGGATTCCTCAATAATATAATTCTCATAATACCGCAAATGTTCATTTAAATTTTCCTGGGAAATCTGCCCCTGCAGAGCAGTCCGCAGTTCCTTTATATATGTCTCCCTGTCCATATCTTCTTCTCCCCTGAAATATTTCAGCCTGTGCAATAGAAAAATCCCTTGAATTATATGGATTCAAGGGATTTGCTAACGTGCGTGAGAAGATTCGAACTCCCGACACCTTGGTCCGTAGCCAAGTGCTCTATCCAGCTGAGCTACACGCACATAAAAAATATACCTATCTTACTGCCGGCGACCGGAATCGAACCGGTACGATGTTGCCACCACAGGATTTTAAGTCCTGCGCGTCTGCCAGTTCCGCCACGCCGGCATTTTGACAAAAATTGTCAAATGGGACCTATAGGGCTCGAACCTATGACCCTCTGCTTGTAAGGCAGATGCTC
>CAMWKH010000061.1 GCA_947174805.1 uncultured Roseburia sp. | reverse complement strand
AAAAATAAATTTGTAAAAAAGGTCTTTACTTTAGCATTAACAGTTATAGCAATATCGACTGTATCGTCAGAACCTGCTTTGGCATGTAAAATAACTGATAATACTTGTATCGTAAAAGAAAGTAGCAACTTTTCTGCTTTAGATACAGTTAAATCTTATCAGTTTGTGAAAAAGGGAGAAAAATTTTTAAATACTAACGGAAATGTGGAACAAGTAATTAGAGTGAATAAAGACGGTTCATTTTTTACGGAAGAAATTAATGTAAATACATATGCTATTAAGAACCGAAAAGCCGCATGCTCCCATCCATCGGCAAGTCTTGTTGCTATTGTAAATTTGCTAGATGATACAGAAAAGGTGAAAACAGCTTCCTGTTGTTTTAAGTATCGTTCTGTAACAAAATACCGTTGCAAAAAATGCGGAAATTCTTCAATAATACAATATGGAGCATGGCAAAAACATAAAAAGCATAGTTATCCTTTATTTGGTAAAAAATGTAAGACATGCGGATTCAAAAAATAATTAAGAAGAGGACAGAATTATATGTGGAAAAAAAGATTTATTTCAGCTACAGCAGTTTTAGCAGGATTAGTAGTAATGTCCAGTAGCATTATCTATGCAGAGAATGATAACATACGCTGGAAAAAATTTTACAACGAGGCAGGAGAAACCGTTTATTATCCGGAAAACGAGTTGAAAGATTTTCATATAAACGGCCCGTCCGGTAAATTAAACGAAAGTAGTGCACCGGAGACAGCAGCAATCGGTGATATTTTCCAGAATAATGGTGGATATGAACGTGTTTTTGCAGTCAGTGAAGACGGGGCATATATGACAGAATGGTTTTCTACCTATGAAGAAGCATGTAACAGGGGAGAGTAATTCATTCAATGTGAAATTGCTTTATAGTATATTGTGTGGGACATAAAATAGAATGCATGTCAAGTGACAAAAGACCTTGTTTATTTTTTAGAAATGGAGGAGAATACATGAAATTAAATTTTAAAAGAAATATGGCTATTATGTTAGCAACAACAATGATTTTAGGTACAGCAGATTCTGCAAGTGGTATGACGCTTTTTTATGCAAATAAAGGAAGGAGCGGAGTGTATGTGTTTGTTGAAGCTGCATTTACTCCAAAAGCGATAACAACCAATACGAAATATGGATTAAAGAAGAATAAGTATGTTAAAAAGGTGACAATTCGCTTGAAAGAAGGCAAAAATTACGATAAAAGCAAATCAACAACAACGGGTAAACATATTAAATTGTCAAAAGTAAATAACCCGCTAATAACATCGTCAGGTTCTTGGAAATGGGAATATAAGTAATATAAAAGCAGATGTACGAACATTGTACGTCTTGCTTTTAAGGAGAAAATATGAACTTATTTTATAAAAAATCCAAAATGCTTTTTATCATTTATTCAGCCAGTGTATTTCTCTTTGCACTGGCTTATAACATGTGTTTCCATGTGTCTTTCCAACCGGACAAGGCCTGTGATTTTTTGTCGGATTTTTATTCTGTAGTTTATTTTAAGGAAGATAAGCCTGAGATAGAGGAATTAAATCAGTGGGAAAAAGACGTGGACTGTACATATATGATACCGGTGTTTTCTTATTCCCAGGGAAAAGCGGCAGAATTTACGGAGGAATTTTTTCGGGAATTAGGGATATCTGGCGATGTTTTGAAAGGGGAGGAGCAAGGCGGGGATATTGCCCTGGTGAACAGGGACGGCCTTGCCCAATGCCATGAAACGAAGGGAAAGCTTTATCTGAAAGTCCAGGGGGTAAGATACCGGGTGATTGCCCAATATGAGGATGTAAAGGATGACGGGATGCAGGAGACATTTTATTATTTAAACCGAAATGCAGAAAGCCTGCAGGAGAAAACTGGTTATGATTATGTGATTCTGGATTCTCCCTCTGATGGGGGAAAAGCGGAAAAAAGTTTTAAGCAGAGGTTTGGTAAAATATCTGTGAAGCATTGGCAGGGAACACTGGAAAATACCATGGATAACCGTCCGTTTTTTGTGTTGGTGACGGTTTTTTGCGGTATACTATTGAGTCTGAATTGTATTGGCTTTTCCCATGAGTGGATGAAGCCTCTTTATGAAGAGTGCGGTATCCGCAAAATGCTTGGGGCAAGGGAGTGGCAAAACCACTGGCTGATTTTCAGGCGTTTTCTGGGGCTGTTTTTCTGTTCGTTTTTCTGTGGGAATCTGTTGGCATTTGCGCTTTTGTCTGTGCTGTCCCATGTGCAGTCACTTCCCACCTTCAGAGAGCTTATGGGGAGTTTTTTGTACTGGAAATCTGTCCTTGCGGCAGGACTTAGTGTGGGACTGATTGGAACGGTGATTTTAGAGTGGAATATTTTTTGCATGGGCAGGAAAAGTATTTTAAAAAATATAAGGGGATAAATTCAGATGAAAAAAACATTTTCTAATGTGAAATTTGCCATGGAGCAGTGGAAGTCCCATAAAGGGCAGATTGTTTTTCTTGCAGTGCAGATTCTTGCATCTTTTCTGCTGCTTACATATATGTTTCAGATGTTTTATTCTTTTTTGCAGTTTGACAGGCAGATTACCGGGTTAATGGGAGAAAAGCAAGTTTTCCGGTGGAGAGATAAAAATGACGATGCATGGTTTGAGGAATTGTCGGATGAAAAATATCAGGAAAGTTTTCTTACCCTGTTACATGCTTTTTTGCAGCGGAAAGAAGAAATTTTAGTGGTAAATAACCAGTATAGTACATTCTTTCAAAATCAGGAAATAGAAACCATTTCTGTTTCCCCGCTTTTTTTTCAGGAATATGACATAAAAGGGGAGTTTTCACAGGGAGAGATAGAAGAGAAATTCCAGCCCTCTTTTTTTGAGGGAGGAGAGCTTTTTGAAAAAGGGAATATTCCGGCGGTGGCCGGGTCTTATTTTAAAGGGAAATATCATTTGGGGGACTGCATTGCAGATGATTTTGGACAGCAGTACGAGATTATTGGCTTTATGGAGAAGGGTATGTCATATGCCATGCCAACCCAGGACAAGGAACCCTTTGCGCTGGATAAGGCGCTGGTTACGCCGGTGTATGTGGATGTATCCGACAATGGGGGGATTATGGAGTATCTGTATTCCTGCCAGTTTATCACAGAGGATAAGCAGGAGTTAAAAGAAATAGAAGATTTGAATTTTAAACTGGGGCTTTTGGACGGATATTTTGTAAGCTATAAAGAGCAGCTTTCAGTGGTGAAAAATGATACCAGGGAGGGAATGCTTCTGTTTGGGAGCTTTGGCGTTTTGCTGTTTTTCTTTTCTGTCATAGGGATGACAGGGATGCTGGTGCAGCTCTTTATGGAATACGAATATGAATACGGGGTACATATGCTGTGCGGAGCGGAGGAAAAAGACATTTTCATCCGTCTGGTATTCCAGGTCACTGTTTTAATAGGGATTGGATTAGGCGTTACTTTGGTTTGTTTTGGCTTTGGAAGGGCCTGGGCGGATGTGGCTGTTTTGGCATGTATCTGTCTGGCAGCTATTTATATTTACAGTTACAGAAGAATCCGAAATATCAGCATTTTGGGGAAGATAAGGAGGAATGTATGAGTTTGCTGGAATTGAAAGGGATTACAAAAATATACGGGGAAAAAGAGTCTTTGGTTTATGGGCTTTCTAATGTGGATTTTAAATTGGAACCCGGGGAAAGCATTGCGGTGACCGGAACTTCAGGGTCAGGAAAAAGCACATTTTTAAATATACTTGGGCTTATCGATAAACCAACGGAAGGGGAATATTTTATCCGGGGCAGTTCCACATCTCATTTTTCGGGAGGGGAGACGGCCAGGCTCCGCAACCAGTTTTTTGGCTTTGTTATGCAGGACTTTGCACTGATTCACCATTATACGGTGGAACGAAATGTACAGATTCCAATGGATTATACCAGTGCTTTAAAAGCAGAGAAAAAAGAAAAGGTTTTACATGTTCTGGAATCCCTTCATATTGCGGATAAAAGAAAATCATATCCCGCCCAGTTGTCCGGGGGACAGAAACAAAGGGCTGCCATTGCCCGGGCCCTTATCAATGACCCGGAGGTGCTTTTATGTGATGAACCCACCGGGGCGCTGGATTCTGTTACGTCCAGGGAAATTATGGAGATATTTCAAAAACTGAATGACGGGGGAAAGACGGTGATTCTTGTGACCCATGACAGGGATGCAGCATCTTATTGTAAAAGGCAGGTAAAAATAGAGGACGGCAGGTTATACGGAGGACAAAAATAATGAACAATATTAAAAAAGCAATAGTGTTTTTTTATCGGTACTTATAGTAACAAATCTGATTATACAGACAGTAGAAACAAGGGCAGATGAGATTTCACCTGATGAATGGGAATTTACCCCCATAGTTGTTGGAGAAATTACCAGTCAGACAGAAAAGATAGCGGTCTACAGTGATGGATATGAGGATGTACCTGGTACGTTAAAAATCAGCAATGGAAGTCAGACTATTTTTAAGAAAACTTATAAAACCAGAGGGATACGGGTTATTGAGATACCCAGGCAGAAGCCGGGTACATGCTTACAGTTTTCGGTGAAAACATCTTACGGGAAAAAAGGGGATATAGTAAAGAAAACCGTAAAAAATGCAGGGACTGTATCAAAGAAAAAGGTTTCTTCTGTTTTCAAACCCAAAGTATCAGGAAAAATCACAGATAAGAGCACCAGCGTGAAAGTTTATGCGAAAAAAGGAACAACGCTTTATGTAAAACATGGTTCTGAAACGCTGGCAAAAAAGAAGTACAAAAAAAGCGGTTATCAGAGCCTTTCCATTAAAAGGCAAAAGGCAGGGGAAGTAATTACATTTTTTGCAGATAATAAAAAGGGAAGAAGTAAGTATGTGGAAAAGGTGGTGTCTGATGTTACTGCTCCGGCAAAACCTAAGGTAGAGGCGGCAGGTTATGATATAAGGGTGACCGGCGAGGTTGGAACGGGTGTTTATATAAAGGATGTCACAGTAGATGATATGCGTGATAATTGGATATTTATGGGGGTATTGGAGAAAAAGGTTGAATTTTTTACGCCGTATATGTATTATTTGTTAGATGAACCTTGGAATGATGGCCCATACCAGGTCCGGTTGGTAGATGCATGGGGAAATAAGAGTAAAATTGTAACAGTAAATATTCCCAACAAAGGAGCAGAAGTTTCAGATTAAGAATAGATTATTGAAATTAAGTTGTAATTTTTGTATGGAGAGAGAGTACATGAAAAAGAAACTTACTATATTGAGGTCAGCAAAGAAACTGCAAAATCAGGATTTCAGTACTGCATTTCATACGAGTAAAAAAGATACGCCGAATAAATTTTGTCATTACAGAGGGATAAGTTTTCCAAAGTAAAATGTGGGGAGGTTGCTGTACCAGGGCATTTGTGGTAGGATGGGAAAGGGGTGAGAGAATTGAAACTTAAGATCGCAATATGTGATGATGAACCAATTTTTTGTAAAGATTTGAAAGAAAAAATTTGTAAATTTTATTCTGAGTATAGTATTGATTTTTTTCACTCAGGGAAGGATTTGCTTATATGTTCAAATGAATATGACATAATTTTTCTGGATATAGAGATGCCGGGAGAAGATGGAATGGAGACAGCGAAAAAACTTCGCATCCAAAACTGCAAAAGCTATATTATTTTTCTCACAAGCCATACGGAATATATGCCGGAAGCATTTAAAGTAAAAGCGTTTCGTTTTTTGGCAAAGCCTTTAAATGAGGAACATCTTAAGGAAGCTTTAACAGACGCACAAAAAGAATTGGCGGACTCCAAAAAGATAATTATAAGTAATTTTGGCAGGGAGATGCTGATAGATATCAAGGATATTATGTTTATTCGGGCTGACGGGAAAAAGACGGTGATACATTTGGAAAACGGGGAAATAGAGACAGGATATCCATTGAAATATTGGATTGGGGAATTTGGAAACTTTGATTTTTGCCAGATTCATAAATCCTATCTTGTATCTGTAAGGCATATAAGACAGGTATTGCCGGAGGGAGTTATGTTAAAGAAAACAGAGGAAACCATACCATTGTCAAGACGAAGGTACAGTACCGTTAAAAATGTATTTTTTCAGTACATTGAGGAACATGCAGGCGTTATGTGAGAGGGAAAAGAGAATGGGGCAGATCATCTGGAATGGGGCAGGGTATGTCATAGAGTTTGTGAAATTAATGTTAGCGGTCAGATATGTGTTGGGATATAAAATGAAAAAGCAAATGATTCCCGTGTTTGCAGCCAGTCTGTGCGGTATATTGCTTCTGTCTGTCTGGGTGGATATTTCAGAATTTACTTTGGTGTTTGGGGCATTAAGCATTGGAATTGTTGCATTTTATACATCCGGGGAAAAAAGGGGATTGAAAATTATATTATGCTTTATAGGTATTTCCATTGTGGATATGGCCATCGGGAGCCTTGTGTTTTTCTTTATGGATGTTACCATGCAGAAAGTATACGAAAGTGGAAGTCTTATACTCTTGCTAAATTCTGTCAGTTTACTGCTCATCGGTATTTATGCTCTGATGGTAAAACGTATTCCCAAAAAGCCCTTTCGAATTTCTAATAAGATGACGCCTGTCTATTTGGCGGCAGGTTTTTTTCTGGCTTTTTTCATTACAGTATTGCAATTTGTTGAATTGGGGGAAGATTTACATACATATCGCTTTGAGTTTGTGATAGGGCTGAATGCAAGTGTCATCATTTTTGTGATTATTTTCCTTATGTCAAATAAAAATCAGAATGAAAATGAGCGTTTGAAGCTGGAGAACAAAATGAATCAAAATATGCTGGAATTCCAAAGGGATTATTATCTAATGCTTTTGAATAAAGAAGCTGAAACAAAAGCTTTCCGGCATGATATCAGAGAACAGATTTCTTGTATCCGGTTGCTGTATGAAAAAGGGGAATATGAAGAATTAGGGAGATATATTTCTGAGATAGAGCAGGCAACCTTGGATTTGTCCCCAAAATATAATACGGGCAATGATTTTGTAAATGCAATTATCAATGATTTAACCGGCAGATTTGAAACTGTGAATTTCCAGTGGGAAGGCAAAATGCCGCCCTTAAAACTTTCCTATATGGATACCTGCACCTTATTTTATAATTTGCTTAAAAATGCCTTTGAAGCGGCGGACAAAACTGAGGAAAAGAAAGTGAAAGCAGTTGTTAAAACCTGTGATTCCAGTATTGTGATTCTGGCAGAAAACAGTTTTGCAAAAATAGAGCAGAGTGAGACAGGGGAACTTATCAGTACAAAGGAAGAGAAAGGCCATGGATATGGCGTGGGAAACATCAGACAGTGTGTAAATGCATATCATGGGTCTTATCAATATCGGATAGAAGGCCGGATTTTTGTAACGGAAATTATTCTGCCGGATGTGGTCAGGGATGAAAAAAAGAATGAACGGTTGAAATAAGAGAACGAACGGTGTTGAGTTTTGAACTTTTTTTATGTTAATATTGGTTTCGGACATATGTTACATTAAGAGAAGGGAGAAAACGATGGTGCAATGTGATTTAAGATGGTTATGGTGGTTATTGAGAAGACGGTAATTGTTGAGGATGTTTTAAAGTCCAGCTAATAAATGTCAATAGGAGAATGAAAAAACTTTGATCTTATTTGG
>CAMWKH010000060.1 GCA_947174805.1 uncultured Roseburia sp. | reverse complement strand
GCGCCCTTTCGGACAAACGGTTTTCAAGACCGCCTCGTTATGACCACTTCGATACTTCTCCATATATTTTACTGTTTGTAATTATGTCTCACAAATCAGCGCAAAATAGATTTTAGCACCATATACCATATCTTGTCAACACTTTTTTTACATTTTTCTATTATTTTTTATTTTCCAGGAAAGCTTTGGCTGTCAAATAGTCCTCCGGCGTGGTTATTTTAATATTTTGATAGCTTCCTTCTATGAGTTTTACCTTTTTTTCTTGCAAATATTCCACCACCATCCCATCGTCTGTGATTCCGGGAACCTGCTCCTCTATGACTTTGCGATATGCTTTTAAGATTAGGGGATAGGAAAATGCCTGGGGAGTCTGCACAAGATATACATAATTCCGCTCCGGTGTATAACTGGCAAAACCTTTGTCATCCACGATTTTCACCGTATCTTTTACCGGCATTCCCACCACGCATGCCTTATGGACTTTCACTTCTTCTATACAGCGCAAAATGATTTCTCTTGTCACAAAGGGCCTTGCCCCGTCGTGAATTAAAACATAGCTGCTGTCCTCTATCTCCAAAAGGCCATTATATACGGATTCGTACCGCTCCTCTCCCCCGGGAACAATTTTAGTCACTTTGTCCATGTGATATTTTTCAATAAGTTCTTCTCTGCAATAGGACTCTTCATTTGTAACAAGGAGAATCTCATCCACAGGGCTGTCCTGGAACGCTTTCAGGGAATAGTACAAAATCGGATACCCGTTGAGAAGCATATACTGCTTTTTGCATTCCCCTCCCATACGTGTGCCGCTTCCCCCGGCCAGGACAATTGCCGTCACCTTGTCTTTTTTCATCAGCTTTCTCCTAATCTCAGGTTGGGAACGGCGTTTAAATCCAGACCGTCCCGTTTTCCTGCCAGATAATCATAATAGGCAGCTGCTCCAATCATAGCGGCATTATCCGTGCACAAAATTGGAGAAGGACAAAAAAATTCTGCCCCCATAGCTTCGCATTGGCTTTTCATGGCATGTCTTAGGGTACTGTTTGAGGCAACTCCCCCGGCCAGGGCAAATTTTCTCATGCCTGTTTCCTCCAGGGCTTTTGTCACATTTCCCGTAAGCACGTCTATCACCGCCTGCTGAAAAGAAGCCGCCACATCCGCCTGGATTACCTCTGTCCCTTTCATCCTGCAACCGTTAAGATAATTTAAGACAGCGGACTTCATGCCGCTGAAACTAAAATTGTATGCACCCTCAGAGACATGTGCTCTGGGAAAGGGAATTGCTCCAGGATTTCCCTCATGGGCAACCTTTTCAATTTTGGGCCCTCCCGGATATCCCAGGCCAATGGCCCTTGCAACTTTATCAAAAGCCTCCCCCGCTGCGTCATCCATAGTTCTGCCCAAAATTTCATAGACACCGTAATCCTGCACTTTCACCAGATGGGTATGCCCGCCGGAGACCACAAGACATAAAAACGGCGGTTCAAGGTGAGGATGTTCGATATAGTTGGCGCTGATATGTCCCTCAATATGATGTACCCCCACCAGAGGTATATTTTTGGCAAAGCTGATGGCTTTTGCCTCCGCAACTCCCACAAGAAGCGCCCCTACCAGCCCAGGGCCGTAGGTCACCCCTATGGCGTCTATCTCATCTAAAGTCGTATCCGCGCTTTCAAGGGCCTCAGCTATCACCTGGTCTATTTTTTCAATATGTTTTCTGGAGGCAATTTCCGGCACAACTCCCCCGTAAAGTGTGTGCAGGCTTATCTGGGAAGATATAATATTAGACTTAACATTCCTCCCGTTTGCCACTACAGCTGCCGCCGTCTCATCACAGGAACTTTCTATGGCCAGAATTTTTACATCCCTACTCATTGCCCCTATTCTCCTTCTACCAGTTCAAATGCCAGAATCCGCCACTTACCCTCATCATCTTTCCTTAAAATATAAGACTGGTTTGTTTTTACTAACTCACTTCCCTTGCGCACAAGATAGGAAGCGTTCACGTATGCACAATCTTTTCCGTCAAGTTCAATTGTCTGAATATCGTTGGTATCGCTTATGTTTACATTTGTTATAGTCAGATTGTTGTCACGGTAGGACTGGACTTCAGAAGCCACTCTCTGATAGTACTGCTCGGAGGGGTTATTGTCCGCCAGTTCCTTGTCCATTAAAACTCTTGCCTGGTCCGTGAGCTGTCGAAGCTCTTCATCTGTAAACTCTTCATTATAGTAACAGGCAATGATGCGATTATAAAATTTTACCACTTCTCTAGGCGTAGCCGGGTAAGATTTTCCAGATAAATCTTTTAAGATTATTTTCTGCACCTCTGTGAGCTCAACTTCCTCTTTCTTTGATTTCTCATGGGTATAGTAGGCATAATACCCTACTACAAGACAGATACAAATCAATCCGATAATCACATAGGTCATTTTTTTCATGGCTGTTCCTCCTCATAATCAAGCTCCACACTTCTTCCGTCAAACCCCAGGCTTGCCCTGACAAAGGTCTTTTGCACTTTTGGCATATAGCTTTCCCCATGAACCAAGGATGGGCTGAAATGCGTGAGCCAAAGTTCTTTCACCTGGGCATCCCTGGCCACCTCCGCCGCCTCGTAAAAAGTCATATGTTTATACTGTTTTGCTTTTACAAGCTTCTCCGGTTCTGCATACATTCCTTCACAAATTAAAAGATCTGAATTTTTTGCTGCATTTTTCAGACTTTCCGTTGGCCTGGTGTCCGTACAATAGGTTAATTTAATCCCTTTTCTAGGCTGTCCCAGCACCATATCCGGGGTATAACAGTTTCCCTTATCCTCAATTACCTGTCCGTGCTGCAAAAGACTCCAGAACTTTTGGGGAATCTGCTTTTCTTTCGCCCGCTCCACCTGAAATCTCCCTGCCCGCTTAATCTCAACACTGTACCCATAGCAGGTAATATTATGGTTTACCCGAAAGGCATGTATGTGATACCCTTCCAGCTCTAAATACTCCTCCGGCTCCTTTAATTCTATAAAACGAATTTCAAAGGGCAGTTCCGGCGCAATCATGCGAAGGGCTCCCACCACTTTTTCCAATCCCTTTGGGCCCACCATGGTAAGAGGCTGGCTCCTCTCGGCATTTCCCATAGTGAGAAGCAGTCCCGGCAGGCCGCTGATATGGTCCGCATGATAGTGGGTAAAACAAATAATATCTATGGGCTTAAAACTCCACCCCTTTTCTTTTACTGCAATCTGAGTTCCCTCCCCGCAGTCGATTAAAAGGCTGCTCCCGTTATACCGAAGCATCAGAGATGTAAGCCACCGGTATGGCAGGGGCATCATGCCTCCTGTTCCAAGCAAACACACATCTAACATGTATTTCTCCTAACTTTTTATATTTTCACCTGTCTCTGTTTCTCTGGAGGGTTTTGATTCCCTGCACATTACATAGGCGTCTTCTCTCGGCTTTTCATAAAAATTTTTCCGGATTCCCACACGGGCAAATCCGTGTTTTTCATAAAGGCGTATGGCGGCTTCATTGGACACTCTCACTTCCAGATAAATTCGGGAAATACCTGTCTCTTCACTGACAGATATCATAACCTCCAACAGTGCATCCCCGATATGCTCTCTGCGAAACTCCGGCTTTACCGCCACATTTGTAATTTCCCCCTCATCCGCGGCCATATAAATGCCGCAGTAGCCAGCTACAGCTGTTCCCTGGGACGAATCCTTCATGGCAACATAAAATTTTACATTGTCCTGGTAGAGGGTATCCGAAAATCCTTTTTGGGACCAGGGGCAAGTAAAAACTTCCGCTTCAATGGCTGCCACCTGGGGAATGTGTGCCTCTGTCATCTCAAGGATTCTAATCTCCTCCATGCATCTTCTCCATCCTCTCCCGCTCCGCCTGGGACAGCCTCAAATATTCCGGTCTGTGCTCAAAAGACTCCTGGATTTTTCCCTGTGCATAATAGACGGCTCCCAGTGCCGCCACCGCCCCTGCCCGCTGCTTGTTTACATGGGCAGGTGCAAAAGTGTAAGGCACCTTTATGTGTTCTGCAATGGCATCCCGAAAGACGGGAACCCCGTCCCCCAAAAAGACTGCCGGCTCACCTATATCATTTATTTCGGACAGTATGGTCCCAATATCAACCGCACACTGGTGTTTTATAACATTCATTTTTCCCTCTGCAAATCTGTACAGTCCGGTATAAGTTTGATTTCTTCTGGCATCCATCAGAGGACAGACCACATCTTTGTGCCCCCACAGGTTATATGCCAGGGCATCCACCGTGGGAACAGACACCACAGGAAGATGCAGTGCAAACGCAAGACCTTTTACTGTGGCGGAGCCGATTCTAAGCCCTGTAAAAGACCCGGGCCCCCCCGCTGCCGCAATGGCATCCACTGTATTTAAATCAAGCTCTATCATATCCGCCAAATCCTTAAGCATGGGAAGCAGGGTCTGGGAATGGGTCTTTTTATAGTTTATGGTATATTCTCCCAGCATCACATCATCCTGCACCACTGCCACACTCGCCACCAGGCCGGAACTGTCAACTGCTAAAATTTTCATGGCTCTACCTCTGTAATGGTTATTCTGCGATAATCGAATCCTTTTTCCAAATCTTTTTCAATTATTATTTCTTTTCTTGCCGGAGGCAGAATCTCCTGAATGAGATTGGCCCACTCAATCATAGTCACGCCCTCCCCGTAAAAATAGTCCTCATATCCAATTTCATCCATCTCCTCCACATCAGCAATGCGGTAGACGTCAAAATGGTAAAAGGGCAGCCGGCCGCTGTCGTAAACTTGTACAATGGTAAATGTAGGGCTGTTCACAGGCTCTTTGACGGAAAGTCCCAGGGCCATTCCCTGGGTAAATACGGTTTTTCCCACTCCCAGCTCTCCCTGTAAGGTATATACATCCCCGGCCCTTGCCCTTAATCCAAGGTTTCTGCCCAGTTCTGCCGTCTCCTCCCCGGAAAATGTCTCATAAATACTCTGCAATCTTTTTCCTTCTTTCATTTCTTTAATTTCAAGCGATACCCCGGCAGCTTTTTCTCCATCAGCCCCCGAAGGATATCATACTCCCCGCCAATTTGTTCTTTGGGAAGGACAAACGCATTGATTCTGCTGCTGTACACCAATATATTGCTCTTTGTCTCCACCACTTTATAAATCTGTTCCCAGGGTAAATCTGCGCTCTCCCCTTTTTGTGAAGAAGTAATTTTTTCTTCTGTCACTGTAAAATGCAGCGCCTCCTTGAAAACTTCTGAGGATGCAAGCTGTCGTTTTGCCCTGAGATACAGGGAGAAAGGCATGTAAATAAGAAACAGGATTCCAAAAAGTATATACAAAACAGTATACATCATCTCCACGCTGCCGTAGGTTTTAGCCGCCACAAGAAATACAAGGACAGCTATAATTACAGAGGCAATCCCATGTATCCCGGAATAGGTATGGTACATACTAAAACGGTACATATCTTTCACCGAAAGCTTTATATCAAATTCACTTTTCATTTTATCCTCCTGCTGTGCGGGTAAACATCCTATGACTACAGTTTCATGGTAAGCTGAATCCGCTGTTTTTTCAGGTCAACACTCATAACTTTCACTTCCACAATATCTCCCACGCTGACTACTTCCAGGGGATGCTTAATATATTTTTCACACATCTGGGAGATATGTACCAGCCCGTCCTGATGTACGCCGATATCTACAAAGGCCCCAAAATCTATTACATTGCGCACAGTGCCTTTCAACACCATACCGGGAGTTAAATCCTTCATGTCCATAACGTCGCTGCGCAAAATAGGTTTTGGCATGTCCTCTCTTGGGTCTCTTGCAGGCTTTTCCAACTCCTTTACAATATCCTCCAAGGTAAGGGTTCCTATTCCAAGTTCTTCCGCAAGCTTTTTATAATCCGTCACTTTTTTGGAGATTCCTTTTAAGTTTCCCTCCCGGATATCTTCTGATGCATAGCCTAACTTTTCCAAGAGTTTCTCTGTGGCATTATAACTCTCCGGGTGCACACTTGTGGCATCCAAAGGATTCTTCCCATCGCTAATCCGCATAAACCCGGCACACTGCTCGTATGCTTTCGGCCCTAGTTTCGCCACTTTTAAAAGCTGGTTTCTGGATGTAAACCTGCCGTTTTCCTCCCTGTACAACACTATGTTTTTGGCCACGGCTTTGCTGATTCCTGAAATATATTCAAGGAGTGAGGCAGATGCGGTATTTAAGTCCACACCCACTTTATTTACGCAGTCCTCCACTACGCCCCCTAAGGCTTCCCCAAGCTTTTTCTGGTTCATGTCATGCTGGTACTGTCCTACCCCGATGGATTTTGGGTCTATTTTTACCAGTTCCGCCAAAGGGTCCTGGAGACGCCTTGCAATGGATGCCGCACTTCTCTGACCCACGTCAAAATTGGGGAATTCTTCCGTGGCAAGCTTACTTGCAGAGTAAACAGACGCCCCCGCTTCGTTTACAATCACATATTGTACCGGGTCATTGAGCTCTTTGAGCAAATCCACAATCACCATCTCGGATTCCCGGGAAGCCGTTCCGTTTCCCACGGAGATTAAAGTGATATGATATTTTGAGATGAGACTTTTTAATACCCTTTTTGCCTCCTCCACTTTGTTTTGCGGGGCAGTGGGGAAAATCACAACGGTATCCAATACTTTTCCCGTGGAATCCACCACCGCAAGCTTACATCCGGTGCGGAATGCGGGGTCCCAGCCCAGCACAGTTTGATTGGTAATGGGAGGCTGCATTAAAAGCTGCTCCAAGTTTTTACCGAAAACTTTTATCGCTCCGTCCTCCGCCTTCTCTGTGAGCTCGTTTCGGATTTCCCTCTCGATTGCCGGGGCAATCAGTCGTTTGTAGCTGTCTGCAATTACATCTCTTAACACAGGTGCCGTATAAGGATTGTCCCTTGTAATAATTTTTTTCTCCAGATAGCGGAGCACATCCTCCTCCGGAGCCTCCACTTTCACGGAAAGAACTTTCTCTGATTCCCCGCGGTTTAAAGCCAGTATCCTGTGGCCTGCCAGTTTGTTTAATGCCTCGTCAAATTCATAGTACATCTCATAGACGGACTCCGCCTCTTTATCTTTGGCGGCAGATACAATTCTCCCTTTTTTCATGGTCAGGTCTCTGATGTAAATCCGATAATCCGCCTCGTCTGAGATAAATTCCGCAATAATATCTCCTGCCCCCTCTAATGCTTCCTGGGGGGTGTTTACTCCTTTTTCCTCATCTACAAACTTTTCCGCTTCCTCCAAAATCTCATGCTCCACCATCTGCAGGGAAATCATATTTGCCAGCGGCTCTAATCCCTTTTCTTTGGCAATGGTTGCCCTTGTCCTTCGTTTCGGGCGGTAAGGACGGTACAAATCCTCCACCACCACCATGGTTTCCGCCGCTAAAATCTGGCTTTTTAACTCTTCGGTGAGTTTTCCCTGTTCTTCGATGCTGGCAAGTACCTGCTGCTTTTTCTCCTCTAAATTCCTGAGATAATTCAACCTCTCATAAAGGCTCCTTAGCACCTCATCGTTTAAGGCGCCTGTCGCCTCTTTTCTGTACCTTGCAATAAAGGGAATGGTATTTCCCTCATCAATCAGTTTTACGGCTGCTTCTGCCTGATGCTTTTTAATTCCAAGTTCTTCTGCAAGTATTTCTGTTAATTCCATATCCTATTTCCTTCCCTGCTATAAATACAAATATCAGTTTATTATATCTAATTTTTCCTTTGGGTTCAAGATGCTTTCTGTCATTTGATACGGCCATGCTTGAGTTTCCGCAAATTGTAATAAAAAATGGATATGTCTATCCAAGAG
>CAMWKH010000059.1 GCA_947174805.1 uncultured Roseburia sp. | reverse complement strand
GATGTTGTCGAAGCCTTCCATAAGGTGGCGGATAATTTGGATGAATTGAGATAAATAAATTAATAGAAAACAGGTGAAAACATATGTTAAATGACAAAACAATATTAATCACAGGCGGCACAGGTTCCTTCGGACATCATTTTGTGGAATATGTTTTAAGGAACTACAAGCCGAAAAAAATCATTATTTATTCCAGGGATGAATATAAGCAATTCGTTATGAACAACCAATACAAAGAGCATCGTGACATTCTCCGGTATTTTATCGGGGATGTAAGGGACGAGGCCCGTCTTAAAATGGCGATGAAGGGAGCAGATTATGTAATCCATGCTGCCGCTTTAAAACAGGTTCCGGCATGTGAATATAACCCAAATGAAGCCATTAAAACAAACATCAACGGCGCTATGAATGTTATTAACGCCGCACTGGAAACAGGTGTGGAAAAGGTCATTGCATTATCTACAGATAAAGCGGTGAACCCCATCAATCTTTACGGCGGCACAAAACTGGTGTCAGATAAACTTTTTACAGCAGCAAATGCTTATTCCGGCGAAAACGGAACACGTTTTGCAGTAGTGCGCTACGGCAACGTTGCCGGAAGCCGTGGCTCTGTTATTCCCTTTTTTCAGAATATCATTGATAACGGGGGAAAAGAACTGCCCATTACAGATTACCGCATGACAAGGTTCTGGATTAGTTTAGAGCAGGGGGTAGAACTTGTAATTAAGGCGCTCTCTGAGGCAAACGGAGGCGAAACATTTATCTCTAAAATACCCTCTTTTAAAATTACCGATTTGGCACAGGCCATGCTGCCGGGATGCAAAACTCCGGAAGTGGGTATCCGGGAAGGGGAAAAACTCCATGAAATAATGGTAACAAGAGAAGATTCCCTGCATACATATGAATACGAAAAACACTATATCATATATCCCCACTATGACTGGTGGGGGAAAGAGAACATCATTCCCGGAGGAAGTTTAGTGAAGCCTGAATTTGAATACAGTTCCGGTACGAATACGCAATGGCTTAGCGTAGAGGATATCCAAAAATTACTTTTAACGGATTTAGACAGGCATTGATTGATTGGACGGGCAGTTATGAATTTACATGAACGATTAAAAAAACAAGCTTATATCATTGCAGAAATGTCAGCCAACCATGGCGGCAGCCTAAAACGGGCAAAAGAAATGATATATGCAGCCGGAGAATCCGGGGCAGACTGCATTAAAATCCAGACTTACACACCGGATACCATGACCATTGACTGCAATAACGAATATTTTCAAATTGCAAAGGGAACATGGGCGGGAGAAAATCTTTATCAATTATACCAGAAAGCCTTTACTCCCTGGGAATGGCAGGCAGAGTTAAAGGATACGGCTAAAAAAGCAGGCATTGATTTCCTCTCAACACCCTTTGATAAAACATCCGTGGATTTTCTGGAAGGGATAGGAATTGAATTTTATAAAATTGCATCTTTTGAACTGGTTGACATTCCCCTGGTGAAATATATCGCTTCAAAGGGAAAACCTATTATTATGTCCACAGGAATGGCCTCGCTGGGAGAGATTGACGAAGCGGTGCAGGCAATTTATCAGGAAGGAAATATGCAGCTTGTTTTACTGCGGTGTGCAAGCGCCTATCCTGCTGTTACGGATGAAATGAACCTGCGGACGATGCAGAATATGGCGGATATCTATGATATCCCGGTAGGACTTTCTGACCATTCTATGGGTTCTATAGGCGCAGTGACGGCAGTTGCCTTAGGGGCTTCGGTCATTGAAAAACACTTCTGCCTGGGACGGGAAATTGAAACCCCGGATTCCTCCTTTTCCATGGAGCCAGAAGAATTTAAACGTATGGTTTCTGATATCCGGCAAGCGGAGAGAGCAATAGGAAAAGTGGTTTACGGGATAGAAAACCAGGAAAAAGATAACCGTGTATTCCGTCGTTCCATTTTTGCCATAAAGGATATAAGAAAGGGGGAAGAACTCACAGAGGAAAACATAAGGGTAATTCGCCCGGGATACGGGCTTGCGCCGAAATTCTACCCTGAAATCCTGGGACAAACCGCTGCCCAGGATTTGAAAAGAGGAACCCCGGTTCAAATGGATCTGATTTACCGAAAGTCAAAATAGGACATCTCACAGGAGAGAAACTTTTATGAATAAAAAATTCCCGGACACGGTGCTCTTTCTCACAAATAATGAAAACGCAAAGGATTTGTACCGCTGGATAAAAGACAGATGCCCTGCTGTTTTAAACAGCGAACGTTTAAACATCCAGGAGATTCAAAACCTGCATCCCAGATTAGTTGTGAGTTACAACTACAAATACATAATAGGTAAAGAAATAATAGATTTTATGCAGGGCAACATGATAAATCTGCATATATCCTATCTTCCCTGGAATCGGGGAGCCAGCCCCAATATATGGAGCTTTATTGACAATACCCCAAAAGGGGTTACGATACATCAAATAAGCCCGGAATGTGACAGGGGAAAAATTTTGTACCAAAAAGAATGTTTTTTCTGCCCGGAAAAAGAAACTTTGGAATCTGCATATCTAAAGTTAAACCATGAGATTACCGAGTTATTTAAGTCCCACTGGCAGGAAATATATGATGGCTCCTATAGCCTTCACAGCCAGGAAGGGACAGGAAGTTACCACAGTAAAAAAGATTTAGAGGAGTTAATGAAATGCGTAGATTTTCAATGGACAGATAATATAGCTGTATTTTTAGACAAATATAGAAAAAATGCAGGGAGGTAAACTGATTATGAAGGGAAAAAGCCTGGCAGTTATCACGGCAAGGGGCGGCAGCAAAAGAATCCCCAAAAAGAATATAAAGGAATTCTGCGGAAAACCCATTATCCAGTATTCCATAGAAGCCGCAATGGAAAGCGGAGTTTTTGATGAAGTTATGGTTTCTACGGATGATGAAGAAATAAAGAAAGTTTCGGAGGCCTGCGGGGGAAAGGTGCCCTTTATGCGTTCGGAAAAAAACGCAGGTGATATGGCAATGACCCATGAGGTTATCCTTGAAGTATTAGAGGAATATAAAAAGAGAGGGCAGGAATTTGAATGCGTGTGCTGTATTTATCCTACGGCGCCGTTTATCACCCCTGCAAAATTAAGGGAGAGCATGGAAAAACTGACCCAGACGGGGGCAGAGGGGGTAATCCCTGTGGTTCCCTACTCTTTTCCGCCCCAAAGATGCTTTGTACTGCGGGAAGGCAGAGTACAGTTCAGGTGGCCGGAAAACCGTCTGGTACGCTCCCAGGATTTGGAGAAATGGTATCATGACTGCGGCCAGTTCTACTTTTTAAAAGTGCCGGCCTTTCTTGAACAGAAAAAGCTGATACCGGAACATACCGTCCCTGTTATTATGAGCGAACTGGAAGTACAGGATATTGACAATTATGAAGACTGGAAAATAGCAGAAATGAAATATAGCTTGTCTTGCAAAAAACAGGCAAAGTAAAAAATAACAGGAGAACAAAGATATGTTTACAACAGATGTACTGACAGGAAAAAAAGTTACATTAAAAATGTGTGGAATAGAATATGCTACGGAAGAATATGTCAACTGGCTGAATGATCCACAAGTTAATCGCTTTCTTTGGGTGAGGTATGAGAGACAGACCTTGGAAAAGATTACGGATTATATCAATGAAATCCGGGAATCCGAAGATAAAATAATATTTGCTATGATTGAATCATCCCAAAATAAACACATTGGAAACATCCAGCTTACTTTTAATAAAATCCACAAATACTGTAACTTTGGTTATTTTATAGGGGATAAGAATTTCTGGGGACAGGAAATTGCGGTAGAAGCAATTCACTTGGCTATTAAATGGGCATTTGAAACAACAGACACTGTCAGAATAAATGGCAGTTTATATTCCCGAAATGTTTTTTCACTGAAAACTTTGCTTAAAGCAGGATTTCATAAAGAGGCCGTCCTGAAAGATTATTTGACTTGGAAAGATGATGCCAGAGATGACATGGTGCTTATGTACCTGTTCCGGGAAGAATTTGAAAAAACGGGCTTACTTGAACATTAGCCCCAAAAGGGATGATATCGGAAATGAGGTGTATCCATGTATTCATTTCGTGAATTACAGAAAGCCTGTAAAAAGGAAGCAGGCGGAAAAGAAATCCGTCTGGCAGTACTGGGAAATTGTGCAACACAGTTTTTTTCCCAGGCCGTTAAGGGGTATGGCAGATTGTCAGGATTGAATCTAACGGTATTTGACGCTGACTATAACCAAATCGCCACCCAGCTTCTGAATCCTTCTTCAGAGGTATATGGTTTTGGAGCAGATAAAATCCTGATATGGCTTTGTACTGAAAAAATATATGAAGAATATCTGGCGGAAGAAGTTTCCTTAAGAAATACCTTTGCAGAAACTTATATGCAAAAGATACAGCATTACTGGGACTTAATCGAAAAAAATTCTAAGGCTCAAATTTTACAGATAAATTTCTGTGAAATTGATGACAAGGCAATGGGAAACTATTCCTGTAAAATGGATTTTACATTTATTTACCAGATACGAAAACTGAATTACCTTCTGGCAGAAGCGGAAGCAAAAAACGGAAAGGTCTATCCCGTTGATGCTCTTTCCCTACAGCTTAATCTTGGCAGGGATTTTTTCTTTGATGCGGCCCTTTATTATCATGCTAAAATGTCGGTATCCATGGATGCTTTGCCCTACCTTGCCAAAGCAGTCATCGATGTGGTGAATGCCATGAATGGAAAAATAAAAAAATGTGTCATTCTTGATTTAGACAATACCTTGTGGGGCGGCATAATTGGGGATGACGGCATGGGCGGCATAGAAATCGGAGAGTATGGAAAAGGCCATGTATTTACCAATTTGCAGCGGTGGATAAAGCAGCTTAAGGACTGCGGAATCATACTTGCGGTATGCAGCAAAAATGAGGCGGATATTGCGAGAGAGCCTTTTGAAAAACACGAGGAAATGATTCTTAGATTGTCAGACATTTCAATTTTTGTTGCAAACTGGAATGATAAGGCGTCAAATATAAAAATGATTCAGGAGAGCCTGAACATAGGAATGGATTCTATGGTATTCCTAGACGATAATCCGGTTGAGAGAAACCTGGTAAAAGAAAAATGCCCGGATATAGAAGTTCCTGAACTTCCGAAAGATCCTGCGCTTTGGCTGGATTTCCTCCAAAAACAAAACTATTTTGAGACGGCTTCCTATACGGGTTCCGGAAGTGACCGCACCAAATTATATCAGACGGAGTTTGAAAGAAAGAGCCACCAACAAAGCTTTGAGACAATAGACGATTATCTACAAAATCTTATGATGGAAGGCAGGGCAAAAGCTTTTGAACCTGTAAAATATCCACGGATTGCACAGCTTACCCAGAGGACGAATCAATTTAACCTGCGGACAGTGCGGTATACGGAAGACGACATTAAAAAATTAGCCGAAGATAAGGGTTTTATTACCCTTTACTATACGCTAAAAGATAAATTCGGAGACTACGGCTTGGTATCTGTAGTTATCCTAAAAAAGACTTCAGAAAAAGAACTTTTTGTGGACACATGGCTGATGAGCTGCAGGGTATTCAAACGGGGGATGGAAGAATTTGTGATGAACCATGTGGTACAGACTGCAAAAGAAAACGGTTTTGAAACCATATCATCCCAATACATACCCACTAAAAAAAATCAAATGGTAAAAGATATTTACGAAACAATGGGTTTTAACAGAGACGGGGAAAATTTATTTCATTTAGACCTGGATGCTTTTAAAACTGCAAAAACATATATCAAGGAGGCAGATAGCGATGAATAGAAAAGAAGTTTTAGAAAAAATGGCAGAAATTTGCAAGGATGTATTTGAGGACGAAAGTCTTATTATTACAGAAGAATTGTCTGCGGCAGATGTAGAGGACTGGGACAGCCTGGCCCATATGTCCCTTATAAATGAGCTGGGAAAAACTTTTGGTGTAACTTTTACCCTGGAAGAAGTGGCGGAATGTACAAGAATCGGAGATTTACTGGATGCGCTTATGAAGCATCTGTCCCTTGCACAGTAAAATGCAACGGTAAATTTGTGATTTTTTTGCAGAAAACAGGTGAGTAAATGAACGAATATAAAATAACGGATTTATTTGTAGGGATGAAGGAAACTTTCAGCAGGACAATTACATCAGAAATGATGCAGAAATTTTATGATATTACCCTGGATGAAAATCCCCTTCACAGAGATTTGAATTTTGCCAGAGAAATGGGGTACGAAAACCAGGTTGTATACGGAATGCTCACAGCATCTTTTATGTCAACTTTAGGCGGATGTTACCTGCCGGGCAAATACTGTTTGATACTGGGGGGAAGCGTTAATTTTGTAAAGCCGGTTTTTGTAGGGGATACAATATCCGTGACAGGCGAAATCATAGAAATTAACAGAGAATTAAATTATCTGGAATTAAAAGTTACTATGCGAAATCAAAAAAATGAAAAGGTATTTAGAGGATTACTAAAAGAAGGGGTTTTAAATGGATAACGGAAAAATTCTTCTTGTAACAGGCGCATCTTCAGAAGTCGGAGCCAGCCTGATACGGAAAACAGCAAACAACTATGACAGAATATGGGCACATTACCACAGTTCTAAAAACATGATTGACGATTTGATAAATGAATTAGGAGATAAAATAATTCCGGTTCAGGCGGATTTCCGGGATATGGACAGTACACAACAAATGATAGAAAAAATCCAGGCCAGTGGGGAATGGCCAGGCCATATTGTACACCTCTCCGCATCCAGCCCGGCCAGCCAGCGTTTTCCAAAAAATGAGTGGAACCATTGGCAGGAGGAAATTGACACTTCCCTTCGGTCCGTTGTAATGATACTGCAGGCATTTATTCCAAAGATGGCAAAAGTGAAATACGGCAAGATTGTCATGGTTTTAACTTCCTATTTATTTGGGATTCCCCCAAAATTCCAAAGCTCCTATATTACCGTAAAATATGCACTGTTAGGGCTGGTGCGTACACTGGCAACGGAATATGCGCCAAAGGGAATTACCGTAAACGCAGTTTCACCGGACATGATGGAGACAAAATTCTTATCAAATCTGTCAGAGCTGGCTATTGAACAAAGCGCTAAAGATAATCCAAGGGGCCGCAATATTAAAGTTGAAGAATGCGTCCCGGCAATCGAATACTTCCTGTCCTCTGTAAGCGATATGGTCACCGGACAAAACATGGGAATCACAGGTGGGGCAAGGTAAGAAGTGTTATATAAAAAATCCGTGTAAAAGAGAAGACACCAAAATGGGAGAAGATGGATGAATGTAGCGATTATTATTGCAGGTGGATCAGGGCACCGCATGGGACAAGACATTCCAAAACAGTTTATCAATGTCTGCGACAAGCCTGTTTTGATTTATACCCTGGAAGGATTTCAGAGACATCCCCAAATTGACGCTATAGAGGTGGTGTGTATTGATGGATGGCACGATGTTGTCTGGGCCTATGCGAAACAATTTAATATCAGCAAATTAAAATGGATTGTTTCCGGCGGAAATTCCAGCCAGGAATCCATAAGAAATGGCGTTTTTTATCTGGAGGACAAGTGTGATGCAGAGGATACCATTATCATCCATGACGGCATACGTCCCCTTGTTGATGCGGCGGTTTTGGCGGATGTCATTGTGAAATGCAGGCAGCATGGGAATGCGGTTACTTCCCTGCCTTACAATGAACAGATTTTTGTGACGGATGATGAAATATCCACCGTTCAATATATCCCAAGAGAAACCCTGCGCCGGGTCTCCACCCCCCAGGCGTATAAGTTTGGAAAATTAGACAGTGCTTACCATGAAGCCTTTGAAAAAGGCATCGGCATTCAAGGTTCTTCCTACACAAATACTATGATGGTGGAATTAGGGGAACGCCTGTATTTTGCGGCAGGCTCTGACAAGAATATCAAACTCACCACTATGGATGACCTGGAAATGTTTAAAGCATATTTAAATGCAGACAAAGACACATGGCTGAAGTAAGAAGGAAGGCGGATACAAATTCCATGATAAATCACAAGTTATATGAAGAGGATGTAAAGTTTACCGCAGCATTAGACCTGCCCTGGGAAAAGCTAAAAGATAAGAGCTTTTTGATTACCGGAGCAAGCGGCCTGACAGGGAGCTTCCTTGTGGATGTATTAATGTATAAGAATCTCCATGAGGATTTTAACTGCCGTATTTATGCACTGGGGAGAAGTATTTCAAGGGCAAAGGAAAAGTTTTTTGACTACTGGGGACAAAGTTGTTTTCAGTTTATTGCGCATGATATCAATCTTCCCTTGGAACTAGAGGCAGAAGATAGGGTTGACTATGTGCTTCACATGGCAAGCAACACGCATCCCATTGCCTATTCTACCGACCCAATCGGTACTATTACAGCCAATATAATCGGGACAAATCATCTTTTGCAGTTAGCAGTGAAACATCATGCAAAACGTTTTTCCTTTGTTTCTTCTAATGAAATATACGGGGAAAACCGGGGGGATACGGAGTTTTTTGAAGAAAACTACTGCGGATATATAGATTCCAATACCTTAAGGGCAGGGTATCCGGAAAGCAAACGATGCGGGGAAGCTTTATGCCAGGCATATAGAAAGCAGTATAACCTGGATATTGTAATTCCACGGTTGACTCGCTCCTACGGCCCCACCATGTTAATGAGTGACACGAAGGCGGTTTCCCAGTTTATCAATAAAGCTCTTGCAGGGGAAGATATTGTATTAAAAAGTGCAGGGACGCAATATTTTTCCTATACCTATGTGGCAGATGCAGTTTCCGGGCTTCTGACAGTGCTTCTGAAAGGTGAAAATGGAGAAGCCTATAATATTGCAGACGAGGCTTCTGACATTATGCTGAAAGATTTGGCATTATCTATTGCAGAAAGTGTTGGAAAAAAGGTTGTATTTGAATTGCCGGATAAGGTGGAACAAGCGGGATACAGTACAGCGACCAAAGCAAGATTGGACGGCAGAAAGATAAAGGAACTGGGCTGGAGAGCTAAGTATAATATAAAGCAGGGGACAGAACGGACGATTCAGATTTTGATTTCCCCCAATACTTAAAAAAAGCGTTAAAGCGCATATAAGCCAAAGGAGGAACAGAAAGTGCATATACCATACGGCAGGCAGTACATAGATGATGCGGATATACAG
>CAMWKH010000058.1 GCA_947174805.1 uncultured Roseburia sp. | reverse complement strand
AATTCTTATCAGGAAAGTCTAAAGTTCATAGACACAAGATTTTTTACAGCCTCAAGAAAAAAGAATGGTAACTTGCCAACGATTACTTGACACAAACCATGCTCTTCCTCCATTTGATTTTTCTTCAATTATCTGCTATACTACTTTTACAGTTTGGGCGGCTTTACGTTCACCGCCCTTTCTGTGCTCTTTCTGGTTATTCTGCTTCATTTTTCTGGGGATAAGTCAATCCCAGTATTGCCATTAAGTTTCTATAGGCTTCTAATTCTGTTTTTCCCTCCGCATACTGCTGGTTTAAAAATCTCTGCATTTCCAATACTGTCATTTCTTCCATATGCCCTCCTTTCTCCCTTTCGGGTTATTATCAAGCCTTGCTCCTCTTGATAATTATATTTTATCACAATTTTTAGTGATTATCAATGATTTTCACTTATTTTTGAGATTATATTTTTTCTGTCTTCATCTGTTTCAATAAACTTAATAATATCTCTAGGCTGCATTTCCAAAACACAGCAGAGCCGATTTAAATTTTCCAAGGATATAGACGTATCTTTATTTTTAAATTTCCTCATTGTTTCCTGCCCGAAAACTCCGGTCTTTTTTGCAACCGTTGTATTGATTCCTACTTTCTTTAATTCTGAAATAATATCTATTTTATATTCTAACATACACAATCCACCTTTCCCTTTATTTTATTATACATTCTATTAGTATAAATGTCAAGCATTTTTCTCAAATATTTGTGAGATAACATAACAAAAAGCAGATTTATTTTTAAGAAAATATTTAAACAGAAAAGCAGGAGATATCTCTCAAATAATCAAAATATCCCCTGCTTCCTTTTATTTCGTATACACTTTTTCAGTGCATTATTCCTTTAATTCCGCTCCACAATAAAGGGTTCTACATGTTTCTCCCAGAACTCATCCGCCGGGAGGTCATACCCCTCTTTCGCATCCAGTATGTCCTGATGGGTGTAGACCATGCGGTACTGGGGCGGCGTATCCGGGTCTAACGCCTCTAGTAACATCTGATGGCGTACCGGGTCTGTGTTCCAAAGGGAATCTTTATCCAGTGTCCAAAGGTACTCTGCGCTGATGAACCGAAGGTATGCCCTGGCATTCTCCCTGGTACGGGCTTCCGTGTCCCTCCTGGAAGCTGTATCCACGATGTAGACCTTGCTCTGCTTATAAGTCTCGTTTCCAATACTGTCAGTGGCACGGTACATCACGGTTATCATGGCGTTATGCTCTAAGGCTTCAAACTGCCTGTGGTCATAGTCGCATACGCTAAATTCCGTATGGTTCTCCCCGTCTTTCCCTTCCTTTAAATAGCCTCCCGGGGTAATCCCTTCTAGTTCCTTATCCCAGGCAGTGGCATAGTTTAAAAGTTCCTCTTCTGTGATGTCCCCCCTTTTGGCTTCCTTTAGGGTAAAATAAATTTCCTCCTCCGCATCAATCACCGGGCCTTTGTCCCATACGGCGTAAAGGTTGATGACAGGCGTCTGAAAGGCATCCTCTTGTGCCCCTTTTAAAAGATTTATAAGCCCTGTGCCCTTGTTTTCCGGGAAAATTCCAAGAAGGCTTCCCGGATGCCCATGCATCCCCTGTTCCGGTTCTGCGTCATGGGAGCCAAAGTCAGGGTTCGCTGCCCCGTAGCTTATCACTTCTGCCCCGGACATATCCCCTTCCTTTTTGGCCGAAAGGAGCATCTCTGACATAAGGACTTCCTCTTTTGTCCCGTACATGGTTTCTTTCTTATTGTCATTTCTAAAGGACCATCCTGCCACGGAGCAGTCCACTTCCTGGGTAATGGTTTCCCCTTCCTGGTTGGTAAAGCTGTTGTTGTCTTTTTTCCGGAAGAAGGTATATCCCTCTTCATCATCTTTTGCACTCATGGCTGCCCTATTTTAACCGGCGTAAAATTTAATGCCCTTGCCACTTTTGTGATGCTGGCAGTCCTTGCAATCCTAAGTTCCTCTGAGGTAAATCGTTTCCAAGTATCCATATTTTTCTCCTTTTTTTGAAATAAGCCGGCTAAGAAACAGCCGGCTTTTGGTTTTAAATTAACGTTTATTCCATATCGCTTAACAGGTTGTCCGCAATGGCGTCAAAGCCGGATAAATCCATCTGGCCGTCCGGTTCTTCCTGTAAAGTTTCTGTTTCTGCTGGAATTTCAGGCAGCTCTTCCTGTGCCTGGCTTTGGCCTCTTTTTAACTCATCCAATTCTTTCCGGAGTGTCTGCACTTCTTCTATGAGCCCTGCTATATGCTGTTGTATAAAAGATTCCGCAGATGCCCCCATGCCTTCCTGGGACTTTAATATCTTTTTTAAAAGCAGTGATTTTACGGTAGGGTAGTCCAATTTATCCCGCTCCAGGATTAGATGGATAGCCTGGGCTTCTAACGGATTGTCCGGGGAAAGCCTGAGCTGGTAGTTATAATACTCTCCTGCCCCGCCTGTTTTTGTTTCCTTTTCCTGCATCACAAACCTCCCCTATGCCTTTTTCTCATCCCGCCGGATTTTTAAACTCCAAAACTTCATAGCCTTTTGCATTAGCGCATAAGTCCGTGATAAAATACGAGCGTCCCAAATCTTCTGTGCTGAAATTCTTTATAATTAAAGCCCCTCCCCCTTCATACAGAATGTCAGAACGGCTGGTGTTAAAGCCAAACTCCTTTAACCGACGCAGTACATCCCCGCAGTATAAAGCCAACCTTTCCTGGATGTAGTTATCTATCTTATCCTCTGTCTTTCGCCTCCCCCGCTTTATGATGTCTATAATCTCCATCTCCCGCAGTGTCTCGTAAAACTCTGTTTCCACCCCTTCGATGATGGAGTGCATCAGGGCTATGGTGGCCTTTGGCACAATCCTGCAGTCCCCCCGGATGACTTTGCCGTTTTCCACTGGTATAATATCTATCGTCTCCCCTCCGATGTCCACAATGATTTTGAACCCTGTCATATACTCCCGCTTGTCGGAGAGCATGGCCGCAACCCCCTGCATGTAAAGGCTGGTCCTAAGCAGGTTCACATAGTACTGTTTTCCCTCAAAGGAAAATTCTAAGGACGGATGGGACATCAGCTTTTTTAAGAACCCCTCCTTCTGGTTTTCATACCACTTATAGGGAAGCCCTGCGGCAAGGAGCACGTTCACCGGTTTTCCCTTTGTCCCCGTATGCTTGCGCAGGGTGAGTTCCTTGGCCAACGAGGAGAGGGTCAAAAGGTAAAATTCCTCTGAATCCGACTTATCCCTGTTTTCCACGGATAAGACCCGCTCCCCCATCAGCGTGTAGTATTTATGTTCAAACTCCAAAACGTCTGTCAAATCATCCGGTTTCGCCGAAAGTTTTGAGATTGCCGTAGGGTAGATGCTCCCCCTGGTCTTCATGTTTTTGTATCCGTGGTCTATGCCCACCACCTCAATATTCCCGTATATCTTCCCGTTTAGGGTTACCTGTGTTGTCATGTTCTTCTCCTTCCTTTTTTCTTGTTTTCCCAATCCCTATTTAACTTTATTTGAAATCAAAAAAACAGGGACTATTGGCCACTATTTTTTATCCGGCCTGCCTTCTATTTAACTATACGGGTATTTTAAAAAATAGTGACCACAGGCAACTTTTTTATTTGGAAAAGAAAAACAGGACCATTTTTTATCCAATGTGTCGTAACCCCCCTTGCTTCAGCTATGGGGATATAAGACACTTCCATCGAATTTACGCAAGTAATTGAAGATGGACCTAAAATATTGTATTAATTAGAAAAATTTTGTATGATACAATCATGGATAAAACATATAAATCAAACAACAATATCGTCTATTCCTGCAAGTACCATGTAGTATGGTGCCCAAAGTATAGACGAAACGTTTTAACAAATGGTATCGATGCCCGATTAAAGGAGCTGCTCTTTGGCTGTGCTGCAAATATTTCTGTAGACATCATGGAAATGGAGATTATGCCGGACCATGTATACATACGCATGGAAGCAGATCCGCAATCCGGCATACACAAAGCTGTAAAATCCATGAAAGGATATACCTCAAGAATTCTAAGGGAAGAATTTCCAGCTTTCAAAACAAGGATGCCTACCCTATGGACAAACAGCTATTTTGTATCGACTGTTGGCGGCACCCCATTGGAAGCCGTCAAACAGTACATTGAGAACCAGAAAACCCCACAACGACAAAAGGACAGACAGGGATAATGCAAAAAGGTGTTAAATTCAGGATCTATCCAAACAAAGAACAAAAAAATTTAATCAACCAAACCCTTGGATGCTGCAGGCTCATTTACAACAAAGGTCTTGCCATGCGTAACGAGGCGTATCAGAATGGCAATAAGATTGGATATTCCCAGACTTCTGCCATGCTGACGGAGCTAAAAAAGAGTGACGGCTTCACCTTTCTAAAAGCGGCAGATTCCATTGCCCTGCAGCAGTCCCTGCGTGACCTGGACAGAGGGTTTGTAAATTTTTTTCAGAAACGTGCTGCCCATCCGACATTCAAAAGCAAGCACAGCCACCATCAGTCCTACCGGACGATAAATCAGGAAGATAATATCCGTATTGCAGGAAGATATCTCAAACTCCCTAAACTTGGTTTTGTCAAAATACGTCAGTCCATGGAAGTAGGAAAAATCAACAACGTAACGATAGAGCATACTCCTGCGGGTAAGTATTTTGCGGTTCTCAATGTGGAATTTGAGCCGCAGCCAAGAGTAAACAATGGCGGCTGCATTGGCATTGATGTTGGTATCAAAGAGTTTTACTCCGACAGCAGCGGAAACGTTGTGCCAAATCCAAAATATCTTGAAAAATCCATGTGTAAACTGATACGTGAACAGCGAAAGCTTTCAAGAAAACAGAAAGGTTCCAATAACCGCAACAAACAGCGTGTAAAGGCTGCCTTAGTTCACGAAAAGATTACAAATCAGAGAAATGATTTCTTGCAGAAACAGTCCACCATGCTGATTCGTGAAAACCAAACAATCTGCATTGAGGACTTAAATGTAAAAGGGATGGTTCGTAATCATAAGCTGGCACAACATATCGTTTCTGCATCATGGAGTAAGTTTTTTGATATGCTTTTATACAAGTCTGACTGGTATGGAAATGATGTTGTAAAAGTACCAACGATGTATCCAAGCAGCCAGACCTGTTCTTGTTGCGGGTATCAGAATTCACTGGTGAAAAATCTGGTGGTTCGTGTATGGGAGTGTCCGGATTGCCATGCAGTACATAACCGTGACAGCAATTCCAGCATAAATATCTTGAGGAAAGGACTGCAGATGCAGTCAGCATAAAAAAATATATAAGACTGCACCGTAGGGCATACGGGAACAGTATAATCTAGCTTGTGGACACTGTGTAAGACATTGTAATGCCGAAAGGTATGAGTAAATGCAGTGGTGGCAGAAACAAGAATCCCCTTGCTTTAGCTATGGGGAGTGTCAAGGATACTGTTTTTAGTCATGAAGTTTGTTGTGTATAATATTATCTGCACAGCATATACTGACTTTGACAGCACTTTTGTCCATTTGTTCTACGCCTATTGACAAACGCATATTTGAATGTTACATTATAGTTACAGATAGGGATTCTATCTCAAATGTTTGTTGCTTCCCGGTACGCAACTAAAATAAGGCCGAGTTCAAATGTGTGCCGCTACTCGATATGCGGCTAATCAAGAGGTCGAGTTCAAATGTATGAAGCTCCATTCAAAAGAATGGAGTTTCTTTATTGTGAGGTATGTATATGCATAATGGACATTTTTATTACATCACTGACCAGTATTTTATCGATTTTCCTGACCCAACTCTGATGCAGAACAAAGAAATGATTGCAGGGAAAGCGCATGACCGCCCATGTTTTTATGCCTTTAAAGACTCTGCTACTGGTTTATATTGGATGATCCCTTTTTCTTCCCAGGTAACGAAATACAGACGCTATTACGAACAAAAACTGAGACGTTACCACCATTGCGATACCATTGCCTTTGGCAATGTTCTCGGGTATGAAAAAGCATTTCTCCTTCAGAACATGTGTCCTGTTACCGCTGATTACATAAAAAATGAATATATTGACAGCCGTACAAATATTCCTGTCCGGATAGACGGTGCCTTTGAAAAGGAGCTTATTTCCAAAGCCAGGCGTGTTCTTGCCCTGCATAGAAAAGGAATACATCTGATATTTCCGGATGTGCTTTCGATTGAAACAGCTTTAACTGAAAAAAAGGCATCCCGAACAGATGCCTCTTTTCAAGCCCCCAGGCATCGTGGCCGGAAGCGGTAATAAATTTACTATTTTATAACAGGATAAGGTCAAAATCCGGATACAGTTTCCCGTTAAATTCCTGCAGTTCATTTTTTGGCTTGATGTTTGCCTTATATTTCTTCCCGGTCCTTGCTGACACGCACTGGGCGGTAAGGCCGCATGGGAGCAGGAGGCTTTTCATGTCCTTGTCTGTGATTTTCCTCTGCAAAAGTTTATAAAGCCTGCCACTGTCCCGGTACATCTTAAACTGGCATTCCTTATTCTGGCATTTAA
This sequence comes from uncultured Roseburia sp., assembly GCA_947174805.1. GTDB lineage: Bacteria > Bacillota > Clostridia > Lachnospirales > Lachnospiraceae > Roseburia_B. Next base: position 3,278 of record CAMWKH010000058.1, on the reverse strand, counting down.
AATAGTCATAGCCTTCTTTCCCCTTTTTCCCTTTCAGGTTTACCACGTCACGCCCGCATATGGGGTACATCCCCATAACCTCCGGATCTTTTTCAAACATCCTTTTTTCTTCTTCCCCCGGCTTATGGTAGGCATCCATAAAGTCTGAAATGATGCGGCGGATTCCCTCCATGAAGTCCTCTTCCCTGCCTTCCCCTTTTGACAAAAGTGCCAGGGCATTTTCCCAATCCGCTGTAAGAAGCGGGGATTTTACGGATTCCGGCAGGACAAAGGTTAAATTCACCCCGTCTTTTGTTGGGATAAGCTGTTTTTTCTCACGTATGACATAACCGTCCCTTACCAGCTTCTCTATGATATCCGCCCGGGTGGCAGGCGTCCCAATGCCCCGGCGCTCTGCATCCTCTGCTGTCTCTTTATCCCCGGCATGTTCCATGGCTGAAAGCAGGGAATCTTCCGTGTACCTCTTTAAGGGGCTTGTTTCATGTTCTCTTACCTTTGCTTCTGTTTTTAACAATACCTGCCCTTCCCTTAGTTCCGGCAGGCTTTTCTCTTCCTCTTCTTTTGCCCCCCGGAAAAGGTGCCGGAAATCCTCTTCCAGTTTTTTAAATCCCAGGGACAATACATTTTTCCCGGTAACGTAAAACTTGCTGCCCCCGCAGGCTATCTCTGCCTTTACGGTTTCATAAACGTATTTTTCCCCCGTGGCACACAACAGGCGGCTGGCAATCATGGCTAAAATCCTCCCTTCCCGGGGGATTAAGGAGGATAAGTCTTCCGTCACAACCTCTGCCGTAGGGAGGATGGCATGATGGTCTGTCACCTTTTTACTGTTTAATACCCGCTGGATGTCTGGTTTGCACACGGTATTCTCCGCCCCCGGAAGGATGCCGGAATCTAAGACAGCCTGGATGACCTCCCCCGCCGTCTGTCCCATGTCATCGGATAAATACTGGCTGTCTGTCCTGGGATAAGTGGCAAGTTTCTTTTCATACAGGCTCTGCAGTGCGTCAAGGGTCTGCTTTGCAGTATAGCCGAACAGACGGTTGGCATCCCTCTGTAAAGTTGTCAGGTCATAGAGCTTGGGAGGCACCGTCTGTTTTTCTTCCTTTGTTACGGATACCACTGATGCCTCTTTATTCCGGCAGGCTTTTGCAATTTCTTCCGCCTTAATTAGGCTTCCTATGCGCTCCGTTACCGCCTCCATCTTTTTGCAGGTTAAGTGCACCCTGTAATACGTCTCTTTTTTAAAATTCCTTATCTCTTCTTCCCGTTTTACAAGCATAGAAAGAGTCGGTGACTGTACCCTCCCTACTTTTAATGTCTTGCCCCCGTACATCACGGTAAAGAGCCTTGTGCCGTTTATCCCTACCAGCCAGTCCGCCTGCATCCGAAGCAGTGCCGCATGGTAGAGGCCCTCATACATGTTTCCCGGTTTTAAGTTTTTCATCCCCTCCCGGATGGCCTCCTCCTCCATGGATGAAATCCATAACCGTTCCATAGGCTTTTGGCATCCCGCCATATCATAGACAAGGCGGAAGATAAGCTCCCCTTCCCGGCCGGCGTCACAGGCATTGACTACACTGGAAACGTCAGGTTTTCGCATCAGAGCCTGAAGGACTTTATACTGGCCCCTCGTGTCCTCTTTTACACGGTACTTAAAGTCTTTTGGGAAAATAGGCAGGCTCTCATAGCTCCATTTATTCCACTCTTTTTTATATTCCTCTGGGCCGGAAAGTTCCACCAGATGGCCCAGGCAGTGGCTTACCACATAACCGTTTCCTTCCATATAACCGTCCCTGGCCAAATCCGCCCCAAGGACTTTTGCAATGCTTCCCGCCACACTGGGCTTTTCCGTGATAATCAGTTTCATAAGTTAAAATATCCTCCTCTAAAATCTTATATTTGTAAACGATATAAGCAGTATACAAAATATTTTTTTAGTTTTATAGTGACTATAGGCAACATTTTTTCTCTTCTACTTCTGGACATAATCGAGCTGTTGACAACCACCCTATTTAAATAGTCAAGCCATGATTAGACGCAATGTATAGTGTTTTACTTGATTTGACTAATCCATATATAGTATATCGTTTTCGAGAAAGACACTTTGTCAACAGCTCGATTATGTCCAGAAGTGAAAATGTATCTTGCAAGTGATTTCTGCATATGCTATAATGCCTGTAGGCAAAAAAAGAGCAAAGTAGTCCATGTGACAAAAGGATGAACCCCCGGGCGTATTGCGAGTACGTCCGGGGGTTCTCCCTCTTTTACGAAGAGGTAAAACGTCTGGGCTAGTTACCGTCTACTCATCACTGTCTAACCACTTGATGACGTAGTGGCAGGCTACGCCAGCCGCAACAGCGACTATAAAAGAGCAAAGTGCTTCCATGTAAACACCCCCTAGTACCAGTGTAGGGGCGGTAACAAAAATATTATACCACGCATTTAGGTACAATTCTACTTTTTCCCCACTTCTGGACATAATCGAGCTGTTGACAAACCCCCTATTTAAAAAGTCAATCCATGATTAGACGCAATGTATAGTGTTTTACTTGATTTGGCTAATCCATATATAGTATATCGTTTTCGAGAAAGACACTTTGTCAACAGCTCGATTATGTCCAGAAGTGAAAATCCTGTAATTCTTCCCCAAAATCATTTCTGGATGGGCAACAAAGTATTGGTTAAATACCATCTCTTCCAATCCGGCCAAAGCCTCTTTTTGTTCTACCTTTGAAAAACACCGGGATTTTTCAATCACCATGGAAAGGATTTCGTTATGGGCTGAACTCTCCAGATACCCCCGGTAGGACATGCCCGGCTCCTCATAAATGCCCGCTCCGTGGCTTCCAGGGAGGATGCGGTTTCCAGCCCCCCCTGTTCCATGCATCAAACCCTGCAACAACCTGGGCATAGGGCTTCTGCCAGAATAAGACGAGCTGGGAGTTAAAGGACAGCTTGTGGATGTTCCCCCGGCCGCAGTATTCCAAAAACCTGTGGTATTCCTTTTCATCCGTGCTGATGCGCTCCAATGCTTTGTCACGGTATGTATTTAAGATATTCTTACTTTTCGCCATATTTCTTCCTTTCACAATGTTTTATTAAAAGAAAGGGCCGCAGCAGCAGCCCCTTTCTTTTTCTCCCATTTAACGTCCCTTCCTTTTTTGCTGCTCTTCCTGTGTCCTTTGCATCTCCTTTTCCTGTTCTTCCTGGCCTATGTCTTCATGACCTGTCCCCGCCAGCATAGACACCTAAAACGAAAGGATTCTATCCGGTTC
>CAMWKH010000057.1 GCA_947174805.1 uncultured Roseburia sp. | reverse complement strand
AAGCTGTTGCGGCTTGAGTTAAAACGCAAAATCAACTAACTTTGGAAAGATTCAATACATCCTTTACAAGAAGAACTCTTTTGATATTGCAAAATATCTGAGCCGGAGATTGACCGTCCGACCGGACGACGTTTTTGAAAGCTGTGAACTCGAAGCGCCGCCCGCGTCTGATGCACCCGCCGATTGACTTTTCAACCGGCGGGCTTTTTTTGTCCCTATCCAACCAATCACAACAAATTTATGGAGGTAATTTATGGAATTTTTTGCAAGCGCTATTGAAACCCTGAAAGTCCTGTAATTGTGCTGGGCGCTGGCCTTGGCGTGTGTGGCGTTATCAACCTGCTGGAAGGTTACGGTAACGACAAGGCCCAGCCATGCAAAATTTTACACATGTTCCCCATCCGGCACACAATCTTATGTATCCAAATGCAGTATATACATTTATATGAAAATATGTGAAAATAAAGAAAAATGAGGAAAAAGTAGGTGTTAATATGAAAATAAATTATAATTTGTGAAAATCAATGCTTTTTTAAGAAAAAGAATGTAGATAAAAGAATTTATATGTATTTTTTATAAATTAAGACTTTACATAAGAAAATAAATGAAATATAATGAAGGGAAAAGGAGGATGCCAAGATGCTGGAGCAGAAGTTGTATACCGTGGCAGACGTGGCGGAACTGACAGGGCTGACCAGCCGAACAATCCGTAATTATCTGAAAGACGGCACATTGCGAGGCAGAAAAATTGGCGTCCAATGGCGTTTCACAGAGGATGATATCAACCGTCTCTTTTCGGAAGTGGATGCAAAGGGAGAGAAGATTTTAAAACCCCAGGACATCATTTCCGAATTTTTAAAACCGGAAAAGGAGCAGCAGGCCCTTTGCTGCTTTGCCTGGGATATTCCTTTTTGTGAAAATGAAGAAGAAAAGATTTTAAAAGAAATGAAAAAGATTTTGTCAGCAAATAAAGACATGGCTTTTGCCTGGGAAGTAATGAGAGAACGGCAGGTTCTTCGGGTTGCAGCTTTGGGGACGTCAGACAAAATGGAGGAATTTGCAGTGAGGATGAGAGAGTTTGAACAGCGGAAATAGTTTGGGAAATGATAAGGCTAATTTTGTGGCGGAACAGTTCCTTAGCTATTGTGAAAACGAGGAGAGGAAAAAGCGGCAGAGAAGGCTGGCGTATATAGAGCATCAAAAGGACATGCAGGAGAGCCGGCGCCTTGTGTGGGGATTATCCCTGCTTTTATGTGTGATGATTTTTTTCTGCGTAAAGATTGTGTCTTTAAATATGCAGAACATACAGAGAAAAGAACAGGTTGCCCTTTTGGAGGAGCAGGTTTTAACCGCAAGAGAAGAGACAAAAGCAGCCCAGAAACGTCTGGCGGGAAAGACAGATTACAAATGGGTGGAAAAAGAGGCAAAAAAGCTTGGAATGTCAAGGGTGACACCGGATAAGATTTATTATTATACTGTGGAAGCGGATGATTTTATGGTTCAGTACCAGGATGTGCCGGATTCAGACTAAGAGGAAAGGAATGTAAAATAAATGAAAACAGCAGCAGATTTAAAAGAACTATTAGGCAGGATAGACCACAAAAGCTATCCTGCCTATAAAGATACCGCAGGGATGTATCAGTTTCAGGGCTTTGTACTGTCCATCGACCATGTCCAGGGGGACCCTTTTGCGGCTCCCTCGGATGTGAGTGTAAAGGTGAAGGGAAGTACGGCGGGGTTCCCGGAGGAATATTACAGGGAAGATTATAAGAGGATTGCACTGCAGGATATGATAAACCGGAGGTTTTTTAAGGTTGCAGATAAATTTTCTTTCCAGGCAAAAGGCTCGGGTAAAAGCGGGCTGCTTTTTGTGAGCCGTCCGGGACAGGAAATTTTAGAGCGCAGCGCTGTGAGGATTTCACCGGAGGGAGATGTTTTGTTCCGGCTTAAAGTGGGATTTCCTGCCAACGGCAGAACCATCAATGCCAGGGAACTGATTAAGATTCTCTTTACCTTTCTGCCGGAGTGCGTGGAACAGTCCCTTTTATACCGAGCGTACCAAAAGGAGGAAGTCCTTAAAACAGTGCAGCTGGCGGAAGATCAAAATTGCATCAGAAATCTTTTGAAAGAAAATAATCTTGCAGCATTTGTGGCAAACGGAGCCATTCTGCCCAGGGAATCTGGGATTTCTCCAAGGCCCATGAAGGGGGGCATCGCCTTTGTCTCCCCCAAATCTTTGGAGGTGGAACTTCATCTTCCCCATGCGGGCAAAATAAAGGGTATGGGAATAAAAAAAGGCATCACCCTGATAGCAGGGGGAGGATACCATGGAAAGTCCACCCTGCTAAAAGCTTTGGAGATGGGGGTATACAACCATATTGCCGGGGATGGCAGGGAATATGTGATTTCCGACGACACGGCCATGAAGCTTCGGGCGGAGGACGGCAGGAGTATCCAGGGAGTGGATATCTCCATGTTTATCAAAGATTTGCCAAATGGCAAGGATACCTTTTCTTTTTCCACGGAGGATGCCAGCGGCAGCACTTCCCAGGCGGCCAATATGGTGGAGGCCATGGAGGCGGGGAGCAAAGTATTTTTTATTGACGAGGACACCAGCGCCACCAATTTTATGATTCGAGACGAGCTGATGCAGCGGGTGATTCACAGGGACAGCGAGCCTATCACCCCTTTTATTGACAGGGTGGGGGAATTGTATGGTAAGTTTGGAATTTCCACCATTTTAGTGGCGGGAAGCTGCGGATCCTATTTCCACAAGGCGGACTGCATCATCCAGATGAAACAGTATCAGCCCTTGGATATTACAGAGGCGGCCAAGAAAGAGGCTATGCATTTTCCTCTGGCTGAAGAGACGGTGGAGGAGGCCCAGAGCCCTAACCACAACCGCAGGGTAAAGACAAGGCAGAGATTGTCCGACCGGATTAAAGTGAAATCCATGGGGATGGAAGGAGTCTCCATTGACAAGGAATATATAGATTTAAGGTATGTGGAGCAGCTCTGTGACAGTGAGCAGGTAAATACCCTGGGATATGTGATGAAATATGCCATTACACAGATGATGGACGGCAGGCATACCTTATCGGAGATGGGGGATTTTATCTACAAAAAAATAACGGAAAAGGGCCTGGGGGAAATCTATGGGGGACGTTATGTTCCAGCAGGCCTGGCGGTTCCCAGAAAACAGGAGATTGCAGCCTGCTTGAACAGGTACAGGAAACTGTTGGTTGCCGCAAAGTAAAGGGAGAATGGGATGTTTCCACAGGAATTTGAAAACAGAATGAAAGATATGCTGGGCAGTAATTTCCCGGAGTTCAAAACTTCCATGGAAGGGGAAACCTGCCGGGGGTTAAGAATAAATCCATTAAAAGTTTTAAGGGAATCCTTTCTGAACAACTGCCCCTTTTCTCTGGCCACGGTTCCCTGGGAGGAAAACGGGTTTTACTATGACGCCGGGGACGCTCCGGGGGCCCATCCCTTCCATCAGGCGGGGGTATATTATATACAGGAGCCAAGCGCCATGGCACCGGCAGGATATTTGGAGGTAAAACCCGGGGAGAAGGTTCTTGACCTGTGCGCCGCCCCAGGGGGGAAAACGACTCAGCTTGCCGGGGCTCTTCAGGGTGAGGGGATTTTATTCTCCAATGAAATCCATCCCGCCAGGGCAAAAATCCTATCAGAAAATGTGGAGCGCATGGGAATAAAAAACGCTTTGGTATTAAACGAGACGCCGGAGCATTTGCGTGAGTGTTTTCCAGAGTATTTTGACAAAATTCTTGTGGATGCTCCCTGTTCCGGTGAGGGAATGTTTCGGAAAAATGAAACTGCGCTTTTAGAGTGGAGTCTTTCAAATGTGGAGCACTGTGCCAAAAGACAGGATGACATTTTAGATTGTGCCGCAGATATGCTTCGCCCGGGGGGGCGGATGGTGTACTCCACCTGTACCTTTGCCCCGGAGGAAAACGAGGGCAGTATCAGCCGTTTTTTGAAACGTCATCCTGAATTTTTTATTGCCCAGGGAAAAAAATATCCGGGTATGGAGGGGGGGAATCCCCATTGGATATTGGAGCCTGCCTTACATATTGAGGATACCATAAGGCTGTTTCCCCACAGGATCAAGGGGGAAGGGCATTTTGCCGCTGTTCTTATAAAATCAGATACGCCGGGGAGAGGAGGATGCCGGATTCCTCTGGAAAAAGGATTGAAAGAAAAAGACTGTAAGGAGTTTTTGGAATTTGCGAAAGAAAATCTAAAGAGGATTCCAGAGGGGGGATTCGCTGCTTTCGGGGAGCAGCTATACCTCATGCCAAAGGGGACGCCTTCCCTCAAAGGCCTTAAAGTGCTGCGCCCCGGCCTTCATTTGGGCACAAACAAAAAGAACCGCTTTGAGCCTTCCCATGCCTTGGCCCTTTCCATTATGCCGGGGGAGGCTGCGCGTTTCGCAGATTTTCCTTCGGATGGGCCTGAGATTTCCTGCTATCTAAAAGGGCAGACTTTAAATTTTCAGGGGGAAAAAGGCTGGCATCTCATAACCGTTGAAGGTTACAGCATCGGATGGGGAAAACTTGCAGGGGGAATCTTAAAAAATCATTATCCAAAAGGGCTTAGAAAATTTTAATAATATGTTAGAAATATTTCATTATTTTAAAATTGTAATCTCCACATAAGTATGTTACTATACCCATATCTTCAGTTAGAAAGTGTGACAGGGATGGATGAGATAAAGTCATATATAGAGCGGCTTTTGGACAGCGGCTGCAGCAGAATGATCCTGAGCAAAGCAGGTCCTGGTGCGGAGTATAAAAAAATCACCGTGGAAGAAAAACCTGCATATTATCAGATAGAAAAGCTAACGGAAAAACAGGCGTTTCACGAAAACCTACAGCGGGAGGAGCTGGCGGAAAAACTTAACGGCTGGCTTTCTCAAAGTTACCGTCAGTTAAACGGTTTCGGGGGAGGCTATGAGTCGGTTCTTTTGATATCCAAAAAGGGCAGGGTTACTTTTAAACAAAAGAGGAGCGCCCTGGCTTTGAAAAAAGATGGGGAACATAACCGGAAAAAGCGGTATCTCTTAGGGGAGGGGGAAATTATAGAGCCCCTGGTGGACATGGGGATTTTTACCAAGGAGGGAAAAATTGTCCCATCCATGTATGATAAATTCCGTCAGATTAACCGCTTTATTGAGATGATAGAGGATTATGTGAAAACTCTTTCGGAAAAGAAACTGAATATTATAGATTTCGGCTGCGGAAAATCCTATCTGACCTTTATCCTGTATTATTATCTGACCGAAAAAAAGAATTTTGAGATTCGTATGGTTGGACTGGATTTAAAAGCCGATGTAATCGAAAAATGTAATCAGGCTGCGTTAAAATACGGATATCATGGACTGCATTTTCAACAGGGGGATATTCATGGGTATCAGGCGCCATTTGATGTGGATATGGTGGTTTCTCTTCACGCCTGCGATACAGCTACGGATTTTGCCCTTTACAATGCCATATGCTGGAATGCAAAAATGATTTTTTCCGTACCCTGCTGCCAGCATGAATTAAACGGCCAGATGGAGAGTGAGGACTTGTCGCTGCTCACCAGATACGGTATTATCCAGGAGCGGTTCGCCGCCCTTTTGACAGACAGCATCCGTGCAAATCTCCTGGAATACTGCGGATATAAAACCCAGGTGTTAGAGTTTGTGGATTTAAGCCACACCCCAAAAAATCTTTTAATCCGAGGGATAAAAAAGAAGTCTTTTGACCGGGAATACCGGGAAAAAATTTTAAGTGAGACGTTGAGGAGTATGGAAGAATTTCATGTAAGACCCATGTTATATGAGCTGCTTGAGAAAGAGGATGGATAGATGGAAACCCACGAGATATTAGAAAAAGTGAAAAGCGGGGAGCTTTCCGTGGAGGAGGCGGAGAGCTATTTTAAGCGGGAGCCTTTTTATGAAATGGGATTTGCAAAACTGGATACCCACCGAAAAATCCGTTCTGGATTCGGGGAGGTGATTTTTTGCAGCGGCAAATCGGATGACCATCTGTTGGAGATTTTTGACAGCATCTATCGGCAGGAGGGGGAGGTTTTGGGCACCAGGGCCAGCAGGCAGCAGTATGAGGTGATTGCCAAACGCTTTCCGGAGGTTTTGTATGATGAATTGTCCCATATCATAAAAATAGAGAGTAAAAACAAGGCAAGAGTGGGAAAAATTGCGGTAGTCACGGCGGGAACGGCGGATATTTCCGTGGCGGAGGAAGCCGCCCAGACGGCGGAGTTTTTCGGAACGAACGTGGAAAGGATTTACGATGTGGGGGTAAGCGGCATCCACAGGCTTTTGTCCAGGCTTGAAGCGATTCAAAGTGCAAACTGTGTTGTGGCAGTGGCTGGAATGGAGGGAGCCCTGGCCAGCGTCATAGGGGGGCTGGTGGATAAGCCGGTGATTGCAGTACCTACTTCCGTGGGGTACGGGGCGAGTTTTCATGGACTCTCGGCGCTTCTTACCATGATAAATTCCTGTGCAAACGGAATTGCAGTGGTAAATATTGACAATGGTTATGGAGCGGGGTATCTGGCTACCCAGATAAACCGCCTAGCATGGATAGACGCAGGGAATGCGGCAAAGAAACAGGAGGTATAGATATGGCGAAAAAATTATATTTAGACTGTCAGTCCGGTATCAGCGGAGATATGCTGGTGGGGGCTTTGCTTGATCTGGGAGCCAGCGAGAAGATATTGAAGGATACTTTGGCGAGCCTTCCTCTGGAGGGTTTTGAGATTGAAATCAACCGGGTGGAAAAGGCAGGGCTTAATGCCTGTGACTTTTTGGTGAAGCTGGATGCCGCCTATGAAAATCATGACCATGATATGAATTACCTCCATGGGGAGGGGGAAAAGGAGGAACATCATTACCCCCATATGCACAGAGGGTTTCCAGAGGTTGTCTCAATTATCCAGTCAGGAAAACTGACCAAAAGGGCAAAAGAGCTGGCGGTTAAGATTTTTAAAATCCTTGGGGAGGCGGAGGCAAAAGCCCACGGCACTACATTGGAGGAAGTACACTTCCATGAGGTGGGGGCAGTGGACTCCATTGTGGATATCGTAGCGGCGGCGGTATGTCTTGACAATCTCGGCATTGATAAAGTGGTAATTCCGGTGCTCTGCGAGGGATGGGGAACGGTCAACAGCCAGCACGGGATTCTCTCTATCCCGGTGCCTGCGGTGGCCAATATTATCCAGCAGTATCAGCTGATTATCCAGATGACCTCTGTGGAGGGGGAGCTGATTACCCCCACCGGGGCAGCCATTGCGGCGGCTTTTTGTACGGAAAAGGAACTTCCCCAGAAGTTTTCTATTGTAAAATCAGGAATCGGGGCAGGCAAAAGGCAGTATGAGCGTCCCAGCCTTCTTCGGGCTATGGTGATAGACACGTTGGGGGAGCCGGAGGAAGAGAAAAAGGACGAGGAAGTGATTGTAAAACTGGAGTGCAATGTGGACGACTGCGGCGGGGAGGCTTTCGGCTACTGCATGGAGCAGCTTTTTGCAGCAGGGGCCAGGGATGTGTTTTACATTCCGGTATACATGAAGAAAAATCGTCCCGCTTACGAAGTGGTAGTTATCTGTGAACCTCAGGATGTGGAAAAAATGGAGGCAATTCTTTTTACGGAAACCACAACCATAGGCATCCGCCGGACAAAAATGGAGCGGACAATTTTAAAGAGGAATATTATAACCATGGAATCTTCTTTTGGCCCGGTACAGATTAAAGTCTGTGAGTTCCAGGATACAAAATGGGGATATCCAGAGTATGAGAGCATTAAAAAGATAGCCATGAAAGAGGGAGTTTCCTACCTGGAAGTCTATCAGGTGGTCCATGAGGAAGTGACAAAACTTATGGAAAAAGAGAATACGAAGAAACATTGAGAACTGGCGCTGTATAATTTTTCCCATTTGTCACATGCTTTTTTCTATAATAAACTTTTATAGAAAGAAGGATTCCTATGGCAGTGTTAGAAAAAGAATTTGTAAAATTTATGGGGCAGTTTGACGCCTGCCCCTTTGAGATTATCACCGGGGAGAAAAGCCATTTTATCGGAAAAGGGGAACCCAAGTTTTCCGTTACCGTGCATAAACTTCCCGGAATGAGATCTCTTTTGAAAAGCACCTCCATCGCACTGGGGGAGGCATATATGGACGGAGATATTGAGATTCACGGGGATTTGTATGAGACCTTGAATCTTTTTTTGGGTCAGATAGATAAATTCTATACCGATAGATGGAAACTCCGAAAGCTGATGTTTACCTCCGGGGATAAGAGCAATCAAAAGAGGGAGGTAAGCTCTCATTATGACATTGGAAATGATTTTTACAAATTGTGGCTGGATAAGACCCTGAGTTACTCCTGCGGATATTTTAAGGAGGAGGGCACCACACTGTATGAGGCACAGTGCTGTAAAGTCGAGAGGATACTGGAAAAGCTGAATCTGAAAGAGGGAATGACCCTCTGCGATATCGGCTGCGGCTGGGGATTTTTGCTTATGGAGGCGGCAAAAAGATACAAAGTTTATGGAATTGGAATTACTTTAAGCCAGGAACAGCAGAAAAAGTGTAAGGAGCGAATCAAAGAGGAAGGTTTAGAGGAGTATGTCCATGTAAAACTGTTGGATTACAGGGATTTGCCGGAACTTCATATTAAATTTGACCGGGTGGTGTCCGTGGGCATGTTAGAGCACGTGGGGCGGAATAATTACCTGGAATTTATGTCCTGCGTAAAGCGCATGTTAAAGCCGGGAGGCTTGTTTCTTCTCCACTATATCAGCGCTTTAAAAGAATATCCCGGTGATGCCTGGGTGAAAAAGTACATTTTCCCCGGAGGCGTGGTGCCAAGCCTTCGGGAAATTATCAATATTGCCGGAGATTTGCGGTTTTATACCTTGGATGTGGAAGATTTGCGGAGGCATTACAACAGGACGCTGCTCTGTTGGAATGAGAATTTTCAGAGGCACCGCAGTGAGATTGCAGAGATGTTTGATGAGCGGTTTACCAGGATGTGGGAGATGTATCTGTGTGCCTGTGCAGCCGCTTTTATGAACGGGGTGGTGGATTTGCACCAGATTTTATTCAGCAATGATGTGAACAATGAAATACCTATGACCAGATGGTACTGAAAAATGATTCCCTGCCAGATAAACTGACAGGGATTTTTTCGTTTATTAAAAAGAATTACGAAAAAAAGATTGAAATATATGGAAAGATGTTATAGAATCATAGAAGTGGGCATTGCCCTATGCATGAAGGAGGAAGAAATAATGATTTCAGCAGGAGATTTCAGAAATGGTATTACCATCGAATTAGAAGGAAATATTTACCAAATCATTGAGTTTCAGCATGTGAAACCGGGAAAGGGCGCAGCCTTTGTCAGAACTAAGTTAAAAAATATTAAAAACGGCGGTGTGGTGGAAAAGACATTCCGTCCTACAGAGAAATGTCCCCAGGCCCGGATTGACAGAAAAGATTACCAGTATCTCTACGCAGACGGTGATTTGTTTAACTTTATGGACGTGGAGACTTATGACCAGATTACCTTAAGCAAAGAAGATATCGGCGATGCTCTGAAATTTGTGAAAGAGAACGAAGTGGTAAAAATGTGTTCCCACAACGGAAGCGTTTTTGCTGTGGAGCCGCCTTTGTTTGTGGAACTGCAGATTACGGATACGGAGCCTGGATTTAAAGGGGATACCGCTACCGGGGCTACTAAGCCTGCAGTTGTGGAGACAGGGGCTACCGTATATGTACCTTTGTTTGTGGAACAGGATGACGTGATTAAAATTGATACCAGAACAGGGGAATATTTATCCAGGGTATAAAAATTAAAAATTTGGCAAGGCAGTGGAAAAGGAAATGGCGCAGGTGTACCGCAATGTCATTTAGTTAAGGCATCAGCAGTGACGCTCTTTACAGAGCAAGGTAT
>CAMWKH010000056.1 GCA_947174805.1 uncultured Roseburia sp. | reverse complement strand
GAGCATCTGCCTTACAAGCAGAGGGTCATAGGTTCGAGCCCTATAGGTCCCATATCATATGGCGGAATAGCTCAGCTGGCTAGAGCACACGGTTCATACCCGTGGTGTCGAGAGTTCAAGTCTCCCTTCCGCTATTTTCCTTTCGTTTAGGCAGTGCAAATTGCACTGCCTTTTTTTGCACACAGTGTAAAAGATGTTTTCTGTGATTTCCCTTGTGAAAGGATATGATGTGTGTTACCATAAATAACAAAGATAAAATGAGTTAGAGGAAACTTATATGAAATACATCATTCACTATGACATTGCAGCAATCTTTGTGGTGTTAGCTGCAATGGTGCATTTTTTTTACAAAAAAACAATCAGTACGCGTCAGACAAGGATTTTTACTCTGTTAATCATAGCGGCTATCGTATCCAACATTGCAGATTTGATAAGTATTTACTTGATAGAGCATCCCAGTGGCGTACCTCTTTGGCTGCATTACACAGTCAATGAAATATATCTGATTACATTTAACGCTACGGCGGCAGTGTATTACGCATATATTATCGCCGTGACCAGGGGAAGGGAGAGAATCAGCAAATGGGAGATGACAAGAATCCTGCTGCCCATCTCCATAGATATTCTCCTGGTTCTCTCCACCCCCTTTACCCACGCTGTCTTTTATTTTGACAGTGAGAAAACCTACCTCCATGGCAAGTTTTTTCTGGTTCTCTATGCCTTTGCACTTTTTTATGTCCTGTCCTCTCTGGTCCATACCATAAGATACCAAAAGACCATGACGCTTCTGCAAAATGCCACGGTATATTTTTATACCGTATCCAGTTTTGGGGCAGTGGTTCTTCAGCTTTATTTTTCCAATCTTATGGTTGCCCAGTTTGCCGTTGCCATATCTGTGCTATTGATTTACCTTTCCCTGGAGAACCCATCGGATTACGGGGATAAGATTCTTGGAGTGTATAACGGGTTGGCTTTTCAGGAGGTGGTGAGCTCTTATCTTGAAAAAGACAAACATTTTCGCATAGCAGGCATTCAGATTGAGGGGCTGCGGTATATCGGAGAGATGCTGGGGGCGAAAAACCAGCAGCAGATTGTGAAGGAAATCGCACAGTTTTTTGTTCAGACAGCCGGAAGCCGCCGGGTGTTTGCCCTGTCAGATACCAGGTTTGCCATTGTGGGGAAGAAGAAAGCTCTTGCATGGGACAGTCTGACGGAAGAGGTACAGAGGCGTTTTCACAAGCCTTTTTCCTCCCGGGGGATTGAAATTTCCCTGACGGCCCCTATGTGTATCATTGACCTGCCGGAGAGCGCCCAGAAACTGGAAGATGTGACGGACATTATGAATTACTGTTTTGAGGAGAAACGAAGGGGCAGCCGGGAGGAAGTCATCTATGCCGGGGAAGATATCTTAAAGGAGGGGAAGAGGGAAAATAAGATTCTCCAGATATTAAGCCAGGCAATCCGGGAGAAGTTGTTTCAGGTGTATTACCAGCCTATTTTTTCAGTGGAAAAGCAGCGGTTTACCTCAGCGGAAGCCCTCCTTCGTCTCTCTTACGGGGATATGGGGTTTATCAGCCCGGAGGAATTTATCCCGGTGGCGGAAAAAAACGGGCTGATATTGGAAATTGGAGATTATGTGTTTCGGGAAGTGTGCCATTTTATGACGGAACATAAAATCTGGGAACTGGGGATAGAGACCGTACATATCAATTTGTCCGTGGTGCAATGTATGCAGGAACAGCTTCACGAACAGCTGGTGCGCATAATGGATGAACATCTCTTGGACTATTCCCATGTGCATTTGGAGATTACGGAGACGGCAGCGGTGGTGTCTGAGGATACCCTGTGGTCAAATATGCAGAAACTAATAGACGTGGGGGTGGAATTTGCCCTGGATGACTATGGAACCGGTTTTTCAAACACAATGGCGGTAATAAAATATCCCTTCCGCACCATTAAGTTAGATAAGTCCATGGTGTGGGATTCCATGAAAAACAAGAAGGCTATGAGCGTCTTAAAGCACAGCATTTCCATGATAAAAGACATGAATATGGATGTGGTGGCAGAAGGTGTGGAGGATCAGGAACAGGCGGAAAAGCTGGCGGAGATGGGCTGCGATTATTTCCAGGGGTATTACTATTCTAAGCCGGTGTGTGTCGGGGAGTTTTTGGAGAAAGTTAAGAAACAATAAATCGTGTGCGTTTAAAAGGGCAGGTAATTATCACCTGTCTTTTTTCATTCAATAAATTTTTCCATATCCGGGAACCAGTTTTTAGAGAAGGACAATATATAAGTGCAGGATGAAAAAGTGCCGCTTAAGTAGTCATTATTACGAATCCGGAGGTATACCATGACGCGTCAGGAATTTATTGATTTACTGGAGAGGGAAGGGACGGGAGTCTATTCTTTCTGCCGTATGCTTACAGGAAACAAAGAGGAAGGGGAGGAGCTTTACCAGGAAACCATGCTGAGGGCAACGGAACGTTATTCGCTGATTGACAGTTCCCAAAATCCCAAAAGCTACCTAATTTCCCTTTGCATAGGAATTTATAAGAACAACAGAAAAAAATTTGCAAGGAGACAGCGGATTGCCCCGGTGGGGGAGTTGACGGAAGAGTTAAGCTGTCTGATTGCAGATAAAGGGGAGACACCGGAGGAAGCGTATCTTCGCCGGGAAATAGAGGAAGTAATCCGCCTTGAGACGAAAAAGCTTCCGGAACATTTAAGGATCCCCCTGTACCTCTACTACACCGCACAGCTTTCTGTGGAAGAGATTGGGAAAATGATGCACATACCAAAAGGCACTGTAAAAAGCAGACTGCACAGGGCAAGAATGTTGATGAAGAAAAAATTGGAGGATTATGGCTATGAGGAAGGAAAAGGAAATGGATCTCATAATGCAAAAAGCGCTTGCTTCTGAAATAGCGCCGGATAAAAGCATAAATGATAAAATAATCCGTGAATGGGAGAAAAAATATCTTTCTAATCCGGCAGGTAATCCTGGATTTAGAAAAGAGGTAAAATTTATGGGAAAACGAAAAATAGGGTCTTTAGCGGCGGCTGCAGCACTTTTTATATTGGCAGTGTCCTCAACGGTGTTTGCGGCGGTGAAATATTTGACGGAAGATGAGATTGTATCAGAACTGGGGAATGATGCGGCGCAAAATGCATTTCAGGGGGAAGAATCCCTGGAGCTGGACGAAACCTTAGAGGCGGGGGATTACCGTTTTAAACTCTATGGGGTGACAACAAAAGAAGCGCTGATAAATAGCGGTTTTAAAGAGGATATGGTAAGGGAGGGGGGCACCTATATAGTTCTCTCCATAGAGCGCCTGGACGGGGAGCCTATGCCGGATACCAGCAGTGATGCGTACAACAATCTTCACTTTTTTATCTCCCCTCTGATTCAGGGGTTAGAGCCCTGGCAGTATAATATGGGTTCCATGGGAGGAGCACACAGTACTATCGTTAGGGGCGGCGTGCTCTACCGCATGATCCAATGTGACGATATTGCGCTTTTCGCAGACAGGCAGATTTATCTTTGCATTACGGATACGGATTTTTATGAGACGGATGCTTACAACTACAGTGAGAGTGACGGCACAATTACCAGAAATGAAGCCTATGAGGGAATGAATCTTTTAATGGAGCTTCCCATTGACCCCAAAAGGGCGGATGAAAAGAAAGCTCAGGAATATCTGGCAAAACTGCAAGAGAGCTGGGAGATTGAGCCCGAAGAGGCGGTGGCAGGGGAGAATGGCATTGTATCTACAAACTGCAGGATTTTAGATGATATCATATTAAAAGAGCGGGAAAAAGACCCAAGTATCACTACATGGAAGGACATACCTCTGGAAACTTTGCTGGGCTACGCAGAGCTTAAAGAGGATTCCATACAGGAAGTGACGGGGGACGAGAATGGCGTGGTGAAATTCAGCTATAAGGATGGTGATGGTTTTACGAATGAAATAGCAAGTTCCCTTGGGGATGATTTTCTGGAGGGTAATATTGATGTTGTTTTGCTGGGATGTGCATATTCTGAAGACGACGCCGAGTTTTGGGTGGCCAGAAGGGATGAGAACGGGAAAATAAAATGTATGTTGTATTTTTTAAAAGAGTAAAGAGCTGGGATACAAAGACAGAGGGCATCTGCCCTCTGTCTTTTTGTGATTTAAATAAATAGTAAGCATTATAACTATAAGTAGTATTAAAAACCATATAAAACAAATACTAATAACCAAAATATGTTGACATAAAAACTTTATGGTGATAGGATATTTTTGGAAAGAATGAAATATCAGAATGTAAGAAAGGCGGGTATTATGTTAAACAGTTTAAAAATCGGTGATAAAATTGCAAAATTGCCTATTATCCAGGGGGGAATGGGAGTGGGAGTCAGTCTTTCCCAACTGGCAGGGGCAGTGGCGGCTGAGGGAGGTATCGGGGTGATCTCCACAGCCCAGATTGGGTTTGGGGAGGAAGGCTTTGAGGAGAACCAGAAGCTTTGCAATCTAAGAGCCATTGAGAAGCATGTGAAACGGGCAAAAGAATATGCCAGGGAGGGCCTGGTGGGAGTCAATGTGATGGTGGCTTTAAAAGATTATGCCCAGCATGTGCGGGCGGCGGTGAAGGCCGGAGTGGACGTGGTGATTTCCGGGGCGGGGCTTCCGGTAAATTTGCCGGAGCTTGTGGAAGGTTCCGACACAAAGATTGCCCCCATCGTGTCTTCGGAAAAGGCGGCAAATGTAATACTTAGGATGTGGGACAGGAAATACAAAAGAACGGCTGATTTTGTGGTGATTGAAGGGCCGAAAGCAGGGGGGCACTTAGGGTTTTCCAGAGAGGAGTTGGCCCATGTGGAGGAACTTCACTACGATTCAGAGATAAAAAATATTATCCGAGCAGTAAAAGAATATGGAAAGAAGTTTGGACAGAAAATTCCGGTGATTGTGGCAGGAGGTATTTTTTCCGGCCAGGACGTAAGCCATGTTATGGAACTTGGGGCAGACGGTGTCCAGGTGGCATCCCGCTTTGTGGCAACGGAGGAGTGCGATGCATCGGATGCCTATAAACAGGCATATGTGCAGGCGGGGGAGCAGGATGTGGAGCTGATTCAAAGCCCTGTGGGCATGCCTGGACGTGCTCTTAAAAATGCATTTTTAGAGGAAGTGAAGGAGCACAGCCTTGCAGTGGGGAAGTGTTATGGCTGCCTGGCAAAATGTAAGCCCAGTGAGATTCCCTACTGTATCACAGATGCCCTGATTAAGGCGGTGAAGGGGGATGTGGAACACGGCCTTGTGTTCTGCGGGGCAAATGTGGGAAAAATTCATGAGATTACCACTGTCCATCAGGTTATGGAAGAACTTTGCCGGGGAATTTAACATACTCCTTATCTCTTAATCTTGATAATAACTCTTATATCTTGCGGATAGTTGAATCACATAGGATTATCTTTTATAATTGAAAAAGATAGGTGGACAGACGGCAAAGGGAGTTTCTTTTGTGGATGAGAGGAATGGAGGCAGAGTATGAAATTGGAACGAATGATAGGAATACTGTCAATTCTTTTGCAGAAGGAGAAGGTCACGGCTCCTTATCTGGCGGAAAAATTTGAGGTTTCCAGACGCACCATTAACCGGGATATTGAAGCACTGTGCATGGCGGGAATCCCTTTGGTGACGGAGCCGGGGCAAAAAGGCGGTATCTCCATTATGGAGGGGTACAAAATAGACAGAATGCTTTTAAGCACTTCGGATATGCAGGCTATCTTAGCAGGGCTTCGGAGTTTAGACAGTGTCAGCGGAACAAACCGCTATGCCCAGCTGATGGAGAAGCTCTCGGCAGGCGCCTCCAATCTTCTTCCGGGGGATGCCCATATTTTCATTGACTTGTCTTCCTGGTACAAAGATTCCCTTTCTCCCAAAATTGAGTTATTGCACGGAGCAATTTCTTTGGGCCATAAAGTTTCCTTTATTTATTTTTCTCCCAAAGGGGAATCAAAACGAACCATAGAGCCCTATAACCTGATTTTTAAGTGGTCAAGCTGGTATGTATGGGGGTTTTGTGAAACCAGACAGGATTTCAGGCTTTTTAAACTGGGACGGATGACGGACTTACAACTTGGCGGGGCTTTTCAAAAGCGGGAAGCCCCTCTTCCAAACCTTTCTTCCCAGGAGGTATTTCCTCCACAGTACCAGGTAAAAGCAAAGATACAGCCGAAATACAGATGGCGGCTGGTGGAGGAGTACGGGCCGGATAGTTTTTCCGTCCTGCCGGACGGTACGCTGCTTTTTTCTTTTGGATTTGTGGATAAAACCAATATCGTGACCTGGATTGCTTCTTTTGGAGAGGGAGCGGAACTTTTGGAGCCTTTTGAGTTTCGGAAAGATGTTCTGGCCTTTGCTGAGGGAATCCGGAAAAATTATCTGGAATCATGACATACAGTTGTCACCATTGCTTTGATAAAATAAATTCCACAACAATAAAGGAGGAGAAGCCAAATGAAGTTAGAGGGATTTGGAATTTTTGTGAAAGATATGGGAACTATGATTCGCTTTTACCGTGACATCCTTGGATTTGAAATTAAAGAAAGCGAAGATACGGCAAATGTTTTTTTGGAGAAGGATGGGACGCTTTTCCTTTTGTACGGTAGGAAGGATTTTGAAGGGATGACGGGAAAGAAATTTGGGTATGCCCCTGGCACGAACGGTCATTTTGAAATTTCCCTTGGGGTGGAAAATTATGCCGCTGTAGACAGCACCTATGCCCAGGTGATTGAAAAGGGCGGGGAGTCAGTTATGCCTCCCACTACGGAGCCTTGGGGACAGCGTACTTGTTATATTGCGGACCCGGAGGGGAATCTTATTGAAATCGGGTCTTTTCAACAGGAATAGAGACAAAAGAATCATTTTTTACATTACTTACAAGACTGCCCGGAAATTTTTTCCGGGCAGTCTTTTTATTTCACCATTGATTTCCACATGGAAAGCAGTCAATATAATTACATTTATAGCGATAAAACCGTCTCGGATTATATACACATAAATATGTATAAGATATTTTTTAATTGACTGTGAAATCATGGTAAGTTAAAATATAAATGAATATTGTTCAGCGTCAGGTGAAGCATATTTGAATATTTATACAAATTGAAAGGGGAGAAATTTTACTTGAGGAACTGGAAACTGAGTAGAAAAATTACGCTGGGAATTATGTTGATTGTGAGTCTGTGTATGGGATTGCTGTACATGATAGCTCACAAAACCTTAAAAAGGGATGATGCAGGAATCGGAACGGGAACACGTGGAAAGTATGTTGACAGCAGAGACAAGCATGATTAAAGAATATGTTACGAAACAGGAAAGCCTGCAAATAACAAGTTAGATCCCTATATAGGTACGAAAAGTGAGGTGGGAAAGATTGCCTCGGCCCTGGACTCCCTGTATGGGGCTCTGGGGGAGATTGTGGGCACCCTTTCCTCCTGTTCCTCATCCTTAAACGATTCCGCCGTGGCCATACAGAATTCTTCAAAAGTGCTTATATCCTGCGTTACGGATAATTCTAATGCCACGACAACCTTTGCAGAGCACACGGAAAAATAAGCGGCACGGTAACGAAAGTGGACCAGGAGATTGCTGAAATTGTAACAGTTGTATCAGAGGTGGAGGAGAGAATTAAACAGGGGAATATACATAGTAACCAGCTTTTGAATAAGGTGGAGGAGATGCAGCAGATGGCAAACGAAACTGTGGAAAATACAAATGTGCAGATAGCGGAAAACCAGAAAGCAGTTGAAAAAGCGATTGAAGAGCTGCAGACCCTTATGCGCATTGATGAGATGGATTACAAGCCAGACAAATCTCTTATCATTAAATGCATCTATTGAAGCGGCGAGGGCGGGAGAAGCCGGCAGGGGGTTTGCCGTGGTTGCCGGGGAAATCGGTGATTTGGCAAACAGCTCCTCTGCCACTGCAACTCAGATACAGGCCATCTGCAATGAGACAAGAAATAATATTGCCCACGTGCAAAGCTGCTTTGACCAGGTGATTCTCTTTCTGGAAAATGATATTCAGACCAAGTTTGCGGGATTTGCCAATGCTGGGAAAGATTACTATGAATCTATCCGGGATATACAGCACATTATTTCTGATATTGCGGAGGCGTCGGGGATGTTTGGGGATATTGTACAAAATATCCAGACGCAGATTCGCAAAGTGTCGGATGTCCCGGAGGACCAGAGCATGAAAAGCCAGGATATTTTAGAGAAGGCAAGGCAGACAGAGGAGACAACGGAAGCCATGACGGAGCTTGTGAGCCGGAATATAGAGAATGCAAATGCAATCAGTGGAATTGTGGAGCGTTTTTCATAAATAGAAAAGGGAGAAGGGAGAAAATATGCGGGTTGGTTTAGGATATGATGTACACAGGTTAGTGGAAGATAGAAAATTGATTTTGGGGGGAGTGGAGATTCCCCATACCTTAGGGCTTCTTGGACATTCAGATGCGGACGTTTTGCTCCATGCCGTTATGGATGCCCTGCTTGGGGCGGCGGCCCTTGGGGATATCGGGAAACATTTCCCCGATACGGATGAGGCGTACCGGGGGATTTCCAGTATGAAACTTTTAGAACATGTGGGGAAGCTCATAGAAAAAGAAGGGTATCTGGTGGAAAATATTGACGCCACTGTCATAGCCCAGAAACCCAAACTCCGGCCTTATATCGAGGAGATGGAAAAAAATATCGCAGAAGTATTAAAAGTGCAGAAAAATCAGGTGAATGTAAAAGCCACCACGGAAGAAGGGTTAGGGTTTACCGGAACGGAAGCAGGGATTGCAGCCCAGGCCGTTTGCGCCCTCAGCAGCCTGTATGAGAACAGCGTTATGGTCTCAGACAGCGCAGGGGGATGCCCGGGATGCGGCAAAATGTGAAAAAAGTTTATTTTAACAGCATGACAATTCCGGTTAATCCTGCAACAAACAGAATCCCTTTATTTGTCAGCACATCTTTTATAACTGCTTTTTTCACAAGCCCCGTACTGCCGTCAAGAACAATTTTTTTCCTATTAGCAAGAAACAGCACAAGACCTGTTATGCCCAGCAGGATTAACACCATAGAATAAATTCCAGCCGCTGCCAATGAAATACCAAGGAGTGCCTGGGTTATTATACTGCCAAAAAGGTTGGATAATCCATGCATAAAAATTGCTAATTTTATATCCCCTGTTTTTACGGTTAGGTAAGACCAGATCATTCCCAGAATAAATGTGTAAACAACCTGGGGTATCCCTAAGGACACGCCGTGGACAACTGCAAAGCAGAAGGAGGAAGCCAGGATATAAAATCTTTCTCCGTATTTTAATAACTTGTGGGCAAAGAGTTTTCGGAAAACAATCTCCTCCATAACAGGGTTAAAGACCAGCAGTAGAAAGAGCATATATCTTGGTAAACCGTTTGTGTCAGCTGATATGCTGCCAAGGCCCAAAACTGCGGATAAATTTACAAGTACCGTAAGTATCAGGATAGAAGTAAACTGCAGGAGAAAGCACAGTAAAACAGTTTTTACAGGAACCTTCTTTTTTTCGTATTGGCAGGAGGGGATTTTTTGTGTGATGCAGAGAGAGAACGCCAGGCCGATTACATACAATACCCCTAAGCCCACTGCTGTTTTCAGGCTGTCAGAAATGGGCAGATACCCTTTTATAAGACAGGAATATGTCCAGTACAGGGCAAACATAACTGCAATCCCAAAAGAAACTCTTTCTAAATCTTTTTCTTTATTAATCATTGATTTTTCCTCCCTTTTGATATTCCTTAAGTTTTTCCGTGTATTTTTTTCCCCTTATCCTGTGCTCAACCTCAAAGAAAAGAATAGAAATTCCCAGGCATACAAGAAATATTCCCGCAAATTTGATATAGGTGCTTATACGTGTCAGTTCCGTTATCCACCGAAACAGAACCCCGCATATAAATGTAACAGCGGCAAAAGGAACAACAAAGATGCAGGCCCGCTTCGCATCTGCCATCCGTTTTATAAAACAAGTTCCAAATGAAAATTCCATCCAGATTCCCCCTGGGACAGAAAGGAGAAACAATTCTGCCAAACGGGTGACAGGTATGGTTTCCGCGCCTACTGCAAAGGAAATGATTGTAAAACATATGGACATAATGGTATAAGTTCCGGCAATCTGCGCGGGAATGTTTTTTATAAAATTCTTCATTTTCTTTTCCCTCCGTTATGAAGTGACTTTTGTCAAGAGGTAAATTAAATTACAACAAACT
>CAMWKH010000055.1 GCA_947174805.1 uncultured Roseburia sp. | reverse complement strand
CGCATTTTCTGTCAGGCCTGTCATTGCCCTGCTGTAGTCCACAAAAATTTCTTCCCGCAGCTTATAGTTTTTATATCCCGCATATGTATCAGAATCTTCTGTTCGGCAGATTTCTATTTTTTCCCCGCCGCCAAGGATGCGGGCCCTGGCTTTTTCAAAAAACAGCTCCAGTTCAAAAATGGTGACAGCCCTGGAGTCTATGGCCATCATATAGAAGGTTCCGTTTCGTATTTCTAAAGAAAGGTCTTTGCTGGGGTCTTCCTTTTCAAAATCAAATATTTCCCGCCCAAAAGCATGGGGATTTTCAATTTCCCCCAGTAAAAAGCGCAGGATATCTATCATGTGTGAGCCGTTGTGGAGGGCGCCCTTTCCGTAATAACCCACCCCTTTTAAAAACCTGCCGTAGGATGGGATTTCTTTTTTTAAGTTATGGAATTCTTTTAAGAAGCGCCTGCTGTAGTTTACCGTTAAGGGGATTTTCCCCTCATAAAGGCTTTGTATTTCCCCAGCCTCTTTAAAAGTGGAAGCCAATGGCTTTTCTGCAACCACAAGCTTGGGAGAAAAACATGCAATTTCTTTTAAGATTTCTCCGTGGAAAGCATCCGGGACGCAGCAGTAAACCACGTCCGCATCCCTTAAGGCGGATGCGGTATCCCGGAAGGCTTTCCCACCCCAGCGGCCAGCTGCTTCCCGGGACTTATTTTCATCCCTGTCGTAAAAGCCCAGCAGTTCAAAATCCGGGTGTAACGTTATGGCATGTGCATGGGTTAAGACTTTTTCGCTTTTGGGGGAGTCGAATCCTGCGGCAATATTTCCGGCTCCTATAATAACTGCTTTATACATCTTTATTTTCCCTGTTATCCCTTAACCTTCATCAAAATCTTCGCCTACTTTAAATTTAGGAATCCATTTTCCATGGGCATTTTTTTCAAACAATTTGCGGTTTACATATCTGTCCACTACCTGCCAAAATTCTTCTTCTGTTAAAGAGAGATATTCGCAGGTTTTTTTAATATACTTTTCACCGCATTTGCCGTCATATTCCGTTACGTTCCAAATTGCCTGCTCCCTTGTAAGCCTGCCTTCACGGATATCGTAGCATGCTTCATCTGTGGCAAAGCCAAAACCAAATTTTAAATACTTAATCATCTGATTGACTACCACTAAATCGGTATCTAATGCTGAATATCTGCGATACCGTCCTATATCGTGTAAATCCTCTGATGTCCGTCCCATTAAACCTCTGGCCACAGAAAAATCAGCATTGTATACCTGTGACCATTCTTTGGCATAATACTGTAAAAAGACAGCTTTTATCCCTTTTTCTTTCATGGATTCAATATTGGGCATACGATAGAAATATACATCGTCTATATCAATATTGTTTTCACCCCGGATTAATGCTTCTGTGTCCCCGCCGCTTAAAGTATCAAGCTGCACTACACTGTATGCATTTCCGGTTGTTTCCTGAATTCCGGCAGTTCCCAGTGTCAAAGCAGCATTTTCTCCCTGGATGATTAAGGGTATATTGAACTTGTCTGCCATAATATAAGCAGAAGCCCAGAGACAATATTCAGAGGCTATCACCATGTTTCCCTTTTCCAGAAAACATTTTTTTGCAAGCTGTTTTGCAATATTAGGATTGTTATGGATGGATATAATATCAAAACCAAGGCGGTTTAAATTGTCAATATTTGCTTTGCCCGTCTCTGTAATTTCATCGGGGGCACAATTTACCAGCAGGGGGTGCAGTCCTAACCGTTCTTTTGCATAAACTGCCTGAAAAGTACTGTCCTTGCCTCCGCTGACCCCAATTACACAATCATAGGAAATCTGCCGTTTCCGGCGTTCCTGTTTTGCCCATTCTGCTATTTGCTGCAGTTCCTGTTCTCTTGCCGGCCAGTCAATGTTCTTTTTACTTTCTTCATATTTACATGCAAAACATACCCCGTCTTTATCAAATAAAATTCCCGGTCTTGTATTGGGCTGTAAGCACTTTTTACAATATTTCATATTTTCCTCCTTAGATTTCAGTCTTGCGTTTATAAAACACATTTGGCCGCCAGTCATCCATCTTTTGGAATATACCACCCATTTCATTCCAAAGTTTTTCATGTTTCTGGGCTGTCCATTCTTTCATATATTCCTCATATTTCCAGGTTCCCAACTCTTTTCCATATACTTCAAGTTCTTCTTTACACATGGGCAGAAGAGGGTTTTCATAAAATATTGTCCGGTAAGGAATATATTCTCTGTCATAAAACAGGTAATGCATACTGTAGAACTGGTATAATTGTTCTATGTTGCCTTTGGGCTTTAAGGTCTCCAGATTCATAATCAGGTCATCATATTCTTCTTTAGTTTTTGGATTCCATGTGAAATCGAAAGCAGATTGGGGATTTATTCCTGCATTAATAACCTCTATTCCGATGGCAGGATATTCATGTCCAATGGTCCCGCAGACAGTAAGGGCATAAGCGGCTCCTTCTTTCTTTAGTTGAAGTGGAGAAACATGCAGCGGCAGCATCTGTATTTTGGGATAACGCTTTACATAACTTTCTAATATCATTAAGTCCCTTCGGCGCACATAGGGATGCATTTTTAAATACCAGTGGTAATTCGGAGTTTTTTCTGACAATTCCCCCAGGTGGCACAGCCATTCCATATAACTGTTGTCAAATACCTGCTCTCCGCACCAGTAAGAGTCTTCTTCAAATATATGGGGGCAGATTATGATTTTAATCTTATCATCTGAATGTAACACGTTTTCTTTCTTAAACTCTTCCGCAAAACTAAAAATGTATATGCCGCTGGGATCAACTTCATCCACACTGCCGTTAATGTGTTGATTGATATGTTCTTTGGCCCATTTCAGGCCGTATTCCTGTTCTTCAGGGGTTAATTCCTGCCACATGTCTTTATAATGCAGACATGCATCCGTATGACCATGAAAATCGAAACAAGCTTTTTCCATGATATATTCCACAGCATATACGGGAATTCCCTTTGTAATAGTGATGTCCCTGATATAGCCTTCCCAGCAGACAGCATCTGCCATCAGAACGGTTTTTATATCATGATCCTGTATATAGTGATACCAGAAAACAATGGTATCTACCGTTGCTTTCACAAAGACACGCATCCGTTCTGAACGCAAATTATAATCCGGTACGTTTTCCCGGAGGAAATCCCGGATAAATGTGGTTCCAAAACAAATTCCATAAATGGATATATTCTTCCAGTCCTTCCAGGTATACAGACCATCCCAGACATTTTCAAAAATCGCATCGGATTCCTTCTGCAGCTCTTGGGTTAGAGAGCTGTCTACCAGTCCTACAACATTAAAAGCCTTATAGATATCCAGAACTACTTCCGATGCATTTTTTACGGAGGCACCATACCTGCAGTATCCGTAAATAGAAGCATCGTATTTTTCTGCAAGATAATTGGAACAGTATGCATATTGTACAGAATTCTGGTCATGCCTGCTGTCAAAAGGAACAAGGATAATTCTGTCTGTTAATTCCTTTTTCTTATCTTTCCAGATATCTGACATGAAAGTAATATATCTGTCTGTTATCTTATCTCTGTGGTGGATACACATATCATCCCAAATAAAAAAATCCTTGTCCGGGATAAAACCTTCTTTTATCAGCTGATTAGAGATATCCATCATAAACCTGTATGCGGCCACTATAATAGGTTGGTTATTTGTCCTTCGCTTCTGGAACTCTTCCAGACTTATAATCTCTTTTCCACAAAGGCTGTTTCCATCGCCGTATCTTTTATTATCTATAAACGCGCCAATGGATATGGTATCTGCCAATTTATTGTGCAATTTTTCACCGTCCACGCCTGCTCCAAATACATATATTTCTTTGTCTGCGAACAGTTCTTTACATTCACTGCAGTTTAAAAATTTCATTTTGCAGTTACCTCCATTATTAATAGATTACCTTATTTTCACAGACTGGCTTATTCTGCGAAAAGCCAGATTGACTATTGTGTAATTAGTGTGTATAATAATGGAATCAGTAGGAACTGTAATGTAATGAAGCAGAGAGATTTAATAAAAAAACTTGAAGACATTGGATTTGCTTTTGAAAGACATGGTGGAAATCATGATATATACAGAAGAGGCAGTAACATTGAAAAAATTCCACGGCATAAAGAAGTTAACGAAAGTTTGGCAAGAATGATTCTCAGAAAATGGAAATTATGAAAAGGAGTGAACATTATGAAACAGGTTTATCCAACTTTTATAGTAAATACACATGATGGCTCTGAGTATCCTTTTTTGGTATGCGTTCCTGATATGGAGATTTTTACAGAAGGGGATACTTTTGTAGGCGCTATAGAAATGGCAAGAGATGCTATTGGTATAGCAGGCATTTCTATAGAAGACAATAAAGAGGAAATGCCGATTCCCTCAGATCAAACAACTTCTATTGAGAAAGTAAAACTGTATTCGGAGGAGATTGACTTTTCAAAAGGAATATTAACCTATGTGGACGTTGATTTTTCAGAATATAGAAAAAAGGTGGACACGAAAACCGTTCGAAGAAATGTGGCTCTTCCAGGCTGGTTAAATTACGAAGCTGAACATGAAGGAATAAATGTTTCCAGAGTATTGCAAGAAGCATTAATGAATGTTTTAAATGTAAAAAGAAACATGTAATACAAACGTACATTTAAGAGAATCCAACAGGAATCAAGGTATTAGAAACCATGATTCCTGTTGGATTTTTCTTTGACATCAAAATGAGTCCATTTGACCATAACTATCAGCAAAAATATTTATCTGACGTATTTTTGAATTAAAAGATGGATGTACATATCGGTTTAATGTGGTATTGACATCCGCATGGCCAAGGATTTCGCTTAAACATTTTGGATCCATACCACTCTCAATACAATTCGTAGCAAAGGTGTGGCGGAGGGAATGAAAGTGTTTCCCTTTGATAGATAAAGCGGAAAAATATTGGTTCAGTCTGTATTGATACGTTCTTGGTTCTGTAGGTTTATCTCCCAGCAAGTATTCCGTTTTGGGTTTATTTTCCATAAGCAGTTTAAGAAGCAAATCACACAGTGGAATTTCCCGTCTTGAGGATGCGGTTTTTGGTTCCGAAATCATTAACTGAGTTTTTCCGCCTTTATCTTCCGACTTTATCCTTTGTACCGTTTGAATTACATAAATACATTTCCTGGAAAGGTCGATGGACTCCGTTTTTAATGCGCAGATTTCTCCAAGCCTTAAACCTGTGTACAGGCATACCAACACCCCCAGCTTGTAGGAATCCATACCGCAAAGTAAAAAAGACTTTAATTTTGCCTGTTCTTCGTTTGTTAAAACAGATATCTGCTGATAATTCTTTCTGGCAGCAGGAAGGCTTGCTTTTATCTCCGGAACAGAAACAGGACTTTTTCCGTAAGTAAGAATTTGAAACAGCACGATTTTAATACTGCTAAAAGTGCTGTGGGAAATAGCGTTTTCCCGATACTGTCCGTATGCAGTTTCTAAAAGATTAGTGCAGTCCGAAACTGTAATCTGCTCCATATCTTTTTCTCCGACTTGCGGCTGAATATATTTGCTGTATATATTCTGATATTTCACATAGGTAGAATATTTTCTTGTAAAGAGCACATATTGCAGCCATTGTTCTGAAACCGTGTTTAAATTGTTTGTTTTTTCTCTTATCATACACTTTCCTCCAGTATTAAATTATGATTTATAGTATACTATTTATAGCAGAAGCAGTTTTCTATTAAAATCCCTTGAAAGCCTATGGATAAGGAAGAAGGATAATAAACTTTACATATATGTAAAGAGATGATATAATACAGGCAGTTTATCTGTTGGTATTCATAATGAGGAAGGCAGGGGGAAATGGATGAAACAAACAATTGGCATTGGTTATCAGGATTTTTCCATGATTCGGGAAAAGAATTATTTTTATATAGACAAAACGGATTTTATCCGTGAGTGGTGGGAAAATGGAGCACAAGTGACCTTGATTACCCGACCCAGAAGGTTTGGAAAAACCCTGAACATGAGTATGACGGAACAGTTTTTTTCCTTAGATTATGCGGGACGTTCTGATTTATTTGAGGGGCTTTCCATCTGGGAAAAAGAGGAATACCGAAATCTCCAGGGGACATATCCGGTCATCAGCCTTTCCTTTGCAGGAGTCAAGGAAAACACATACCAAAAAGCATATGAAAGAATCTGCCAGATGCTGTCGGAGTTGTATATCCGGTTTGGTAAGATAAAAGATCAAGAGAAATTGACTGACAGCGAATGCAGCTTTTTTGAGCGGGTAGAACGGGGGGGATATCCGGGAAACAGAGGCGGCAATAGCCCTGCACCGTTTGGCCGGCTATCTTTTCCGCTATTATGGAAAAAAAGTAATCATCCTTTTAGATGAATATGATACCCCCATGCAGGAGGCGTATGTGTACGATTTTGGGGAAGAACTGGTTTCCTTACCAGAAACCTGTTTCATTCCACATTTAAGACAAATCCATATATAGAGAGGGGATTAATGACGGGCATTACCAGAGTAAGCAGGGAATCCATGTTTTCTGATTTAAACAATCTGAATGTTGTTACAACTACTTCTAGTGAATATGCTGAGTCTTTCGGATTCACAGAACAGGAAGTATTTGATGCTATGGACACTATGGGACTTTCAGAAGATAAAGTGAAAGTAAAATTCTGGTATGACGGTTTTATATTCGGGAACCAGCCGGATATCTACAACCCCTGGTCTGTTATCAATTATCTGGGCAAAAGAAAGTTTGATACCTACTGGGCCAACACCAGTTCCAACAGCCTTGCAGGAAAATTAATCCGAGAGGGAAGCAAAGATGTAAAAATTGCTATGGAGAGCCTGCTGAGAGGAGAAGCCCTGTGTACGAAGATAGATGAGCAGATTGTATTTAACCAGCTTGACTACAACGAATATGCCATTTGGAGCCTTTTACTTGCCAGCGGTTACTTAAAAGTTGAAGAACGCAACATGGATGCGGACAGGGTAAAAAGTGAATATAAGTTAAAGCTTACCAACAATGAAGTGAAATATATGTTTGAGGACATGATAGAGGGATGGTTTAAAAATTATACCCCGTCCTATAACGACTTTATTAAATCCTTGCTTTCAGAGGATATAGACGCCATGAATGAATATATGAATCAGGTTGCTTTTGATACGTTCAGCAATTTTGACACAGGGAAGAGGCCTTCCGCAAAGTCTCAGCCGGAGCGTTTTTATCATGGATTTGTCCTGGGGCTTATGGTGGATTTAGGAAACCGATATACAATTACCTCTAACCGTGAAAGCGGATTTGGGCGGTACGATGTGATGTTAGAGCCGCAAAGAGAAGAAGACAATGCGTATATTTTAGAGTTCAAGGTGCATAACCCCAGGAAAGAAAAAAGCCTTGAGGAAACGGTGGAAGCCGCTTTAAGGCAGATAGAAGACAAACAATATGATGCTGTTCTTAAAAGAAAAGGAATCCCATCAGAGAAAATAAAAAAATATGGATTTGCTTTTGAGGGAAAAACTGTATTGATTGGATAAATGTGTCTCTATAGTTTGTTTTTATATGCCGGATTGTCTTAAGAAAAACAGCATTTTGTACGATAAATATAATGGAATTGCTGAGATTTATCTTTTATACAACATAATAACATTGAGAAATATGACTTGATAAAAGTCGGTATATGGATTATGATGTAAATTATGAAATGGAAAATATAAAAAGGTTTCGCAGATTAAGCCAATCTGCGAAATTATTTCATACAATCAATAAACCCTACGGAGACAAATTATATGAAATATGTAGTATGGGGAGCCGCTTATCGAGGCCGGATTATCAGAGAAACATTGGGCGATGAAAGAATCGTTGCATTCATTGATTCTGACAAAGAAAAAATAGGAACAACTTATTACGGAAAGCCAGTTGTAAGTTATGAACAATATAAAGAACAATATCTGGAATATGCAATATTAATCGGTGTTACATACAATGAACGGATTGCGAAAATTCTTGATGCTGACGATATGTTTTATTTTTGTATTGAAGATTGTGTACCGGAATATATGGGATATGGCTGGCGGCGGGCAGAAAAGGTTATGAAAAATCTGAACCTTGAAATCCCCGCCAAAGTAGCTGTTTACGGAATGTCATTATACAGTGTAATCGTATGGGAGGAACTGGTAAAACGGGGATACAAAGACGTTGCTTTAATTCCCCATAAGGATATGCCGGAAAATATGATAGAAAAATTCAAAAAATATTTTCCGGATGTGCCTGTAAAGCCGCTTGCGGCAGTAGATGTGGATGCAGTCTTATTAACTATATATGAAAAAGGCATTAAGGACGGCGGTTTAAAAACACCAATTATAGATATATATGACTGGTCTTTATATGTGGACGAATATAAAAACGAAAAGATTGCGTGTATGAAAGACACGCATAAAGGGGAACGCTGTTTTATTGTAGCAACGGGTCCCAGTTTAAGAATAGAAGACTTGGAAAAATTGCGTGAAAATAAAGAATTTTCTATCAGCATGAACTCAATTTTCTATTCTTTTCCTCAATATAAATGGCGGCCGGATATTTGGCTGTGTGTAGATGCTTTGTGCCCAACGGAGTACGGGGATCATTTACTGGAAATGGACGTAAAAGATATTTTTGTGTCAGATGGTTCCCTTGATGCAAACTATGAAGAACTAGAAAAACGATGTTTAATTTTTCATTCAATTATGGGAAGGGAAGTCACCGCAGAATGTAATGTTACAAAAGATTTCTCAACCAAAGTAATGCATGGAAGTATGGTAACGAATGTATGTATACAGTTAGCTATTTATTTGGGCTTTGAAAAAATATACTTACTAGGTGTTGACAATTCATATATACCGGGGAAACAGCAGCATTTTAGCGAAAATCAGACAAAAGCAGACCTTATGCGGGATGAGCTCACAGAGTACGAACTTGAATTGAATCAAAAAGTATATATGAATTCGAGAAAATACGCTGAAGAAAAAGGTATCCAGATTTATAACGCTACTAGGGGAGGAAAACTAGAAATATTTAACAGGGTGAATTTAGATGAACTTTTTGAAAATTAAAGCTACAAAAGTGAGAAGGAGGAGTATGTTTTCAGGTTATGACATACTAAAAAAATAGCATGGATAGTATAAAGGAGCTTTACTCAAAAAATGTTAATATTATGGAATATTTTCGTGAAAACACCAGCACAAAGGATAGTAATTCCATAGATGCAGTTTTGTGTGCCTATGATTATCAGGCTGGCAGTTACATGAAAAACTATTATTCCAACGAAGTTATTAAAAATGTTTATCTCTATCAAGGAAATCCTATCGATTTAACTTCCGGAGAATATACGCGACTTGCAGCAAAATGCATGTCAAATGAATTTAATAAGCTTTCTTTCCAAACAATGCTTGAGGTTGGAATAGGGGAAGCCACTACAATATGTGATATTTTGGAGGGGCTTTCAGAAGATAAGCAGGCGTGGGGAATTGAACTTTCTCTATCGCGACTGTTTTATGCCCAAAAATTCATGGAGCAAAAAAGTAAAAATATCAATTTAGCATTGGGTAATATGTTTTCTTTACCCTTTGCAGATAATTCTTTTGATTTGGTTTTTACTTACTATTGCATTGCTGAAAGTAGGGGCAAAGAAAAAAGTGCAATAGAAGAAATGCTCAGGGTATCAAAGGATTATTTAATTTTAGTTGAATCTTCCTACGAACTTGGAAACGAAGAGACAAAAGAAAGAATTGATAAATTGAAATACATAAAAGGTCTAAAAGAAACATTAAAAGAAGTTGATGCAGATGTTATTGAACATAAATTATTTGATATTTTTACTTACAATAATAATTCAGCAATCACAATTCTTAAAAAAAGAAATTCTAACAAACAATCAGAAAGTGATGTCACATATGCATGTCCTGTATGCAAGAAAAAATTAATTAACCATCAAGGTAACTTATTCTGCAATAATTGTTTTAGTTTATATCCCATTATCAATAATATACCATGTCTTTTAAAAGAAAACGGTATATTAAGCAGTAAATATTTAGAGTTTTAAATTTAATCTTTGCTAATCAATGCTATCTTGAAGAAGGAATAAAGATGTATAAAGCAGTCATAATAGGAGCCGGAAATATTGCCGCAGGATTCGACTCCCCAAAAAGCGAAAAAGTTTTAACCCATGCACATGCCATACTGTTACACCCGGATTTTGAACTGCTGGGATTTTACGACAGGGATGAAAAAAAGTCCCGGGAAGCAGCTGGCCGCTGGGGTGGAAAAGCCTTCCTGGATGCGCCATCCGCCTTAAGGGATGCGGACGTGGTTTACTGCTGCGTCCCGGATGCTTTCCACGGAGAAATCTTAAAAGAAATTGCATGTTTTTCTCCCAAGCTTGTGGTTGCAGAAAAGCCATTGGCTTCCACTTTTAAAGAGGCTGGGGAAATACAAAGCCTTTATGAGGGGAAAATCCCCTTAACGGTAAACTACAGCAGGCGCTTCTTAAAAGAATTCCATAACTTAAAAAAAGAAATCCCATCCTACGGCAGGTTTTTAAAAGGGGTGGGTTATTACGGAAAGGGCGCCCTCCACAACGGCTCACACATGATAGATATCCTGCGCTTTTTACTGGGGGAAATCGAAAATCCCCGTGGGTTTGGGCGGGAAATATTTGATTTTGAAAAGGAAGACCCAAGTAAAGACCTTTCTTTAGAAATACGAAATGGGAACTTCTATATGATGGCCATAGACGCAAGGGCTGTCACCATTTTTGAACTGGAACTGTTTTTTGAAAAAGCCCGGGCCCGCATCCTTGGCGGCGGGGAAAAAATAGAAATCTGCCGCACACAAGATTCTGATACATATGCGGGATATAAAAACTATAAGCTTCAGGAAGAAATTTTTGTGGACTACAGCAGGGCAATGACAGGCCTGACAGAAAATGCG
>CAMWKH010000054.1 GCA_947174805.1 uncultured Roseburia sp. | reverse complement strand
AGAATAAGTCTGTAAGCTGTTTTTCTTGCTTACAAACTTATTATACGAGGAGAGATGATGTATGCTGGAAAAACTTAGGGATAAGGCAGAAGAAAAAGAATTGACTATGGTGGAGCTTGCAGAACTTCTAAGGCGGCAGGAAGGGGATTTTATCATATCCATAGACCCTGCAGGTTTTGGGGAGGAAGGGGGAACAGGGAATGGAAGAGAAGACGGGATATGAAGGCAGGCGCAGTGAAATGTACCATGAAGAGTATAAGCTGGAGCGGGTTTCCATCCGCCTGGTAAGGGATGCGCCGCTGTATTCTAAGCATAAGATAAAAACGCCCATGGACGCTTTGGATGTTGTGGGGGGCCTGCTCTGCGAAATGGACAGGGAAGTTGTATGCGTCATCAACCTGAAATCAGACGGTACGCCCATCAACTGCCATTTTGCAAGCATGGGTGCGCTTAATTATACAGCAACCAACCCCAGGGAACTTTTAAAAGCAGGCATCCTTTCCAATGCGGCAAACATGCTGCTTGTGCATAACCATCCATCGTTTGACCTGCATCCTTCCACGGCGGATATTACGCTGACTGACAGGATGGTAAAAGCTACAGGGCTTATCGGCATCCCGCTTTTAGACCATATTATTGTGGGTGGGGACAACCGCAGGTTCTTCAGCTTTAAGGAACAGGGGATGATAAGAAACCTGGCGGAAAATTATGCAGAGAGCCTTTCTGAGATAGATTTTGAACCCTACGGCAAAAAAAGCGGGGAAATGGAAGATGATGTTGCAACAAATCCAGCCAGAAAAGGCAGGTCAAGGTAAAGGTGGGCTAAGGAGGTGGGAAGATGAATGAAGTAACCTGCAAAAATATAAATAAAACACTTCACGTTGAGGAAAGCGGCGAAATATTGTCTGTTGAGGTTTTGTTTAACAAAATTTCATCCCAGACAGGTAAAGATATTATTCCAAGAATGTTAAATGTGATATGAAGACGTTTGATAAAAGAATTGCAACTGGATATTGGATGAACGGGACTGCGTTGGTATCCGGGAATACGCCAGGAAAAAAGGGCTTCATATTTACCAGGAGGAGAAAGCAGATGAGAAAGGGAATGGATAAAAATGATGTAGTGCTAATAAGCGGAACCGTATCCGGGGAGGTTAAATTTGACCATGAGACATACGGGGAGAAATTCTACCGTTTTACCGTGTCACTTATACGCAATAGCGGGACAGAGGATCGGCTCCCATGCCTAATTCCGGAGCGGCTCTATGACAAAGGGATGATAAAGCCCGGGGCAAGGGTAAAGCTTTCCGGCCAGTTTAGGTCTTACAATGACCGGACAGAGTGGGAAAAAGCCATCTTGTGTTAAATGTCTATATAAAGGAAATTGAGGCCTTATATGGATGCAGCGGCCTTTTTTTCAATGAGATTTACCTGAAGGGATTCCTCTGCAAAGCCCCGGTGTACCGGATTACGCCAAAAGGGAAGGAGATAACGGACTGCCTTGTGGCGGTGAACCTGCCGTATGGGAAAAGCGCATATATTCCCTGCATCTGCTGGGGGCTGTGGCAAGGAGGGCAGGGAGGCTTTCCGTGGGGGAGGAGATAGAGTTGTCCGGGCGGATTCAAAGCAGGGTTTATCAGAGGGAAAATGAAACAAAAGAGCGGATGGCTTATGAAGTGTCTGTGTCTGAATTAGAACTATGCACAGAGTGTTAAAATATCCGGGGAGCAAGTGGAACATAGTGTTAAAGCTTAAGAAGCTGATACCGAAACATCACAGCTACATAGAGCCGTATTTTGGCAGCGGGGCATTGTTTTTTACAAAGGAGCCTTCAAACATAGAGACGATTAATGACCTGGATTCGGATGTTACAAATTTATTTTCCTGTATCCAGGAGGATTCCGGACGCCTGGCAGGGATGCTGCTAACAACACCTTACAGCAGGGAAGTGTATGACAGGCAGTATGAGCCGGATGCGCCCCATAAAAAAAGCAGGGATAACTTTATCCGGGCGGCGGATTTCCTTGTGAGGTGCTGGCAGGGGTATACCCCCCGTACCAATGACAGGGCCGGGTGGAAGAATGATATTGCAGGCAGGGAAAAGATGTATGCCCTGTGGGAATGGTACAACCTTCCGGGATGGGTGGTGGAAATTGCAGAACGTCTGCGCAGGGTGCAGATAGAGAACAGGCCTGCCCTTGAGTTGATCAGACAGTTTAACCGTGCTGGGGTATTTATGTATATTGACCCGCCTTATCTTTTTTCCGTCAGGGACAGAAAACAGTATAAACATGAAATGGCAGAAGCCGACCATGAAACACTATTGTGCACCCTTATAAAAAGCAATGCAGATATTATGATATCCGGTTATGAATCGGATTTATATAATGATTACCTGGCTGGATGGAACAAGGAATATTTTAAGTCCTGTTCAAACGGGGGGCGGCAGAGGAAGGAAGTGGTGTGGATGAATTATAATCTGGACGGACAGATGGATTTTTCAGATTTCCCGGAGCTTTTGCCGAAAAGAGGAGATAAAAGGATTGACAATGATGAATAAAGAATTGTGGCATTTTTTGTTTTGCGGCGCCGGCATCATATTATTTGGAGCATGGCTTATTCACCGGGGGATATCTCTTGGGAAAAGCAGGGGCAGGAGGCTGTATGTCATAACGGGATTCTCCGTTATAGCCTGTATGATTTTGGTCGCAATCCAATTCATGAACAAAGGCAATTAAGAGGAGGTAAGAAAATAATGAACAAAGTAATTTTATCAGGAAGGCTTACAAGGGACCCAGAAATCCGTTATTCCCAGGGAGAAAGCCCCACGGCCATTGCCAAGTACACCCTGGCTGTGGACCGGAGGTACAAGAGGGAAAACGAGGAGCACGGGGTAGATTTTATCCAATGCACAGTTTTTGGGAAACGGGCAGAGGTGGCAGAGAAATATTTTAGGAAAGGCATGAAAGTTGTGGTGGAGGGAAGCTGGCAGACAGGAAGCTATACCAACAAAGACGGGATAAAAGTGTACACAAATGACTGCATCATCCAGAGCCAGGAATTCTGTTGGAACAAAAACGCAGGAGTGGATGAGCTGGGAGAGGGCCAGGGACAGTATGAGGGAAACGAAGAAGTCTATACAGATGAAAATGGATTTATGAACCTTCCAGACGACATCGATGAGGATCTGCCTTTTAATTAGACAGAAAGATAAGAGAAATATCAAAAGAAAAAAAGGAGGCAATAAAAAATGACAAACACAGCGTTAAGTGCAGAAAAATCGGATGAGATTATTTTTATAAGCAAAGCACATGAAAAATTTTATTATGAGAAATTGGAGAAAGTCAGGGAGAAAGATGCCTGCCACAAATCACTGGTCTACTGTCTTGGCATCTGCAGGGACACAAGGGAGCACGTGGGCAGAATCTACGATTTTAGGTCAGGATGTGTGAGGACCATGTGCCTTAAGGAAGGCTGGCAGACCAGCGGGAGCGTGAGAGTAGTCAGGATGGCGTTTAATCTTTATTACAATGGCATGCCAAGTGTCCTTGATTACGATGATGCGCAGGAACAGGTGGAAGAGTGCAGACAGTACACAGTGGAAGAACTGTTCTGCTGTGCCTATGCGCCTTATTTTTGGCAGGCGGTTCAGTTACGGTATCCGGAATACGCTGTTTATGACCAGAGGCTGTATGCCATGTTTGGAGGAGAGGATTGATGTTAAAAGTCAGGCTTATGGGGAAGAAGAACAGTATCCGGCAGTTCGGCAGGATTTTACGGAAGATACCGGGAATTGAGGTGCTTGAATTTTCAGATCTGTATCCCAATAAAGGGACGGAGAAATATTACAGGGCTTATGTGGAAATTGAAATAAAGGAAAACCAATAGAAAGAGAAAGCAAGGGAGAAGAGATCATGTGCAAAATAATCGCAGTCGCAAACCAAAAAGGCGGTGTTGGAAAGACCACCACGACAAGCAATCTTGGAATCGGGCTTGCAAAGCAGGGGAAAAGGGTGCTGCTCATTGATGCGGATGCCCAGGGGAGCCTTACTGCAAGCCTGGGCTTTACGGAGCCGGACAGTCTGGAAGTCACGCTTGCATCCATTATGGGAGAATTGATCCATGATGAGGAAGTGGGGCAGATGAAAGGGATACTGCACCATGAGGAGGGGATAGACCTTATGCCGGGGAACATTGAACTGTCCGGCCTTGAGGTTTCCCTGGTGAATGTGATGAGCCGGGAGCTGGTATTAAAGGAATATATAGGGATGGTAAAGGAAGATTATGATTACATATTGATTGACTGCATGCCTTCGCTTGGCATGCTTACCATCAATGCGTTTGCTTGTGCTGACAGTATCTTAATCCCTGTCCAGGCGGCATACCTGCCAGTAAAGGGGCTGCAGCAGCTTATAAAGACCATAGGCAGGGTAAAGCGGCAGTTAAACCCCAGATTAGAGATAGAGGGGATACTGCTCACCATGGTGGACAGCCGGACAAATTATGCAAGAGACATCAGCGGGATGCTTAAGGAGGCATATGGGAGCAGGGTAAGGATATTTTCCAATGTCATCCCCATCTCAGTAAGGGCGGCGGAGATATCTGCGGAAGGCGTCAGCATCTACAAGCATGACCCAAAAGGAAAAGCAGCGTCGGCTTACCAGTCTTTGACAGAGGAGGTGCTTGCAGATGGGCATTGATGTAAAAACAGGGAGCGCAGCCAGGATAAAGCTGGTGGAGTTTGATGACCTGTTTGGAAGGCCCCTGGAGCAGGAGGGGGCGGAAAAGGTCATTTATGTGCCGCTTGCCGAACTGCACACTTTTAAAGGTCATCCATTCCAGGTAAGAGATGATGAAAAGATGGAGGAGACAGCAGAGAGCATCAGGGAGTACGGGGTTTTAGTCCCGGGCATTGCCAGGCCAAGGACAGGCGGCGGCTATGAAATCATAGCAGGGCACCGCAGGAAACGAGGGTTGGAACTTGCCGGGAAAACAGAGATGCCTGTCATAGTCCGCAATTACACGGATGATGAGGCGACCATCATCATGGTGGATTCCGTGCGCCCGTAAGGCGCATGAGTTGGGCACTCATGCGACGTGGGTCATTATAGATATTGCAGTGAGAATGCAATAGGTAAAAATATCAAGTGCAGAAATGCACAGCCTATCGTCAACAACTAACCTTGCGTGGAAACACAACGGGGACAACAGCACGTTTGTAAAGGCACAAGTCAGTGAAACTTCCAAGCTGCGACTGAGTGTCGAGACGAAAGGTTCTGTATGAGGAAGAAAGCTATACTGCTTAAAGGACAGTCAGAGGCTGGGGCTAACCATCTCCCCAACGAAATGGAAGATGATACGTTGGTGTTCAGGCGGGTTGTATTTTGTTGTCTGCAAACCGCAGGATATTCTGAACAAGCCGACCATCAGCAATGGTAAATGACGAAAATCCCATCCGACAACAGAACAAATCTCATCGTAATGACCTAAACGGGGATTACCTAAACTGAAATGCCAGCTATGGCTATGCGTAATGCCGAAAGGGGACAAATCTCAAGCGTAAAAACCAAGAGAGATGACGCTGAATATTCAGCATGGTAACGGAGCCGTCGTAGTAGTCTGGGGACCCTGGATAGACAGGGATAGCCGTAAAAACGGAAGCGAATAATAACGCCCACATGGCGAAGGACGGCAGTCTATCGTTCAATACAAAAACAGGAAGGATGTGTGAGACATTGAGAGAACCAGTAAATGTATTGAAAAGTCTTTCAGAAAAAGCAAGCAACAAACAGTACAAGTTCCAAAGACTGTACAGAAACCTGTATAACCCGGAGTTCTACCTTCTTGCGTACAAAAATATTAGTCAGTCGCAGGGAAGTATGACATCAGGCGTAGACGGAAAAAGTCTGGATGGCATGAGTGAGCGCAGGATAAACGCACTTATTGAAAGCCTGAAAGATTTTAGTTATCAACCGAACCCGGCAAGGCGTGTATATATCGACAAAAAGAACAGTACCAAAAAGCGTCCGCTGGGAATCCCATCCACAGAAGATAAGTTGGTGCAAGAGATTGTCAAAATGATTCTTGAAAGCATCTATGAGCCAACATTTTCAAAATCTTCACATGGATTCAGACCTAATCGAAGTTGTCACACGGCTCTCCAACAGATTCAAAACCAATTCACGGGAGTGACATGGTTTGTCGAGGGAGATATACACGCTTGCTTTGACAGCTTTGACCATCATATTATGGTGGAAATTTTAAGGGAACGGATTGAGGATGAGAACTTTCTGGCACTGATATGGAAAATGCTGAAGGCTGGATATATGGAGCAGTGGCACTATCATTGCAGTTATTCCGGCACTCCGCAAGGTTCCGGGGCAAGTCCGGTTCTTGCAAATATTTATCTTTCAAAGATGGACGAGTTTGCAGAACAGCTAAAGGACGGTTTCGATAAAGGGGATTCACTATATAGCCTTGAATACCAGAGGGCGGCAAGTAAGCTCTACTATATCAGAAGAAAAAACCGTAGATACTGGACGGAATGGGGAGAACAGGAAAGAAAGGAAGCTTTGAAATTACAAAAAGAAGCACAGGCGAACATGCACAGTGTACCGAGTAAGAAGGCATGCAACCAAAATTATAAGAGATTATTCTATTGCAGATATGCAGATGATTTTCTGATAGGTGCTATTGGTTCCCATGAAGATGCGGCAAAAATCAAGGAAAAATTCCATATATTCTTGAAAACAACCCTTCATCTTGAAATGTCTGATTCAAAAACAAAAATCACACATGGACAAGATAAAGCACGTTTTCTTGGATATGACATCACGACGGCAAAAAAGCCGGCACTTATGTACGATTCTAAGAACCAATTAAGGAAAACACAATCAGGAACGATAAAGCTATATGCACCAAAAGATAAGTGGCAGAACAAGCTTTTGGAATACGGGGCATTGGGTATCCGCTATGACGCTAACGGTAAAGAAATATGGGATTCTCGCCACAGAGGGAATATGATTCATATGACCGATGTGGAGATTGTGTCACAGGTAAATGCAGAAATACGTGGTATGTACAATTATTATTCCATTGCTAACAATGCGACGGTTATTAAAAATTTCGCATTCATTTTGGAATACAGCATGTACAAGACCTTTGGACTAAAATATCACAGGAGTGTTTACAAGATACAGAGAAAATACAGGCATAATGGAATCTTTATGGTTCCATATAGCACGAAAGACGGAATGAAATATTGTGAATTCTATCATGGTGGCTTTAAAAGAAAGAAATCAGCCTGTAGATATGACCCGGATTTACTACCAGCTTATATAAAATATGACAATCCTAATTATCTGCGGACAAGGATTAAAAATGGTGTCTGCGAACTATGTGGAAGTCGCACCGAGGATATTCGTATGCACCATATAAAATCATTGAAATCAATTAAAGCGGATAGTGAATGGAACAAACTGATGTTGGCTAAGCGTAGGAAAACGCTTGCAGTCTGCCCAGACTGTTATGCCACAATAAAAAATAACTGAAAGACTATGATAGATGGGGAGCCGTATACATCGAGAGGTGTAAGTACGGTTCTGGGGCAAGGCTATGGAAACCTGCTATGGAGACATAGCAAGGCGCTATAGTCTTAGCCTACAATATCCAAAGGGAGGACATCCTGCCCAGCGAAAAGGCAAGGGCCTATGCCATGAAGTATGAGGCATTGAAACACCAGGGGAAGCGGGGGAACGGGAGCACGTTAGAGGAAGTAGGGGAAGCGGCGGGGGAGAGCGGCAAGACGGTGCAGCGGTATATCTGGCTCTCAAGGCTTTCCGATGCCCTCTTAGAGATGGTGGACAATAAAAGGATAGGCATTGCCCAGGGGATAGATATTTCTTTTTTAGACAAAAAGGCCCAGGACTGGGTAAAGACAGTCCTTATGGAAATAGGGGCCTCCCTTTCCCTTGCCCAGTCAGCCGCTTTAAAAGAGTACGGCAGGAGGGGGGAGCTTACCCTTCCCATGGTGCAGTATATCTTATCGGAAGAGAAACCTAAGGAGCGGAAAGTCACCCTCCGGCAGGATAAGATAAAAGAGTATTTTCCGGAAGAATATTCTAATGAAGAAATAGAGGATGTGATTATTAAGCTTTTGGAGGAATGGAAAAGAGGGAAAGGGATAATCCAGGGAGGAGGCCATGAGGATGCAGTATGAACTTACCAGCAAAGCTGTTAGCGTGATATTAAATGGTTTCATATTTTTCTTTTCATGGGTGATTGTGTTATGCCAGTGGAATTATATCCAGGAAACCTGGATGAAGGCATGCGCCCTGTTTTTACCTGTGCTGGTCATATGTGGGGGAATTTATGCATTCAGGGCAAATCCAGAGTTATATATCCGTATTACGGAGAATGCTGGCATACAGGAGGCAGAATCCAGACAGGAGGAAGATTTTGCCATCCTTAATGAGTGGAAGGCCGGGGACACGGCATACAGGATCATCTACATGAAAGACACAAAAGTGAAATACATTATTGTGGATGACGGCGGTTCACAGGTGACAATAACGCCGTTATATAATGCAGACGGAACTTATCCTTTATGTAGGGAAATGCCAAAATGAATACGGCACGGCAGAAGGCATTTATTATAAAGATGTCTGTGATGCCGCAGGCCTTTCTTTCCAGGGATTTTACAACTGTAAAAAATCCTTGGAAGAGAAGGGCATTATTTCCTGTACCAAAAAGTCTTATTTTGACTATGACATCACCATCCTTGATAATTCTTTTGCAGGAAAAGAGAACTATGGGAGAGGGTACATATCCCTGCATTTAAATCTGTTTGAGACAGAGGAATTTAAGGAATTAAAAGCAGGGGCAAAATTAATGGCCATGTGGCTGCTTAGGGAATGGCTTATCTATAAAAGTAAAAGCGGGAAGATGTCTTACCAGATTTTAAAAGATACCTTCCTTAAGAAGTTTACGGAACTTTTCGGGGTGGCGGCAAGGACGGTAAGGTCCTACCTTGGGATGCTTAAGCCCTTTTTGCATGTGTATCTGGAGGACAGAACGAACAGATAATTCAGGGCTTTATCCTTTACGTTGGGATATAGTGATTGTTAAGAAGCATGAACATTAAGGTAAAGGTGACAAGCCAGTCCGGCTTAGGTATGCCATGCAGAATTTAAAGGAATTGGAGGCAGGCACGATGAAGAACAGAAAAAGAGCGGCATTAATAATTAATATTGTGTTAGTAAGTACCATCGTGGGGTATATCAATCATAATTTTTGGTTAAGTATTTTTTTATACCTGTTTTGGATAACAAAATTGTAATCAATCATCCATATGTTTGGTTACATAAATAGTTAAAGGAACCACTATTATGATAGGGAAAATCATGAGCAAAATAATAATCTTTTTTTGAGGGTGTGATGAAAATAAATTAATAATGACTACAGGAGTAAAGAGGATTAAGAGATTAATCCATATTTTAGCGGCTTCTATTTTTTGGGAGATAGTCATTCTTACCAAAAGGCTAAATAAATTTTCAGATGGATATCCAAGAGATTTTTTTAGCAATTATAATCAGTAAAAATTTGATGTTTGATAATGTTAATGGTTTTATTGTAATTTTGGTTTGATAAGATATCCTTTTTTAAACGTATGATTAAACGGTGAAGTTGTGGGAAGGCGAGTTCATAGTAGCAATTTAAAATATTTGAGGTCTTTTTGTATATACTGAGTGCTTGTTTTTTTGAGATATTTTTAGGAAGCTCTGAGTAGATACGGAATAAAGGGAGATAAACGTTTGATAACTGCAACTGCTTTACATGAATTTTTTCGGGTTTGGAGGCGCTGAATTTAGCTATTTGGTAAGAAGTAAAAGA
This sequence comes from uncultured Roseburia sp., assembly GCA_947174805.1. Taxonomy (GTDB): domain Bacteria; phylum Bacillota; class Clostridia; order Lachnospirales; family Lachnospiraceae; genus Roseburia_B. The sequence continues at coordinate 1,531 of CAMWKH010000054.1, read as the reverse complement.
AACGGCAATGATGCTAAGAACATTAACGTAATTTTCATTACTTACTATGTTTAAAAGGAATTGATAAAAATTTGTAAATATTTGTTTCATATGTATACCTCTTTCTCTATAAGCGCTATTTTATAAAATTAATGATAATAGTATATAAGAAAGATTTTCAAAAAGCAATCACTATTATATTGGAAGAATAGGAGATAAGCCGTCTGGCTTTTTGGACATGCCATGCAAAAATTAAGTGCAGAAGTTTTGGAACATATGATAAAGTCCAATGTTTCCGGGAAGGAAGTGGATTTTATCCTTTATGTAGGGAAATACCAAAATGAATACGGCACGGCAGAAGGCATTTATTACAAAGATGTCTGTGATGCCGCAGGCCTTTCTTTCCAGGGATTTTACAACTGTAAAAAATCCTTGGAAGAGAAGGGCATTATTTCCTGTACCAAAAAGTCTTATTTTGACTATGACATCACCATCCTTGATAATTCTTTTGCAGGAAAAGAGAACTATGGGAGAGGGTACATATCCCTGCATTTAAATCTGTTTGAGACAGAGGAATTTAAGGAATTAAAAGCAGGGGCAAAATTAATGGCCATGTGGCTGCTTAGGGAATGGCTTATCTATAAAAGTAAAAGCGGGAAGATGTCTTACCAGATTTTAAAAGATACCTTCCTTAAGAAGTTTACGGAACTTTTCGGGGTGGCGGCAAGGACGGTAAGGTCCTATCTTGGGATGCTTAAGCCCTTTTTGCATGTGTATCTGGAGGAAGGGAAGAAATACTATATCACTTTCCTTGGCGGTATGGCAAAGCCTCTGCCCGGCAGGGATTCCGAGAACGGGGAGCTTAGGGAACACATGGTAGAAACCGCCTGCCGGCGCAGCCGGATCAAAGGCTGCAGTGCAGAAAAAAAGGAGATATGTGTTGTGTTAAGCCAGCATCACAAGGAATTAAAACAAGCAGACATATCCCTGTCTGATATCGTTTATGCAAGCCTTGAAATCATTAATGCTGCGGTAAAGAATAAAAGCAGGTGGAAGAGATACCTCAAGCCTTCTCTGGTACATAAACTCTTAGCAGGGGAAATCCGGGCATGTATGCTTTAACGTATGGGAATGCCCATCCAGAGATTATGGATAAAATATGGTAAAGTGAAAACGCCTGGCAGAGCCGGGCTTGTTCGTGTTTGAAATTTTACAGAAGCATCCAAAGAAAAAGAAGCAGATTAAGAGGTTAAGCCAGGGAAAATCCCCGGGCTTTCTTTTTTTGACTTCAGGGGGAATTTTCATTCTACTTTTGCTGTATTTTTAATGGATGGTTTTCCAGTTTTAATACACAGATAAGAAAATTTATTCTAAAACCACAGTAATAAAGAGGGATAACCATTCAAATCCTATGCAAGGGCAGGGAGCTTTAATGCCTTTAAAATCAAGGCTTTAAAGGGAAACAAATACTAAAATAAATCCTTTCTTATATAAATTCTTTTAGGCGTTTGCGAAACGCCAGAACCCGCATAAATACGGGATTCTCTTTGTT
>CAMWKH010000053.1 GCA_947174805.1 uncultured Roseburia sp. | reverse complement strand
GTTTTATGAACCCTTATACAAGTGCGTTCAAAAATACACTTTTTTTTCACTCTTACACTCCTCTCATTTCTCTTATATTCTGCATCAGGGAATACCTTCCCCTGCACATAAAAAAGCCCCTGCTATCAAAATTATGATAGCAGGGACGATATCTACCGTGGTTCCACCCAATTTTCTTTCCTTTACAGTATGCGAAAGGAAATCTCATTTCGACGATAACGGGGTCACCGGACTCTATTAAAAGCCGCTCCAAGATGGTCTTCGGCAGTTTCCTGAAAAGATGCTTCCACCACTTTTGGTTTCCCAAAAGGCATCTCTCTCTGATCCATTCCACAGCTTACTGTTCTTATCCACGCATTTTCTTTATAGATATTATATATAGTACTCCAAAAATTCTTATATGTAAAGGATTTTTAAAAAAATCCCCCACATTTTATCTGCCGCAGCACTTTTTATATTTCTTTCCGCTGCCGCAGGGACAAGGGTCATTTCTGCCCACTTTCTTTCCCGTCACAACAGTCCCTGACTTTCTCTGCTCTAAAAACAGCCTGTGCCTGGTTTCCTGGTCAAAGATTTCCTCCCACATAGGAAGCTCATAGAGCCAGTCCGCCCTTGCCTCCACCATATTTTTGTAAAGTTTTTCTTTATCAAAATTCAGGTTCACCACAGTGTCCTCTTCCATGGTATCAATGGGATTCGGAGCAATCAGGCTCTCATTGATTCCATCTAGGAATCCGGTCATATCCATGATACTAAGTTCGTACTTTTCCGCAAGCTCTTTCACTGTTCCCTCCACATGCTCGTCGGGATTCACCAAAAGCTTTTCATACACGCCTTTTTCCACTAAGAAATATCTCTGCCAAAATCTCTGTAATTCCTGTTTGTTTGTCTTTTCATTATAGGCAACTTTCTGCCAGTTCTCTAATAATGCCATGATTTACTCCTTCTTTCTTCTGGGGATAATGCATATCCACGCAAATACAAATGTATTATAGCAAATACCGGTTGATATTTCAAACCCTATTTTTTTAATAGCTACAGGTTCAGCTCATAACAGCCTTTTTATTTTTATCACCATAGTGTTCACATTATTTCTTATTTTCAAAAAGGTAAATACTGCTGCCCTGTTTCAATACTATTAAAACATACGCATCATTTCCGTAGATTGTGTGATACATGCTGTCCTTAATTACCGGCAGTCCGTATGTCGTAAGGTCTTGTGATTTATCACGGATTACGTTGTTTAAGCCGTAATACCCAAAAAATTGTGCCTGTCCCCATATCCAGGTTTCACGAAATTGAACAGGAACTAATCTGTTTAGAATATTACACTCTTTGCTCATAGTGCCGACTACCGGCGATTGGCCAATACTACCGGCTATCTGAACAACCACTGGTTTCTCACCAATGAAAACTTCCATATCATTTAAATCTGTAATAACCTGGGTTATTCTAAAATCCGTATATGTTTTCTGTATATATAATGCATTTCCGTATGTCAGGGAAAACACAAAAAATATCCATGTAATTGCTATTGCCGGCAGCCGCAACGCTGCTCTCTGGCGGTATTCTGCCACACTAATGCACAGAATTGTTACAAAAACACCAAAACCATACATTGCCCGGGGCTCAAAAATGGGTTTTTCAAGCGCAGGATACAACCCGAAACAGAGCAAAAACATTCCTATACATGATATGGCAACTACAAGAATCGTTAAAATTTTCTTTTGCCTTGACAAAACGAGTCCTGATACAGCAAAACATACACACAGTAACAGCAAAATCCATTTCCATACCGTTTTAAAATCAGATATCATCATACTTATATAACATTTGTAATTTGTGATAACTGTAGGTATCACCTCCGCAAGGGGAGGAAGTGTATTGGATGCATAAATATCAACTGGCACCATAATGACAACTCTAAAGAATATCATGCCTATGCCAAATCCTAAAACCGATTTTAAACAAAATATAAAAATCTGCCTGGAAGGCATTTTCTTCATCCACATTCTTAATGCCAACAATACAACGCACATGGGAAAAACACCTGAAGCCGCCTGATAACTGGTACATACCACTATAGTTCCAATGCTAACCGCCAGAATGTACTCCCACGTCTCCCTCTCTTTATATAAGAGAGGCATAATGCCCGCAAGAATAGACACCGCCATAAATGGGGCATCAAACTTATAAGAAATACATTGTAAAAAATATGGATTTAATCCTAAAGAAACTAGAGCAAGTACCTCCCAGACAGTGTACACTTTACGCTCATATATAACATAGATCAAAATAATCCCCGAAAATGCTACCAGCAATATGGCAATCAACTGGGTCAAGGGAGAGATATCTGTTATATAACTGTCCGTATGAATTAATACAGATAGTCCATCCGGTATAAAACGGCTAAAACCACCCCAAGCCCTGTAACCTTCTGCAACCCTCCCCACATCGTCAATATAATTAAAATTTGCCCGCACAATGGCACTTATTCCGACTAAATAGACGCCCGACAAAATAGCAAATGCTTTGCCTGCTGTGAAAATTTTACCTGCTGGTTAACATGGTTACCTGCTGCTGAAAAGTCTTTCAGAGCAATTTCAAGAAAATGAGATAACACCACTGCTACAATGGGAACTGCCAATAACGCACATATAATTGACAATGGCAGCACAATCTGTTTATTTGTACATCCTATAGAAGACGCAATGCTGTCAATTTTATTTGAATCCATCCACGCTCTGTAAAAATTGTAAGACAATGCAGTACAAATGAAAAGACCGGATACACTATAAACTGGCTTAGGCAAAAATGCTGAGTCTCGGAATAAATTTCTCTTCACCATAAACACAGCAGCAAGTACGATTGCAGCGATACATCCTAATAAAGAACCTGTCCTGTCACCGGATAAGTTCAAAAAAAAGAAAGCCGCCATTGATATGACCTGCAGCATCTGTACATTACGATTCTCATTATCTTCTCTAAACTTATATTTACTAATAATTCCTTCTTCCGTTAATTTCATAAAATGTTTCCTTCCCAACTAAATTTAAGATTTGTAAAAATTTCCATATGAATTATACCACAAACTTCTTTTAATAAAAAGATTTTTCAAATTATATGTATAAAACTATTTTTCCGTGCCATACTATTACTGTTCCTAAAGAAACAACCCCCACCTGTTTCTTAGGAATTTCAACGAAAGATGCAAGAATACTTATCCTCCCCTAAAAACCCCGGCATTTGCCGGGGTTTTTTCTACGAACTTATCTCAAATGATTTAAAAGTCCCTGGATTCCTTCTTTTTTAAAAATATCTTTATAATATCCGATTTCTCCCTGAATTAAATCGTCAATCACCTGCATTCCCAGCAATTCCACCGGTGCTTTGTCATCTGTCATCAGATACTTCCCCGGCTCATAAGGATCCATCCCCGCACAAACCTGCTGCAGCATCTCCGACAGTTCTGCACCCCCGGCTGTTTTCCCTTCGCTTAAGGTCTCCCGGTTTTTTTCAAAAAGAAACATCATATTGGGATTATCCGATGCAAACAATTCCCGGTTTGTAGTTCCCGGCACATCCACGGTAAAGATTTCAGAAAACACATGGGAAATGGTGTCAGCCAGATACTGGTTAATGTTTCCCTCCTCCTGCCCCCGCATATTCATATTTACCACCATAACTCCATCTTCTTTCAAGTGCTCCTTAACCAGAGTAAAAAACTCCAGGGAGGACATTTGAAAAGGTATGGTAATGTCCTGATAGGCATCCACCATAATCACGTCATACTTTGTATCAATCACATTTAAAAAAGCCCTGCCGTCGTAGGTTGTGACTCTGACCTCATCTGGCAGCTTAAAGTACCGCTTTGCCAGCTCCGTGATTTTTCCGTCAATCTCCACCCCCTCCACCTTTGCATGGGCAAAATATTTTTTACACTGGGAGGCAAAAGTTCCCGTGCCGTTTCCAAGCACTAAAATGTCAAAGTCACCCTTATCCGCCTCCCCTGCCATCAAAGGTGCTGCGAGGGCGTAATCATAATACATCCCGGTAAAAGTATCATCCTTCTTTAAAATGGACTGGACGCCAAAAAGCACATTGGTAGACAAAACCACCTGTCTGTCATCCTCTTTGACCTGGAGATAATTGTATATGGATTCCCCCTCATAAGTCAGATTGTTTTCCCAGAAGGCAAAACTGTCAGAAGATCCGGTAAAACAGCAAATCAGAAACAATACCAGCCCTATCCCGGACTTTTTGGCCCCTGTCCTTGTACTGATAAAATAAATCAGCGCCAATGCCAGAAGAATCCCCGCAAAAATAAGAAATGTAATGGAGGTTCCCACTGCCGGGATGGTAACAAAGGTGGGAAGAAATGTTCCAAGGATGCTGCCCACTGTGTTGGAGGCATTTAACTGCCCCACAGTCTTACCGCTGTCCTCCAGCTTGTCCACCGTATATTTTACCAGGGACGGAGTGACGGTTCCCAGAAGAAACAGGGGAAATACGAAAATCACCATACAGGCAAAAAAACCTGCCCAAATTAAAAAATTCGTGTTTACCGCCAGAATTAAAACACCGGAAATCCCCAGGATAATATATTTCCCCAAAACCGGAATTGCCCCAATCCATATGGCCGCAATCAAAATCCTTCCGTAAAGCTTATCCGGGTTAGGATTTTTATCGGCATATCTCCCCCCGTAAATATTCCCCAGGGCCATTGCAATCATAATGGTTCCAATGATAATCGTCCACACAATCTGGGAGGAACTAAAATAAGGCGCTAAAAGCCTGCTCGCCCCAAGCTCCACCGCCATCACCGACATCCCCGCAAAAAATTCCGTGAGGTAGAGATAAAGTTTGTTAGTTAAAATGTTCTTTTCTTTCATAAAACCTTCCTGTCTGTATAAGTAATTTTATTTTGTCCAAATGCCATCATCCCCGGTTCCTGACAGCTGCTATCCAAACCAGTACAGCGAAAATCAAATTATGATTGCTTAATTTTCGCTGTACTAGAGTTTAAGCATTCCCACAAATCCACTCTATGATATCACAGAATCTTTCTTTTGTTAACTCATGGCCCCCGGGATACTGCCTGTGTTGCAAATGACACAAAGCGTTTAATTTCCCATAGATGGGACTAGCTTTTTCCACAATATAAGAAGCATCTTTGGAATATTTATCCTCTTCGCCAGAAACAAGAAGCAGCTGTCTTGGCGCAATACAGGAAACCAAATCATAAATATCATATTTTCCATGGAAGTTTGGAATAACGCTGGCCATCTCAATTCCCACATTGTTTTTCATACGATTTCCAAAAGTATAGGTTTCGATAATTCTATCCCTATCATCCCGGCTATTTCATTCCTCATTTCGTCCTTCTCCCCTGCTCATTCCCTGGCTTACCAATTTTTCTTATTCCGTTTCAGTCACTGTTCCAAATATATTTTCCATCCTGGAGATAATATATCTCCAAAGAACCACGAAGAGTGACAATCCAGTATTCTTCCACCCCTGCGGCTTCATAATTTTATTTTTATGAAGGACGCAGCAACAGTGAATTAACAAGCCTATATGTTTTTACCATCTAAAATTGTTTTGGAATTGTGTGAAATCCCTTCATGTCCTTATCTTACCACAAACCTATATACAATTCCATTAGATTTTCTTTCAAACGGAGGAAAACAGATTGCAGAGAATCGTTTATGAAACAGAGATAAATGTAATGGTTATAGATAAAACGGCATAGCCCCAAGACTACGCCGTTTCCGAAACTTTTTATTAGAATGCCGTCCTTTTTCCTTTACCCTTCTATGGAAATATAATTCCCTTTATCCTCAAAAGCCTTGGGCTGTGCTTTTGGAATCTTGAATTTGAGAATCCCGTTTTCATACCTGGGATGGACATCCTGCTCCGCCACATGATTCCCCACATAAAAACTGCGGCTCATGCTTCCGGCATAGCGTTCCCGCCTGATATAACTGCCCTCCTCATCTTTCTCATCCCTGTTCACGGATTTCGCCGCATTCACAGTGAGATATCCGTCCTTAAGCTGCATTTTAATCTCGTCTTTCTTAAAACCGGGCAAATCAATGTCCACCTCGTACCCTCCGTCTTTCTCCTTCACATCGGTCTTCATAAGATTCCTGCAGTGGTTTCCGTAAAGAATCTTATCCATGTCCGGAAATGCAAAGTCCTCCATAAAGTTCTCCAATAAGTTTTCTCCAAAAATACTAGGCATCATCATACGTCATATCCCCTTTCATGAATGATACTATTTTCAGCACTAAGGAAGAAGTCCAGGTGTCCTTTTTCTGTTTTTTTCCTTTGATGGTTATACTATAACACGATTATTAGCACTCGTCAATCATGAGTGCTAATAATTCTGTGAATTATTTGTGTCTCAGCTCTGTTCTTCTGCCCATTTATGTGTTATAATGCTATTCATCATTTTATGCAAAGGAACAAATCATATGAAAAACCTGAAACGAATTTTAGCCCTTCTTGGAATTATACTTTTAGCCGGGCTCTACCTCACCAGCCTGGTTTTAGCTTTAACCAGTAATGCCCACACCTTTGATTTCTTCGTGGCCTCCATTGCCGCTACTGTAATTATCCCCATCCTGCTCTGGATTTATACCGCTATGTATAAATACCTTGCCAAGCACAAATGAGTTCAAAACGGACAAAATAGGAACGCAAATAATATAGGCTGTGCGAACCTTAAGTGAACATCATTTTCCAGGGAGGTTCGCACCAAGTTTAGGGTGAAAATATCATTATAAATTCAGCAAACCGCATTTATTAAACTGTGGTTTTGTAGAGAGTAGACAAATCAAAGTACATAATTGCTGATAAATTCAGCAGTTTTGCTGTCACTCCCCGTGTGGGAGTGTGGATTGAAATTCCAGCATTACAAGCATGGCTAAGGGCCTTAACTTGTCACTCCCCGTGTGGGAGTGTGGATTGAAATCTATGAGGAGTTTGAGATTATCATGCGGAAGATGGTCACTCCCCGTGTGGGAGTGTGGATTGAAATAACGTGCCGGAAATCCACTCCGCCATGAAGATGTGTCACTCCCCGTGTGGGAGTGTGGATTGAAATCCTTGGGGAAGCCATAGAATCCACCGCAGCCGCACTGTCACTCCCCGTGTGGGAGTGTGGATTGAAATTCACAAGCTGAGTTTTCTTTTTTGTCGTTACTGGTCACTCCCCGTGTGGGAGTGTGGATTGAAATGCTTGCGGAACTTGCCACGTCAAGAATATTGCGGGTCACTCCCCCTGCGGGAGTGTGGATTGAAATCATTTGACGGTCGTCAGTTACAAATAAATCATTTGTCACTCCCCATGGTGTATGAGGCTTAAAATCTATTCCATGTACAAACTTCAATGTCCAACTGAAATTTCTTGTACAAAAAAGAAGCTGTGCACCATTTCATGGGACAGCCCCTTTCCAGTTTTCATAGAGTCGCTGATTATGCCAGCATTTCCCTAATTTTTCTTCAATTTTGAACTGCGGTATATAATATCGTCCCTTCCCGGACCGTTGGACACCATGGTGATGGGATATCCAATCTGCTCCTCCACAAACTCCACATACCTGCGGCAGTTTTCCGGAAGTTCTTCAAAATTCCGGATTCCCAGAATATCTTCTTTCCATCCCGGAAGTGTCTTTAACACCGGTTTTGCTTTCTCCAGCTTTCCGGTGGTGGGAAACTCTGTGGTAACTTCCCCGTCAATCTCATAGCCTACGCACACCGGAATTTCATCCAGATATCCCAAAACATCCAGTACCGTGAAAGCCACTTCAGTGGTTCCCTGGAGACGGCATCCGTATTTGCTTGCCACACAGTCAAACCAGCCCATACGCCTTGGCCTCCCTGTGGTGGCACCGAACTCTCCGCCGTCGCCTCCACGGCGTCTCAGCTCGTCCGCCTCTTCTCCAAAAATCTCGCTTACAAATGCACCTGCCCCCACGGCGGAAGAATAGGCTTTGCACACGGTGATAATCTCTTTAATCTCATAGGGCGGAATCCCTGCCCCCACAGCACCGTAGGCGGCCAAGGTTGAGGATGATGTGACCATGGGATAAATTCCATGATCCGGGTCTTTTAAAGTTCCAAGCTGTCCCTCTAACAGAATATTTTTCCCCTCTTTTAAAGCCTTATCCAAGAAAGAGGAGACATCACACACATAGGGTTTTACCATATCCCGGTATTCCTGCATGGTATGTAACAGTTCCCCTTTGTCAATGAGAGGTTTATGATAGAGATGCTCCAGCAGCACATTTTTCATGTCGCATACCCGGTCTATCTTTTCCTTTAAAATGTCTTCCTCAAATAATTCGTTGACCTGGAAACCGATTTTTGCATACTTATCGGAATAAAAAGGTGCAATTCCCGACTTGGTGGAACCAAAAGATTTTCCCCCCAGACGCTCCTCCTCATACTGGTCAAATAAAATATGATAGGGCATCACAATCTGGGCCCTGTCAGAAACAAGAATCTTTGGAGCTGGCACTCCCCGTCCTGTAATGGACTTTATCTCGTCAAAGAGTACCGGGATGTTTAATGCCACTCCGTTTCCGATAATACTGGTGGTGTGATTGTAAAACACACCGGAGGGCAGTGTATGTAATGCAAACTTACCATAATCATTGACTATGGTATGTCCTGCATTTGCCCCTCCCTGGAAACGTATCACAATGTCCGCTTCTCTGGCAAGCATATCTGTAATCTTACCTTTTCCCTCATCTCCCCAGTTTGCGCCAACCACTGCTTTTACCATTCTATTCTCCTCCTGTTGTGATTCTAAACTATTTTTCCAGTTCCGGAATTTTCTTTGAGCAGGCAACTGCCAAAGCTCCCGGGCCAATGTGACAAGAAACGCTTAAGGACAGAGGGTCTAACACAATCTCACTGTCCGGAAAAATCTCCTGCACTTCATTTTTAAATGATTCCGCTGCCGTAAAATCATAGGTATATGCCATGGAAAGATGCATATTTTCTCCCTTTGCATCATGAAAACGGTTGGCAAAATCATTTTTTATGGCATCAATCATCAGGGATTTTGCCTGCTTCACCGTCCTTGCCTTTGCAAAAGCGTCCAGTTTTTCCCCCTGAATCTGAAGTACCGGTTTTAATTTCAGCAAAGTCCCCAAAGCTGCAGCCGCAGGGGTAATCCTTCCGCCTTTCTTCAGATAGGTCAAAGTGTCCACCATAATGTAAATCGTGGACTCAAATTTGTCCCTCTCCAAAATGTTCTTAATTTCCTCCGCTCTCTTCCCTTTATCCGCCAGGGCCTTTGCATCGTAGACAGACTGTTTCTGGGTGACAGAAATCCTCTGGTTATTTACCACCTGCACCTTCCCCTCGTACTCCTGGGCCAGCATATAAGCAGTTTCACAGGAGCCGCTTAAGCCGCTAGACATGGGAATATGCACAATTTCATCATAAGAACCTAAAAGTTCGTCCCATAAATCTGTCACATTTCCCACAGAGGGCATGGATGTGGAAATATCACATCCGTTTTTCAGTTTTTCATAAAACTGCTCCTGGGTCAGGTCCACCCCCTCATAAAAAGTTTCCCCGTTTATAAAAAAGGGCATGGGAAGAATGTGAACGCCCGCCGCTTCTGCCTCCTTTGACGTAATCCCGCTGTTACTGTCGGAAACAATCGCAATTTTGTTCATGTCATCTCTCCTTTTTGGTATGGTTTTCTAATAAAATGCTCACAAACATATATAGTATACCATAATTTGAAAAGAAATCTACATTAATTTTTTGTGAAGTGCCATAACTTCCAGGAATCCTGTGCCTTTCTGGGCTTTCTGGACTTGCTGCTGGGCACTTCCGACAATTTAATTACCACATACTTATCCTGAACGGAAATATATCCCTTTTGTGGGAAATACGGCATATTTTCTGCGGTTTTTAAAGCCTTTTCTGCAAATCGGCTGCCATCCTCAAGGTCAATCCCAAGGGTGTTCATAAACCCAAGAATACGCCAGGTAGCCCCGGTGGGATTTCCGTCAGAATAATCCCATTTGAAAAAAGAATATCCGTACAAATCCGCCTCCAGGCACGCTCCGTTTAACTCCGCATCTTTCTCCCCCACAAATATAACAGGGAGCTCCTGATAGCCTTCAGTCTGATACAAATCCGAGGCAATCATCCTTGCCGTGTTCACATCGTCCCGATACCTGATGTCATCGGTGTATACAAATGCCAGAATCACCGCCATGCCGGCCCATACCATGATACCTCCGGCCAACATACTTATCCGTTTTACTAAGAGCAGCTTTTTGTCCTCCCAGGTACTTAAAAAGCCCCAGAACAGCATACATGCAAATGCCGCCACAACGGGAAGGGCCGACTGGGAGCGCCCCAGAGCCTTGTTGCCGATGTAGATTGACATGAGGAAGGGAGCAATCAAAAGCCCTGCCAACCCAAGAAAAAGGGGAACACTGTTTTTTTTCTGTCTGAAAACATACAGGCAAAACAGAAGAACTACGCAGATGAGTGCCAGGGGATATGCAGAGACGTTGTCCGGCCGATACCAGTTTAACAGGCATTTCACATGGTCAAAAATCAACGCCAGATTTTGGCTTAAGGGCCATATACCCCATTTCATCTGGCCTTTGATATACCATCCATTTGACAGGGTTGGCTTTACCGCCAAAGTGTATAAAAGATATACAATGCCAAATCCAAGGATAAGTCCGGCAATATTTTTGAAATATACCAAACTTTTTCTCTCCGGCTCCCGGAAAAAATCCAAAAGGTAACAGATGATGCACAGACTGACATACAAAAATGCGCATGCCTGATAGGAGGAAAAACACCACATCCCAAATAGAAGGCAAATGAGAAACCAGTAAATTTTCCTCTGATTTAAAAACACAATGTGAAAAAGGGCAAACACGGAAACCACTCCGTAAATCATGCCCAAAACCACCTCTGCCCGCTGGAGGGCAAAATAAAACTGCATCATCCACACCGGACAGGTGGAAAATAGAACAGAAAAAAATCCATATGGATATTTGTCATTTTTCCCGCTGGCAATAAAACACAAAAAAGAAACCATGCTTCCCAGCAGAATAAAACCTGCCAGAAACAAAGCTCCGTTGAAATAGGGATTATAACGAATGACGCCAAAGAGATTTTTCGTGTACAAAAGCCCCTGCCTGCCCACAGTCTCCCACTGCATGGACACGCCGGGATGGTTGATAACATGTTCCGTATCAATTCCCACATTCTGGGAAAATGCCATGTGCCCGTAACATATGACACAAATCACTGCATTTACAATCAAAGCCGCTTTATGCCTGAAGACAAACTCCTTTGCATCCTTATATAATTCTCTCAAAATAATTCTCCTTTTCCTGCGCCGAAATCCTTCCTTCTTTCCGGCGTTTTAAATCCAGCCCATGCGCTTATAGTATTCTCTGTCCGCCGGATTCAATCCACCCTTTTTATTCATTATGCGCATCAAATGGAAAAATGCTTTTGTCTTAAAGCCCGGTTTCACCTTTCCCGCATTGCTTTTTATCTTAGCTGCTATCCGGGTTGTTTTTCTATCTATTTCCCGTCTCTTTTTTTCCGAAACTTCTCTGTAGGAAGTGGCAAAAACGGCAAAGCCGCAGGTATAAATTTTCGGGATGCCCCAGAAAAATAGGCTGTCCGCCATATCCTTACAGGCTGACTTCATCCCTGCCCCCGCCGCCGTTGCGATGCACACGGCCTGTTTCTGAAACATAGCGGGATTTGGCCGGTGCACCATCCACTGGTATCCATAGTGGTCCAGCCAGGCTTTCATTGGCCCTGTGGCATGAAATACATAGACAGGGCTGGTAAGAATAATAACATCCGCTTCTGTTATGGCATCTGTCAGAGGTTTCAATTTTTCATAGTGCGGGCATTTCATTTCATTTTTCATAAAACAGGTGGTACAGCCCACACAATATTCCCCGAAATCCCTTGGCAGGAAAAATTCCTTTACCTCGCCTTTTAATTTTTTTGCCAAAATCCTTCCCACCCGGCAGGTAGTTCCTTTGTGGTTCTGGCCGTGAATCATAGCAATTTTCATGGTTTTTATCATTCCTTTCGCTTCGCTCAAGGCACAAACAAGAC
>CAMWKH010000052.1 GCA_947174805.1 uncultured Roseburia sp. | reverse complement strand
TTTTCACCCTGTCCCCAAATTAGGACACAAAATACTCCACTGCATTCTCAGGGAACATCTCCTTGAATTCTCCGTATAGCTGCGCCGCAAGCGTCTTGTTGTGGGCGATAACCAGCGTCGGCTTCTGCAATTCCTGAATGACATTCGCCATCGTAAATGTCTTGCCGGAACCCGTAACCCCTAGTAAAGTCTGGAATTGATTGCCCTCCTTGAAGCCTTTAACCAGTTCGGCGATGGCCTGGGGCTGGTCGCCTGTGGGCTTGTAGGGGGCTTGTAATTTAAAAGCATGCCCGTCCTTTGGGCTGCTTTTATGAGCAAGTAGCTGACTATTGTCAGCGGATTGCGAATTTCCTCTCTTATCTGGCATATGAAAACCTCTCTTTCACGGAATTACTATGACTACTATCAGCCACAAAATTCGTGTAATTTAGAAATCACTTAATGTAAATTTCTGTTTTAAGGCTGATCTATAGGCAAACTTTTGTGATTACACGAACTTTCACAAATTCCAATGCTTTATTTTCTTTATCAGGTAACTGTGTGGATAACATTCTTTTGTAATATCCATTCTTAATATTACGCTCCAAAACTCTTACAGACCAATTTTCTGTCAAAGCTTCCTTTAAATAAAAGTTTCTTTCCTCTTCATCGGAAATACGCATTATACTTCTTAGATGAGACCACGGAATTTTACCGGCTATCGAATATCCATATGAATCTTGTGGAAAGGTCAAATAAAATCGACGACAATTTTTTAAATTTGCAACTGAAAATCCTGTTCCAAATTCGTCTGACAATTGGATTGATAGATTTTTAATCAAATAAGAGCCATATCGAACTTTCTTTGTACCATGTTGCTCCTGCTCAACAATACGCCGTCCTATATTCCAATAGGCATATGTCATAATTCCATTCGCACTATTATAAGCTTTTTCTCTTGCCTGCTGTAATATGGAATAAACATCCGTATAAAGTTGCTGCTCATCTGGCACGATTAACTCGGCTGTTTTCTGTTTTATCACTTCATTTTTTTCTTCCATACATCCTCCAATGAATTAGCTACACGCGTGTAGCCAATTCATTTTTTATAATCTCTAATATCATTTACTACCTATTATCAACACATAATAATCACATAAATCTATAACCTTTTTTATTACTTCAAACTGCTCTGTATCTGCTTCAACAATTATATCGTTTTTCAACGGAACTTTATACAATTTCAACTTCCGTGCCCGTTCCTCGGAATCAATAAAAAATGGAGAATCAACTTCACCAAACAAGAAAAAATCACCTTGTATCACCTTACAATTGGAACAATGATTTGCTAAATATGAACTTTGGATTGTCTTAGAGTATGATTCATAATATCCATATTTATCCTTCAAATAATTTAACAACTTCTCTGGTAAAGGATAGATGTGTGAGGCAATATGTATTTCATCATCTTCAAAACTCCATGCTTTCTCATCCCCGTATAGTTCTGGATTACAGACATCAAAATACTTTTTTACTCCATATCCAATGACCCGGGTCAATTTTCTACATTTAAAACACCTATGAAGTCCTTCTACAATATAGAAATAATCACACAAAATGTAAACTTGCTCTTTATCACCAAGAATCCATTTTATATATTTGTGATAATCTTTTCCAAAGGGTTTGCCATTTTTCAACATATCATCATTTAACACAAAGCCCTTAATAATGTTCTCTTTTAATGTCTTCGTTGCCCACTGCCGAAACCTGGTAGCCTTTTTAAAATTTACACGATACCCTACAGCAATAATCGCATCCAAATTAAAACATTTTACTTTTCAGCTAACATTTCTCCCACCTTCATTTTGAACTACCGAGAAAAACTCGGTAGTTGCTTCTGCATCTAATTCTTCTTCTTTATAAATATTTTTTAAATGCAATGAAATATTATCTGCCGTGCAATCAAATAATTCTGCCATTGCTCTTTGCGTCATCCAAAATGTTTCTTCTTTAAAAATGACATTCACATAAACATTTGTATCCTCTAACTGATATAATATCATTTCATGCTCCTGCATAGACACCTACCTCTCCAAATTATATAACATAATATTTTGGCCATATAAAATAATAGTCTTCATTCATATTGTGTTATATAGTCCATTACACGAATGCAGGTCACAAAACCGTATTTTTGAAACGAAACAACACTGAATAACACCAACCAGTACAGAGAGTTTTATCCAGTTATTTGGTTCTTCATTATAACATATAAGTCAAAAAAGTACAGATCAAAACCGAACTTTTGTTCTGTGCTTTTTTATGTGATTTGCTTATGCTTTGTCTTAACTTCATACAAGAAATCAACAGTTTTGCTTTATACAATTAAAACTGATTCAAAATATCTTTAAACGTAAAAGAGTCTTTCAGTCAGAAAAATTTCCCTAGTGTATCTTGTGGTGAAATCATGCGGGGTAAAGGAGCAAGACTATTTCATTTTGGAAAATAAAGTGCTATGATAAAGCCACCGAAATATGAGAATTTTAGTTTACAAGAAAAGGATAAATAAAAGGAGATGCGGCATATGCAGAAACTATTTTTAGCATCCTTATTTAAGGATGTGTACCAAATATTTGTAGATTTTGCCAATGAAAATCTTGTGGGTAAGACAGTAACCTTTATTCCAACAGCTGCACTGCCAGACAAATTACATTTTCACGTAAAATATAGCATGGAATTATTATCTAAAATGGGGCTTGTAATCGATGAATTGGAAATCTCCATGGCCGCTCATTTAGATATCGTAAACAAACTAGAAAAGAATGATTATATTTATGTGACCGGAGGGAACACTTTCTTTCTGCTTCAAGAAATGAACAGATCAGGCGCAGGGAATCTCATGAAAGCACAAATCCATGCGGGAAAACTATTTATAGGCGAATCTGCCGGTGCAATTTTGTTGGCACCTGATATTGAATATTCAAAAGATACGGATAATCCCCTTGCAGCGCCCCAGTTAAAAACATTTGAGGCATTGAACATTATCGATTTTTATCCCGTGCCACACTATAAAAATGACCCATTAAAGGAAGCCGTAGAGGTAGTAATTTCAAAGTACGGCGCAGAATTGCCGCTTGTTCCATTCAGTAATTCACAAGCTATACTTGTTACAGGGAATGAAAAAAAAATTGAACATTTCCCGCCGGAGGGCAGCCGCATCCCCAAAGGTATGCAGACTGTCTAAAAGTCCATTATCTTCTCCCCCTGTTTAGTTGATTAAATTTTATTTTCTGCTATTATATATTATAATACTTAGAAAAATCAACTGCATCAACACTTTTTAAAAATATTAAACCCTTATACCCAGGAGGAGAGAGACATGTTCCCATTTATGATTTGTTTTATAGCCGGAATCGGAGCAGGACTTGGCACCGGATTTGCAGGGATGAGCGCCGCCGCTGTTATCAGTCCCATGCTCATTACTTTTTTAGGGCTTCCGGCATATGAAGCGGTGGGCATTGCCCTGGCAAGTGATGTTTTGGCAAGCGCCGTAAGTGCATACACCTATGGAAAAAACAAAAACCTGGACATCCGAAACGGAATGGTTATGATGGCCGCTGTTTTAGCTTTTACCATGGTGGGCAGCTTTATTGCAAGCCTTTTGCCCAACACCACCATGGGCAGTTTTTCTGTGTTTATGACGCTGGTTCTGGGAATAAAATTTATTGTAAAACCTGTACTGACAACAAAAGAATTTATGGAGGGGGTAAGCAGAAAAAAACGAGTGATCCAATCTATACTAAGCGGCACACTGGTAGGTTTTATCTGCGGATTTGTGGGGGCAGGGGGCGGAATGATGATGCTTTTGATATTAACAAGCATTTTGGGGTATGAATTGAAAACCGCTGTGGGTACAAGTGTATTTATCATGGCCTTTACCGCTTTTACAGGAGCGGTGAGCCACTTTGCCATTGGCGGAATGCCGGATGTACAATGTCTGATTTTTTGTATGCTGTCCACACTGTTATGGGCAAGAATCGCCGCTAAATTTGCAAACAAGGCCAGCGCAGCCACTTTAAACAGGGCAACGGGAATTGTTCTTGCCGTTTTGGGCCTTGCTATTTTATCTGTAAATTATCTCACATAACAGATTTGCGGACAAATTCCCCCGATTCAGGGACAAATCTCCTACCCTCTTTTTTTTATGGTACACTGGATAAGAAGTCAGCCCGAATAAAGAAGGCCGTTTCCGAAAGTCCTTCCGGCCTGACTGTGTGACTACAAGAAAGGGGCATTCTTTCCATGAAACAACATCATGCATTTCAAAAAAACTTTTCTGCACACCTCTTTGTTCTAAAGCTTGCGTGGAAGATTAACAAAAAACGGGTAATTCTGGAAACTTTGGACTGTGCCTTTTATTATATAGAATGGCTTTTGTACAGCGGAGTTATCGTACAGGCTGTCATGGACCTTGTGACACAGAATATCTCCTATTCCAGAATCATGTTCTTCATCTGGGGTGTTCAGGTTCCGGTCATCCTTATGGGCGCATTTAGCCATTGGTTTCAGGAATACATAAAGCCGGTTTCCGATGTGGAGCTCTACGAAGGAATCCACCAACTTCTTTACCAGAAAGCCTGCCAGGTGGACCTCTCCTGTTTTGAGGACAGTGAGTTTTACAACCGCTACATGATGGCCACAAAGGAGGCACAGACCCGGCTTCCCAAAGCTCTTCACAATATTATGGCCATCACAGTGGGAATGTGTGCGGCAGTGGCAGCATTCCTCCTTGTGTTTCGCATTGACCGGATGGCTATCGTTTTTATCCTGTTTCCAATTTTGGGGAATTTCCTGTTTAACGGTATTTTAAACAGCCGGATTTTCCAAATGGACCGGGAATCCATGGTATTCCGGCGGATTGCCGACTACGTAAACCGCACGGTGCACCTGGCGGATTACGCCAAAGAAATGCGTATTTCCAATATATTTCGTCTCATGAAACAACAGTATATCCATTCCGTGGACATGACCCACAAGGTGATTGACCGGTATGCCTTTAAAAATATGGTCTATTTCTGGCTTTTTCAGTATTTTACTTTCACCCTGCTGTTTGAAGGCTCCATGATGTATGCGGGATATCGGGTGCTGGTGAGCGGCACTATGACCTTTCCCCAGATGACAGTTTTTCAGAGCATCATGCATGCAAATACCTGGATTATCCTCTATTTTTCGGAAGGGATTATGGAAAGTGTCAAGGACAGCCTCTATATAGAGCAGATTCAGGATTTCCTGAACTATCAGCCCCGCATCCCGGAAGATTCCCAGGGCGTACTGCCGGACACCTGCATAAAATCCATTGAATTTTCCCATGTCTGGTTCAGTTATCAAAGCAAAAAGGAAAATCAAATTTTAAAAGATATCAGTTTCCGGATTGAGGCCGGAAAAAGTACTGCAATCGTGGGATACAACGGCGCCGGAAAAAGCACTTTAATCAAACTTCTTTTGCGCCTGTATGACCCGGATAAGGGAACCATTTTGGTAAACGGCATTGATATCCGAAGCTACAATCTCAAGGCATACCGCCAGCTGTTTTCCGCCGCTTTCCAGGACGGAAAAATATTTGCCGATACAGTCTCGGAAAATATTCTCATGGGAGTGCACAGGGGAACAGAGGAAGATACACAAATAGTCTGGAATGCTCTGCGTCTTGCCGGCATGGAAAAAGAGGTTGCCTCCTGGCCGCAAAAAGAACAGACATTGCTCACCCGGGAATTTTCCCAGGAGGGCCATGTGCCCTCCGGCGGACAGAATCAAAAAATTATCGCGGCCCGGGCTTTTGCAAAAAACAGCCCCATCGCCGTATTTGACGAACCCAGCAGCGCCTTAGACCCCATCGCAGAGACAGAACTTTTCCGCAGCATCTTAGAATATGGCAGGGGGAAAATACTGTTTTTTATCTCCCATCGTCTCTCTTCTGTCCAAAATGCAGATACTGTATTTTTTATGGAAAATGGGAGGATTACAGAGACAGGAAACCACAGGGAGCTAATGGGACAAAATGGTAACTATGCAAAACTGTACCGGATTCAAGCCAGAAACTACAACGCATCCCCGGAGGAAATCCAGGATTCATCTGACAGGAAAGGAGAGACGTTATGACCCAACAGAACATATCCCTCACTGGAAAAGAAATTCTTGCACAGCAGTGGTATCTCACCAGACTATGCTTTGGCAGGGCCCCCGGCTATATGGCTCTGCATCTCTTTGAAAGCGTCAAACTGCAGATTTCTATTTTCTTTGAATTTACCTGGTGCATCAATTTTGTCCTGGAGGCGGCGGAGAACCATGCCCCCTGGAGGGATATCCTTTTGTGCATGGGCATACTGCTTGCCGCCATTGCGGTTTCTACCGCCTCCTTTGCCTTTTATATGCAAAAAGCGCTGCCCAAATTAAAGCCCATGCTCTACCATGCCTTCCGCATGGAGATTTATACCAGGACAAAGGACCTGGATCTCTCCTGTTATGATGACACAGATTTTTACCAGAAATTTATCCTCTCCACCCAGGAGGCCGATGCCTGTATTGACCGGTACTTAGATGCGCTGAACCTATACAGCGGGCAGGGCGTACGTTTTGTTCTTCTCCTGATTTACTGCCTGACCATTAACCCTGCTGCCCTTTTGATTCCTCTTTTTCTCTTTCCCCTGGATTACATGCTTGTGAAAAAAGGAAACGCCCTGTCTGTTAAGGCCCGCATGGAACGTGTTTCTCACGAGCAAAAACGGGAATATCAAAACCGCTTGTTTTATCTTTCCGACTATGCCAAAGACTTGCGCCTGTATCCCTCCATGCAGCAAAAATGCCGCCAGGATTTTGGCGGCTCCAATCAGGAAATCCGACGCATTAACCGAGCGTACGGAAAACCCCTGGCCCTGTGCTATTTCGCCCATGATGCCCTCTTAGGACGACTGCTTCGGGAAGCTGTAACCTGGTCCTTACTTTTATATCAGGTGTTGGTACTGCATTCCCTGTCCTATGCCCATATGATTACAATCTCAAACAGCATAGGCTCCCTAACCAACCAGGGAATGGAAATGATGCTGTGCTGGAAAAATGTAATGGAAAATTCCGCCTATGTAGCCCAAATCCGCAGGCTGCTCTCTGTAGAGCCCGCCATCGTTTCCCATAACGGCCTGCCTGTGCCTGGGGCACCTGCTTGCCTTGAGACAGAGAGGCTTAATTTTTCCTACCAGCCGGGACATCCCGTGCTCTCGGATATCAACCTTAAGATACAGCCGGCACAGAAAATTGCCCTGGTGGGATATAACGGTTCAGGGAAGACCACCCTTGTGAAACTCCTGATGCGGCTTTATGACCCCACCTCCGGGAAGGTCTGCTTAAATGGAACAGATATCCGTGAATTTGACGTAAGACAGTACCGCTTTTCCATAGGCTCGGTTTTCCAGGACTTTAAAATCTACGCCGCGACCCTAAAGGAAAATGTACGGATGGACATATGCCATGACACGCCGGAGGAAACCTATGAGATAGAATCCGCCCTGTACAACGCACACTTTTCCCTCCAGGACCACAGGTTAATTTACCAGATAGAAACACCCATGACCACAGAGTTTGAAAAGGACGGCGTAAATCTCTCCGGGGGAGAAGCCCAGAAAGTGGCCATTGCCCGCACTCTTTACCGAAAACAGAACATGATTATTATGGATGAACCCAGCAGCGCCTTAGACCCTCTTTCCGAATATCTGCTGAATCAGGAACTAAACGAAATTGCCAGGGATAAAACTGTAATCTTCATCTCCCACCGCCTGTCCACCACCCGTGATGCCGACTGCATCTATATGATGGAACAGGGGAGGATTATTGAATCCGGAACCCATGAAGAACTCTTAAAACTGGATGGAAAATATGCCAGGATGTGGAACGTCCAGGCTTCCCTCTACCGTGAATAAGGCTCTGTAAAAAAGAGCAGCACACATGTGACAAAAAAACCGTCTTCCACCTCAAATTCCACATTTCCATTATATTTTTCCGCTCTTTCCCGCACATTGCGCAGACCAATGCCGTGATGGGCGGGATTTTCTTTCGTGGACAGGAAACTGCCAAATCGGCGTTTTAAGCGCCTGCTGCATGGGTTTTTCACCTTAATCACTAAAAACTGCTGGATACGGCGGATAGTAACGGAAATTTCCGGCTGGTCCTCCCCATGCCCTTGTAAATCCCGGAAATTTTGTACCCTGCCTACCCGTCTGCGTTTCTCACATGCCTCCATGGCATTATCCAAAAGGTTAAACAGAATAACACATAAATCGTCCGATGCTATGTTGCTGTTTTTGGGAAATTCCACATTCACATCCATGCGTATCCCCTTCTCCCTTGCCTCTGCAATGCCGTGGTTTAAAATCCCGTCCACAACGTCCACCCCGCTCCAGATTACATTGGAGAGCCTGTTAATAGGCGCGCTGACAGAGGTGACATAATCCATCACTTCCTTCTGCCCCGACTTTTGTGCCAGGTAGTAAATCATTTGGAGATGATGGTTCATATCATGGTACAGCCGTTCATTTTCCTCATATACCTCATTGAGAAGATGATAATTCTCCTCCAGAATCTGGTTTTTTCTTTCAAGAAACCTGTTTCTCCCCCAGACTGTCTCTATTCCCGCCATTTTTTCTCCCAATCCTTTATATCTTATTCCGCCAGAATTCATTGAGTTTCTTTTTCAGCTCCGTCATCCTGCTCTGGGCAACTGCAAGCTTAGTCCCGTCGGCAAGTATACAGTCAAAATGTAGGATACTTGAGATATGCCGCAGGTTCACAATACACCCCCGGTCAATAAATAGAAAATCTCCACAGCAAAGCTCCTCATAGACTTCCGCCAAGGTCTTCCTCACCCTGCACTCTTCCCTGCAATGTTCCGCACCAATATAAAATACCGCATTCTTCCCCTCTCTCATAATATAAAATACATTTTTCAGCGGAATCCGCTCCATCCGGTTCTGATTGCTAATCAGATAGGAATCTGCCTTCTGAATCTCCAACACCCTCACTGCATCACGGACTGCGTGGGATAACCGCTCCTTCAACTGATTTTTGGGGATATAACGGAATATATTCAGTTCATATGCATCCACCGCATACTTATAATGGGCTGTCACAAAAAGAAGGAGGGCGCAGGGTAGCAGCTCATGAAGCCTGCGGGCCAGCTCCATGCCGGATATTCCCGGCAGCTCAATATCAAGGAGCAGCAGGTCAAAAATGCTGCCCTCTTTTATTTCATAAAGGAGATTTTCTCCCGATGCAAAAGTAGAAATCACGGAAAATATTTTCTGTTCCTCCAGACAATTTTTTGTCTCTTTTTCTATTTTTTCCAGCAAAAGCGGCTCATCATCACATACTGCAATCTGAATCATACCATGGCCTCCGGTGTTTTTTATGTTTATCATTCATTGTCAAAAAATAATTCCGGCAGAGTTTCCATACATTTAAAATCATCTCTCAATCATAAGAATTTCCCATTTACACAAGATTTGCCGCTCCGATAATCCCGGCCAGATTTCCCAGGGTCGCACATCTTATTTCCGGCACAAATGCTTTCTTTCCTCCGAAGCACAGCCTGCCCAGCCGTTCATTTAAGGGGTCTGTAAGGTTTCTGCCCTGATTACAGATTCCCCCGGAGAGCAGCACCACATCGGGCCGGAATAGATTTACAAAATTTGCCACGGACTCCGCAAGATAATCAAAATACCGTTCCACAAGGGCTTTGGCCGTCTTATCCCCCTGCTCCATGGCATCAAAAGGGATTTTCCCGTTCATACGGTCTAAATCTCCGCCGCACAGAGCATTCATAAGAGAGCCCGGCTCTTTTCCGGCAGCCCGCCTGGCATCCCTGATAAGGGCTGTGGCGGAGGCGTAGGCTTCCACACAGCCTTTCCGTCCGCAGGTACATTCCTCTCCCCCCATAATCAGGGTGGTATGCCCAAGCTCTGCCCCTCCGGCATGTGCCCCCTCAAAAATTCTGCCATCTACGATAACACCGCCCCCCACTCCGGTTCCGAGAGTAAAAAGCACCACATTGGAAACACCCTTGGCAGCTCCTGCTTTTGCCTCTCCAAGAGCGGCACAGTTGGCGTCATTGGAAATTTTTATGGGACATTCTGCCCTGAGACTTTTTTTCAGCAAAGGGGCTAGAGGTACGTTCTCCCAACAAAGATTATTGGAATAGGGCACCTCCCCGCTCTTTGCGTCAATCATTCCAGGACAGCCGATTCCGATACCTGCCACATCCCTTATCCCCAATGACTCCTCCTCCAAAATGGACAGCACCAGCTTTGCCATATCAATAATTACTTCCTCCGCCGGACGGTGTGCCAGGGTCGGCACAAATTTTTCCCTTAAAATATTCTGCCCCTCCCCTACAATACCCGCTTTTATATTAGTTCCTCCTAAATCAATTCCGATTCGATACATCGCTCCCACCTTTTCCTTTGCATATGTAATATCGTGTTTTCTCAAGACTAGCAGAAATTGAAAAGCCTGTCAATGGAGGGTTCTTTTCTGGTTTTTAAAAAATTTCTTCCCCTGACGAAACGGTTTACATCATAACAAAAACAGGGTAGAATAAAACGGAAGGAGGACTGCCGCATGACACACAGCGAAAAAAGACGATATCTGATTCAAGAGCTCCTAAGAGAATCACCCCAATACAGGAATATGGAAATACCGGCCAGCCCAGAAGAGCAGAAACGCCTTCTTAGAAGTCTGATGAATATCCGCTCTCCCCGCCCCATAGGGACTGAATTTCTCCAAATCCAGGATGAATACCTGCGTGGGGAAGTCATGGAAAAAGGGATTACTCACAGCGATACCCTGCCAGTTTCCCCTTTCAATCACCGCCTTGCCCTTTGGCGGGGGGATATTACCACACTAAAAGTAGATGGGATTGTAAACGCCGCCAACAGTGCTTTGCGAGGATGCTTCGTACCTTGCCATTCCTGCGTGGACAATATCATACACAGCAGCAGCGGCATCCAGCTTAGGCTGGCCTGCGATGAACTCATGAACCAACAGGGATACGACGAGCCTACAGGGAAAGCAAAAATCACTCCTGCTTTTAATCTCCCATGTAATTATGTCCTGCACACTGTGGGACCCATTGTACACGGGCCCCTCACAGAAGAACACTGCAGGCAGCTTGCAGATTGTTATCAGTCATGTTTAGAGCTTGCCGCTGACAGCGGACTTAAAAGCATTGCTTTCTGCTGCATATCCACAGGGGAATTTCATTTTCCCCAAAAGAAAGCAGCGAAAATTGCCGTACAGACAGTTACAAAATTCCTGGAGAAAGATTCACAGATAAGAAAAGTTATTTTTAATGTCTTTAAACAGGAGGATTATGAGATCTACAAAAAAATTCCCCTGTGACCCAGAGAGGGCACATTGGCCATGATTCCCAGGAAAGTATCAAAACTGTACTTTACCGTGATACAAAAGGACTCCCCTTTATAGAAAAACGCCACAGGAAATCTTTTGCCTCCTGGGCATAATCGATATTGATGCGCTTCGTCCTGTCTATCTCTTCCGGCATAAGTACCGGGGCGTCTTCTAAGTAAAAATTGTCCCCGCACAAATCCTCCCCGTAATTTTCCCTGGTAATCCCCATGGCCTGACATAACTTTCCTGGCCCGCTGCAGAGATTTTTGATTTTATCTGTCTTTCTCCTGGCTTTCATTAAATCTATGCCTTCCAGGGGTTCCAAAGCCCTGAGAAGAAGGACTTCCGGCAGATTCTCCAGATTTGTCACAATATTCATACAATGATACATGCCGTAAATGAGATACACATAGGCATATCCACCCTGGCCGTACTGAACCTTTGTCCGTTCAGAACAGAGATTTGGGTAGGAGTGGGCGGCTTTATCGCAAAGTCCGTTATAGGCTTCCACCTCCACAATTTTCCCCTTTGCCGTTCCCTCTTTTGTTATGTGTACCAGGGTTTTTCCGAGAATTTCCTCCGCCACAAGAAGCACATCCCTGTTATAAAAATCCCTGGTTAGTTTCACCGGATAATTGGATTTTGATATCATAGACTTTTCCTATTCTGCGCAATATACCCAGTCGTCTTTCCTCTCTTTAATTTCCGGGTACTCTCCCTTAGTATACCCTAAGATACAGTGCCCGATTCCCTCATAATCCCCCGCAGCGCCAAGGCTTTTTAACCATTCTTTCCATTCCGGCATCTCAAATTCTTCTTTTGCCCTGTGAATCCAGCAGCTTCCCACTCCAAGCTCATGGGCGGCAAGCATAAGATTCCCCATAACGAGGGAGCCGTCGTAAATGTAAGTGGGGCAAGACTTATCCGCCAGTACAATCAAAACAACAGGGGCACCGTAAAATGGGTCAAACCCTTCCTCCCATCCGCCGATTTTACAGTTAGCTTCTGAGAGCTTATCCCTTATGCCTTTATCCGTCACTGCTACAATAATGGGAGACTGGTAGTTTCTCCCTGTGGCAGCATAAGTGCCCGCCTCTATAATTTTATCCAAAACTTCTTTTTCCACCATATCCGGTTGATACTTACGGATGCTTCTTCTGGTTTTCATTTTTTCTAAAATCTCACTCATCATTCTCTTCTCCTCGTATAATAAGTTTGTAAGCAAGAAAAACAGCTTACAGACTTATTCTTT
>CAMWKH010000051.1 GCA_947174805.1 uncultured Roseburia sp. | reverse complement strand
CTTTTGTCTGAAAATCATTTCAAAATACTTCTTGACTATTTACCAAATTGCTTTTATATATATTTTATTCGTTTTGACGAATTTTTGCAATGATTATTACATTTTTTGCATCACCTCCTCGACCCTTGCTTTAATCCCATTTACTCTCTGCACCCACTCTAACGGATTTTCTTTCTTCAACTGTTCTGTCCCACCTTCTTTCTCCATAATTCGTTTTACCGCCAATTCTACTTCCCTGTGGCACTCCCCGTCCGCTTCATGCACACACAGATTTCAAGTACCATCCATAACCATTTTCAGATACTCATGTCTCCGAGCTGCCCGTTAACATATCGGAGGTGCTGCCTGGTGATATACCCGTGCCGCTCCAGCTCTTTCAGGGCGGTAATGATCGAATCCACACCATCCTTACAGATATGAGCGTGCCCCTTTGCTTTTAAGAACAGTTCCGTATTGCGCAGATGGTGGTTGCACATGTTCATGAAGTCCTTCGTTTTTTCTACCTGAAATACAGCTATATCACAGACTCTTTTCACTATACATTCACGGTTTAATACGTACCTTCATTGACTCCACACAAAAAATTGGCCAAATAATATATAGGATTTGTAAAAACACACCACCTGCAGTAAGATACACATGTCAGGATAATAGAAATCATCCCAAATATAATTTAGATGCCAATCCCTTATGGTATATATAAAATTTTCACTAATCTTGTCACTTTTTTCTTTATCTTGTCATCCCCCGCCGCTCCCCTTGTAATCCCTCATTTTCACTGTTATACTGGAATAAAAACTATACACACCAACAACCAAAAAGGAGAGGGATTTATGAACATTATCAAAGCAGAAGACTATAACAAAATGAGCCGCATGGCAGCAAACTACATTGCCGCACAGGTTACCTTAAAACCAAATTGTGTGCTGGGCCTTGCCACAGGCTCTTCCCCCATTGGCACCTATCAGGAATTAATCCGGCGATATCAGTCAGGAGACCTTGATTTTTCAAAAGTCACCAGCATAAACTTAGACGAGTACAAGGGACTTTCACCGGAAAATGACCAGAGCTACCGTTATTTTATGAATACCAACCTCTTTGACCATATTAATATTGACAAAACATGTACCTTTGTTCCAAATGGCCTGGAAAACAACGCCGAGAAAGCTTGTGCAGACTACGACGCCATTATTGAAAACTGCGGCGGCATTGATTTGCAGCTTTTAGGTCTTGGAAACAACGGACATATCGGTTTTAATGAACCGGATGAGGTTTTTGCCAAGGGTACTCATTGCGTGGACTTGACAAAAAGCACCATAGAAGCCAATGCACGTTTCTTTGATTCCATGGATGAAGTTCCAAAACAGGCATACACTATGGGTATTAAATCTATTATGCAGGCAAAAAAAATTCTGGTAATTGTTAGCGGAAAGGGAAAAGCAAATATTGTAAAAGAAGCCTTTACAGGCCCGGTTACATCTCAGGTTCCAGCCTCCATTTTACAGATGCACCCGGATGTGACGCTGATTGCAGACAAAGACGCTTTGGAGCTTTTGTAATTTATAATTCAAGAAGGAGCAGGTATTATGATTATTAAAAACGGTATGGTATTTACAGAAGAAAATAAATTTTTTCCTCTGTCTGTTTTAACGGAAGGAGACAAAATCACTTCGCTGGTTTCAGGTGAAGATATTTTGCCAACGCCTGAGGATGATGAAACTGTGGTTGACGCCTTTGGATGTTACGTAATTCCGGGGCTTACAGACATTCATTTTCACGGATGCGACGGATATGATTTTTGTGACAGCAGCATGGAGGCGGTGAAAGCTATTGCCGCCTTTTCTTTGAAAAACGGCGTGACCTCCATCTGCCCTGCCACTATGACAATGCCTCCGGAAACATTAGATGGTATCTGCAAAACAGCAGCAGCTTTTTCTTCTGAACAAAAACAAAAAGAAGTTGATACAGACTTTGCAGACCTTGTGGGCATTCACATGGAAGGGCCTTTTATCAGCCGGGAAAAGAAAGGTGCTCAGAATGAGGCCCATATTCTTTCTCCCAACGGTGGGTTAGTGGAACATTGGATGAATCTTTCCGACGGGCTGGTAAAGCTGATTTCCTTAGCCCCGGAACTTCCCAATGCCCTGCCCTGTATTGAAAAATTTAAGGATAAAGTGGCATTTTCCCTTGCCCACACCGGGGCAGATTATGCTGCCGCCAAAGCTGCAATGGATGCAGGCGCCAACCACGTCACCCATTTATATAACGCCATGCCCCCCCTCCACCATAGGGACAGCGGCGTTATCGGGGCGGCCTTTGACACACCCGGCTGTTATGTAGAACTGATTTGTGACGGGCTGCACATTTCTCCTCCTGTGGTTCGTGCCACTTTCCGCCTCTTCGAGAACCGTGTCATTTTAATTAGCGACAGTATGCGGGCCGCTGGAAAACCAGACGGCACATATACCCTGGGAGGCCAGGAGGTCACTGTAGTAAAAAATAAGGCAACCCTGTCAGACGGCACCATCGCCGGCAGCGTTACCCCCCTATTCCAATGTATGAAAACTGCAGTATCCATGGGAATTCCACTGGAGAGCGCTGTTGCCGCAGCTACGATAAACCCCTGCCGATCCATTGGAATTAACAGTCTCTACGGCAGTATCGCTCCGGGAAAGAAAGCACATGTTCTTCTTCTGGACAAAGAAACCCTTGAAATTAAACGCATTATTAAAGGTCAGCCCCTGGGCTGACCTTTACCTCTTTTTTATGAAGTTTTCTTATTCTTTTTCACTCTTCATCTGATTCCGAAATTCATTTGCAGAAAATCCCGTATGTTTCTTAAACACCCTGGAGAAATGGGCCATATCCAAAAAACCTACTTTCTCCGCAATATCCCCAATGCGCAGGGAAGGTTCCCGAAGAAGTTCCTTTGCCTTTTCAATCCTGGCATGGTTTAGGATATCGGAAAAACTTTTTTCCACATGCTGGTTTAAAATCTTGCTCAAATGCCATTGGCTCACATACACGTGGTCTGCAACATCGGAAAGCTTTAATTTCTCCATATAATTTTCTTCAATATATTTTACGGCATTTTGAGCGATAAAACTGCCCGCCGCGGCTTCTTCCGGCTCTTCCACTATTTTCTCTTCTTCGGTACTTTCTTTTCTATGGGACAAATTTTGTACCATAACCTTAACTGCTTCCTCCAACTCTTCCATTTTGGAGGGCTTAAGCAGAAACCGTGTCACCCCAAGGCGTATCGCCTCCCTGGCGTACTCAAAATCCCGAAATCCTGTGAGAATGGCGATTTGCATATGGGGATGTTCTGATTTCAGTGCGGCAATCATGGAAAGACCGTCCATCCCCGGCATCCTGATATCGGAAAAAAGAATGTCAGGATTTTCCCTTTTAATAATTTCAATTCCGCTCTGTCCGTTTTCTGCCGTTGCCACCACCTGGCAGTTCCATTTTTCCCAATGGACTGCCTTGGACAGTCCCTCCACAATAATAGGTTCATCGTCAATAATCACAACTTTATACATTTTTACCCCTTTACAGCACCTGCTGTCATACCCTTTATGATATACTTTTGCATGAAAATATATACAATCATTACAGGAACCACTACAAGGGAAACCGCAGCAGCCATAAGTCCGTAATCTGTACCTTCATTGGAGGTAAGTTCATTTAAAAGCCTGGTAATAGCCATAATATCAGGCCTTCTCAGGAAAAACATCTGAGTGAACAAGTCATTATAACTCCAAAGGAAAGAGAAAATTGCCACGGTAGCAAA
The DNA here is from genome assembly GCA_947174805.1 of uncultured Roseburia sp. Lineage (GTDB taxonomy): Bacteria > Bacillota > Clostridia > Lachnospirales > Lachnospiraceae > Roseburia_B. Next base: position 10,409 of record CAMWKH010000051.1, on the reverse strand, counting down.
AGAGGGCTTTGTCAGGGGGACAATCACCCTGAAGAAAATCTGTATAGGGCCGCATCCTTCCATAAAAGCTGCTTCTTCTAATTCGATAGGCAGACTTCTGATATATCCTGTGAGCACAATAATTGCAAAAGACAAATTCCCGGCTACCTGGGGCAGTATCACAGAGAACATGGACAGCCACCAGCTCTTTGTTCCGGCGATTCCCCAGGAAACTTCCATGGTATACACCGGAATTACCGTTGCGAAGGCCGGAAACATCATTCCTGCAACCACAAGCATGTATAAAATATTCCGCAATTTAAAATGATACCTCACCAGAGCAAAAGACGCAAGTCCTGCAAGTAAAATTACAACGGCACAAACCATTGTGGAGATAAAAATACTGTTTTTATAAGCTCCGAAAATATTTAAGTTCTCAAAAGCTTTTCTGTAATTTGCAAGGGTAAAAAGCTCACCCATGGGAAATGCAAAGGAATTCTCCAGTATTTTGTCCTTTGCTTTAAAAGAGTTTAACACTACCCAGATAATGGGATAAACCGTTGTAAGCGCCCAAAAACACAAACAAAGATATATGGCTGAAATGGACACAGAAAATTTACGCTTTTTCATTCTTATCCCCCCTTAATAATCTTTCTCTTTAAAGATTGTATTGACTAACCTTGATAACACCACACCTAAGACTACAATCATAACCGCAAGGGCACAGCCGTAATCCACATCTTTTACAATCATAGTCTGATAGTACATATAAGTTCCTGTAAGGAATGTAGATTTTAAAGGCATTCCCTTGGGGAACATAGTCCAGGGAAGGTCAAATACCTTAAGGGCTCCGGTAACTGCCAAAACCACGCAGGTGCAAAGTACATTATGTAAAAGAGGCAGGGTAATATACCAGATCCTTCTCAGCTTTGTGGCTCCGTCTATGGCTGCCGCCTCGTAGAGTTCCTCGGAAATATTGTTAAGCCCTGTCACAATTATGACAAAATAAAATCCCACATACTGCCACATAACGGGAAGCATCATGGTAAATAATGCCCATTTCTCACTTTTCCAATCAGTAAGTTCCTGTTTCCCAAACATGGAAAGAAGCTGATTTATCATTCCTGTGTCGTATAAAAAGATCAGGTTAAACAAAAGACCCAGGGCAGTTGCGGACACAACAATGGGGAAGAAAAACATGGTCCTGAATACTTTCGCCCCACGTTTAATATTATCCACCATAAGGGCCAGAAGAAGGGCAATCCCCACCTGTCCGAAAATGGTCACAATCGTCATAATCAATGTATTTTTCAGGGATGTCCGCACATTTTCATCTGTAAACAACTTTGCATAATTGGAATACCAGGGCTCGTTTAATACCTCTCCTGAAATTCCCAACTGCTTTATCTCCATGCAGCTATCTACAATATTTTTAAAAAATGGAAAATATAAAAACACAATCATAAAGATAAATGCCGGAAGTAAAAACAGAAATAATGGTTTTTTATTTTTATAAATATTAGCTCCCATATGTTCACCTTCTTTTTTAGGAATGCCGGAGATAAAATCTCCGGCATTTAACCAACAGGGTTATATCCCCGTCATTTACAGTTATCCAATTTCATTAATTTGAGCTCCAGTAAATGTCAAGACCTTCCTGAACTGCATCTTTTGCATCTACTGATCCGCTTACGATTTCCGGCATACCGTCAAATGTAGGTACTCTGCTCTCGCCCTGGAACAAATCCTGAACCGGCCCTGTAAAGGAAGTGCTGCCTGCTACCATTTTTAAAGATTTCATCTGCAGTTCATTAAATACGTTTTCATCTACTTCCGGTACATTCTTAAGGGCACTGGAGCCGTGCTGTGCAAATTCCGGCACCACTTCATCAGATGTCATATAAGAGATAAAATCAACTGCCGCTGCTTTCTTTTCCGGGTCATCCCATGCTTTTTTCGTGATATAATATCCGCTTGTTAATCCGCCGATTAAGTCCGTTGCTTTTCTGCCGTCTTTTGCAGGAACATAAGTAACGTCAAATTTTGCAAGTTTGTCTGCATCCAGAGTGGAAGGATCTTCCGGGTCTGACTGGCAGGAATCTGATATTCCGTTTACTTTCCAGGAACCGTCAAGTAAGAATGCGGCTTTTCCCTCTGTAAACATTGCAAAAGTCTCATCATCCTTTGCAGAAAGCGTATTCTCCGGGAAATATCCTGCCTCATAGAGGGCTTTGATATCTTCCATTCCTGCTACCCATCCTTTTCCCATTTCATCATCAGCACTCTCAGGAATCGTCAGATGGTTTTCCGGTGTATTGTAATTGAATATTGAAAACTCCCACCAATAATGAGGAATGTCACCCAATGCTGCTGCGATAGGTGTGTAGCCTGCATCTTTGATTTTCTGGCAGTCCTCTGTAAACTGATCCCAGGTATAATCTGCCCCCGGCATTGTAACCCCTGCTGCATCCAGAATTTCCGTATTTACAAACATAGCCTCCCAGATTCCGTTTACCGGCACTGCGTATGCCTTATTGTCCACTAAAGATACCGGAATACGTCCGTCATCCAAATTGGATGCATAGTCGGGAAATTCCGCCCGGATATCCTCTATGGACACTACTTTCCCTGCCTCGATAAAGCTGTTTGCATCTGATCCGTTAAAGAAGAATAACACATCCGGCTCCGACCCGGTTTCAAAATCTGTTACCACCCGCACTTTAAAAGTGTCGTCAGCGGTTGCGGACATATCCTCAATCTTATTGCCCGTCTTTTCTTCCCACTGCTGATAGAAAGTTTTGTAATTCTGCGCATTTCCATCATTTCCTGCAAATGTGGTAACTACTTCAAGTTCAACGCCCCCCTGGGCCTGCTCCGCAATTCCTTCTCCTGCCGACTCAGTGTTCGCATCTGCCGCTGCTGATTTTGCTCCCTCGCCAGCCTTGTCTCCACCCCCGCAGGCCGCAAGTGAAACTGCCATAGCACCTGATAAAATTGTTGCTGCAACTCTTTTCATTTTCATAGAAATACCTCCCTTTGTCTTTAAATGTTTAATTGGATGCTTTGTTTTCATCTGTCTATATCATACCGGACGCAAGGGAAAATAGTAATTGTCAGACTTGCCATTTATTGACTTATATTGTCCTCCTTTGGCAGTTTGACCAAAATTGTGCTGACTGTCTTGTTTTCTTCGTCACTTTCTACAGTTAAACCGCAGTCATCCCCGTAAATAATTTTAAGTCTCCTGTTCACATTACGTATGCCAAGACTGATATGAGATTCATCCAGTTTTGCCTCTCCCTCCCCTAACAGTCTTCGTATTTTTTCCTTATCCGATTCCTTCAAAATCCCGTCATTTATAACTTTAATATAAAGTTTATCCTCCTCCCTGTATATTTTAATCTCAACAATTCCTTTTCTGTTTTCTTCCACCCCATGCTCCACCGCATTTTCCACAATGGGCTGGATGATAAGAATAGGAACAGATACGCCCAGCAGGCTTTCGTCTATGTCTCTGTGAACCTGAAATCTTTCCCCATATCGGCTGGAAATAATATACAGATAGGCGTCCACATAAGAGAGTTCTTCAGAAAGCATCACGAAACGCCTCTGTTTCCGGTTCATGGTGGCATTCAGCATTGTGGTAAGAGCCTCTATCATGCCGCTTACATTGTCATTCCCATTCATCCTGGCTTCCCAGTTTATAATTTCTAAGGTATTATTTAAAAAGTGAGGGTTAATCTGGGACTGCAGGGCCTTAATGTTGGCATCCTTAAGGGCCAGCTCCTCCTCGTATATCGTTTCAAACTGGTATTTCAATTCTGATGACATGGTGTTAAATGCCCTGTCCAGATATTCAAATTCATAACTGCTTTTCTCTATCTCCACGTGGTGTCCATAATTTCCCAGAGCAATCTCCCTGGCCCCTTCAATCAGCTCCGCCATAGGTTTTGTCACCTTTGTGTGCACAAAACGAAAAACTACCGCAATGAGAAGCAGCATAAAAAACAATGCCAGCGTAAAGGTATACCAAAGCACCACAGTTTCATCTATGATACTTTTAGAGTTCAATTCCACCACATAGGCAATACGCTGCTGTCCCCACTGTGTCACTTTATAGACAAAGGCTTCTTTTCGGTCATTATAATACACGCTTCCCTCTGTGGTTTCTATGATGAGCTCTTTATGAAAACGTTCTCCCACCCCGTTTTTTATCAAAGGCACACCGTCAATATACATCTCATAATGCTCCATTCCCCAGATACTGTTTAAACTTTCCAGCATATCCTCCGGCTTAAGTTCCATAACCAGCATGGCATAAGGGGTAAAGGAACTGTTTACCAGATTCCTCACAAGATAAAGATGTCCTTCTTTCTCCATAAGGACAATTCCCGTATCCAGGCTTTTACTTTTTTCTATGACCTCATTCTGCATGTTATCTATAAAAAAAGTCTTTCTACGAAATGCCTCGTTTCCCGTATTGTTATCCTGGTATGTATTGTAAACATAAAATACCTCCTCCGTATCATCCAGGAAAAAAAGCATTGTACATAAAATACGGGCGTCATATTTGTACTGTTGGGCTAAAAAATTACTGATTGCCTTTTTATCCCGCACACTGACACCCTGGCGCAGAAATTTTACATAACTGTCCCGGATAGTGCTGTTATAAGAAGCATTTTTTGATGACAAAACCATTTCCTGAAACTGCATGTCACAGATCTGCATCGCTTTATCGGATGATACTACAATGGTTTTTTCTATCTGCTTTTTTACCATGAAGGATACCGTAAATATCATGCCAAGGGTAAGGATCAAAAGGGGGAGCAGCCACCCGTACAACATCATTCGAACCATTTTCCACCTTAAACTTTTTCTATTCCCCAGTGTACCCATCTTCTCCTCCTTCCATAGGAATCCAAGGAAAATCTATTCCCCAAATATAATAACAGACGGTTTCATGGTTTATCATACCATAAAACCGTCTATCCTGACTTATTTTAATTCTAAAAATTCTTCGTATATTTTGCTTACTTTCTCGGCATCCTCTTTTTCCGGCATCTCACAAAAGATTCTCAGCAAGGGCTCCGTACCGGAAAATCTGGCAACGACCCATCCCCCGTTTTTAAAGTAAATCTTACACCCGTCCATATAAGAAATATACTCTACTTCATAGGGAATCTCAGGAACTTTTTTCTCTTCCATAAGAATTTTCTGCATCTCAGCTTTTTTCTCCTGGGAAAATTTGTAGTCCCGCTCCTCCATATATATCGTTCCGCATTCTTCCTCTATCATCTGATAGATTTCCGACAGACGTTTTCCTGTCACTGCAATCATTTCCACAAGAAGAGCTGCCGCATAAACCCCGTCTTTTCCGTTAATGTGGCCTTTTACCGTAAGTCCTCCTGAGGACTCTCCTCCGATAATAGCATCTACTTCCGCCATTTTGGCAGATATATGCTTAAATCCCACAGGAACCTCATAACATTTCTGTCCAAAGCTCTCCGCCACTTTGTCAAGCATATGGGTGGTGGCCAGATTTCTCACCACAGGCCCGCTCCAGCCTTTGTATTTCACCAGATAATAATAAAGGAGCACCAAAATATCATTGGGGTGAAGAAATCTTCCTGTATCGTCAATTACGCCGATGCGGTCAGCATCCCCGTCCGTAGCCAGCCCGATATCGCATTTCTGGTCAATGACAAAGGTCTGAAGCCTTCTAAGGGTAGCGGCGGAAGGTGAGGGCAGTTTCCCCCCAAACAAAGTGTCATGCCTTTCATGGATCATCTGTACATCGCACCTTGCCGTTAATAATATAGTCTTTAAGGAGGTTTCACTTACGCCGTACATTGGGTCAATGGCAATCTTAAGCCCCGCCTGACGTATGGCCCCCATATCCACTGCATCAATAATGTTATCCAGATATTCATTCAGGGGATAGATTTCTTCAATCAGCCCTGCCTCAACCCCCTTGGCATATTCCATGCTCTCCACAGGCTCTTTTTCTATTTCACGGATATATCCCTCAATATCTCTTGTCTGGGTCTCCTCCGCATCCCTTCCCCCTCTGGTAAAGACTTTTATTCCGTTATAGATTGCCGGGTTGTGGCTTGCCGTTACCATCATTCCATAGTCCAGTCCATGTTTCATGGTATAAAACATAATCAGGGGTGTGGGAGAAGATTTGTTAATCAAGTAAGCTTTAATCCCCTCTGCGGCAAAAACCTCCGCTGCCCACTGCATGGCCTCTTTTGCCAGAAACCTTCTGTCATAACCCAAAACAATATGTAACTCCACGCCTTCCGCCTTCATCTTTTTACACATTGCCTTTGCCAAAAGCTTTATGTTTGCTTTTGTAAATTCATCTCCAATAATGGCTCTCCAGCCCCCTGTACCGAATTCTATCATAATTTACCTCCCTTATCCCATAATTACCCTTACCTGATGTTCGGAGCCCTTTTCCTGAACACCGATTTTCTCCACTTTTTTGCCGTCCAGTAAAATTTCTTTTATCCCTTTCATAACTCCCGAAGGATTCTCCACAGTAATATGATAGGCAGCTCCCCGCCACTGTCTCATTACCTGAAACCCTTCCCACTCTCCTGGTATACACGGGTCTATTTCAAGATAATCCATCTGAGGCCTTATCCCAAGAATATACCTGGTGGCGGAAAAATAAGCCCAGCCCCCGGAACCTGTCATAAAGGGGTGTCTTGCTCTTCCAAATGCCGTGTGGTCTTTCCCCATAATAAACTGGCAGTACGAATAAGGTTCCGCTTCCCGTGTCTCTATCATGTCATTTTGAAAATAAGGACACAGGGCATCATAAAACTTCATGGCCTTATCACCTCTGCCAAGCTTGCACTCTGCCGCCCAGGCCCATGGATTTGGATGGGAAAATACAGCCCCGTTCTCCTTTAGCCCCGGATACACCCGTGTGACGAAACCAATATCATCGTCGGGTTTTGTGTAGGAAGGTGCATTTAACAACAGTCCGTACTGGGTATAGAGATATTCCTCCACACTGTCCATAGCAGAAATACCCTTCTCTTTTGGAGCAGCCCCGGAAAGCACCGCCCATGTATTGGACTCCAAGTGCACTTTCCCTTCCTCATCTTCTTTCGTTCCGATTTTCCGTCCGTTTTTCGTAATTCCCCGGATATACCACTTTCCGTCCCAAAGTTCCCTGTCACAGGCTTCTTTTACCCTGTCGGCACATTCTCTGTACTTTTTCACGTCATCCTCCCGGCCAAGGTATGCCGCCAACTCCACAAAATTCTGCAATGCCCAGTAATGCAGGAAAGATACCATTGCGCTCTCCCCGCCTCCCAGATTTAAGCAGTCATTCCAATCTGCCCTAAGCCCTTTGCAGATACCGCTTGCCCCCACTTCACTGGCAGAAAAATCAAGAATGGTTTTTAAATGGTCATATACCGTATCTTCCCCTTCATCCGCATAGGTGACCTTTTCTCCCAAAAACTCCATTTCCCCGGTTTCTTTTACATATTCCGTCACTGCACTTACCAGCCACAGGGCATCATCGGAACATGCATCATTTATGCCGTGAATTCTGTCATTTTTATCCGGTTCCGGAATTACCGTAGGGGACTTAAAAGGTTTCTTCCCCTCATCCTCCTCAAACCACTCGGGCTGAAAGAGATGCAGTCCGTATCCTTTGGAAACAAGGCCTTTTAAGAGCTGCACAATTCTTTTTTTACACATTCCCGGATTGGAATGAGGAATCGTCATGGCATCCTGGGCTGTATCACGGTAACCAAGGCCCGTTCTGCCCCCCACTTCCACAAAGGAGGCAAACCTGGAAAACATAACATTAATCTCAGACTGATACAGCGTCCAGGTATTGATTAAGGTATTCATGCCGTCATTTGGTGTTTGAATCTGCAGCTTTTCAAATTTGTCCTGCCAGAAGTCCTTAAGCTTTTCATATGCTCTGTCCACCTCAGAAAAATCCTGGTATTTTTCCCGCATTTTTCTCCCTGCGTCCCGATTTCCTTCTCCTAAAAGAAAAATCATCCGAACCTTTTCCCCTGGTTTCAATACAATATTCTTTTGCAGGGAGGCACAATGGTTATTACCAAGCTCTTTGGAACCGAAACACCCGCCTTTTTCCACTGCCTCCGGATTGTCCTCCGTGCGGTAATTCCCGATAAATTTGTCCCTCAGACAGTCGTATCCATCCGGGTTAAAGTTTGCCGTAAAGTACTGAAAGCCAAACTCCTCATAAAACAAATCATGTTCTATAATCCCGTCCTCATAAGAGGAGCCGGCACAGTACATGCTCATCTGAAAATTCTGGTTGTCTATCATAATGTGATGAAAAGAAAATTCCGCATAGCTGAAAATGCTTAAATTCCTCTCCTTATTGTCGGTATTTTCCAGTGTCACATCCCACAATTCCACATCATCCCCCATGGGAACCGACAACTTCTGGCTTGCCTTTATCTTTTCATATTCACATTCATAGACGGTGTATGACATTCCATGACGGCAGGTATATTTTGCCTTATCCAAAGGTTTCCCCACCGGCTGCCAGGAAACGCTCCAGTAATCTTTTGTCTCATTGTCCCGGATATACACATAATGGCCAGGCCTGTCCATGGGGACACTGTTTCCCCGAAATCGTGTAACCCTGTGGTACTCCGGGGTTTTGTAAAACATATATCCCCCCGCTGTATGGTTTACCACCACACAGGTATCTTCCATCCCCAGGTAATTTGTCCAGGATGTGGGCAAATCCACCTTTTCTATTACGTATTCCCTCTTTTCATTATCAAAATACCCATAGCGCATTGAAAGCACCTCCCTGCTCTTTTCCTGATTTTCATTATAGGGGATGGTGCTTACTATGCATATTGCTGGTTGTGGCATCTTTTGTTTTATTTTGGTGAAAAGTTAGGAAATTACCTTTTTTGCCGCCCTGGTCATCATTTTCCCTATGTAAAGTGGATGACGATAAGAAAAATTCATCTGTGCCGCCTGACTTTTCGAATGGCAAATCACAAACTTTTTTGACCAGATGCGGGCAGCCAGCCCATAACCGACTTTTTTTGCTTCAGCCTTAAATTCTTTTGGAACCGGAATTCCAGACGCTGAATTTGTATTAGTCAAGGGCGGGTGAAACAAGTGAAAAGAAATCCCGTACTCCTCATTTTCTATTTCCAAACACTTAGCCAATGACTCTATTGCCCCTTTTGATGCGGCATAGGGAGAAATGTTTGAAAAGCCGGTAACGCCTACTCCGGAACTTGTAAATATAATACGTCCCTTTTTGGCTTTCCGCATATGTGGAAGAACTGTTTTGGCCAGCCGCAGCGCCCCAAAATAATTTACGTCCATTACACTTTGATACACCTCATAACCAGAGTCAGACTCGCTTTCAAAGGTGCACAGACAGGCATTGTGTACGGCAATATCAATATCTCCAAAATGTTGGAGCGCCTGTTTCACTCCGTTTTCAATACTTGAAAGGTCCCTTGCATCTGCAATGACCGGCAAAAGGCTCTTTTGGTACTTTTCTTTTAATCTCAAAACATTGTCAGTGTGGATATCCAATACCGTCACAAAATTTCCCAATTCCAACAATTTTTCTGCCAGATAATAGCCAATGCCCTGATTCGCACCTACGATTAATATATTTGCCATATTATTTATCCCCCATCTCATGAAAAAATTTATTTACATGATAGTACGCATTTTCCCGAAAAGTTTGTCTGCATTCTTCTGTGAGTTCTCCGCAAAAAAGCCAGCGCTGCATAAATAAAAAAATCGGAGCATAAAATTTCACTGCTAAATAATTGCTGTCTGCTGCTTTTACAATCCCTGCTGCCCCAAGCAAAGAAAACATTTTCCCCTGAAAATGCAGGGGTTTATCGAATATCCATTCGTCATATATTTTTTGCATTTCTTCACTGTGCAGATGCTCAATCGACAGCATCCGCATAATTTTATTACAGTAGTCGTCCATCAGATAATTTTCAAAAAAACAATGACAGGTCTTTTCCAATAAATTTTCCTCAAAAGTATCCGGCAATGTCATGGAGCCCTGGTCCAACTGGCTCATCAATTCAGTTGCTATAGATTCAAATTGCTGCAGCAGCTCATCAAAAATAGCCTGCTTATTTTTGAAATGATAATAAATCGAACTTTCCTTAATATCTACAACCTTGCAAATGTCTCTGATCGAAACCGCAGAAAACCCTTTTTGAGAAAACAAATCTAATGCTGCATTTAATATTTTTTGTTTCGTTTCATTCATTACACATTTCTCCCTAACACTTGTTAGATAATATAGTACCTAACATTCGTTAGATTGTCAAGATGTTTATTGAAATAAAAAAAAGCCCTGCAAAACACACAATGTCATTTAGTTAAGGCATCAGCAGTGACGCTCTTTACAGAGCAAGGTATAT
>CAMWKH010000050.1 GCA_947174805.1 uncultured Roseburia sp. | reverse complement strand
TGTTACGAAGTGCCGGGCTTTATGAAAAAGACATGGAAAGCGGAAAAGAAGGCTTTAACATGGCGTGTATTCTCTTATTTGGAAAGCCGGAAACCATTCAGTCCTGTGTGCCGGGATACAAAACAGATGCAATTTACCGTGTAGAGAACGTAGATCGTTATGATGACCGCCTGATTTTAGAAAACAATTTGCTGGAGAGTTATAGCCTGTTGATTGACTTTATTAAGAAACACACGGATGATAAGTTTTTCTTGATTGACGGCATCAATATAAGCGTAAGGACTGCGATAGCCAGAGAGATTGTCAGCAATTTGCTAGTGCATAGGGAATTTAAGAGTGCATTTCCAGCAAAACTGATTATTGAAAAGGACAAGATATGGACGGAGAACTGGAGCAGAACACAGTGGAAAGGGAGAATCAGTCCCACGAATTTCACTCCTTATCCGAAAAATCCCATAATAGCGAAATTTTTTGTAAATATCGGATACGCGGATTCACTTGGTTCTGGTGTTCGGAATTTGTATAAATACACAAAAATCTATTCCGATGCAGAACCAGATTTTGAGGAAGATGATGTTTTCAGGTTGATTGTGTCTATGCGCCCGGCGGGAGCAGTGTTGACAAGCGATAGAATAAACAGCCAGGTTACAAAAGTTACAGGAAAGGTTACAGATGTTACAGAAAAAAGGATTATAGAATTATTAAAAGATAACTCAAGATATAAAACTGTTGAACTTGCTGAAATGCTTGATATAAGCAGGAAAACGGTATCTAGAATCTATCCGGAAACAGGGATATTTTTATATTGATAAGACAAACTTCATACGGGAGTGGTAGGAGAGCGGGGACAGTGTGACATTGATTACACGTCCCAGGCGTTTTGGCAAAACTTTAACCTGGCACTGACAAACAGGGAAGTTCAAATTATGTTTGAAAACATGGTACATGACTGGTTTTCCGGCAGTGACAACTATAATGATTTTATCAAAGCATTGCTGAGTGGCGATTTAAAGGCAATGAATTCCTATATGAACAGGGTAGCAGAGGAGATGTTCAGCAGTTTTGATTCGGGAACGAAACCTTCCGAAAAAACCTATCGTGACGGAAAATGGGTTATGTTTGAACCGACCAATACGGCTGATTTTGATGATTACATGAAATTGCTGGCTATCAAAAGAAGACCGAATCGGAAATAATAATTCCATTTTGTCCATTCAAAACTAAATATTTGCAACAAACCAAGCAGCAGTAATCCTATCACAGATTTACCGCTGTTTTTTTACACAAAATCTCTATTATGATACTTTCAGATAAAATAATAAAAAAATTCAGACAAAATCCCTTCCCCATCCATCTAATAAGTGTAAGAAAAAAGCAAGAGCTCCGGAACTTTTGAGAAAGGAAGTAAAGAATGGATTTTTTAGTACGAAAGGCAAAAAAGCATGACAAAGAGGCGTTTCAGTCTTTAATGCTGCAATACGGCCCCGACCTTTACAAAGTGGCAAAAGCCATCTTAAAAAACGATGATGACGTGTCGGATGCCATGCAGGAGACGGCTCTCACCTGTTGGGAAAAAATAGACACGTTAAAAAAAGATAAATATTTTAAGACCTGGCTGACCCGCATTCTCATCAATCACTGCAATGCCATCTGCAGGCAGAGGAGAAAAACAATATCACAGGATGAAGTGAGGGAGGCTTGGTATCAGGAAAATGAGTTTTTAAGCCTGGAGTGGAGAGAATTTTTGGATTGCTTGGATGAGAAATACAGGGCGATTGTGCTTTTGTATTATGTCCAGGGGTTTACCACCAGGGAAATCGCTGCAATTCTCGACACGAATGAGAGTACAGTGCGGAGCCGTATGCAGACGGCAAGGGGTAAACTTAGAAAGGAGTTTTCTTATGAGTAAATTTGATGATATGGTAAAAGGGTTGGAAAAGGATTTAAAAGTGCCTAAAAAGGTATGGGAAAATTATGTGGAGACTTTAAATAACCTTCCTGACAAACCTCGTGTAAAGCATCACACGGGAAAATGGGCGGCGGCAGCGGCAGTGTTTGCACTGCTTTTGGTGGGAAGTACTACCTATGCGGCTACCAGGTATTTCGGGCTCTGGGATTTTTTTGAGAGAATCGGAGAAAAAGTTCCCAGGGAGGCGGAAGAATTAGTGGTAAAAGACGTTGAACAGACGGAGAGCCCTTTGACGGAGGAGGGAGTGGCAACTTATACGGTGAAAGAAGCCCTGTGTGACAGTGAGACGATTTACATTGTTCTTGAGGCAAGGGCAGTGGAACAGGGGAAATATTTCTTTGTACCGACAGACGCCATACCGGAGGATATTGTGTCCAACTGGGGGATAGACAGCTCTATGTCTGTCACGGAGTACGCCGCATCCAAAGGCCTCACCCCTATCTATATCGGAGGGGGCATCATGAATACGGATGAGCTTGGAATAGCCGTAACCACCATGGATTTCCGCTCTGTCAGCGATGATGTGATGAATATTATGATGAGATGTGGAAAGACGGAGGACGGGAAAACATTAGATGTTGTCTGCCAGGGGACGGCATGGCAGGACGGTGCCGATACTATGCGAAAGGAAATTACATTTACTTTAACTGACATGAGCACCAGTGAAAAAATGTGCTATGTGCCGGTTTCCGGAGATATTCCGGGAACAGAAGCCAGAGTGGAAAAAGCGGAAGTGATCCAGACAGATATTGGAACCTATATGGAAATTACCTACTATGAGGATGACCCGGATTATAGTTCCGGCTTAAGCTTCCGTCTGCCAGAGGATTTGGGAGCGGATATCAGAGGCGGAGGGGCAGAGCCTTTAGAGGAAGGAAAATGGAAGTACACTCTTGACCTTGACAAAGTGGAGCTGGGGGACAGTTTTCTGTTGGAAGCCTTTGACTGTTATGAAAAAACAGAGTTTGGAAGTCTGGAAATGAAAATAGAGTAAAGAGCAGTAAAAACAGTTCTTGACAACAGTATGAAATCGTACTATACTTCGGTTAGTACGATTTCATACTGTTTGGAGGGAAAAATGGAACCATATTCATCGAAAGATAATAAAAGGTGTAATTATTTAATTGGAGAGACCAATGCAGTGTACCACGATATGGCGGTAAAAATGGGGCTGTCGGACAGCGCCATGAATATTTTGTATACCATATGCGACAGCGGGGAATCCTGTCTCTTAAAAGAAATCTGCCGCCGAAGCGGAATCAGCAAGCAGACGGTCAATTCAGCAATCCGCAAGCTGGAACAGGAGGGAATGGTATATTTGAAATCTGCAGATTCCAGAAATAAATATGTTTGCTTAACCAATCGGGGGAAAGAGCTTTCCCAAAATACTGTTATCCGTATGATCCAGGCGGAAAATGAAATTTTTGCCTCCTGGCCGAAAGAGGAAGTGGACATTTATCTGGAATTGACGGAAAAATATTTGAGAGACTTAAGAGAAAAGGCTAAAGATTTTTAAGGAGGATTTTATGAATATTCAGTTATCGGAGCATTTTACTTACAGAAAACTTTTAAGTTTTACCTTTCCCTCTGTGGTGATGCTTGTTTTTACGTCTGTTTATGGGGTGGTGGACGGTTTTTTCGTGTCTAATTTTGTGGGAAAAACATCTTTTACCGCCGTTAATTTTATTATGCCCTTTTTGATGATTTTAGGCTCCGTGGGGTTTATGTTTGGCACCGGAGGAGGCGCTTTAATTGCAAAAACACTGGGGGAGGGGAAAGAGGAGAAGGCCGGGAATTTGTTTTCCATGATTGTCTATGTCTCCATTGCCTGCGGTGTATTTCTGTCGGTTTTTGGTATTTTATTTGTCCGTCCCATAGCCGCTCTCCTCGGGGCTGAGGGGCAGCTTTTAGAGGACTGTGTGACTTACGGAAGAATTATTTTAGCCGCCCTTCCGGCCTATATTTTGCAGTATGAATTTCAGTGTCTCTTTGCCACGGCGGGAAAACCGGCCTTGGGACTTTATGTAACGGCTGCGGCAGGGGTGACAAATATGGTATTGGACGCATTGTTTGTGGCGGTATTCCACTGGGGGATTCCCGGTGCGGCGGGGGCGACTCTTTTCAGCCAGTGCGTGGGAGGGGGGATTCCCCTAATCTATTTTGCACGCCCCAATAAAAGCCTTTTAAAGCTTGGCAGGACGCAGTTTTTAGGAAGGGAGCTTTTAAAAGCCTGCGGAAACGGTTCCTCCGAGCTTATGAGCAATATTTCCATGTCTATTGTGAGTATGCTTTACAATGTGCAGCTTCTTAAGTATGCCGGGGAGGACGGAGTAGCGGCGTACGGGGTACTGATGTATGTGAGCATGATTTTTTTGGCGGTGTTTATCGGTTACTCCGTGGGAACAGCCCCGGTGATTGGATATCAGTACGGTGCAAAAAACCACGGGGAGTTAAAAAGCCTGCGGAAAAAAAGCCTGTTGCTGATTGGAATCTTTGCACTTTTTATGTTTTCCGCTGCGTATTTCTTGGCTATTCCTCTTTCCAACCTTTTTGTGGGGTATGACAGAGAGCTTTTGGCCCTTACCATCAGAGGATTTTCTATTTTTTCCTATTGCTTTTTGTTTTCCGGCTTTGCCATATTTGGCTCATCCTTTTTTACGGCGTTAAACAATGGGCTGATATCCGCATCCATTGCGTTTTTAAGGACACTGGTGTTTCAGATTGCCGCAGTTTTAATCCTTCCTCTTTTTTGGGGAGTGGACGGAATCTGGCTCTCCATTGTGGCGGCGGAGGTAATGGCTGTAGTGGTTACAGTATTCTTTTTAAAGAGCCAGAGGGAGAAATATGGGTATTAAGGAAGTTGACTATTCTGTAAAAAACTCTTATACTAAAAAAGATTAAGGGAGAGATAACATGCAGGATAACTACGAACACTATATTACACGGAGTATAAAAAGTTTATACCGCAGAAGACTTTTGGCGCCTTTGATATATCTTATTTTTATCACGTTTCTGTGGGTTTTTTTACCCGTTTTTTCCATTTTGTTCCCGGTATCCATGGAGGATATTTCCTCCATGCAAAAGCTTTACGGGAAGAAGGAATATTATGTAACCACAGAACTTGAGAACCTCAATTTTACCGGCTACACAAAAAACCGGTACGGCAGGACTGCCGGATATTTTTATTACTGTAAATATAAGGACAGAGGATATATTGTACTTTTGAACCCTTCTACCTGTGAGCAGGGCCTGCCGGAGATAAAACGTCTGGCTGTCCGGGGGAAAATCCTTAGAAAAGATAAAAATTATGATGCGCTGTTGGATAACCTGTCCTCAGATTTGGACTGGACGAAAGCGGGCATTGTTTCTAAAGTAGACAGTTTCTATTTAAGCGAGCCGGATTTCCGATATGTTTTCGGTATCATTTTACTTGTTTTTATGGGGGGGAGCACTCTGTTTGCCCTGATTGCTTTGGCGCTTAATATTCTGTTTATCGCCCTGCCGGATATGTCGCCGCCCTGCCAGCTTCTGGGCAATTTCGGGAAGAGGAAAGAACTTTTTGCCCAGGCGGAGGAGGAGCTTGCCACACTGCCCCAGCTCGCCACAGAGGATATGTTTATCACGGAGCACTTTTTTATTGAAACTTCCCGATATGGAGTGGCTATTGTGCCAATCCAGGAGATTATCTGGATTTATAAGCATTCCACCCTCCACAAGCTGTTCTGGTATCATTTCAGCATCTCCTACACTTTAAATATCACGGCCAACAAACATGTATATATACACTGTCCGAAAAATATTAAATCGGATATCGACGGTATTATAGACTACCTTGCAGAGGCAAACCATAAGATTTTAGTAGGTTTCAGTGAGGAAAACCGAAAGAAAATCCAGTCCCAGCAGGGAGAGTTCTTACAGATGGAAAAACTGGTGCAGGTTTTTGAGGTTTTGATGAGCAGGAGGAAGAAAAAATAGAGGGCAGAATAGGAAAAACATATTGCACAGATTTCCATTTTAGGATATGATAAAAGCAATTTAACAGGAGATTTTGGATTCGTATCTATGGAAAAAGACAGAAAACAGGAAAAGAGAGAGAAAAAATCATTAGAGAAGCAGGCGCAGAAAAAAGAGCGCCGTAAATATAAAGAAGCCTTGAAAAGAGAACACCGTTACGGTACAAATGAAAATATCCGCTGGGACAAGCTGGATAATACGGCCCATCTCTTCCCGGTGATTGCCGGGGAGAGCATGAGCAATGTGTACCGTATTTTTGTGTGCCTTACGGAGAATGTCCAGGAGAAATATCTGCAAAAGGCGCTGGATATTGTGCTGCCAAAATTTGACGGTTTTAACCTGCGGCTCATGCGGGGGGTATTCTGGTATTATTTTGAGGAGAACGGAAAGCCGGCTCCAAAGGTAAGGGAAGAGAGCACATACCCCTGCCGGTTTATCCACGAAAATAAAAACAGGAGTTATCTCTTTCGGGTGACATATTACAAAAACCGAATAAACCTGGAAGTGTTTCATGTACTTACAGACGGCATGGGAGGCATCAACTTTTTAAAAGAGCTGACTTATCAATATCTGCGGCTGGTGCATCCCTCCCTTAAAGAAAGGGCAGGGGATTCCCTGTCTATGGGTACTTCCTTAAACAGAGAGGACAGTTTTTTGAAAAATTATAAAAAAAGCCATGCCAAGGGGTATAAGACCCAGAAGGCTTATCTGATTAAGGGAGAGAAGCTGCGTACCGGGGAGTTTGGAGTGATTCACGGGACAGTACAGATTCCACAGCTAAAAGAAGTGTGCCGCCGCTATGATGCCAGCATTAACGAATATTTGGTGGCGGCTTTCATCTACAGCACTTACAGGGAATGTCTTTCGGGAGTGCAGGGCACAAAGCCTATCCGTGTGGCGGTCCCGGTAAATTTAAGGCCCTATTTCCACTCCGTTACAACAAAAAACTTTTTTGTTATGGTAAGTGCGGAGTTCTTGCCGGAAAAGGAGAATTACACCTTTTCGGAGGTGCTTAAGATAACTCAGGAAAGCTTAAAAAGCCAGATTAACAAGGAGCATTTGGAGGAGTTATTTTCCTACAATGTTTCCAATGAGAAAAATATTATTGCCAGGGCGGTGCCTTTATTTTTAAAAAATGTGGCTATGCGCTATGTGTACACCAGTGCGGCCCTTGCAAATACCACCACAGTGACCAATATTGGAAATATTTCTGTGCAGCAGGAGTATAAGCCATACATAGACATGTTTGGCGCTTTTCTGGCCGTGTCTAAGGGGCAGTATATTAAAGGGACCATTTGTTCCTACGAGGACAGGCTGATGTTTTCCTTTAGTTCCATCCTTTTGGACACTTCCGTACAGCGGGGATTTTTCCGGCAGTTAGCGGAGGACGGACTGGATGTTTCGATTGTAAGTAATGGAGTGTATGATGAGTAGATGCAAACAATGTGGAATAGAAGTGCTGGATAATACGGCGGCATGTCCCTTATGCAAGTTTGTTTTGGAGCAGAATGACAATAAGAAAAGGAGTTACCCGGATATCCGTTTCCGAGTAAAAAAGCTTAATTTTGCTGTGCGGGTTATTCTATTTATCTCAATTATTATTGAGGTTCTGTGCGTATATTTAAATTACAAATTTTATGATGGAATCTGGTGGAGCATCATCACCGGTACAGGTTTTGCCTATGTGTATTTTATCTTACGGTTTGCCGTGTTAAATGTGGGAGCAGGGTATAAGACGAAAATTGTCTCTGTGACCCTTTTAGGGATATTGTATGTGATTTTAATTGACTGTGTGGTGGGATACCATGGGTGGTCGGTGAATTTTGTGCTGCCGGGAGGATTCCTTTTTGTGGATGCCGCCATTGTGGCCTTGATGTTTATCAACCGGAGAAACTGGCAGAGTTATATTATGCTTGAGATTTTTATGATATTTTTAAGCGCCATTCCCCTGGCCTTGATTTTCTTTTTTGATATTGTGACAGAGACGTTTATCAGCGGGTTTGCCTTTACCGTGTCTGTGCTTTTGTTTCTGGGAACACTGATTGTAGGGGACAGAAGGGCTAGGATGGAACTTCGGAGAAGATTTCATGTAAGGTAAGAGATTAGGAGAGCATATGAGGCGTACAGGTGTAAAAGAGCGGGAGGCCAGCATACAGGGCACGGTGATCCGGGAGTTGATAGCAAGGTTTACCTCGGACCACTTAATCGGGAAAAAAATTAAAAACGGGGAACTGCGGAAAAAACTGGTGGAGCCTCCCTGGATTCCGCCACAGGGATTTCATGTGACGGAGATTAACCTGGAGAATTTTACCATGGAATGGCTTTCCTGGGAAAAAATTAATCCAAAGAAAGTGATTCTTCAGCTCCACGGCGGGGGATATGTGGGAAAAATGCGCAATGCCTACCGGAATTTTGCCGCCGCCTACTGTGAACTGGGCCATGGGATTTGTGTTCTCACCATAGATTACCGGGTGGCCCCTGAAGAACCTTATCCCGCCGCCTTAGAAGACGCCTTCGAGGCCTACCAGTGGCTTCTAAAGGAAGGGTATGAATCCAGCCAGATTATTCTGGCCGGGGATTCTGCCGGGGGAGGGTTGGCCCTGGCCCTGACCATGTACTTAAAGGATAAGGGTATCCCTCTGCCCTGCGGCATTATTGCCATGTCCCCCTGGACGGATATGACCGCCTCGGGGGAGTCCTACGAGAGCAATTACCACCTTGACCCTCTCTTTGGAAATACAAAGGACAGTTTGATTTACAACAGGGATTACCTGGGGCTTGAGGACCCGAAAAACCCCTATGTCTCCCCGCTCTTTGGGGATTTTACTGGATTTCCCCCCATGCTGATACAGGCGGGTTCCTATGAAATGCTCTTAAGCGATTCCGTTCTTGTGGCGGAGAAGGCCAAGAAGCAGGGGGTAAAAGTACGGTTCAGTGTTTATGAGGGGATGTTCCACGTGTTCCAGATGGCCATGTTCTTAATGCCGGAGTCTAAAAAGGCATGGAGAGAGGCGGGAAGATTTTTAGAATTGCTGTGCGAAGAAGAAAAAGAGGAAGCCGCAGACCCTTTGGATTAAAGGGAGCGGCTTCTTTTGTCTGTGTGGAAAACCTTAGTGTATTAAATGCCCTACGGGGAGATATACGGGAATCCCGTTTTCGTAGGCAATGTCAACCTCGCCCTGAATCAGGGGGAGAAGGTAGGAAACCATCTCCGGGGTTACGTCATTTCCCGCCGGGGTAATCCACTCTCTGGGAACGGATTTTATCTCATTGGCAATGTCTCCTATGGGGGCGGCGTGGTAGGAGATTGCGTAAGGCTCTTCCCGTTTCATGGCAACCATGGATGCCGTCTCTCCATTAAGTGCAAGTTTCACCGCATATTCCCCGGAGGCAAAAGCTTCCTCCAAATCTGTTTTGGAGGCAATATGGGAAGCGCAGCGCTGCAGGATAGAGAGTTCGATGGAGCGGACTTTCACTCCAAGTTTTTCCGAAACGAGATATTCCAATGTTTTTCCTGCGCCGTTTAACTGAACATGTCCGAAATTATCCAGTTTTGCATCGGAAGCGCTGATGTATTTATTGTCTTTATCCCGGATTCCTTCAGAGACAGCCACAATGACATCATTCTGGGTTTCCAGAAGTTTTTTTACATCGGATAAGAATTCCTCCGTGGAGAAAGGGGCTTCCGGAAGGTAAATCAGATGGGGGGCTTTGCTGTAGGAGTTTCTCGCCAGGGCGGAAGCGGCGGTGAGCCAGCCTGCGTCCCTTCCCATAATCTCCACAATAGTAACACTTTTTATATTGTAGATATAGGTGTCGTGGGCGATTTCCAGCATGGTAGCGGCAATATATTTTGCTGCGGAGCCAAATCCCGGTGTGTGGTCTGTGATGCACAAGTCGTTGTCAATGGTCTTCGGGATGCCCAAAATGCGCACGGGGCTTCCTATTTTTTCTGCATAAACAGATAATTTGTGTACCGTGTCCATGGAATCGTTGCCTCCGATATAGAAAAAGGCGGAGACAGAGAGTTCTTTGAACTTTTCAAAAATCTGTCGGTACACGTCCTCGTCCTGTTCATAGGAGGGAAGTTTGTAACGGCAGGAGCCAAGGTACATGGCAGGGCTTTTCTGCATGGTAAACAGGTTGTCCGGGTTTTCTTTTACCAGGTTGGTAAGGTTTAGAATGCTGTCCTCTAAAATTCCGGTAATGCCGTTTTGGGAACCGTAGACAGTGTCAAATTCCCCGCAGGAAACAGCTTCCTTAACCACTCCGGCGAGGCTTGCGTTGATGGCGGCGGTGGGGCCTCCGGACTGGGCCACAATACAATTTGTTTTCATAGACAATCTCCTTGTTGATATTTGGTATTATAGCATTATATTCTATATCATATAGAAAAAATGTAAAAAGTGCAATGGATGAAAATGAATTTTGCAAAATCTTAAATTCCATTGCAACCAAAGCTTTTGTCAGATATAATGTAAGGGAAAACTTTTGGTTCAGGATTTGAGGTGTGGGCAGTATGAAACAATATCAGTTAGAATTTATTGATTCCAATCATTTTATTGGCAGGCTTTCGGAGTTTAAAGAGAAGAGGGGTGCCGTTGAGGATTCCAAAATGTTTTTTCAGATATTTTCTGAGGTTTTGGAACCGGAAAAAATCAGAGAAGTGTGCCTTGGAATAGAGCAGGTATTTCCTGAGGCAATGTATATGGGCTGTTCCACCAGCGGAAATATTATTGACTGCCAGCTTTCTTCGGATATCACAGTGGTGTGTACGGTTTTTGAATATGCTTCCACCCGGTTTCAGATTTATCAGTACGATCTTTTGGCAGAGAATGTGGACAGTATTACCGGGCAGATTGTGGCGGAGACAGAAAAACATCCCTGGGTGAAGGCTATGGAAATGTATTTTACCATCCCGGAGGGCTCCACCACACGTTTTTGCGACGGCATGAAAGATGCCGCCCTGGATATCCAGATATTCGGAGGTGTTTCCTGCAGTGACGATATCACAAGCAATGACTGTCTCGTGTTTTCCAAAGGGGGGAAGATTTCTTCCAAGTCCCTGGTGGTTATTTTTTACGGTGGGGAAGAGTTTTATGTGGATTCCATAAAGGTGACCGGATGGAAACCCCTGGGCAGGAAATTCCATGTGACGAAATCCGACGGTTGTATTCTCCATGAACTGGACGGTATTTTAGCATATGATGTGTACCACAAGTACTTAAATATAAAAAATGATGAGAATTTTTTTTATAATACATTGGAATTTCCACTGTTTTATGACCACAACGGCACCACCATACTGCGCACCCCGGTGGCCAGCAATGCCGACGGCTCGATTACCATGACTTCGGATATGGATGTAGGTTCCCTTGTGCAGATTTCCTACGGGGACCCCAGTACCATTGTGGAGAGTATACGGGAGGACAGCCGGAGGATTCATCAGTTCCAGCCGGATATTCTACATATTTTTTCCTGTGCGGCCAGGAGGACCTTCTGGACATCCAAAGAGCCGACTTATGAGATTGAGCCCTTCAAGGATATCTCTCCCTCCTGCGGGTTCTTTTCCCACGGGGAGTTTTTGCGCACCAAGGGAAATTTAAACCAGCACAATGTGACGCTTGTGGTTGCCGCCATGCGGGAAGGGGAGAAAAAAGACCTTTCCTCCATGTCTGTGCTTCCAGAGCGGGGCACGTTGTCAAAAGTGCCTCTGGTATCCCGCCTTGCCACTTTTATCAGTGTGACTTCCCTGGAGCTGGAGGAGACAAACAAAAAGCTGGAGTATGCCAATGAAAAGCTGAAAATGGCGGCGATTATAGACGGTCTTACCGGGCTTTACAACAGAAAGGAAATCCAGTCTCAGATTGAGAAAGAACTTGCCCAGGACAGTACAAGGAAATTTTCTTTGATTATGCTTGATATAGACAATTTTAAACAGGTGAACGACACCTATGGCCATCAGGAAGGGGATATGGTCATTATCGCCTTAGCCAAAATACTTCACAACGAGGAGATGGCCTACACGGATAAATTTTCCGCAGGCAGATGGGGTGGGGAGGAATTTATGCTGCTTTTGCATGATACGGATGTGTCTGCGGCGTCCTTTATCGCAGAGCTTATACGCCAGTGCTTTGCAAACACTTCCTTTCCCTCAGTGCGGATGCAGACCATCAGCCTTGGAGTGACCCAGACCAGGGAGGATGACACTTTAGACAGCCTGTGTACCAGGGTGGATGCAGCACTGTACAAAGCTAAAAAGTCCGGGAAAAACAGAGTGGAGGTTATATAGGCAGAGTGGAAAGTTTGCATTGCGGATTATGTCCCAGGGACTGTGGGGCAGAGCGCATCGGGGAAAACAGAGGGTTCTGCGGGGAAACGGCTGGCCTGCGCATTGCCAGGGCGGCACTGCATATGTGGGAGGAACCCTGCATTACAGGCAGGGGAGGCTCCGGCACCGTGTTTTTTTCCGGCTGCACATTGGGGTGTGTCTTTTGCCAGAATGCATCCATTGCCAGTGGCGGCGCAGGGAAAGAGGTAAGTGTAGGTTATCTGGCGGAAATATTTTTAAGGCTTCAGGAGGAGGGAGCGGAAAATATTAACCTTGTGACGGGAGACCATTTTGTGCCCCAGATTGTGAAAGGATTACAGCGGGGGCGGGATGGGGGGCTTTGCATTCCAGTGGTATACAATACCTCTTCCTATGTGAAAGCGGATACCCTTCGGTGTTTGGAGGGGCTGGTGGATATTTATCTTCCCGACTTTAAATATTATGACAGTGGAAGGGCATACCGCTACGCAAAGGCGAAAGATTATCCTCTCACTGCAAAGGAAGCGATAAAAGAGATGGTGCGCCAGCAGGGGAAACCGGAATTTATTGGAAAAAACGGGGAAAGTTTAGACAGCAGGGCCTACAATGCCTTAGATGACCCGGAGGGGAAAACCATGAGCCGGGGAACCATTGTGCGGCATCTTCTTTTGCCGGGAGGACTGGAGGATGGCAAGAGGATATTATCCTATTTGTTAGATACCTATGGTGAAACCATATACATCAGCATTATGAATCAGTATACCCCCATGGGTGTTTTTCCGGAAATGCCGGAGCTAAATTCCAGGGTCACAGAAGAGGAGTATGAGGCTCTTTTGGAGTTTGCCATAGACAGGGGGATAGAAAACGGATTTTTCCAGGAGGGAAATACGGCGGAGGAAAGTTTTATTCCATCTTTTCACGGGGAAGGAGTGTAAACAGATATGAAAACGGTAAAGAAAAAATCGGTGGGAACGCATTTTTCCATGTGCGTACAGCCAGCTTTTATAATTGGTACAAACAATGAGGACGGGACAAGTAATTTTGCTCCCATCACTTGGGTCAGTATAACAAACGAGAAAGACGATGAGTATCTGTTGGTTATCAGCATGTTCGGGACGAAAAAGACGAAACAGAATGTGCTTAGGACAGGCATGTTAAGCGTTAACCTTGTGAGTACGGATATGCTTGAACTGATGGACTATTTTGGCGCACATCACGGAAAAGATGGGAAGAAAGACGGAATTTCATACGGGGTTTCCAAAGGTGAAGTTGTAGATATTCCTATTCTTGACGCGAGCCCATGGGTATATGAATGTGAGGTGGTACAATCTGTGGAGACCGGGGATTCCACTACTTTTTTCTGCCAAATAAAAAATATTCAGATAGACCAGCAGCTTGACTGCAAGGATACTTTCGATGTCAATCTCACAAAACTTGACCCTGTAATTTATTCCGGTATGTATCATAGTATAGGGAAACTCCTTGGCAAAATAGGAGATTTTGTACAGAGCTAAGTTACATTTTGCCGGATTTTATAGAAATCACAGGCTTTTCTTAAACAAGAAAGAGAGTCCTCATATTCCAAAGCCAAGAGCAGATAAAAAACAGATATAACCGTGGAAATTTAAAAAAGCTCCACCATAGTCCCAGTAGCGAAGTCCCCAGACCGTATCCAAGAAATATCCGATGGCCAATTCCAAAAGCGTTCCAATCAGCAGGGAAAGTAAAAAAATAGTAACCGGGTGATGTTTTTTGATGGGTTCGGCATACAAGATGCGCTGCAGGGGATTTCCAAGCAGAAGGTAGAAGAGGACAGCGCCCGCCCCATAAACCGGCAGCCATGGGCCATAAAGAAAGCCGCGGTTTCTAAAGATTCCATCTTGAAAGAGAAAAATCAAAACTTCCCAGAGGAAACCGCCAATAGAAGCCAGAAAAAAGAAGAATACCATCTGGGAGATTAGGAAGGAAACTGCTTTTTTTCTGGGTAAATTTTGTTGTTGTAGATTTTGTTGAAGGTTATTCTTTTTCATTCTTGTGTGGTTATCCTCCGGAGAAAGTTGATCATAGGTATACATGATAATGCTGCATTCAATATCAGAGATAGTATATCCAGAGAAAGAAAATATATGTGGGAGGTCTGATTGGGGGTAAGGGATGCCTATGTGACTGCAGCTTTCATTCATCCCAAGGATTATTCCACTAAAATTTTAACCATTTTGTATTCATCTCTATAACTGCCATCGTCATATTTAAGGGCGCGAAAATTTTTCCCGGTTTCTTTAAATCCAAATTTTTCATACAAACTCTTTGCCCGGTTATTCCCGTCAACCACCTCCAGCTCTATCTGTTCATAGTTCATATTTTTTGCCAGTAAAAAAGCATAATCCATCATTGCAGAACCAATGCCAATATTCCAATAGGCCTCCTTGAGCGCTATCGCAAAACCGCATCTATGGGCAATGCGCCGCAGGTCGCCATTTGTTACAATTCCGCAATTACCTGCGAGAATGCCCTCCACTTCCGCCGCCATCATTATTTCCCGGGGGTGATTTCTTTTACTTTCTAAAAGCTGCTCCTCCGCCTCAAGGGTAAATGCAGCCTCGTCCTCATTTCTAAGAAGAAACGGAGTCTCCCTAGATACAATTCGCAGATATGCAATCATGTCCTTTGCATCTTTTGTTTCAACAGACCGCAGTATGCATACACGGCCATCCCTTAATGTTACTTTTTTCTCTTCAAATACCATTTTCCTGCCTCCTAGTATAATAATGATGTAGTCAATAAGACTACTTGGTTAACAAGTTTCT
>CAMWKH010000049.1 GCA_947174805.1 uncultured Roseburia sp. | reverse complement strand
AAGTTTGTTGTAATTTAATTTACCTCTTGACAAAAGTCACTTCATAACGGAGGAAACTGTGTTGACGTATGAAAATCGATGTTCTACAATAAAAGTAATTTCATGTATCATTATAAACAATTTATCTGGAAAGGAGTTTCTATGAACCCTATGAATAAGAAAATGAAGCATTCCTTATGTCTCATTGCACTTATTTTCCTGATTCCCTTATCCTTGGTTTCATGGAATACAAAAGTGCAGGCTGCCTCCCTAAAAGGCTCAGACCAGGGATATGTCTTTACCTCCGTAACGGGAGAATCGGTTTCTTCGGCAGAGTCCGGAAAAACCACGGTACTCATATTTGGAACTACTGTCTGTGGAAACACAAGGGCAACCCTTGGAAGTATAGCAAAAAGTTCATGGGTTTCAAATCCAAATATCCGTGTTATTTTTGCAGAAATCAGCAGTAAATCTCTAAATGCTGTCAAAACCTATGCGGACAGTTTTCATTGCAGCGCTATTACCTTTTGCTACGAGGAGAACCGCGGCGGCATTTTTTACGCCTTGCAGGATTACACCCTCACTGCAACGGGAGGAATGCCCTTTACGGTTTTGCTGGACGGAAACAATCAGGTGAGGAATGTCCTCTCAGATGCCCAAACTGCAGAGGGGATCTTAGCCGAGATAAACAAATTTTCCAGCGTGGACGGCAGTGAGCCAAATCCGGCAGTGAATACTTTTGTAAAAGTTCCGGGGCTTAAGGCTAAGTCCGGTGAAAGCAGCATAAAACTCAGCTGGAAGAAAGTTTCCGGCGTAAAAGGATACTATATTTACCAGTACACAGGGAAAAAATGGAAGAAAATTGCAACCGTTTCTCCCGGGAAAACTTCTTATACAGTGAAAAAGCTGAAATCTGCCCAGGGTTACAGGTTCGGGATAAAAGCGTACAAGACAGAAAAAGGAAAGCAGGTTTTAAGCAAGTCTTATGCCTCTTTGTATACAGCTACAAATCCCCAGGCGGTAAAATTTAAAGTGACAGCCGGGAAAAAGAAGGCCGCCGTAAAATGGAATAAAGTGAAAGGGGCGGACAAATATGAAGTGGTGTACAAACCAGGAGGAAAAGGGGCCTGGAAAAAATTGAAAACCACCAAGGGCCTGCAGTATACAAAGAAAAAATTAAAATCCGGCGAAACATATACCTTTGCCGTAAAGGCGTGCAAAGTGTACAAGGGAAAGACATATACCAGCAGCATGAAAGGAAAAACGATAAAAGTCAAGTAATTATGTGTGTTTTTCTTGACAAATATTAACAGTTGTGTTTTACTGTTATAAGCGAACAAAAATTAAGTAAGAAAGCGAGGTAAAATTATGATTAAATTAAACAAAAATAATTCGTTTAACTTCATAAGGAAAAATTCAAGATTTACCTCGGAGAGCGCAGTTAAAATTTCACGGCAGGGCAGTTTTCCTTGATTCAGCATTGATTGGGAAAACATTGCGCAATGCCTTGTATGATTTATATGCAGTAAAAAATTACAGCCTCGTGGGTAAACCACGGGGCTTTTTGCTGTACATAAAACTTGATGCAAAAGGTTTTTATGGTTAAATAAGGAGAATTTTATGAGAAAAATAGGAAAATATATCGGACATTACTGGTATGCATATCTTTTTGGCATTATCTGCATGGTAATCGCCATTGTGCTGGATATGCTCTATCCGGTAATTACCAAAAGTATTGTGGATGACGTTATCATCCAGGGGAAGAAAGAGCTCTTAGGCGGACTCCTTTTTATGATTGTCTTAATCGGAGCCGGAAGGGCCGTGGGTGGATACTTAAAAGAATTTACCTTTGATGTGGTGAGCATTAAAATTGCGGCTAAGCTTCGGAAAGATTTGTTTTCCCACATAGAAGGGCTTTCTGTGGATTATTTTGACGACACCAACACAGGGGAACTGATGGCCCGGGTAAAAGACGATGTGGATGCCGTGTGGAATGCCTTAGGTTACGTGGGAATGCTCACCATAGAGATTGTAATCCACGTGTCTATGGTGCTTTACTGTCTCTTTGCCCTGGACTTTAAGCTCGCCTTCGTCCCACTGTCTGCCATGGTTCTTATGGGGCTTACAGCAGTTTTTATGGAACGGAAACTGGACAAGATTTATGAACAGATCAGTGAGGAAAATGCAAAACTCACCACGATTGCGGAAGAAAACCTTGCAGGGGTGCGCACGGTAAAAGCATTTGCCAGGGAAAAGTTTGAAATCAAAAAATTTTTATCCCACAACAAAGCCTACTATGACCTGAATATACAGCAGGCAAAAACCCTGGTGCGTTTTTATCCCGTTTTTCAGTTTACCAGCAAGCTTCTTCCGGTGGTCATGGTGATTATCGGCGGCTTTAAAGTCGTTCACGGGGAAATGACCTTGGGAAGTCTTGTGGCCTTCTCCGAATACTGCAGAAACATTGTATGGCCCATGGAAATGTTAGGCTGGCTCACCAACGATTTATCCTCGGCAGCCGCCTCCCTGAAAAAAATCAATAAGATATTCCGTCAGGAATCCTCCATAAAAGAACAGGAAAATCCTGTGGTTCTAAAAGAGATAAAAGGGGACATCTCCTTTGAACATGTTTCTTTTTCCAGGGGAAATCAAAAAATTTTACAGGATGTATCCTTTACCCTTTCCCCAGGGAAAACTTTAGGGGTGATGGGAGCCACAGGGGCGGGGAAAACCTCTTTGATTCATCTCCTTATGCGTTTTTTCGATGTGGACTCCGGAAGTATAAAACTGGACGGAGTGGATGTGCGGGAATTGTCTTTGAGACAGCTTCGGGGCAGTATGGGAACGGTAATGCAGGATGTATTTTTGTTTTCAGATACCATCTCGGAAAACATCCGCATGGGCCAGAGAGAAACCATGGAAAACCGGGCTATGGTACATGCCGCCGGCCTGGCAGGGGCCAGGGGATTTATTGAGAAGATGCAGGAGGGCTACGAGACAATTATCGGAGAGCGGGGCGTAGGGCTCTCCGGGGGGCAGAAACAGCGCATCAGCATAGCGAGGGCAATAGCAAAACAAAACCCCGTACTGATCCTGGACGACTCCACCTCGGCTTTGGACATGGAGACAGAGTATGAAATCCAGAAATCCTTAGATACTTTAGATACCACAAAAATCATTATCGCCCACCGCATTTCCGCTGTGCGCAGGGCAGATGAAATTATTTTCCTGGAAAACGGAACCGTGAGAGAGCGGGGATGCCACGAGGAACTCCTTGCAAGAAAAGGACTTTACTATGATACCTATGTGGCACAGATGGGGACAGCTCCGGGACAGTAAAAGAAAGCAGGTGTAATTTTGGCAGTTAATTCTTATAAAGAAGACGAAGCGTTAGAGGGAATCGGAAAGGCAGAAACTCTAAAGAGGCTGTTTTCCTATATGTTTCAGTATAAGCTTCCCGTATTGGGGGTTATCATATGTATGCTGATAACCGTTGTGATTTCCCTGATAAACCCTCTGATTATCCAGGAGGCAATCGATACCTATATTGCAAAAAAAGACATAGGGGGACTTATGCACCTTGCCTTTTTCGCCGTGGCAATCAATATCATTTTTATCATTATGGTAAAAATCCGCATGTATGTCATGGCAAAAATCTCCAACCAGATTCTTATGGATATCCGGCAGGAACTGTACCAACACATACAGACCCTGTCCTTCTCCTTTTTTGACAGCCGTCCCACAGGGAAAATTCTGGCCAGAATCATCGGGGATGTAAATTCCTTAAAAAATGTTCTGGTAAATGCTGTTACCACACTGATACCGGATTTTGTCACCATCTGCGGCGTTGTGGTGATTATGGTGGCAAAGGACTGGCGCCTCGCCCTTGCCTCCCTGAGCAGCATTCCCCTGATGGCTTTAGCCATCTGGTTTATTCAGAAATTTTCCCATATGAGATGGCAGGTTGTGCGGAAAAAGAGCTCCAACCTAAACGCCTACGTCCATGAGAGCATTGCGGGAATGAACGTAATCCAGAGCTTTTTTGCAGAAAATGAGACACAGGAAGTCTTTTCCGGCCTGGTGGGAGAACACGAACAGTCATTTATCAGCGCCGTTCGCATTGCGGACCTTTTTGGGGGAGCCATTGATTTCTGCTGGGGCTTAGGCGCCATGATTCTCTACTGGGTAGGGATTTTCATGATTGGGGGAGAATATGTGAGTGTGGGGCTCTTGGTGGCCTTTGGAACCTATATCAACATGTTTTGGAATCCGGTGATGAATCTCAGCAATTTTTACAATCAGGTGATTACAAATCTCACAGCTGCGGAGAGAATTTTTGATATATTAGATACAAAGCCGGATATAAAGGACGGAGAAAATGTGGAAATATTGCCGGAAATCAGAGGAAGCGTAACATTTGAGCAGGTGTCCTTTACCTATGACGAGGGCACTCCCGAGGAGACGAAAGTACTTGAAAATGTAAGTTTTAAAATTAATCCCGGTGAGACCATTGCGCTGGTGGGGCCCACTGGAGCGGGAAAAACCACTGTGGTAAATCTAATCAGCCGTTTTTATGACATAAAAAAGGGGAAAATTTACATTGACGGGTATGATATAAAAAAAGTGTCCATGGAAAGTTTAAGGCGGCAGATGGGGATTATGACCCAGGAGAATTTTATTTTCCAGGGAACGGTAAAAGACAATATTCTCTACGGAAATTTAGATGCCACGGAGGAGGAAATGATTGCAGCCTCCAAAGCTGTAAACGCCCATGAATTTATTATGAAGATGGATAAGGGGTACGATACGGAATTAAAAGAACGGGGGGCAGGGCTTTCCATCGGCCAAAGACAGTTAATTGCCTTTGCAAGAACCATGGTGAGCATGCCCAAAATCCTTATACTGGACGAGGCCACCTCCAGCATAGACACCCACACAGAGTTTCTGGTGCAAAAAGGTATCGAAGCCCTGTTAAAAGGCCGTACCAGCTTTGTGATAGCCCACAGGCTCTCCACGATAAAACATGCAGACAGAATCTTTGTCATTGACAAGGGAGGAATTTTAGAGCAGGGGAGCCCTGAGGAGCTTATGGAGAAAAAAGGGCATTATTATAATCTTTACATGGCACAATATAAAAACTTGTAAATAAAAGCGTTTTGTATTAAACTATAAAATATGCTATTTTTAAGCGAGAATGAAAAGATAATAGGAGGATACGGATTATGGAAAAAATTAAAATGACCACTCCTTTGGTGGAGATGGATGGAGATGAAATGACAAGAATTTTGTGGGGAATGATTAAGGAGGAATTGCTCCTTCCCTTTCTTGATTTAAAGACAGAGTACTACGATTTGGGCCTTGGGTGCAGAAATGACACAAATGACCAGGTGACTGTGGATTCTGCAAATGCCACAAAAAAATACGGCGTTGCGGTAAAATGTGCCACCATCACCCCAAATGCAGCCAGAATGGACGAGTACAAGTTAAAGGAAATGTGGAAAAGCCCCAACGGAACCATCCGTGCCATGCTGGACGGAACAGTATTCCGCGCCCCTATTGTGGTAAAAGGCATAGAGCCCTGTGTGAAAAACTGGAAAAAAACCATCACCATTGCAAGGCACGCTTATGGGGACGTGTACAAAGCCTCTGAGATGAAAATCCCAGGCCCAGGGAAGGTGGAACTTGTCTACACTGCAGAGGACGGAACCCAGGAAAGGGAGCTTATCCACAATTTTACAGGGGCCGGCGTGGTGCAGGGACAGCACAATCTTAAGGATTCCATTGAGAGTTTTGCCAGAAGCTGTTTTACATATGCGCTGGACGTAAAGCAGGATTTGTGGTTTGCCACAAAAGATACCATCTCCAAAAAATATGACCACTCATTTAAAGACATTTTCCAGGAGATTTTTGACGCTGAGTACAAGGATGCCTTTGAAAATGCGGGGATTACGTATTTCTATACCTTGATTGACGATGCAGTTGCCCGTGTGATGAAGTCCGAGGGCGGTTATATCTGGGCATGTAAAAACTATGACGGGGATGTGATGAGCGACATGGTAAGTTCTGCCTTCGGCTCCCTTGCCATGATGACCTCCGTCCTTGTCTCCCCCCAGGGCTACTACGAATATGAGGCTGCCCACGGAACGGTGCAAAGACACTACTATAAACATCTCAAGGGAGAGGAGACCTCCACAAACTCCGTGGCCACTATTTTTGCCTGGAGCGGCGCCCTTAGAAAACGGGGGGAATTAGATAACCTACAGGAACTTGTAGACTTTGCGGATAAACTGGAACATGCCTGTATAAAAACCATTGAGGATGGGAAAATGACAAAAGATTTAGCCCTTATCACTTCCCTGAAAAACCCTGTGGTATTAAACAGCCAGGAGTTTATCCAGGCAATCCGTAAAACTTTAGAGGAAAGCTTGTAATGATATTAGCCTGTCAAAACGTATCC
Organism: uncultured Roseburia sp.; assembly: GCA_947174805.1. Lineage (GTDB taxonomy): Bacteria > Bacillota > Clostridia > Lachnospirales > Lachnospiraceae > Roseburia_B. The sequence goes on along the minus strand of CAMWKH010000049.1, from coordinate 12,009 downwards.
AAATCATTTGGTACAGAGGAAATTTTAAAAAATGTTTCCTTTCATATCGAGGAAAATGAAAAAGCCGGAATCGTGGGGATAAACGGGGCGGGAAAAACAACCCTCCTTAAGATTATTGTGGGAGAGCTGTCCGCTGATTTAGGTGAAGTGATACTTGGCAAAGGAAAAACCCTGGGATATCTGGCCCAGTATCAGGATATCTCCGGAAACAATACGGTTTATGAGGAGGTTTTGTCTGCCAAAGCCAGGCTTACCGCCATGGAAGAACAGCTTCGGGAAATGGAAAAAGACATGCACGGCCTTTCCGGTGAAAAACTCACCCTCCATCTGGAAAAATATAACCGTCTCCAGGAGGAGTTTACCCGGGAGGGCGGTTATACCTACCGAAGCGAAATAAACGGGGTGATCCGGGGGCTTGGCTTTTCGGAAGAGGATTTTAACAGGAGCATAAAAACCCTTTCCGGGGGAGAAAAAACCAGGGTGGCCCTGGGAAAACTTCTTGTGGTACGGCCGGATATTTTGATTTTAGACGAGCCTACCAACCATCTGGATATGTCCAGCATTGCCTGGCTGGAAAACTTTTTGGGAAACTACCGGGGGGCAGTTTTAATTGTAAGCCACGACAGATATTTCCTGGATAAAATCGTCACAAAAGTAGTGGAAATCTCCCAGAGGCAGTGCACGGTTTTTCAGGGGAATTATTCCGATTACGGTGCAAAAAAGGCGGCTTTAAGGGAGGCACAGATAAAAGCCTACTACAACCAGCAGAGGGAAATTAAACACCAGGAAGAAGTCATAGCCAAGCTAAAATCCTTTAACCGGGAAAAATCCATTAAGCGGGCGGAAAGCCGGGAAAAGATGTTAGATAAAATAGAGCGTCTGGAAAAGCCCAGGGAGGAACAGACCGATATGCGCATCCACTTAGAGCCCAATATCACCAGCGGAGGCGATGTGCTTCTCGTGGAGGAAATCGGAAAATCTTTCGGGGATAACCGGCTGTTTTCCCACATCTCTTTTGAGATAAAAAGAGGGGAAAAGGTGGCATTAATCGGGGATAACGGCACGGGGAAAACCACCATGCTGAAAATGATTAATGAGATGGTTCCACCAGACAGCGGCAAAATCACCCTGGGGACCAACGTGCATATCGGTTACTACGACCAGGAACATCAGGTACTAAACGAGGAAAAGACATTGTTCGAGGAGATAAGCGACGCCTATCCCGGTCTTACCAACACCCAGGTGCGCAATATCCTTGCAGCATTTCTCTTTACGGAGGACGATGTCTTTAAGCGGATTTGCGATATCAGCGGCGGGGAAAAGGGACGTGTCTCCCTGGCAAAACTTATGCTCTCGGAAGCCAATTTTCTCATTTTGGACGAGCCCACCAACCATTTGGATATCGCCTCCAAGGAAATTTTAGAGTCGGCCTTAAACAACTATACGGGAACCGTGTTTTTTGTAAGCCATGACCGATATTTTATCAACCAGACCGCCACCCGGATTCTGGATTTGACCCAGGAAACTATCGTAAATTACATCGGCAATTACGACTACTATCTGGAAAAACATGATACGGCCATGGAACAGGTCCCCGCCATACAAAAACCGGAAGGGGAGAAGAAAAATGAAGCCGGAAAGCTTGACTGGAAACAGCAGAAGGAGGAACAGGCCAGAGTGCGTAAACAGGCTGCCCGGTTAAAGCAGACGGAGGATTCCATTTCGGAGAAAGAGGCTTTGGCAGAAGACTTAAACAGGCAGTTAAACCAGCCGGAAATTGCCACTAATTCCGCCAAATTAAATGAGATAAACGGAAAACTTACGGAAGTCACACTGGAGCTGGAAAAACTCTACGAAGAGTGGGAAACTCTTGCGGAGCAGGCGTAGAGAGATAAGGAAGAGAAAGTCATATTCCCCAGAAGATTTAAGTATATAATTGCCGTGGTCCGGCAATACTTCTTAGGAGCGACAGTATGAAAAAGGAGAATCGTATGTTTCGTATTCCTAAACATATAGGTGTGATACCCGACGGCAACAGAAGATGGGCAAAAGAAAAAGGGCTGAAAAAAGAAGACGGTTACCAGTTCGGGCTTGCGCCGGGGGCAGAGCTTGTGCGTCTGGCAAAAAAATACGGGGTGGAGGAACTGACATTCTATGGATTTACCGTAGATAACTGCAAACGCCCCAGGGAACAGGTGAAATCTTTTTCCAGGGCATGTGTGGAAGCCGTGGAGATGGTGAAAAAAGAGGATGTGGATATATATGTGGTGGGAAATACGAAATCACCCTGTTTTCCGGAAGAACTGCTGGAATACACCAAATCTTCTAATCTGGCACAAGAGAACAAAAAAGCCATGAGAGTAAATTTTTTAATAAATTACGGCTGGGAGTGGGATATGAAAAACGGCTGGGCTTCCAGCACAATACCCAGGATAGACATGGTGATACGCTGGGGAGGCATGTGCCGCCTGTCCGGATTTCTTCCAATACAGACAGTATATGCTGATTTTTACATTGTAAAAAACCTGTGGCCGGACTTTAAGGAAGAACATTTTCAAGATGCATTGGAATGGTATCAGAAACAGGATGTAACTCTGGGAGGTTAGCTGAGAGATTTCCTTTGGCTTATCCCTGGGAATACAAAAAGGACCGTTTGGCGTATCCTCCAGACGGTCTTTTCTTTTACAGAGAAAATCACACCGTGAAAACTATTTTCACATTGACAGAAAGCCTGGGAATTAGTATAATATTTTTTATGTAGGGGAAGAATTTTACCAATTTTTTCTTTAATTTCTATACGATGTATGCGATGCAGGGGGACAAAAATTGAACAAAGAAATTTCACAGGCAGTCATACGCAGAATGCCCAGATATTACAGGTATTTGGGGGAATTAATGGATGCGGGGATTGAGAGAATCTCCTCCAACGACTTGAGTTCGCGGATGAGCGTAACAGCTTCCCAAATCCGTCAAGATTTAAACAATTTCGGCGGTTTTGGACAGCAGGGATATGGCTATAATGTAAAATATTTGTATGATGAGATCGGAAAGATTTTAGGCGTAAACAGAAAACACCATATCATTATCGTGGGGGCAGGAAATTTAGGCCAGGCACTGGCAAATTATGTTAAATTTGAGAAGTTCGGGTTTGTGACCACGGCTTTGTTTGATGTGGACACAAGGCTGAAAGGGCAGACGGTAAGGAATATTAAGATTTATATGTTGGAGGAATTGGAGCGCTTTGTCCGTGAGAACACAGTGGATATTGCCGCCCTTACCATGCCAAAGTCCAAGGCGGAGTCCATCGCAAATCATTTGGTGGAGCTTGGGGTTCCGGCCATCTGGAATTTTGCCCATGTGGACCTTAAAATGGAAAACGAAAATGTGGTGGTGGAAAATGTTCATCTGTCAGACAGTTTGATGCAGCTGTCCTACAATCTTGTGAAAAACAGACAGGAATAATAAGGCATGGCGAGGTGGATCACTTGGAGGAACAGTATAAAACTCTATTAAAAAAAACTAAAATTCCAATTCTGCCATTGGACCAGAAATGGCACAGGCTTTTCGCCGTCAACGATAAAAATGATGCCGTGAAAGATTTAGAGAAGCAGTTGGACGAACTGTTGAAACGGCAGGGGGAGTTAAACACCCAGAGCAAAGATTTAAAGAAATTAAAAAGCACCCTGATGGAAAATATCAGAATAAACATGGAGGGTGCCAGCGAAAATGCCAAACATAGTTCCAAGCGGAAACTTGAGGAAGACAAGCGGCTGATTGGGGAAATCAATGAAAAACTGGAGGCTTACGGAGAAGAATTGTTGGATCTTCCAAGACAGATTGACAAGGTCAACCGGGAACTGATGTACGAAAGCGTTCAGAGCTGTTATGACATTCTGCAGAGCAACACAGAAGTGATAGAAGAAATTTCCCGATGGATCACCCAGGTTCGGATAGACTTAAAGAAAAATATCATTAAAAAGCAGAACTGTGAGATAAACAGTAAAGAGATTTATTCTTATATGCACGATGTGTTAGGGGCGGAAATAATCGAAGTATTTGACAAAGAGCATGAGGATATTAAGCTTGCCATTCCGGAGGAAAAGAAAGAAAAACAGGAAGAAACAGGAGGATAAGCTGTGCTTTGCCACAGCCTTTTTGTTATTATGAGATATCTGGTAAACAGTCAGGAAATGAAACAGTTGGATAAAAATACAATAGAATATTTCGGCGTATCCCCGGAAGTGTTAATGGAGCGGGCAGCCCTTTCCGTGTTTTCAGAGATAAAGAAACGCTGTAAAAAAACGGACACGGTGCTTGTCATATGCGGGGCAGGAAACAACGGGGGAGACGGGATTGCCATAGCAAGGCTCTTGTTTTTAGAGGGGTATGAAGTCAGTATTTATCTCCCGGTAAAAAGGGATAAGATGACGCCAGAGACAAAAGCCCAGTATGAGACGGCAAAAAAATATAAGGTTCCGGTAATGGAAAACCTGGGAAAGTACAATGTCATTGTGGATGCCCTTTTCGGTATCGGGCTATCCCGCCCCTTAGAGGGAACCTTAAAGGAACTGATAAAGTGGTGCAACAGCCAGGATGCCCTGCGCATTGCAGTGGATATGCCAAGCGGCATATCGGCGGATACCGGGGCTGTCCTTGGGGAAGCTTTTAGGGCAAAACTAACAGTTACCTTCGGATTTGCCAAAGTAGGGCAGATGCTCTATCCGGGAGCAGAGTTTTGCGGGGAATTGCTCACGGCGGATATTGGAATCGATGAAAACAGCATATTGGGTCAAAAGCCAGAGGTATGCTCTTTTGAGGACAGTGATATAAGAAAATGGTTTCCTCCAAGGAAAAAAGATTCCAACAAGGGCAGCTACGGCAAAGTTCTGGTCATTGGCGGGTCTGATAAAATGGCAGGGGCCCCCTTTTTTTCCGCAAAAGCCGCATACAAAAGCGGGTGCGGGCTGGTACGGATTTTTACCCCGAAGGCAAATCGGAACATTCTTTTAACCATGCTGCCGGAAGCCCTTGTCACAGACTATGATTCCAAAAATCCTGACCTCCCTTTGCTTCAGGAGAGCATGGACTGGGCGGATGTAATCTTAGCCGGTCCGGGACTGGGAACCGGGGACAGCGCTAAAATGCTGATGGGAGAAGTTTTGAAAAGAAAAGATAAGCCCCTTGTCCTGGATGCGGATGCATTAAATATACTGGCAGGGGATATGGAACAATTAAAGCAGTCCAAGTCATCCATTCTAGTCACCCCCCATCTAGGGGAAATGAGCCGTCTTATGGGGAAGAAAATCCCGGAGATAAAGGAATCCATACTGGACACTGCCAGGGAATTTTCAGAGAAATACGGGGTTGTCTGTGTGTTAAAGGATGCCCGGACTGTGATTGCCGCAGAAAACGGTTTATTTGTAAATACTTCCGGCTGCAGCGGCATGGCCGCAGGGGGCAGCGGGGACGTTTTGGCCGGTATTCTGGCGGGCCTATTGGCGCAGAAATTATCCCTGGAAAAAACCGCCCTGCTGGGAACTTTTTTACACGGCCGGGCAGGGGAGGCCGCCGCCCGGAAAAAGGGAGACCCATCCATGACCGCCAGTGATATTTTGGAGGAGATTTCCAGTGTGGTTATGGAAAATCTGGAGAGGAGCTGAGGAAAATGGAAGAATCGGGAAACAGAGTGCGGGCCAATATAAACTTGGACGCCATACGCTTTAACATGGAATCCATGCATAAAAATATTCAAGCACATACAGGCATTCTTGCTGTGGTAAAAACGGACGGTTACGGCCACGGGGCTGTGGAAATTGCCAGGGAAATCGAAAGCCTGGAATATCTGAAAGGATTTGCGGTGGCCACCCCGGAGGAGGCTTTTATTCTCCGCCGCCATGGAATCAAAAAACCAATTCTAATTCTTGGGTATAGTTTTCCGGAACACTACGGCGGAATGGTGGAACAGGATATCAGGCCCTGCGTCTTTTCCATGGAGACGGCAAAACTTTTGTCCCAAGAGGCTAAAAGACAGCATAAGGTACTTCCCATCCATATTGCAGTGGATACAGGCATGAGCCGAATCGGCTACCAGGTGTGCCGGGAATCCATTCTGGAAATCAAAGAGATTTCCTCACTAAAAAATATAGAGATAGAGGGTCTGTTTACCCATTTTGCAAAAGCGGACGAAAAAGATAAAACAGATGCATATAAGCAGCTGGATTTGTACAAAAAATTCCTTGAAATGCTCTGGGAAGAGGGGATATCCATTCCCATCCGTCACTGCTCCAACAGCGCCGGAATTGCAGAAATCCCGGAGGCAAATTTCGATATGGTGAGAGCGGGAATCACCCTTTACGGCCTGTGGCCCTCGGAGGAAGTAAGCAGAGATTCCCTGGAGTTAAAACCAGCAATGGAAATAAAAAGCAGGATTGTCCATATTAAGCCGTTGGAAAGAGGCAGGTACGTAAGTTACGGCGGCACATACCAGATGGACAGGGACGGGGTGGTGGCAACCATTCCCGTGGGCTACGGGGACGGATATCCCAGAAGCCTTTCCAACAAAGGGTATGTGCTGATTCATGGAAAACAGGCCCCCATTTTAGGCAGGGTGTGCATGGACCAGTTTATGGTGGATGTGACGGATATCAAAGGGGCACGTCTCTACGATACCGTAACCCTGTTAGGGGAAGATGGCGGCCAAAAAATCACCATGGAAGAGCTGGGAGAATTGTCGGGAAGGTTCAATTATGAGTTTGCCTGCAATGTGGGGAAACGTATACCCAGGATTTTTTATAAAAATAACCGTCCGGTTTCGGAAAAAAATTATTTTTCCGAATAAACCATTGAATATTTAAAAAAAATCTGGAAATACTCTTTCTATCAAAAACAGAAAAAATAAGATAGGAAGTGTTAATATGGCAATTCACAGAGGCGATATATATTATGCAGATTTACGGCCGGTGATAGGGTCGGAACAGGGGGGCGTGCGCCCGGTGCTGATTATCCAAAATGATGTGGGAAACCGCCACAGCCCAACGGTAATCTGTGCAGCAATCACGTCCCAGATGCACAAGGCAAAACTGCCCACCCATGTAGAGCTCGACAGCAGTGAGTACGACCTTGTGAAAGATTCCGTCATTCTTTTGGAACAGCTCCGCACCATAGACAAAAAGCGTTTGAAGGACAAAGTATGTCATTTGGACAGCAATATGCTCTTTAAAGTGGACAAGGCACTGGAGGTAAGTCTGGAATTATTAACTACATAAACTTGACGAAATTGCTTTATAATGGTATATTTCAAATGTTTATATCCGATAACCCGGCAGTTTGGCTATAGGGATGGCCAGATTGTAAAACAAATCACAGAATGGAGAATTTTATGGAGGATGGTGGGAGTCCTTATATAGGACTGGTGTTATTTTTGCTGGCTGGGCTGCATATGATTTTTTATGGATTTCTGGCAGCACTTGAAAATCAAAATGAGAACCTGTTAAAAAAGCAGGAAAAGGATGGCGACAAAAAGGCTGCGCTTTTACTTAAGCTGATGGACAATCCCGTCAGCTGCTTACATACGGTTCAGTTTATACTGACAGGTTTAAATTTGGCGTTGGGAATCTTTCTGTTTACAGGCCTTGGCCTGAAGCTGAAACTGGCCTGGTTTTTCGCATTTTGGTTTTGTATCCTTGTGCTGGGAACTTTTGTCCCTTTTAAAGTTGCCCCAAGAAACCCGGCAGGATGGGGGAAAACCGCTGGTTTTCTGCGTATCTGCATAGGGGTTTGTCTCCCCATGGTATGGCTGTTGGAACAGATTACCAACCTTTTTGCGGGGATTTTAGGGGTGGACCCCAATGAGAACTGGGACGACGTGACGGAGGAAGAAATTATTTCCATGGTAAAAGAGGGACATGAGCAGGGAGTCCTTATGGAAAATGAGGCGGAGATGATTCATAATATCTTTGAATTCGGAGACAAGGAGGCAAAAGATATCATGACCCACAGAAAAAATATTTCTGCCTTAGAGGGTACCATATCTTTTGGGGAAGCTCTGAATGTAATGGCGGAGAGCAATAACTCCCGTTTTCCCGTGTATGTGGATGATATTGATAATATTATCGGTGTGCTGCACATCAAGGAGGCACTGGTTTTTGCCAGAAAACCGGAGTATTTCAACACACCCATTAAGGATATAAAAGATTTGGTGCGCAACGTGGACTTTATACCTGAGACAAGGAATATCAGCCTTTTATTCCAGGAAATGCAGGAGGAAAAAAACCATATGGTCATTGTGGTAGACGAGTATGGGCAGACCTCAGGAATCGTAGCTATGGAAGATATCATCGAAGTGATTGTGGGGGATATCCTAGACGAGCACGATGTGGAGGAAAAGCTTATTGTCAAGCAGTTTACCGGCAGCTATATCATGAGCGGTATGGCGGACTATGAAGATGTGGCCAAGCTTTTGGATTTCCCCCTGGAAGAGGAGGAGGATACCTATGAGACATTAAACGGGTATCTCATTTCCAAAATTGACAAAATTCCGGAGGAAAATGACAAAATTTCCATCAACGAAAACGGTTATACCTTCCGGGTGCTGAAGATTGAAAATAAAATGATTCAAAAAGTTCTGGTTACAAAACTTCCGGAAAGGGAGACCCAGCCCAAAGCCCCCCATTTGGCCAACGGTTAAAAGACAAATTGCAGTACAGAAATCCTTGTCATAAACCGGAATTGATGATAAAATGTAAAGAAAACAGATAGAAAAGAGGAAGCAGATATGTCAGGACATTCCAAGTTTGCCAATATCAAGCATAAAAAAGAAAAAAATGATGCGGCAAAAGGGAAGATTTTTACAATTATCGGGAGAGAAATTGCCATTGCGGTAAAAGAGGGCGGCCCGGACCCTGCTAACAACAGTAAACTCAGAGATGTCATCGCAAAGGCCAAATCCAATAATATGCCGAACGATACCATAGACAGGGGAATCAAAAAAGCAGCGGGAGATGTGGGCAATGTAAATTACGAGCAGGTTACATACGAAGGATACGGCCCAAGCGGAACGGCAATTATTGTAAAAGCCTTAACGGACAATAAAAACCGTACAGCCGCAAATGTGCGAAATGCCTTTACCAAAGGGCAGGGCAGTATCGGCACCCAGGGCTGTGTGTCTTATATGTTTGACGAGAAGGGCCAGATTATCGTGGACAAAGAGGAATATGAAACGGACCCTGACGATTTTATGATGATGGCTCTGGACGCAGGGGCGGATGATTTTTCCGAGGAGGAGGACAGCTACGAAATCTTAACGGCTCCTGAAAATTTTTCCGCTGTGAGGGAGGCCTTAGAACAGCAGAACGTGCCCATGGCAAGCGCAGAGGTTACTATGCTGCCCCAGACTTATGTGACTCTTAAAGAGGAGGCAGACTTGAACAATATTCAGAGGATTCTTGACTTTTTAGATGAGGACGACGACGTTCAGGAAGTGTACCATAATTGGGATGAATAAGATCAAAGCTTATAGGAGGGAAATAGAATGAAAAAAATACTTTTTGCCACATCTGAGTGTGTGCCCTTTATCAAGACCGGCGGACTGGCAGATGTCTGCGGGGCGCTGCCCAAGGAATTTTCCAAGGAAGACTGGGATGTGCGGGTGGTTATGCCTTTGTACAGCTGTATTCCGGAACATTTCAGAAATAATTTTGAGTACATCACCAATTTCTACATGGGAACCGGAAGCTATATCCCCAAAAAATATGTGGGTATTTTCAGATATGTTTTAGACGGAATCACCTATTACTTTATTGACAATCAGGAATATTTTAACTGTTTCCAAATCTACGGAAACATCCGCTATGACATTGAAAAATTCTGTTTCTTCGATAAAGCTGTTTTATCTATTTTGAAAGCCATTGATTTCAGGCCGGATTTGATTCACTGCCATGATTGGGAAACCGGATTTATCCCGGTGTATCTGAAAAATGAGTTCAGTGCAGATTCTTTTTACTGGAATATTAAAACGGTAATTACCATACATAATCTGCAGTTCCAGGGTGTGTGGGATATCCAGACGATGCAGGGACTTACCGGATTTGGCAAAAACCTCTTTACCCCTGACAAGCTGGAGTTTAAGAAGGATGCCAACATGTTAAAGGGCGGACTGGTGTATGCAGATTATATTACAACAGTGAGTGACTCCTATGCCAATGAAATCCAGACCTCGGAGTACGGGGAAGGCTTGGAGGGTCTGTTATCTGCTAGACATTACGACATGCAGGGAATTGTAAACGGAATTGATTACAATATCTACAATCCGGCTACAGACCCAAAGATTTATGTCACATATGACGCAGAGTCTTTCCGCCAGAAAAAAGCCCTGAACAAAGTAAAACTTCAGCAGGAACTGGGACTGGCTGTGGACAAAAAGAAATATATGATTGGGCTTATTTCCAGGCTTACAGACCAGAAGGGTCTTGATCTGATCAATTATATGATGGATTATATTGCGGACGACTATACCCAGTTTGTCATTATCGGAACCGGAGATATCCGGTATGAAAATATGTTCCGTCACTATGCATGGAAGTATCCTGACAGAATTTCTGCAAATATTTGCTATTCGGATGATTTGGCACATAAGCTCTACGCATCGGCAGACGCATTTTTGATGCCCTCCCGCTTTGAGCCCTGCGGTTTGACCCAGCTTATTTCCTACCGTTACGGTACAGTGCCCATTGTAAGGGAGACCGGCGGATTAAAAGATACCGTTCTACCATTCAACGAGTACGAGAATATAGGGGAAGGCTTCTCTTTCCGCAATTACAACGCAGATGAAATGTTGGCAACCATCAATTACTCCAAGCATATTTTCTTTGACAGGAAGAGACAGTGGAATCAGATGGTAGACAGGGGGATGACTATGGATTATTCCTGGCGTGCCTCCAAAGAAAAATACCAGAATTTGTATAATTACCTCTTGGGATATTAATAAAAATTCAGTATATACTACAGAGAGAGAGGGAAAAGGCCCTCTCTTTCATGTATATACTGGAGGTAATTTATGAGCGAAGCAGAGACAAACAAAACAGATACCATAAAGGAATATGGACAGGCAGTTTTAGATAATCCAAAAAAAAATCATCATATTCATCTACTAAGTGTAATCGGTGAAATCGAAGGGCATGAATGTCTGCCAAGCACCACGAAAACAACAAAATATGAACATGTTCTACCCCAGCTTGCTGTAATCGAAGACAGCGAGGATGTGGACGGCCTTCTTTTGATTTTAAATACAGTGGGAGGGGATGTGGAAAGCGGACTTGCCATAGCAGAGATGGTGGCAAGCATCAGCAAACCCACCGTATCCCTTGTTCTGGGGGGCTCCCATTCCATCGGTGTGCCCTTGGCGGTATCTACGGACTACTCCTTTATTGTACCAAGCGGCACCATGGTGATTCACCCGGTGCGCATGAGCGGCACAGTGATTGGGGCAAAACAGACTTACGATTACTTTAAACAGATGCAGGATCGGATTTTAACCTTTATTGAACGCCATTCCAACGCCAGACTGGAACAGTTAGAGCAGATGATGATGAACACAGATATGCTCTCCAAAGATTTGGGCACCATTCTGGTGGGAGAAGATGCGGTAAATGAGGGACTGATTTGTGCTGTGGGAGGGATAAAAGAGGCAGTATTAAAGCTTCATGAGATGATAGACCATACAAAATCAGGAAAAATGACAAAATAAAATCCTGTTAATGACATTCTGCCCGAAGTATGCTACACTAAAATATAATTGGTTTTTATCAGGAGGTAGGTATGTCATTTTTACAAGCGATTATTATGGGAATTATCCAGGGACTGACAGAATTTTTACCGGTGAGCAGTTCGGGACATTTGGCACTGTTTAAAATACTGTTCGATGTGGAGGTGGACACAGGTATCTTATTTGATGTACTTTTGCATCTTGGCACCTTAATAGCTATTTTTATTGCCTTCTACAGTGATATCTTC
>CAMWKH010000048.1 GCA_947174805.1 uncultured Roseburia sp. | reverse complement strand
TTTTTTACAAACACATTGGGGTCCGGCTGGGGGCATCCCACGGAGTGGAGCATAAATCCCTTTGGCGTTATCTTTGTCCCTCTTTTGTAACAGGGATTTTCCACAGCCGTTTTTTTCACAATCTGCACTCCCTTTCCCACTACGCCATCTCTGTTCCCCCCTTTCCAAACATCATACCGGGCTAAATCAAATTTCTCGATTATGGAACAAATCTTGGAAACGTAATTTCTGTCAGAAGCATATCCCCCCTCTTTTATGATCTGTATGGCTCTTTTATAATCCCTTTCCCCTTTCAGGCCTGCATATCGCAGGCTGTTTCCATTTACCGCGCCGGTTAAATAGCAGGAATGATCTTTTACACTGGTATCCATATCAGGATATTTTCTAAAATCTGCCCATATTGTGTATACCCTGCCGTCTCCTGACTGCTCCTTTGTCTTTTGGGCATATTTCGATTTCCCATCCCAGACAGATTTCCAGGTATTGCCGCTTAAGCTGCATTTCATGCCAAAGAAATTATTTGCCTTTAAAGCCAGCTCAGTAGTTCCATAGCCAGATTCCAGAATTGCCTGGGCTATAGTGACAGAGGCAGGTATTCCACTACATTCCATGTCTTTTACTGCGCAATCCCCTATTTTTTCTATAAATTCCTGCTGTGTCACGAAGCTTATTCCTCCCTGTCTTTTGTCAAAGTTCCTGAGATATTTTCCCCATAAGCCTTAATGCTCTTTACAAGGGGCATAAGGAAAGAAGGAATCTTGATTCCAATATCCACCATATTTTCCAAAATGCTGATAATCTCATTGCACACGATCCAAATTGCCACAACACAGGCCACCAGAAAGCGGAAGGGCATAGTAAAACCAAGAGTATCGGCCGAATATTTAAGCAGTGCATCAATCATTGCCCCGACGATTACCAAAAGCCACAAGCTGACTTTTTTGGCAATACCCCGGATACTTTGATATGAGCTAATACCTCCCCCCGGCCTCTGAGATGCTGCCATAAGCCCGGTTATATAGTCAATGACGTTACTGACTATCAGTAATAAAACGGGGACGAACAACACCCCTAAAATGGATGATAAACATCCGGTTACTGCTGTGATAAATCCTTTTGCTGTGTTAACATAGTTGTTTTTCATGTTGAATTCCTCCTAATTATATTAGTTTGTTTATTCGCCATAATAAAATATCTAAACATTCCATGAAAACAAATGTTGCATGTTGTTTTGTGTTATCGTCCCTGACCATAGTAGTATCACTATTGTGACATAATAATCATTAACCCTCTTATGTATCGTACCAAGTATTTTATTGTAGCCGCTGGCGCTTATAAACGGGGTAACATAGTTAGTTTTAGCACTTTCAAAAAATACAGAGATTGCATAGTAATGATGCGAAACGCCAGCTTTTATGGCCTCTAAACATGTAGCACTTTCCGTCGCCGCGCCCTGTTGATGTCCGACAGCATACCCGTTCTGCCAGTTGGGACTATTGCTGTTGGCCCTATTATCTGCATCCGCTACACCCTGGTTATACCCAGACTGGTAATTTACGCTTCCCGGTAATGCCCTCCCGTCTGCATCCTGCACACCTTTTGCATACCCTTGGTTATACGCAACGTCTCTGGTAGCTCCAAATTCTGCCGCCATATTAGTATTTAAAACCTCAAAAGTAGCGTCACTTGCCGTTGGATTACCCCATGCGCTGATAGTACTGGCAAGTAAAGCTTTACCATCAGCTACAGATTTTCCCAATTTTGAAATTTCTGTGTTAAAATAATCCATATTAACTTTTTTCCCTATAGCTTCATTTAATGTATCTACGATTGTTTCATTTTCTGCTATTGCATCCGCAATCTCTTTTAGGGTATCTAATGTCTCCGGGGCTCCATCAATTAAGTCTGATATTTTTTTGTCTGTTTCCAATATTAGATTAGAAGAAACTTCTTCTACAAGTTCTCTTAGCTCTTTCTCTTTTTCCTCAAATTCATTGAATTTTCCATCAATTTTCACAAAGTTTTCGGACTGTTCATTGATATTATAAAAATCATTTTCCTCAGCCACTTTCAATTTTAAATAATCTGTCTCATACATTACTAAGCACCTCTTCTCTCAATTCCCTGTGGGTATAATCTTTCAAATCTCCGTGGGTAAAACCGGATAGTGTTTTATGCTGGTTATAAAGCAGTTCCACACTGTACAAAATATTGCAGGGCAGAATTGCATTCAGCATAGATATCACACTGTCCACCATGGATTTGGAAACCAATTCTACTTTTATTTTCAAAACCTGATGCTCAAAATCCATGTCCGCCCGGTATCCCGAACTGCCGCAAAGCATATCCAGCTGCCTTAAAAGATATCTGTAATTATAAGGAACGGTAGTATTCCACCGGGTCAGCAGGCGAAACCGCCTTTCTTCCCATGTCTCATTTCCTTTTGGGATAATTCCCAGCATTTTTTCATACCTGATAATCCCTTCTTCACTGCTGCTGGAAACAAACTGATTGTCCGTTACCTTTCGGTGAATCCCCCTTATCCTATCCAGTTCTTCCGACTCCGTCTCCATAATCTGCACAAAGTCTTTATACTGTCTAAAATATTCCGGCAGATATTCAGACAGGTCTGTTCTCTCCTCATTCACTGTTCACACCTCCCAACACTGGTATCTGAAAACTGTCAAGAACCATATTTTCTCCCAGCCCGTTTAAGGTTGTCCCTCTTACGTCCACGATTCCCTGTACCGATAAAATTTCTGTGTTAATGCCGCTGATGCGGACAACGATTTCATCCCTGCCGCTCCACTCTTTTCTCAGTGATAAAAAATATTTCTCCAAGACTGCCTGAACAGAAGGTTTGCACATCTCCCAGTCATACCCGGCATCACAGGTAACAGCGGTACGAATATCCACCTGGATTTCCTCTGCCGTATCAACAGTTACCACATGGCCGATAGGCGCCGCGCCGTCTCCCATGCCGTCCTGGTTTGGATCAAAAAATTCCTGTACGGTTCCAATTAGTTCCGGGGATGCGCCGCCAAAATCTTTATTTTGCAGCACTAACTTTACAGTCCCTCCTCCATTCCACGCCGGAACCACTTTGACAGCCCCCACCCCGGGAATTTTTAAGGTTTTATTTTTGTATTCGTTCCTGTTTCCCCCAAACTCATTTGCCTCAAAGGAATTTATATATCGCTCCCTGAGACTCTCCGTATCCTCCTCCTCTGACCCATAAACGGATATTTCCGTAATGGTCATGGATTCAAGCCCCTCTATGTATTCCCCAGGAATCAGCTGGTCTTGGTATCTGTTCCCCCTCTCTCCTGCCTCAACGGCCCTCAGATAATATTTTCCATCTGAAAGCTTTTCCGTAACGGCATAGTCCATATCCGGGGAAGTAAATATTGTCCCGGGTTCAATGTCTGCTGTCTTTGGCACAGCCTGCGCCGTCACAATGGCATTTGTGGCAGGATAGGGAGAAATTCCTCTTGTGAGAGCAATTTTTATTAAATTTTCCCTGGAGGCAGTATCTGCAAATGCCTCCTCCCACATATCACTTAACTCTGCATATATAGTTACAATTTCTAATGCTGCAGGAGCCAAAGCAGTATATATGGGACTGCTGGGACGTTTGTCAAAAGAATCCTCTATCCTTGACAGCATCCTGTCCATAATTTCCTCAAATGTTACATCTTCCGCCACTATATCAATACCTCCTTTTCTACTCCTATCTCCCCGCTGTTTGTCTCCGCTGTAAAGGTCACAAAGACACTTCCCTTTTTGCTTGTGTCAAACTGAAAGTCCCTTACACCTGTTATCCTGTCATCCTGCTCTAATGCCTCTGTAATCCTTCTTTTCAGCTCCGGAAGCACATAGCTCACAGGTTCCCCAAATAGTTCCGCAAGTTCCACACCATAATCCCAGCTGTAGATTAAATACTCATATCTCTCGGAATTTAAAATGAGAAAAATCGCCTGTTTTATGCTCTCGAAACCGTCTATTGTGCCCTGCATCATACAGTTGGAACTGTCCAGCCGAAAAGTCAGTGAGGGCATCCTTTCCTCCTCATAATTTTCCCTTAAATCTTCCGATAACGGCAGCATTACTCTTCCACCCCCAATATAATATATTCCTGTCCTCCCTGCTGCTGGAGCAGAATTACAGTATCCCCTGATTCCACAGGGCCAATGCCCCTGCATGTTACAATCTGCTCCTTCGTCAGGGAGATTTTCTGGCTGACTTTGATTTTTAAAGGACTCGTTTCCACTACACTTCCCCTTTGGATTCTCACAGGGTTAGCCGCCTCCACAGCCTCTATTGCCGCCTGTTTCATCACCCGCAGCAAATCCGATGCGTTATACAGTAAAATCCCCTCCTCTCAAGGTTAAATCCATCCAGTGCTCTCCATCCTTAAATGTGTGCTTACACTTTTCCACAATCATCCACTGAAAAATCTTTGTATGGTCTATTTTCATGGAAACCACCACCATAGAGCCTCCCCGCACCCGGGAATCCCCCAGCGCTTTTTTGATACTGAGCTTTTTGGATTTCATATTGTACATTTTTAAAAGGGTTTGTGCTTTCTTTTTGCCGTTTTCCCCCTTTTCCAGTTTTTCATAGGATTGAAGCAGGCCCCAGGCGTTTACATTTTTTCCGCTTTTTGCCACATACAATTCCCTTTTCCCCGTATCTTTATTGTCGTAATAAACTTTAATCTGGTTGTATACATCCTGATCAATGCTGGATGAGTACTCACAGGTCTGACAAGTCTCCTGGTCCACAAGAATCTGCACTTTCATCTTTTCCAGATTTTTTAACGTAAGTTTTCCAAAATCGTCGTAGAGGACATACATTTCCCCGGTGTTTATCAAGGTCAAATCCTGGGCGCTTTCTATCATGTCAAACAGTGACTTATTATCTTCCACCCTGGAGGGAATCTTATATTTTGTATCGACGATAGTTCCTTTTTTCAGGGAAAAATCCGAAGCTATTTTTTTCACCAGCCAGGACATGGTGCGGTTTGCATACACATAACTGTCCTTATTTTTCAGATACCTCAACTGGTCATAGGCCGTAACCGTCACCACGCCCTCGCTGATTTTTCTGGTAAAAATAAAGCCATAAAAAATTTTTTTCCCTTTGTATGTAAAACGCACCGGGTTTCCCTCTGTGATTTTTAACTGTTCATCATCCAACACCTTAAATGAAAGTTTTCCAGGGGTTCCATGCCTCTCTGTGCTCCATTCAACCCCCTCCTGCAGGGCAGGGCTGTAAATTGTCTTTCCATTTTGTATTATCAATTCTGTATCCATAGGCTTTAACTGTAGTAGGTCAACGGTATCGTTACCCACTTTCCCTTTTTCAATTTTGTTGATTTTTTCCACTTAACGATTGTCTTTTCCCCTTTCAGGGTCATTTTGGTTCTTTTTGATTCCGGCATATTTGCGTCCACAATCACGGTATAAAGAGAGCCGTCCCCATATACCTGCTTTGCCAGGTTGTAAAGAGTGATTGTCTTTTTTAGTTTCATGCTGACCACCGGCCCTCCTTTTGTTTTTTTCACTACTTTGACATATTCCCCTTCCATGTCTATGTGAACCGTTTTGGAGTTTCGGAACTTTTCAAGGTTCAGCGTCTTTTTTGTCTTTACTTTACATTTTTTTACACCGTAATTTCTGTACTGCTTTAAAGAGATTTTCACTTTTACATCTGTCCCCAGATCCCCAGCATCTTCTATAATCTTATAATCCTCCACCGTGCAGGTTATGTTTGTGTCAAACAAAATCCTGCCGTGGGGAAGCACTCTGGACACTATAAACTGAAATTTTTCATTTTTCATTTTAAGCCTCTCTATCTCTTCCAGATAAACAGAGGCAGGCTGAAAACCATATTTTACACCAGTTTCCACCATCATACGGATAGGACGCCTCAATCCGGTTTTCCTCCCCATCCCCTGGGTATCCTGAGCGTATACCGTATCCTCCCTTGCTATTTTGGGTTCCCTGTACACCGCAAAAGGATACAGGGTATTCGGAAGCAGAATTTCAAATTCTATGTCCGTAAGTCCCGGGGTTTTCAACACATTCACTTCCCCCTGATTCATCATCTGATAGGTTTTGTTGCTGCTGTTTATTTTTAGTTCCAGTTTTTCCGGGGGCACCGGAAGGAGCATTTTCCCCAGATAAAAATCATATGCCATTATTTATGCACCCCCTCCGCTGCCATGACCATAGCATTTTCTACGCTGTAGGCCAGATCATTTACGATTCCGTCTAAATCCATCTCTGAATTCACCGTATTGTTATTATTCATTGTCACCTTAATACTTGCAGTGGTAAAACGGTTCACCGTTTCCCGCTCCGCAATGTCCCTTAAATATTTCAGCTGTTCGTTTGAAATATCCACGGAATTCGCTATTGCGGCGGTGTTATCCGCCGTCCTACCAGTGTTTCCTGCCGTGGCTCCTGTATTGTCAGCGGTTGCTCCCATATTTCCAGCACCAGATGTGGATGTTCCTGCCCCTTCAGACGGTTCATATGCATAACTATTATCTGATTTGCCATCTCCTTTATTTTTTCCAAATCCTGCTCCCCAGTCATATCCGTTTTTATATGCGTCAGAAACCCAGCCATCCTTAAATGCACCAGATGATTGAAATATATTTTTAACCGCTGCTCCAATATCTACATATGATAACTTTAAATTACTGGCATCAGCCGCTTTTAAAGCAAATGTGTTTGCAGCGGCTTCTATACCAGAATAGTCAAAGCTAATAAAAGGCAATTTGTTTAACGCTGCACACAACTTTGCGACCATATTAATTCCATCTGAAACTATTGTAAAGAAAAACGCTTTTATCGTTTGACCGATATTAAAATATGAAACATAAGCGTTATATAACAACATCATAAATGCTGTACTTGCAATTTCTGCAACTGCCGGAGCAAGTAGTGCCAAATTACAAAAAAATTGAATTACTACATTGATACAGCCACATATAACTCCGAAAGTTGAAATGCTGCTTCCTGTCCATACATTATAGATCTCCACAACACGTGCTATAATTCCAATAATTGCAATAATCCCCAATACAATCCAGGTCAATGGACAGGTCCACAATGCGACGTTGAAAATTGTCTGAGCAATCGTTACAATCCCAATAGCAATAGCACAAATTCCAAATGCAATCGCAGCCCCAAGTATAAGGGAACCTATAATATCCCAGTTTTCTATCATAAATCCTACTGCTGATTCCATGATGCCGATAACCTCAGATGCCACAGCTCCCAAGCCTTCTAATACGTCTTTTGCCCCCTCCATAACCGTCTGCATCTCCTCGCTGGAAGCAAACTCACTCAGCTTCTCAAAGGCCGGGGCAAAAGCCACCGCAAAATCATTTCCCATCATGGCCGCAATCTGGCCAAAAGTGGTGGGCAGCTGTTCAAATTCTCCGTTAATCTCCCCCGACGCCGCAAAAACCGCCGCTTTTAAAGTTTCCGCGGATATCTCTCCCTGGAACGCCATTTCCCTAATTTTTTCTATAGGCATATCCATATACTCTGAGAGATATCCGATTAAATTTGGAGCCTGCTGAAAAATGCTGTTTAACTCCTCTCCCCCCTGGGCCCCCATGGCCAGAGCCTGGGACAACTGGCTCATGGATGCGGCAGAATCCTCCGTGGACATCCCTGCAATCTCCATACTTTTGGACATCAGGTTTGCAAAATCTACCATCTCCCCTGTGGAGGAAAAAGCGTCCTTTGCGTTTCTGCCAAAATCTGTCACCGCCGAAGCCATGCTGCCCATATCTGTTCTGGCATTGTTGGCGGAAGCTGCCACCGCCTGGAATAATTCCTGGGTCGTCTGCTGCCCGTCATTTATTGCCTCAAACCCAGCCATAGTATCTGCCATTTCATCTGACATAGAAAATGCTTCTTTTACCCTATCCATAGAGAAAATACTTCCTGCCAGAGACTTCATTTTTCCCAACAGCACATCTACAAAACCTGCTCCTGCCCGGACTTCATTGCTAAACTCTTTTTGTCCCTCCGCCGCATTATTTGTCTCCGTGTTTACTTCTGCGGCAGCACTTTCCATTTCATTCATAGCCCCTGTAGCTGCATCGATACCGGGCACCTCCACATACTGTTCTGCGGTAACCTGGAACGCTAAAAATATGATTCGCAGATGCTCCACGCTTTCCGCCATGACTCCCATCGCAGGGGACAGCTCGTCTCGCACCTGTATGGCCGTTGACATCCCCGCCATATCGTTACCTCCTTTTTCTCATTCTTTCCAAATCTTCTTCCTGCTTTTTATCCGCCTCCCTCTTGATATCTATAGCGGCTATAATCATAGCCTTTTCATACCGGTTCAGCTTCAGGAACTTCTTTGGTGTCCAGTGGAAGCGGTGCAGACAGTAAAAAAAGTAATTGCTGTCTGCATCCCCTTCCATTATCAGTTTTTTGCTTCTGCCACCAGTTCCGTATCTGTAATGTTATATCCGCTGACATTCATCACATGTTTCACATATTCCTGGAACTCCCCGTCTTTATCCAGCATCTCCACAATGAGGTCCTCGGCACACATCACCCCGTAGGAATCCTGAAGTTCCTTATCCGTGAGATCCGGAAAAACAGTAGCTTTTGCCGCAGCCATACGGTTAAAGGTATCATTGTCGATAATCATTTTGCCTCCCTTTCCCATTTTGTTGGTTAATTTACGGATGGCGGCTGCCTCTTTGCTCTTTAAGGGTCTCACTTCCCACTCCATAACCTTTCCGCTGCCGTCCACAAAAGAGCTGCTGGCGGCAATTTTTACCGTTCCTTCCTGCTTTTTATTCTGTTTTAAAAACGCTTCAAATTTACTCATAATTTCCTCCTATTCCATCCCTTCCAACATCTGATATTTTTCAGGACTTTCATAATCCTCAAAGGTAAAGCTGACTTCCTGCTCCACCCAATCGCCCTCTGCGTCAAATTTCTGCAGGCTTGCCTCGTCCAGATTACAGTCCTTATAAATTTTCGTACTTCTCCCGGCAGTGGAGGTTTTATCCTCATTGGTCACCTGAATATCAAAATAAATATCCTCCCCGGTATTTTTGTACCTTTCCAACAAATCGTTGAAAATTTCTGTGTTGTAATAGATTGTCATTTTACCTGTGCCGGACCATCCGTTGGACTTATTTCCTGCCGCAGTCCTGCCAAGAATATTAATTTCCTTTTTATTCTTTTTAAAACTAGCCTCAAAATTTTTTGCCTGCATCAAGAGATATCTTTTTCCCTCCACGGTGATATAACAGGATGCCAGTTTTGCAGCCACCGCATCTTTCGATAACATTGTGGTGTCTGCGAAGTACTGCAGATTCATATCAAAAACCATATTTTTTCCTCTTTTCTCCTTCATATTTTCTTCTCCTTTTAACAATGTACCCATTTGCATTTCTCCTACTGCACATAAATGGTCATATAGCATTTTTCCATGGCGCAGATAGGCTGCACCGGATTGGAAACCACAATGCTTCTCTTGTCCTCCCCTGCTGTCACTTCCAGTTCCTTCGGGTCAAAATTCTGAATTGCCCGGATAGACTGCATCTGCTTATTATATGTGGACAAATCCCCCCAGAGAGACACTCTTCCATCTGCGTCATTGGGAATTTTCCCAAGATACTTACTGTGAAACAGGCCGGCTATATCATTGCCGTACTGGTCCAAGACACGCACCACCTGGTTTAAGGCAAAGTCTGAATTCATTTCTTCCGTATAAGAGACAAAAGAATTGATATCCTCCAGCACACGGATGCTGTCCCCTACCATGTGGTAGCAAAACTCTCCCGACTCCACGGATTTTATCAAATCCGCCTGTTTGGCATTGGCATCCACCTCATATTCCCCGTCGTAAATCTGGTTGGTAAGGGTTTTATTCACCCCGCATTCCGCCAGTGCGCCCCCTGTCCAGTAAACCAGTTCATTTCCCGCCGCGTCTCTATCCAGCACGTTATTTTTCAGGTTCACCACACCATGGTAATCTCCCGGATAATTGTGGATCACTGTCTGGAATTTTACGCCGCATTCATCCCTGAGCCTTTTTGTGTAAGAGGCAAAAAGTTTTTTGATAAGCTCATCTTCAGATGGGCAGATTAATACGTGAAATCCATAGGATTCCAGGGCTTCCAATGCCTTCTGGTAATCATCCCCTGTCAGTTCCTCTTTATTTGTACCACCGGTTAAGGGAACACCTGCCAGGGCCTTAAGCTCCGCATCTCTCTTAAACACCACGAAATCATTATCTTTAAGTTCCTCCGCTGTGAATACTGTCTGCACATCCACCTGCGCATCATCCAGATAGGTACACACGTCAAAAGCATTTTCCTGTTCCATACTGTCCAAAATCGCAATTCGGATACTATTGCCCCTGACACCGGAATATTTCGCTGCGGCATATGTGTTTGCGGCCTTCACCCCGGAGTTTATCCGATAAAAATAAACGGTTCTGGCATGGATAAATAAATCCCGTATGGGTTTTAACTGCTCTGCGTCATAAAGGTAGCCAAAAATCTTTTGCGCATCCTCCTTAAATTGTTTCTGCGTCACAGGAAATACTCTGCCTTCCTCACCCCAGTCAAGTGCCGCCGGCAATGCAGCCAATCCCCGGTCTGACAATGCAGACACAGCCCTGGATGCACTGATAAAATTAATGTAAGTACCTGGAAGAATTTTGTTCTGTGTGGTAAATGCTCCTCCTCCTAATGCCATATTAGTTCACTCTCCTCTCTCTAAATGTTGTAATAAGTTTCTGGATATCTCCGTGGGTATAGGTTTTTCCCTTCTCCAACATAATGTCCAGGATATCCTTGTCCTTCTCATACCTGGATGCATGTAAAATCTGTTCCCTGGTAAAACTTTTTTTCTCCGGCCCAACGCCGTTTCTTTCTTTTTTTTCTGCCATGATTTCATCCTTTCTTACTGATTTTGTTGGTCAACTGCTCCATAAAATTATCTCTATTTCCTGGTTTTGTTAAAAAATACTCATAGGAAACATAAAAATGCAGTCCCCCATCTTTACTGTTGGTTTTAAAATTGCTGCCCCTCAAAATCCCCTCTTCCGTATGGATATATTCCAATATCTCAAAAAGAACATGAGCCATTTTCTGCAGCGTCTCCGCTCCCCCTTCCTCCGGAACACAGCGGATTTCAAAATTGTGAGATGACTTGTATCTCCTGCCCATAACTAATTGAAGAGAACTCTCAGTTTCTTTAATCAGAAAATACGGACCGTTTCTTTCCGGAGGTATTTCTTCCTCATAAATCTCCCAATCTGTACATACCTTTCCAATGCTCTGGGCAATCATCCTTCTCAGCACCTGTGCTGTCAATGTGACATCCCTCCTTTCTGCATGACACATATTGTGTCATTTTTTAGTAAAAAAATTTAACACCTTAATTTTTTCCTCCTTTCGTCACGTTTTGTGGAACTAAATACACTATACACTATGTCACGTTTTGTGTCAACACATTTTGTGGAATTTTTTTCTTTATTTTTTTCACGAATCGTGATATCATAGATAATACAAAAACAGAAAGGCGAATCTACTATGGGAAATTTTGCAAAGGTGTTTAGAGAATTAAGGACAAAAAGCGGTCTCACCCAACAGGAAATGGCAGATAAATTAGACATTTCCAGAAGCAGTATCGGCATGTATGAAAACGGCGAACGGGAGCCCGGCTTTGAATTATTAGAAACGATTGCAGATTATTTTAATGTAGATATGAACTATTTACTGGGGAAAAAAGATTCCTCCCAGCAAAGGGAGCAGGGATATTATCTTGACGAGGATGCCCGGGATATGGCCCAGTTCCTCTTTGACAATCCTGAATACAAAGTTCTCTTAGATGCAACAAGAAAAACAAAAAAAGAAGATATCCTGTTTGTAAAAGAGATGATAGACAGGATAAACAGTGGAAGAAAATAATATAAAACCAAGGAGAGTGACGCATACGGAAAATATCAGCACAATATACGCCAACCTGCCCACATCAATTCCCGCATATGTGGTACAAAACAGTGATATGAGTTATACCATCGTTTTAAACAGCAGATTATCACGGGAGAGAAACATCGTCTCCTACTGGCATGAAATGAAACATATCACAGAAAAGGATTTTGAAAAAGAAGATGTGCAGCAAATTGAGAGAGATGCACATAAAGATTAAATTTTAAAATAATATTGCCTCAGACAGCAGATATGCCGTCTGAGGCAAATTTTTTCTTATTCGTAGACAGACTGCATAAGCCGCTGTTCAAACTCATCATGGGTCAAGGGCCTGTCAAACAGATACCCCTGAGCGATATCGCAGTCGAGAGCCTTCATATATTCCAATTCCGATTCCGTCTCAATACCCTCGGAGACAATAGACATATCCAATTCTTTTGCCATACGGATAATATTTCCAATCACCGCCCTGGACCGTTCTTTCCCAAGGCTCCTGTTATCCAGAAAAGACTTGTCCAGTTTCAAAGTGTCAAAACTCATATTTTGAAGCATGCTCAAGGAGGAATAGCCTGTGCCAAAATCATCCATGGATGCGGATATTCCAAACTCGTGGAGTTTGTTGATGCTGGAAATCAAATTGACACTGCCCTCTAAATATGCAGTTTCCGTAAATTCTATCTCCAGATATTTTTTTGGTATGCCGTAGGTTTCCGCCACCTGGTTAATCCGCTCCGCCACAGTGTTCTCCACAAAATGATGTTTGGAAAAATTCACGGATATGGTAACAACATCAATGCCCTTATCCAGCCATTCCGAAATATTGCTGCACACAGTCTCCAACACATAAAAATCCAGCTTCTGCACCTGGCCGGTGTTTTCACAAATGGGGATAAACTCCATGGGGGGAACTAATTTTCCCTCGTGGTTCCACCGGATTAAAGCCTCCGCGCCGATAATACGCCGGCTTTTCATGTCCACCTTGGGCTGGTAATACACCACAAACTCCCGCTTCTTTAATGCCGGCTCAATGGCGTGCATAATCAAATCTTCCCGGCTCTTCCTCTGACGTATTTTATCGTCGTAATAACGGATCGTCTCATTTTGCCCCTTGTTAATCTCATCGTATGTACTGGATAATTTTTCCATAATCATTTGAGGGGAGGTATCCGTGCCGTCCGGATTGTAAACTGCAATCCTTGCGGTAATAGCGACTCTTTCCCCGGTTACCGGTTCCCGTATGCAGGAGACATAAACAGATTCCAATTCCTTTAAAATCAACGGCAGCCTCTCTTTGCGGATTACCCCCACAAAATTATTTCCTCCGGTGAGTGCCATTAACTCCTCCGCTGTAACCAGCTCCGCCACCGCTGCGCAGTATTCCCTGAGAGCCGCATCCCCCTGGCGAAAACCGAATTTTTGGTTAATAAATTTAAAATTGCTGATGTTAAAGTAAATTGCGCTGTACTCCGTAATTTTCTCCTCGCCAATCAGCCGGTCGGTAAAATTCAGATATGCATTGTAGTTGGGAATCCCGCTTCGGATATCTATCATGGAAATCCTTAGATTTTCATCCTTTACATAGTGGACACAGTTCTCAATAAAATTGTACCCTTTGTAAATTGCCGTGGCCATCTCCAGACAGCTTGAGTAACCGCAGGAATGGCAGTCTATGCTTCTGGACTCCTCCGTCTCCTTGTGCATCAGGCAGAATATGGCGTCAATATTTTTTTCATGTTTTGGATCATAGGTAAAGATATGTCTCTCCCCCACATATTTATCCTCTGTGTACTCCCTCATAAAATCCTTCAGGGAAAGTCCGGCAAATCTCTCTTTTAACCGTCTTTGGCGTTCCTGTGAAGGAAGTTCCTGGAGATAGGGATTTTCTTCCTCCAAAATCTCCCCGGTAGGTTCCCTGTACTTTTGTAAACGGAAAAAAATGTCATCGTCCAGGCTGCAGTACTGGGAAGTAGCCGTGCCGGTGAGACAGCCCTGCCTGCAGTTTAAGCAGTCAACCAAAAAGGGCAGGTCTTTCCCTTCAAGGATTCTCTGCTCCAATTTCGTAAAGTAGTCATACACCGCCCTCTCCCCATGGATTTCCCGAATAATCTCGCTTCCGGAGACAAAGTGCCTGATGTTGTCTGAAAGCCCGCCCGGCACGGGATAGAGACGTCCCAGGCCAAAGTCGGAACATTCCACTTTGGCGGAATAACCCCTTACATCCACCTCCTCCAGCTCCTTTGCAAGGTGGGCAAATGTTACGTTATAAGAAACCAGCCCTGCATTTTTAACATCATCAATTTCATCCTTCTTTGCAATGCAGGGGCTGATAAAGGCAAGCTTGTCCGTTCTGTGGCAGTATTTCCGAATATACACCGCAAGGCACAGAAGGGGGGTTTGTACAGGAATCAGTTTTTTTACCAGCTCTTTTGAATATTTTTCAATGTAATTCACCACTGCGCTGCAGGGCGGGGCAATGGCCCCCTCCATGGGATGTTCCTCCAAATAGGTGAGGTATGCCCATGTAGCGATATCCGCCCCATAACTCACATCATAAATAAGATTTGCACCTAATTCCTTGAGATATCCTAATATTTCAAAGGCCTTTTTATCGTATGTAATAAAAAAGGACGGTGCCACCAGAAGGGAAATCTGCTCCCCGGCACGCAAATCCTCCAAAAAACGATGGGTGTCATCCCGGTACTCCCTGGCATCGTGATGGCATGTCACCAGACATCGCCCACAGTGCAGACATTTTTCATTGTCCACATAAATTTTATTTTGTCCGTCTTTTCTCACGGAAATATTGGCCCCAAGTACCGGACACCCCGATATACAGCGGTTGCAGCCAATACAGTTCTCTTTGGTATAAACCAACCCTTCATTTAATTTCATACTTTTCCCCTTATATTATCGGGCAGAGAAAATCACTTTTCCTGCCCGCATCCTATGCCGAATAAAAACGACTGCTTTCTCTTCTGAGACAAATTCGTTAAAAATAAAATCACATCAGTAAAATGGTATCATAAACAAAAAGATTTTTCAATATTTATCCTCTACTGAAACTCTTCTTTTAAAATCCCCTTTAACGTCTCCGCAGACGCACGCAGCTTCACCTGCTCCTCCTCATTTAAATCAATGGGCACCGTTGTCTCCACCCCGTTTTTCCCCACAACTGCAGGCATGGACAGCACCACATCATCGATACCGTACTCCCCATGCATCATGGAAGAAATCGGCAGAATAGATTTTTCATCCCGGATAATCACCTCGCAAATCCGTTTTACCGCCATGGCAATGCCATAGTAAGTGGCATGCTTTTTCTCAATAATCTCATACGCACTGTTTTTCACGGATTCCGCAATCAGTTTTGTGTTCTCCTCATGGCGGTAATGTCCCCGCATCTCGCAGAAATCACTGACTTTGATTCCGGAAATATTTGCACTGCTCCAGGCTGCAATTTCACTGTCCCCGTGCTCTCCGATAATAAATGCATGGATACTGCGGCTGTCCACAGACAAATGCTCGCTGAGTTCATATTTTAATCTTGCCGTATCCAAAACCGTCCCGGAGCCAATCACCCGCCCTTCTGGAAAACCGGATAACTTTAAAGCCGTATAGGTTAAAATGTCCACTGGATTGGAGACAATCAGCAGGATTCCCTGACAGTTTCTCCTGGCGATTTCAGGGATAATACTTTTAAAAATCCCTATATTTTTGTGCACCAAATCAAGCCTTGTCTCATCTGGTTTCTGATTTGCCCCGGCTGTGACAATGATGATTGCCGCATCTCTTATATCGTCATAATCCCCGGCATAAATCTTCATCTGTCTGGCAAAGGGCACCCCATGGCTGATATCCATAGCTTCCCCCTCCGCCTTGTCCTTATCCGCATCAATTAAAACCATTTCGGAGAACAGCCCTCCCTGCATTAATGCAAAAGCTGAGGCTGAGCCAACAAAGCCGCATCCAATCATGGCAACCTTTCGCAGATTTACCTGCTTTTCTGTACTATTTTCCATTCTAAATCTCCTCAAATATTTTTTACATCATATTTTTCACGGATCACTAAAAATTTATGCACAGTAAAATTATAACCCTTCGATATTCCCTTTTCCCACAAAATCACAGGCTATTTCAGCTCCGTCACCCTGGCAAACCCTTCTTCCTCCAAGGTATAGGAAAATTCCACCATATCCCCGGCCTGATATCTTACAATATCCACAAAAGCCGTATCGCTCACATTCACGTCAAAGATAATCTCAGAATTATTTAGGCAGACATAGTAGTGGGTATTTCCCTCCACCACTACCGGGGCAATAGAAGAAATCTTTCCTTTCGCACTCTCATAAACACCGCTTCCCCCGCCGCTAATTCCGTTGGTGGCAAGAAGTTTCATATATGCCCTCTCGCACTCCTGCACCGTATCCCCTATGGCAACCCACTGGTATTTCTGCACATTTACCATGGCATATTTTTTCACCAGCCCGGCACCGTCCTTTAAGGCCATAAAGTAAGTGGGCTCATTAGAAATATTTAAAAGCAATGGGAAGGTGGCCCTGTAGCCAAGGTTTTGCACCTGTCCCTCCGCAGATGACATGGCGGAATCCTCAATGGCTCCCTCCACAGTATAATATTTTGTCTCCATAGTCCTCTGGTTCATCAGCACAAATCCCACATTAGACTGGTCGCCGCTTACGGATGTGACACCGGTATACACCCACACATCATCCTCCAAAGCAATATAATTGTACCCGTTTGTGGCCTGGAGACAATCTTTCTGTCCTAAAACACTGTTAAAAAATCCATGTTTTAAAGTGCCGTAATAATTATAAAGCCTTGTTAAAAGTTCTGCGGAATATACCTTATCCACCCAGGAGGGCACATCCTCCACCTTATAATCCACGCATTCCCCTGTCACTGCATTGCAGAGCACCGCCCTGCCCACGGTCTGTCCCCCAAAAAGCCCAATCTGAAACTTCTTTACAGGGCAGACCCAGTAAGGGGTTCCCTCATCGTCAATCTCAAAAAAAATCTGGTCGTCAAAAATATAAGTGGGATAGCGGAACCTTAAGTGCCTGTAAATATTCCGGTTAAAATATTCCGACTTGGAATACTTAATCCCCTGTGTCAGTTTCACACACTCCGTATTCTGTGTGGCCATATCGATTCTGATATAGGCGGGAATTCCGTTTTTCTGGTTGGTAAACCACTTAATCCCGCTGGCATACACCAAAGGCGCCACCCTCACAGGAGTATTTTGGTAATTTATCTGGGTGTACTCATCGCTCACCTCAAACTGAGATACCATATCCACCATACTTCCCATTTTTCTGTTTCCCAGAAGCTGGGCGGAATTTTTATCCAACAGAGGGATGGTGCGAAAATCCACCTCCTTGATATCGGAGGTAAAGTTTCCGGACTGCACCGTTAAAAGTTTCTGGTACTTTCCTGCATTCACAATAGGGGAGGAGAGCACACTTCCCACAAAAAACACCGCCGCCGCCAACACAAAGAAAAATACCCCGATTTTCGCCAGCTGAAAGCTATTGAAAAGTTCTTTCACATTTACATTTTTCCCCCTGGAAAAGAGTTCCTTTTTCCCTTTGCTAAGAATATAAAGAACTGTGGCCGCCGCAATGAGAAACAAAAGATACAGCCAAAAATCCGTGGAGTGAATATTGATGGCAGGCAGCGTCACATAGTAAAATATGCCCACACATAGAAGCAAAACCGCAATAACCAATAGTTTCCATCTTAATTTTTTCATTAAACCTCTCCTTTAAACCGTTTTAATTCCTCTTTCAAAATGCCATCAAAAGCAAAATTTCTCTCAGATTCAGGCTTTAAATACTCTTCTTTAAGCTTCTTTTCCTTCTGTTCCACTTCCTCCAAAAGTTCCCTGGCGGAAAGAAGATAACAGCCCTGCCCTCTGATAATCACCTGTTCCAAACCGTCGGAGGTAGCCACGGTAACATGGTATTTTCTCCCGTGTTCCTGGGCAAATTTTTCAATATAGGCGTCCGCCGTCTCCGCCTCTTTTGTGTACACTACATGGATATTATGATAATCAAAAATCTCTGTCTTATGCCCTTCTAAACGATATGCATCAAAAACTACGATAAGATTACATTTTTCCATGCCCTGGTAATTGCTTAAAATATCAAGAAGCCTGCCTCTTGCGCTGTCAATATTTATCTCCGCTAACTCCTTTAACTCCTGCCAGGCAAAAATAATATTATATCCATCCACCAAAAGATATTTTTCCCTATGCTCTTTTACTTTATAATTGTAGGAAGAGGGCTGTGACTCCACCACACGCTTAGGTTTATATTTTTTCTGAAAATTGGACTTGTCCCTCTTATTTGCGTTTAAAGCCCGCTCCAAAATAGCGTCCACCTCCTCTGTCCCAATCCACTCCTCTCTTTTCCCCCTTGGCTTCACCGGATATCCCTGGGCCTCTAGGGGCTTTTCCTCCTGTAAAACCGAGGGCATATGCATGTAGTAAAACACCTGGTCGTGCTCCACCACAAAACCCGCCCCGTGGGCACAAAACACCGAGGATGCAGGATTTTCCATGTCGCCTGCAAAGTCATAGCCCATACGCTCTATTACTTCCTCTGTGTTGTGGCATTTTCCGTACCCGCCGTACTGCAGGCTTAAACTGCCTTCCCCCTTTGTGTAACTGCTGACCTCCTTAGCATAATTTCCCATACAGGAAACCGGCGCCCTGCCGGAAAGCACTGACATGTCTTTATTTTTCTCCGGAGGATTTATGGTACCGTGCATTTTTTCCACATCTGCCATAGCTCTGCCAAGGGCGTACTCCGGCACTTCCAGGCGGTATTCATAAAAAGGCTCTAAAAGGACGGACTGTGCCTGGGAAAGGCCCTGGCGCACCGCCCGGTAGGTTGCCTGTCTGAAATCCCCTCCCTCGGTATGCTTCTGGTGGGCCCTGCCGGATACCACTGTAATCTTCATATCCGTGAGAAAAGAGCCTGTCAAAATCCCTACATGCTCTTTTTCCCTCAGATGGGTTAAAATCAGGCGCTGCCAGTTTTTGTCCAGAATATCCTCGCTGCAGTCCGATGCGAAAACCATGCCGCTTCCCGGCTCCCCCGGCTCTAAGAGAAGGTGTACTTCCGCATAGTGGCGCAAAGGCTCAAAATGCCCCACCCCCTCCACAGTGTCCGCAATGGTTTCCCTGTATACAATGCTTCCCTGGGAAAATTCCGCCTCCACATGAAAACGGTCGTAAATCAGACGCTTTAGCACTTCCACCTGGACTTGCCCCATGACCCATACAATGATTTCCTGGTGCTCCTCCTTCCACTGGATATGCAAAAGAGGGTCCTCCTCCTCAAGCTCCTTAAACTTTGGAAACATCTTAAGAGGGCTCACCCCCTCCGGCAGCACAATCCGGTAAGACAATACCGGCTCCGACACCGGAAGATAAGCCTCTTTTTCCTCCCCGAAACACTCCCCCACAAAACTGTGCTGCAGTCCTGTAAAGGCGCACACCATACCGGGGACCGCCTCCTCCAATGCCTCATAATTTTCACCGGAATAAACACGAATCTGGTTGACCTTCTCCCCCTCCCCCAAAGGGTGGTAAACCATGTCCTTCACCTTTAGGCTGCCCCCGGTGATTTTCCCATAGGTGAGTCTGTTCCCTGCCTTGTCCCGGGCAATTTTAAATACTTTCGCACTAAAATCTTCTCTTCTGTCAGGCTCTTTTGCATACTGCAAAAACCCCTGTAAAAAAGTGTCTACCCCATCCACTTTAAGGGCGGAACCGAAATAGCAGGGAAAAATCTGGCGGTTTCTAATAAGCCTGCAGATAGTTTCCTCCCCCACGAATCCGGTGTCCAAAAACTCCTCTAAGGCCTCCTCGCTTCCCGTTGCCACGGACTCATAAAAATTTTCGTCCCTCTCCACGTCAAAGGCAGTGCATCCGTCACTCAATGTGGATTTTAGCTCTGCAAGCAGCGCTTCCCTGTCCGCCTTTTCCATATCCATTTTGTTGATAAAAAGAAATACCGGTATCCCATATCTCTTTAAAAGATTCCACAGAGTACGTGTATGGCTCTGCACTCCGTCAGAGCCGCTTATCACTAAAATTCCATAATCTAAAACCCACAGGGTACGCTCCATCTCCCCGGTAAAATCCACATGCCCGGGAGTGTCCAAAAGCGTGATATCACATGTGGGAAACTTAAGCAGGGCCTGCTTGGAAAAAATAGTAATCCCCCGCTCCCGCTCCAAATCACTTGTATCAAGATAGGCATCCTTTTTGTCCACCCTGCCAAGATTTTTTATCATGCCGCTCTCATATAAAAATGCCTCGGATAAAGTGGTTTTTCCTGCATCCACATGGGCTAAAAGTGCGGTGCAAATATGTTTTTTCGCGCTTTTAGGTTCCTGTATCCCCATGAAAACGCCTCCTAGTATAATAATGATGTAGTCAATAAGACTACTTGGTTAACAAGTTTC
>CAMWKH010000047.1 GCA_947174805.1 uncultured Roseburia sp. | reverse complement strand
TTGCGACAGCTTTAATAGATTATCACATCTTTCGCTGTCTGTCAACATCTTTTTTAACTTTTTTTATTTTTTCGCCAACATTTTTTTGATTAAGTGTTTCAATTAAGTGTTCCGTTTGTCAGCTTTCCTATAATAGCATGTCCCTCTTTAAATGTCAACTACTTTTTTTAATTTCTTTTATAAAGATATGGACGACAGAACAATTATGAAAGATTACTGATAATATACAGTGCTGTTTTGGGAATAGGGCTTGTGTCTGTCATAGGGTCTATGTCCCCCTGAATGGCAAATTCGTAATTCTTATACTCCCAGGAGGCAAGAACTTTCCCGTCATCCACGGAGTGCTGCACTTTTACGTACACGGTATCTCCTGCTAAAGAATCACCCTGCCATGTTTCCTCTAACGTTTCATCATATGAATATGCTGTATCCTCCAACGTGCCGTTTTTGACAACGGAGAGTTTACAGTCTATCCCTGCAATATCATCATAATAGCAAACTTCCAGATTATTTTCATCTATCAAGGTATATTCCGTATTTTTTATCCAAGAATCATTTTCTGGAAGCAAAATTGTTATGCCAAACACAGAAAAAATCTCTTCCGGGCTTTCTATTTCCCCTTCATCCCTTAATTCCGGGATATTTCTTATTTCAGTATCAAAATCAGTCAATTCTAAATCAGCTAATTTCTCTGTGTCCTCATTCATGGATATTTCTGTACCGCATTTCTCCGAGGAACAGGCCGTCAGTGAACATAGGGACAATAAAAAAATCATAGTGACAGCTTTTTTCATTCTAATCCTCCCTATACATAACGGAGCTGCCGCATTTCTGCAACAACTCCGTTGTAATATCTTTTCTGGTTTCAATACACTCAGGATTTCTGCCTTCTTAAAAAGCCATCTATATTTGCCTTTATATCTTCCGGCTTTAAGTTTTTCAACAAATACCCTGCCGGTTTTAAAGA
Source organism: uncultured Roseburia sp. (assembly GCA_947174805.1). Lineage (GTDB taxonomy): Bacteria > Bacillota > Clostridia > Lachnospirales > Lachnospiraceae > Roseburia_B. The sequence continues at coordinate 20,024 of CAMWKH010000047.1, read as the reverse complement.
CATTACTTTTTTTATACTCTCTGCATCTCCCCTCCCTGTCAGGAAAATAACAGGAATATCTGACATATTTTTTTCTGAACGTATCATTTCCAAAACCTGGCCGCCGTCGCATACCGGCATCTCATAATCCAATAAAATTAAATTTGGTCTGTTTAAGGCAATACTCTGTATTGCTGCCACACCGGAAGATACCTCGGAAACCTCATAGTCATTTCCAAGAAGTTCCTGCATTGCCCGACGCATTACCTCAGAATCGTCCACAACAAGTATTTTCTTTTTCGGCTCTGTCTGTCTGCTTTTCGCTTCTTCCTGCCTTCTTAAAAAGCCATCTATATTTGCCTTTATATCTTCCGGTTTTAAGTTTTTCAGTAAATAGCCTGCCGGTTTTAAGGACATTACTTTTTTTATACTTTCCGGGTCCCCTCTGCCGGTAAGGAAGATAACAGGAATATCTGACATATTTTTCTCTGAACGTATCATTTCCAAAACCTGGCCGCCGTCACACACCGGCATCTCGTAATCCAACAAAATTAAATCCGGCCTGTTTAAAGCAATGTTCTGTAACGCCGCCACACCGGAGGAAACCTCGGACACTTCATAGTCACTTCCAAGAAGTTCCTGCATTGCCTGGCGCATTACGCTGGAATCATCCACCACAAGTATTTTCTTTTTCTGACTTGTCTGATTATTTTCAAGGTACTTCTTTATCTCCGCCGTAGCGTTGTCTGATTTGAGAGATGTTCCCACATCTCCCTGAAGATAATGAGGTGAACGGTCACAGTATGCGAAATAACCTTCCCCTGTGTCAAAAAGCAGACTACACTGGGGCTGCTGCTTCCCAAAAATCCTCTGAAACTGTTCATATGTAAGGAGATTCTCATCTTTAATCTCATAGTTGGCAATGGAGGGATAATGGATTCTGATGCGGTCCACAAACTGACGCGCAGTATATCTGGTGGCGTTAACCAGCATAACATTCACTTTATCCGATTCTTCCCCCATCATCTTGCCCATGGTGCTGAGAAGCAGTTTCTCCTCAAAAATAAGAATAACCTCCCACTCCTTGCCTTCCTTGGAACTGTAAACTAACCGGTAATATAATCCTTTGCCAAATTTTTCTCCCCCATAAGTCTCACTGATTACCCGGGCATTTAACTGAAACAGTTCATATAAAAGCTGGATAATTGTATTGCTCACCATGTTCATCTGTTCCTGGGGCAAAAGATTCTCCCATTTGCTGGTGGTTTGTCCCGTTATGGCCCGGTCCTCCGTCAGAGTATGACCAATTAGCCATCCTGCACAAACGCCAAGAAAATGTTTGATGGCATCCGGTGAATATCCGGATTCATTCAGCTCTTTTTCCAATGCGGGAAGTGTCTGTTTCCGGAAACTGTCATGAAGACGCCTGTGCATATCATATCCTTCATAGTGAAGGGATGCCATATACATTTCCTCTTCCGCAAAATGCTGCATGGCATGTCCCTTAAAATATTTTATGCCTTCCTGACAAATCCACTGTGTTTTTGCATCATTTTCACCATACTCAAAGAGTTTGTTCATAATACTGAAAAGTTTTTGATGTTCTTTGTCAATAAAATCTACTCCAATGTTATATCTTTTTTGCCATTCAAATCGATTGTTCATAACATTTCTCCTTTGCTATTATATATAACGTTAGAAATATCACACCCCTACAACCTATTATTCTATTAATATTTTCCGAATATTCATAATATACCATAAAATTCCCCGTACGTCAAAAGACTATTCCTATCTTTTCCTAGAAGATTGTAAAATCAGAAGCAATATGATAAAATTAACAGTACACTATAACGGATAGGAGAGTTGAATCATGAACGACGTAAAGTGGAACGACCGTTTTAATCTTGGCATTCGTTCAATCGACAATGCCCATCAAAAACTTTTTTCCATTGTAAACAAAATCATTGCCCTCTGTGAAGATGCAGAAAAGCAGGCATATCTCTGCAGAGAAGGCATTAAATATTTGAAAAACTATACCTTTCAGCATTTTGCTGAGGAGGAAGCCTATATGCGCTCCACCCATTACGGAGGGTATGATTTACATAAAAGCCTTCACGATAACATGAGGGATCAGACAGTGCCCTCCTTGGAAGAAGAACTGGAAAAAAATAATTATTCTGTGGAATCCGTTCAGCATTTCCTGGGCATCTGCATAGGCTGGCTCAACGGCCATATTTTAGTTGACGATTTAGCCATAACCGGACGTGTACCTGATAAATGGCTGCACACTTCCTCGGACGACAAGACGGACTCTCTCATAAAAGCAGCCTGCCAGTCCATAGAAAACCAGTTTGGCGTACAAGCAAAAATGATTAGCAAACATTATGCCGGAGAAGATTTTTCATCCGGTAAATCCGTGTGTTTCCGCCTTACCTATGTTTTGGCAGAGGGACAAAAAATTCAGGTATATCTTGCCTACGAAGAATCTTTTGTCCTGGGCATGCTCAGTGAAATCGTAGGAAAACCCATCAATAAGGTGGATAAAACAGTCATTTATGCCTTTAAAACTATCTCAGAAAAAATGATGCACTCCATAGGAGCCCATTTTCATCCTGAGACTCCAACAAACCTGGACAAAAATGACAACTTATCCTTTGAACAGTTTTTAAAAGCATTTGAAAAGACATATCCCGCTTACAGCCTGCTGTTTAACATGGATGGCAAAGGATATTTTTCCCTCTGCATCCACATACTTCCCCAGGTGAAGAAAAAGTAATTCTTTATGCAAAGAATATCATAAGTACCTGAAGCAGAATGTTGTTCTCATACAAAAACAGTAAAACAGGACTTTCTTCCACTAAAGCAAAAATTGCTCCGGCAAATTCGCTTGTGATACAGATAGCCAAAAGATAAAAGGCCAGCCAGACAATGAGCAGGCCTTTTATCCCTCCTGCCATCACCCCAAAAGCCTTATTCACATCTTTTATCACAGGAATATGGGACACAATATCAAGAACTCCCGCAAGGCTTTTTACCAGAACGGAGGCAAGGAGGAATGCAGCAAAAAAGGATATCCCCTCCAAAATAAAATGGGAGACGGATTCCGCAATATCTTCATAGACCCCGCTGTTTAAAATTAAGTCCTGGGCGCCTTCTGCGGCGGACATTGTAATGTTCTCCACAACAGACTCCGGCAGCAAAATCCCATTCCACATAAGCGGCTCTTTTTCTCTGTTTTCCCCGTCCTCCACAGATATGGGTTCCTCTTCCCCATTTTTTTGCAAATGCTCCAGACATTTTTCCCGTATATTTTCTTGTATTTTTGTATGTTCTTCCAGGTACTGTGTAATATAGGGCGAGGAAAATGTGACAATGCAAAGCACTAAAATCCACCCTGCCAGAGAATATACAACCCGCAGAAATCCCTGACGGTATCCCCCGTATGCACACAGTGCAATTACAGCCAGCACCACTATTGTAAGTATGTTCATGTCAACTCCACTACTTTAATTTCACTTCATCCATAGCTCCGTCCAAAATAAACGTATATTTCCAGTCCGTTTTTCCGGACAAAACCTTGTAAACCGGCATATCAAAGGTATATGCAAACTTTTTCACTCCCCGAAGGGTATAGATTTCACAGGCGGTGTCATCCAAAATGCAAATTTGGTGATTTGCCAAAAATTCTATGTGATGGTAACCCATTTTAAAATCTTTATTGAGACGCAGCTTGCCTTTTGTATCATATATTTCCATGACATGGGCATTTCCCCCATTCCCCTTATCATACACAAGCCCAAAGTAAGATTCATCATAAAAAATGCTCTTCACCTCTTTTTCCATGGGAAGTCTCCAAATCTCCTCCGGTTTCTGCGTCCCTTCAAACAGCACAATCTGAGAATCCCCGAATGCAATCAGTGTGTCATTGGTAATAAAATCGATTTCAGGAATGATAATATCCTCATACGTGTAGGAGCCTACAATATTATCAATCTCATTTTGGCCTACAGAACCAAAATTATAAAATGCCACTGTAGTCCGGGCTTTTCCTTTACTAATGTCGAGAATAGAGACCGCAAGCTTATTTGCATCGTTAGAAAGGGCAATATCCAAAGGATAACCGCTGTTTTCCATATGTATTTCCCCGGAAGCTACACTGCCGCCGCTTTTGTTATAGAGTTCAAGATAGCTTGTCCCTTCCTCCTGGGTTAAAACCGCCACGATTCCCTGATTTCCCACACAAACGGCCTCAATCGGCTTATTTGTCTCAATCTGGCCCTGAACCCCTATGGTGTTCATAATATAAATCTGAGTGCCCTGCTTGTCTACAACCACTGCGTAATTCTCGCAGATGTCCACCATCGGGTTTTGCATCTCATATGCCTGATTCCAGATAAGATTATCCGACATATCCGCATAAAAAGCCCCGTCATTATTGTACCGCAATATATTTCCAGCAAAGGTCTCGTACTGTGTGGCTTCGCTGTCACTCCGCAAAATCTCCGTTACAATTTCAAAATCTGTGTACTCTTTAAATTGGAAATAGATACCTGCCGCCCCAATGAAAATAACAATGGTGAAAAACAGGACAAAACCCCGGATAACTATTTTTTTCCGGTGTTTTCGGATTTTCTCTTCCATTTCCTCAACATTGGATTCCACTGTGTGAAATCCCTGCTTATTTTTATCTGCCATGTAATATACTCCTGTATTTTTCTAAAAACAGTATATCATATTCCTTTTTTTATGGAAGTGTTATTTTCTGTCCCGCAAAAATTGTGTTCTGATTTTCAATCCCGTTTAAACGGCAGATTTCTTCTAAATTGTCATAACTCCCATAGATTTTATAACAAATTTTCTCCAAACTGTCCCCGACTTTCACAATATAATACCCCTGCTGCAAGCAGACCTGGGCTTCTGTTAATACTGGCGTTGTTTCCTGGGATATTTCTGTTTCATCCTGGGGCAGATCTCCGCTTTCCTCCGTGTCCGGCATTGCTTCACCGGCTTCCTCCTGGGTACCTGCGGACGGCTCTCCTGCCTGCTGGTTACTATCCTGCTGCCCTTCTGGCAAAATGCTTTCCGGCTGTGCCTCAGGCAAAATATTCCCCGGTTCAGGGCTCTGCCCTTCCCCCTGGTCCCCGGTATCTTCCAGAGGAGCCACATTGCTGCTAATAGTTTCCACCGCTACTTTTCCCGGCTGGCTCACCCGCTCCTGTTCCGTATTCTCCATAGCCACGGACATCACTGTCAATGTCTCTTCCATATTTTCCATACGCCGGATATATCCAATTAAAAGCACACTGACGGAACACAATGCCACAACCATAAGAGAGGAAATGGCATAGGAAAATATTCTGGAATGGCGCTTAAAAGAATTTTCTTTTCTCTCCATCATCATGGCTCGATATGTACGCGCCGCTTCATCATCCACATCCTCGACAGGGGGATGATCCCCAAACTGTTCCTGCCTGCGGCTAATCATATATTCCTGCATCTGGGGATTTTTTTCATAATAGATAAAATAGCCTTCTTTTCTGGTAAGCCTTCCCTCTTTCCATGTGTAGAAAGCTTCCTCCCTCTCTTTGGAATCCATCAGAAAAAAGAACTGATAGCTGTTTAAGAAATTACTCCTGTGCATGTCCTCAATTTCCGGTGTAATTTCCAGAGCATTTCCCGGAATATCGAGAACCCATCCCACAATTTGGCATTTGTCAAAAAACTGCTGCATTTCCTTTTTTACACGGCGCCAGGTGGTGTCATTTAACTCCGGCACTTCCTCGGGAAAGCGCTCGTTTTCCACCTGAACCGCACCACTGATAAATGCGCAGCTCCTGTTAGAAAAATGTTCAATTTCCCCAACTAAAATCAACATTCTGGGAAAAACACCGATTTCGCAGCCGTAAAGCTGCGCCGGGTGAAGATATGTATAGACATAGTCCTCCATATAGATGCGGAAATCTTTTTCGGGATTTCCAATCTGACGTATATTTCTTGGGAGTTTTGCCTCCTGCTTGTCCTCTGTTTTCTCTGTTTCCTGTATGATTTCTATCATAATCCGCTCCTTTTTGCTACATCCCTTATCTATTTCCTAAAGATAATTTAGCATAAGGAAACGGAATATTTTGACAGTTCCTGAAAAATGTTTCAAGAATATCTCGACATTATAGTGCATTTTTCGGGTTTTTGCCCTTTAGACAGGCAAAAAATAAGACTATCACCTGTTCTTAGACACGTTACAGTTCTGTTCTCCCCTGCAGTGCCCGGAGTAAAGTGACTTCGTCTATATACTCCAAATCCCCTCCCACCGGCACCCCGCTGGCGATTCTTGTAACTTTAATCCCTGTAGGCTTAATGAGCTTACTGATGTACATGGCGGTAGTCTCCCCCTCCAGGCTGGAATTGGTGGCGATAATCACTTCTTCCACCTCACTCTGAAGCCGCTGCATCAATTCCTTTAAACGGATGTCATTTGGCCCAATTCCCAGCATGGGGGAAATGGCTCCGTGGAGCACATGATAGACCCCCTCAAACTTCCCTGTCTTCTCATATGCGGCTAAGTCTCTGGTATTCTCCACTACCATAATTGTGCCGTGGTCACGCTTTTCATCCCTGCAAATCGGACAGAGCTCCTCATCCGTAAGGGTAAAACAGCATTTACAGTAACGCACATTTTCTTTTGCCTCCACAATGGCCCTGGAGAGTTTTTCCACATTCTCCTTTGGCATATTTAAAATGTGGAATGCCAGCCGCTGGGCAGACTTTGCCCCAATTCCAGGAAGAGAGGAAAGTTCCTCCACCAGCCTGTTAATCTGACTGCTGTAATAATCCATGGCTTTCTCCTAAAACGGCAGGCCGCCTAAACCGCCCATTCCCCCTGTAATTTTAGACATAGACTGGGAGGAAAATTCATCTAACTGGCGCAGGGCTTCATTTACCGCCGCCATAATCAAATCTTCCAGCATCTCAATATCCTCCGGGTCCACCACTTCTTCCGACAGTTTTATTTTTGTAATCTCACGTTTTCCAGAAACAGTAACTTCCACGGCACCGCCCCCCGCAGTAGCAGAGATTTCTTTTTCCTCTAACTCCTTCTGAGCCTCCTCCATCTGACGCTGCATTTTCTGTGCCTGTTTCATGAGATTATTCATATTTCCAGGCATTCCTCCTGGAAATCCACCTCTTTTTGCCATAAATTAAATCCTCCGTTAATTTTTGTATTATCGTGTCTATTCCTCTTCATAAGTGATATCCATATGAATCACCTGCTCCAAATCCACATAGGCATCCCCCAAGGGAAGCCCGCTTTCATTCTGCTTAATCAAAACAGCCACTTCTTTACCCACATGTTCCGCAATCACATGTTCCAGCTGCTTTTTCTCCTCTTCCCTGGAAAAATATCCCGCTGCCATGGCGTCGTCAAACACAACCATAAGCTCATTTCCGTTTCCAAGGCTGGGCACCGCCTTAGTCAGATAATTCCGGCAAAGACTGGGCATATCTGCTATGATATGCCGCCAGTTTTTGACCACTTCCTTGATATCTTCAGGCACAGCTTCCTCTAAAATCTCTTTTCTTTCAAACTGGCCGGTAGTCTTTTCCCCCTTGCCAATCCTGTCTGCTCCCCGAGGCATGGCCGCCGGAATTCCATTTTCTATTTTTTTCTCCAACTGTTCGATGCGCTCTATAAGTGATGTATAGTCCCGCTCCATCTGAGGGCGGCAGAGTTTGATAAGTGCCACCTCCATAAGAACCCGCTTCTGGCTGGAATATTTTACCTGGTTGGACAGTTCGGAAAATATGCGGATAAAGCGGATAATCGTCTCCTCCTTGGCCATCTTTGACTCTTCTTTCAGCCTGCTAAGGCTCTCCGCCCACATATCCAATCCATCCTCCAGTCCGTCAGAACATTTCACCAAGAGCAGATTCCTTAGATACCAGGTGAAATCTGTGATAAACTGCCCCAGTTCCCTTCCCTGGGCCACCAGTTCCTCCACAGCCTTCATCGTTTCCTGTATATCTTCTTTTAGGATACTTCTTAGCAGACTGCTAAACACCTCTGTATCCACTGCCCCCAGCACTTCCAGAACTTTTTCATATGTCAGGGTCTGCCCCAGGTAAAAAGCGATACACTGGTCTAAAAGACTTAGTGCGTCACGCATGGCCCCGTCTGCTGAACGGGCAATATAGCGGATGGCTTTTTCCTCCGCTTCAATTCCTTCTTTCTTTAAAAGCTCCTCCAGCCTTCCACAGATCGTATCCACGGAAATCCGCTTAAAATCATATCTCTGGCACCTGGAGAGAATGGTCACAGGAATCTTGTGCACTTCTGTTGTGGCCAAAATAAATATAACATAGGAAGGAGGTTCTTCCAGAGTTTTTAATAAGGCGTTAAATGCTCCTATGGAAAGCATATGTACCTCATCGATAATATAAACCTTGAATTTCCCCTCTGTGGGACGGTAGGAGACCTCCTCCCTGATTTGTCTTATGCTCTCTACGCCGTTGTTGGAAGCGGCATCAATCTCGATAACGTTCAAAGACGTTCCAGCCGCCACCGCTCTGCAGGAATCACAGAGCCCGCAGGGGCTCCCCTCTTTGGGGTGCTCACAGTTTACAGCCTTGGCAAAAATCTTTGCTATCGAAGTTTTGCCTGTTCCCCTTGTGCCGCAAAACAGATAAGCATGTCCGATTCTGTCAGATTCTATCTGATTTTTCAGGGTGGTGACAACGGCATCCTGCCCCTTTACATCCCCAAACTCCTGGGGACGGAACTTACGGTATAACGCAGTATAAGACATGAAATTTCCTCACTTGCTTATTTTTAATCCCCAAAACTGATTCCGATGGTTTTTGCCTCCCGGATTATCTGACAGTCGGGCTCAACAACTTTTAATTTCCCAGCCACTTTTTCCAAGGGAATCCTTGCGGTTTCGTTTTTTACAATCCCAATCATGCAGCCGTAATCTTCCTCTAAGATTGCCTCTGCTGCCGCTGCTCCCAGCCTGCTGCAAAGGACACGGTCATATGGTGTGGGGCTTCCACCCCTCTGGGTATGTCCGGGCACGGTAACGCGGACTTCTGTACCTGTGCGCTGTTTAATCGTATCCGCCACCTCATAGGATACGGAAGGATACGGAGATTTTTCCATTTTCTTTTTATATTCCTTTTTGGATAGTTTTGCATCCTTCTTGGAAATAGCTCCCTCTGCAACTGCCAGAATGGTAAATCCTTTTCCGGCTTTGGTTCGTTTTTCAATAGCTTCAATGACTTTATCTATATCATATGGAATTTCCGGCAAAAGTATTATATCCGCACCCCCGGCAATACCTGCATAAAGGGTAAGCCATCCCACTTTATGTCCCATAACCTCCACAATAAATACCCTGTTGTGGGAAGCCGCCGTTGTATGGATACAATCGATACAGTCTGTCGCAATATTAATGGCACTCTGAAAACCGAAAGTTACATCCGTTCCATAGATGTCATTGTCTATGGTTTTGGGAAGATGAATAATATTCAGTCCCTCTTCCCGGAGAAGATTGGCTGTCTTCTGGGTTCCGTTCCCCCCTAATATAACAAGACAGTCTAAATTCAGCTTATAATATGTCTGTTTCATTGCCTCCACTTTGTCCAGTCCGTTTTCATCCGGCACACGCATCAGCTTAAACGGCTGTCTGGATGATCCTAAGATGGTTCCTCCTTTTGTGAGGATACCGGAGAAATCTGTGGAAGTCAAAAGTCTGTACTCTCCATAAATCAATCCCTTATAACCGTCATAGAATCCGTATACTTCCAATTCGTCTACATTGTTGCTCAGTCCCTTAACCACTCCGCGCATGGCAGCATTTAAAGCCTGACAGTCGCCGCCGCTTGTCAACATACCAATTCTTTTCATAATTCTACACAGTCCTTTCCGTTTTTTTGTGCCTCCCCAAGACAGGGATATTGTTCCAAATAGTATTATAATATATTTTCTTTTTATCCACAATATGGATTCTTTCTTGAACTGTGAGAAAATATATGCTATAGTTGTCACAGGTTGTTTTACCTGATGCAGACGTATCGAAGTGGTCATAACGGGGCTGACTCGAAATCAGTTAGCCGGGCAGCCGGCACGCGGGTTCGAATCCCGCCGTCTGCGTTTAGAAACTGCCGTTCTCGTTGCAATACAAGAACGGCAGTTTTTATTATGCCTTAATATAATTTTTCTAAAACATCATCGCTTAAAGTGTATTCATGTTCTTTCCCGGGGAATGTACCATCCCCTACCGCTTTAATATACTCTTTAAATGCTTCTGTCATCACTTCCCCCACATTTGCAAATTTCCGCACAAACTTCGGGGTAAAATCTGAAAACATTCCCAGCATATCCTGGTACACTAGCACCTGGCCGTCACACACATTTCCTGCTCCGATTCCGATAGTTGGGATCGAGATGCTCTTTGTCACAAGCTCGGCAAGCTTTGCAGGGACACATTCCAGCACCAGGGCAAACGCCCCTGCAAGCTCCACTGCCTTGGCATCCTCCAAAATCTTCTTCGCCGCATCTTCCGTTTTTCCCTGGACTTTGTGCCCCCCGAAGGCATTAATCGACTGGGGCGTAAGCCCAAGATGTGCTACCACAGGAATCCCTGCCGCTGTAATCGCCTTAATCTGGGGACATACATCCACGCCTCCTTCCAGCTTTACGGCTCCTGCCCTCCCCTCTTTCATCAGCCTTCCTGCATTTACCACTGCGTCGTACACGCTGGTCTGATAGGACATAAAGGGCATGTCCACAACTACCAGTGCATTTTTTGCCCCCCTTGCCACTGCTGCGCCGTGGTGAATCATGTCCTCCATAGTAACGGAAATGGTATCTTCGTATCCCAACACCACATTTCCCAAAGAATCCCCTACAAGAATAGAGTTCACCCCTGCCTCGTCTATCAATTTGGCTGTAGAATAGTCATATGCGGTGAGCATGGTAAGCTTATCCCCTTTTACTTTTGCCTCTTTAAATGTAACCACTGTATTTTTCATTATAATCTCCGTTCCGTGCATTGCACTAATGTTTTATTATTTTATTAAAACTTCTTTTATCTTTTTATAATCTCGATTTGGATATTTTCTCTGGGAAATCTCCACTAATTTTTGGCTTAATAGAGTATAAATCTTCCTCTCATCGCCATCAGAAGCGTTTAAATGTTTTTCTATTGTCTGAAGGTCTCCCCGCTCCACCGGGCCAGTGAGAGCCCTCTCCACACCGTAGGCTCCAATTGCCTCTGCATTGCCCAAAAACAGGGGAAGCAGGGCTTTTTGTGAAAACTCCTGACTTAAGCCGCAGGACTCTAATATGTCTGAGGCACAGTCGTAAAGCCCTTCCACAAGATTGCTGGCAAAAACTGCTGCCATGTGATAGCGCGCCTTCCCTTCTTTGGATAAAATTTCCGCTTTATTTCCCATTTGGCGGAATAAATTTAGAATCTCCTCCAAATGTTCATAAGCGCCTTCAATTGTAAAATATACCTGAGAAAGTCCCTGATAGCTCTCTAACTTATGGTTAAAGGCATATATTGGATGGACAGAGTAGCCAAAGGCTCCCCTTTCGCGAATGCCGTCAAAAACCTCCGAGGACATTGCACCGCTGCAATGACAGATTATTTTCCCTGAGATTTCCAACCTGGCAATTTCTGAATACACGCCGGAGATTGCCCCGTCGTTTACCGTCAGAAACAGAGTATCACTTTCCTCCGTAATCTCTTTTAACGTTTCGTAATACTTTGTGCCTGTAAATTCTGCCGCCTCTTTGGCGGACAAGGAATTTTGACTGTAATAGCCGGATACACACAAGTTGTGTTCCGTAAAGTACTTTCCCAATGAAAAGCCCACTTTACCCGCTCCTACAAATCCAATTCTCATATCACCACCCCATTTCTTTTGAGGTGACACTCCATTCTCTTTTGGTACAGTTTCTTTGCGAATACCATCCAAGTGGAATTTTAACACAGAATTGTCCCAATGTACATCACTAACCCGCATTTGCCGCCAAATAATTATAAATTGCCGCCGCAACGGAGATTTCCCTTGCGGCGGCTTCTTCCTGGTGTATTTAATGTAACGGGGCTATCACAAATCCAGCCATTTTAAAGCATAATATTCCCAATGGAATCCCTATAATGGTAATACAGCAAAGGATTCCTATAACCCCCAGGCACAGTCCCAAAGGCAGCCCCACGCAGCAAAAATATAAAATCTTAAGCATTACTACCCCAAACAGGAAAAACAGCCCAAAAAATAATGTGGTCATCAATAAGAAAAATAACAGCATATTTCCCTCCTAATATTGTTCCGGTATAATTATCGCTGCAATAATATATCCAATCACTCCACTGCCCCCTGCACAGCAGAGCACCACTAAAAGCAGCCGAATAATCACAGGGTCAATGTTAAAATACTCCCCGATACCTCCGCAAACACCGCATAACACCCTATTTGTTCTTGACTTGTAAAGTCTCTTTGGTTCTTCCATAGTTTTTAACTCCTTTCTTAAATCCTCATTTAATTATTATTCTTCTATTTCTACTTCGATAGCGCCCACTCCACAATCTAAAGATATCTCACCGGATGCGCCGTTGTCAATTTGTTTGTTTCTTCCAAGACCGGAAAAGGACTTGCCGTTTATCTCGATACTGCCAACACCGCAGGAAATGTCATAATCGTAATCTTCAGGTTTTCCGGTAAGATTCAGCAGTATATTTCCCACTCCACAGGTGAGGTCAGCTTCCTCCACAGCTTTTCCTTTCATTTCCATATTGCCCACTCCGCAGTCAACACTCAGGGAATCTGTGATAAAATCTTTTAAAATAAATTCTCCTGCCCCTGTTTCGAGTTCAAGTTCTTCCGCCGTAACCATCTCCGCCGTAAGCTGCCCGGCATCTACTTCCAGAAACACAGACTTTCCAGTAAGGCCGTGGTCTAAGGTCACTTTTCCCGCTGAAAAAACCAAATCCACCTGGTCGAACTTTTTCCCTTCGGGAATTCCTATCACAACTTCCGGTTTCGTAAAATTCCGGTTTATACTGTGCCTCCAGGTTTTTGTAGTTTCATCCAGTACCATAGTATCTCCGCTGACCTTGCATTTGTAACTGTGCCGCTTTGGGGCATCTATGGACACTGTAATATTTTCGCTGCCGCTGTCTTCTATTATAATATTGCCATAATATAAGTCCATTTCCAATACTTTAATGCTTTCCGCCGGAAATACTTCATTCACAACACCGTTTATTATCTTTGCATCCTCTTCGGACTCGAACTCATCCATATAATCCCAGAAAAACAGCCCTTTTCCAATATTAAAGCCCCATAGATTCAATCCCCCGGCATTTGCTGCCTGCCTGGCCTCTTTAATGCTGCTTCCCATAGCCGCCCCTGCGGTAATGCACCCGGCGGAAATACATAATAATACTAAACAAATAATCAAACATACTTTTGTAAACTTTTTCATTTTACTTCCCCCTTCTTACCTGCAAATAGTCTCCTGCACAAATCAATACCTGATGTTATTAACCAGGGAATCACTTTTCCCAAAATCCAAACCAGGGCAATGACCCCTAAGAGACCAATGGTAAACATCAACATGCCGATTCCCATAACCACCAGGCCTAAAGCTGCAAATCCCACAACTATTTTAGCGATACCCATTCCCACCAGGGCGCAGCCCACAATTAAGAATACTGCCACACAGGCAATTAACGCTGCCCCCACGCCTAGTATTGCCGCCAAAAGGCCTACCACTGCCCCAAAAAGGCCTCCTGCCAGGCCAACCCATATGGGAAAAGTGATAATGACAACAAGGGCAATTAAAATATTTCTCTGAGTCTTTGTATTTTGGTCTTTCACTTTGTCATCCTGCCTGGCCGCTCCATAGTTTTCTCCAAACAAATCTTTTTTTATGCTGGCTGCCACCTTTTCCGGGGACTCCAGTTCCTCAATGATTTTTGATTCATTTTCCGGTCCTGCATCCTCGAAATAGTTTTCATAATAATTTAACGCTTCCTGACGTTCATTTACCGGAATGTCACTTAACAGGCGGTTAAGCCGCTCCATAAACTCCTGTCTGCTCATGCCTCTACTCCTCTCCTAAGAACAGATGTGTTATCTTTGTGGAATAATCCATCCATTCTCTTTTATAATCATTTAATTTTATAACCCCATTGTGAGTGATTCTGTAATACCGCCGGTTTCTCCCGCCGCATTCCACATCGTATGCCTCTAAAAATTGATTCTTCTGCAATCTGCGCAATACGGGATACAAAGTCGATTCCGAAACTTCAATGGCGCTCCTTACATCCTGGGTAATCCGGTATCCATACGTTCCCTCCGCCTCTTTTGACACTACCGCAAGGACAATCGCATCCAACAGGGCAGCTCCTACTCCAAAAGCCATCCTACCACATCCTGCCTTTAATATTTTTCAAATAATATTATTTGTTATTTAATACTATATGACATATAATATTGTTTTGTCAATACCAAATGTAAAAAATTTTGCAGTTACATGAAAAAAAACGTCTCTCTCCTTATTTAGGGAAAAAGACGTTTGATTTTTTATTTTTTAACCGAGCATCCTGCTTCGAGCCCTGCCCATAGACGTTACCTCCACAGTTAACTCAGCCCAGGCAACCTTACGGCACACAAAAGGTTTTACTTAAGGCTGCTCCATTCCTGACCTGACCTGGTTCGTAAATTTCTGTTGCGTAAGACCCAAGCGTCATCGCCACTTATGGAGGGCTGCTCTACAGACAAAAGCCCTCAGACAGGATATCACCCCAGCTATAGCGGATTGCTGGTTCAAGGTACCGCTGCCACCCCGGCTGCTCGGAGATTTAAGTATACCTTTTTTTTGCCAATTTGTCAATTCTCTTGTTTCTTCCGCCGCTCCCGAAGTTCCCGAAAAAAATCACTGAGCATGGCCGAACACTCCTCCTCCAAAACACCTTTTTGAATTTCTACCTGGTGATTAAACTCCGCCATCCCAAGCAGGTTTAAAACGGAGCCTGCACAGCCTGCCTTGGGATTCATGGCGGCAATCACAACTTTTTTCATTCTGGACTGGACAATGGCACCTGCACACATCTGGCAGGGCTCTAAGGTGACATACATGGTACAATCCTCCAACCGCCAGTCCCCACACTTTTTGCTTGCTTTTTTTATGGCGGAAAGCTCCGCATGGGCCAGGGTATTTTTATCCGTGTTTCTTCTGTTGTATCCCCGGGCAATAATTTTTTCTTCCCTGACAATGACACAGCCTATGGGCACTTCCTCTAAAGCGTATGCCTTTTTTGCTTCCCGTATAGCCGCCCTCATAAATTTTTCTTCCGGACTTTGCATAGAATCTCCTTTTCAAAAAAATTTCCCTATAGTATACTTATTATATACGAATAGAAACAGGAAAGGTAGTCCTATGAATTACAAATATGAAACATCCCGGCTTTTCCTTAAAATTTTAAGCGATCAGCCGGAGCATGCCAGGCAGGTTCTTGATTTCTATAACCGAAACCGCCTTGTTTTTGAAAAATATGAACCCACCCGCCCGGAAAATTTCTATACAGAAAATTATCACCGTACCCTTCTCCACTGTGAATATCAGCTATTTTTAAAATTAAAAAGCATGCGCTATTGGATTTATGAAAAAAGTAATCCTGAATTAATCATTGGAACTGTGTCTTTCCACAATATTGTACGCTCAGAATTTCAAAGCTGCGGCATTGGCTACAAAATGGACAGGGAATATTGGCACTTAGGCATGGCAAAAGAAGCCATCTCCTTTCTAATGTTCCAGGTTTTTGAGGAGCTTCATCTCCACCGGATAGAAGCCTACGTTATGCCGGAAAACACAAACTCCATTTATCTTTTGGAGTCCCTGGGCTTTTTCAGGGAAGGGCTCTGCCGGCAAACTGCAAAAATACAGGGCAGGTGGACAGACCATCTCCTCTATTCCATTCTTCGTGATACCGGGGAGGAGACTAATGGATAGGGTTGAGTAATGCAGGTGTCACATAACCCTGTACCAGTAGCCGAAATTACCTGTTTTAAACTCTGACTGCTCCGCTGTCCGAAATTCGGGGAATCCGAACATGGTAGCCATAATCCGCTCCTGATTTTGGAACACTCCCGGCACTCCAATAAAATAACTGTATTTTTCCTCCTCTTTGATTTCTCCTATAATCAAGTGCCTGTAATTGAAAAAACCATGAAGCAAAAAACTGTTTTTTCCCAGATACCAGTACTTTTTCGGCAATTCCTGAAGATCTGTGATGTCCACTTTTACACATTCGATGTTCTCTCCCTGAAAAGGGAAAAAAACGGTGAGCTTTAAACGGAGTTTTTGAAATGCCCCCTCCAAATCCCCTTCTTCTAAAAATTTTTCCAGTGGAATTTCTGTTGCTTTTAAATTTTCCCCTCCCTGGTTTTCTGCCTGCTGCTCCCCGGTTTCCGTTTTCCCTTCCACTTCCCCTGATGTTTCTTCCTCCTCTTCAGCCTCCTGTTCCAAAGATTCCGTCACTGGCCCCTCCGTCTCTTGAGCCTCCTCCAGGGACGTTTCTGCCACCTCACGATAGTCTTCAGTTATCCCCCCTTCCAACGGTTCAGCCGTCTCCTCTTCCTCTCTCAATTCAGTTTCTTTTTCAGGTTCCTTATAGTCTTCCGCCGCCCCTTTCTTTAATATAAGAAGATTCCTCTCACTGATTTCTCCTTCTTTCCACTGGCTGGCAATATACAGCCCTTCTGAAATCTGGATAAAAATCCCTTCCACCTGGTCCATTTTTATCCCAAATTCACTTAAATCCTTCTCTTCAAAAGCATACCGCATATCCCCGTTTCCCCGGCGTATATATATTTCCCCGATGGGAACTCCATGCATAATTTCTTTTTTTCTTGCAAATAAATATACGGTACAGTCCGGTCTTTCCAAATTCAGGTTCCTTACATGCACCTCTAATCTGTAGGAAGCGCCGCGAATTTCCACTTTTGCGAAACCGATATTCTCCTGTTTATCGTCGTTTTCATATTTATAAAGATAACTGATAAAACGCTGAAATCCTGCCATTTTTACCCTCATCCCATGGATTTTTAGTATATTCTATGTTCATGTCTGAAAAATATGCTATAATGTTGTATGACAGATTTCTAAAATAATTTAATGTAAGGAATATCAGGAGGATACTATGGGATTTTACACACAGATGGGAAGCAGAAGAGACGAGAGGACGAGCAGAAAATCCAGATTTATTTCAACAGACGGTTCCTCTCGCTATGAGCGCCCGGTAGAGATGCCAGACGATTCGGAAATTGAAAAATTGTTAAAGTATTCAGGAACAAATGACACATTCTTACAGAACAGTTCCGATTATCTTCTGCATATTACAGAAGATTGTACTGAGGCGCTAATTACTTTGTACTACCGGCCCAGCGGCCCCTTTACGGAGGAGGAAATCCGTGAGCTTTTAAAAGAAAACGGAATTGTAACAGGCATACAGGAAAAAACTCTTCTGGAATTGGCGGCAGGAGGACATGACTATGAAGAGGTGCTGATTGCTCAGGGCACTGCTCCCATTGACGGCAAAGACGGATTTTTTGAATTTCACTTTAATCCGGAACCGGAAAAACGGCCTATTATACACCCGGACGGCACTGTGGATTACAATGTATTAGGTAAAATTGAACTTGTGGTGGAAGGACAGCACATCGTCACTTACCACGAAGCCATACCAGGTACTGACGGAGTAGACGTGTACGGCAAGACTCTAAAAGCCTACCAGGGGGTAGAACAAGCTCCTCTGCAGTGCACAAACTGTCATATGAACGAGGAAGCCGACAAATATTATGCGGATTTGGAAGGCAGTGTCACATTAGAGGAAGATGCATTAATGGTAACGCCTCTCTATGTGGTTGAGGGCAACCTTGACGCCGCTACAGGGGACGTGGATTTCAACGGAGATGTTATCGTACAGGGCAATGTCTTTGCAGGGGTTACCGTAAGTACAACCGGAAATATAACCATAAATGGGCATGTGGAAACCGCCAGCCTTTTTGCAGGAAAAGATGTTATATTAAAAAACGGTATGCAGGGCTCAGGCTCCGGTATCATACAGGCCGGACGCAATGTAATGGCACGATTTTTAGAACAGACCCAGGTAATTGCGGGAAATGAAGTCAACACCGGCGCCCTTTTAAACTGTGAGATAGAATCCAATAACTGCATTATTGTATCGGGAAAACGGGGCACAATTATCGGAGGTTCTCTTACGGCTGCCGAACTGATTTCCGCAGCTTCTATAGGAAACCGCGCGGGAGTCACCACCCGGCTTACCATTGGCTTGGAAAAAGATTTTAAGATTTTAATGGAAGAGTTAGACAGCCTTACCCTGGAAAAACAGGATGAATTTTCCGATCTCCTGCGGGAATTAGACAATATTTCCATGCGGTTAAAGTCCCAGCCCGCCACACCGGAACTCACCGCCAAAAATCAGGAACTTACCGATGCAAAAGCCCAGTGCCAGGAAATGCTTAATGAACTTTACACAAAAAGGGAGCGGGTGATTGACATTAACTCCCGGTCTGTGGAGGGAAAAATTGTTGTCAGTGAATTAACTTTTGCCGGAACTGTAGTTACTATAAACGGACTGCGCCAGACACTTCATTCCGAGTACAAAAATGTCACGATAAAGAGGCACCAGAGAGAAATCAGGATTGTTTCAAATAAAATATAAATTTTTTATAAAATACATTGACAAACCTTAAAAATTATACTATAGTGTTTGCATAATCAGTAATGATTCCTATTTTTTTAAAGGAGGACTCACGATGCTAAACTATAGCAGACAACGTGAATCCATCAAAAAATATCTGGACTCGCACTTTACACATCCCACAGCGGAAACGGTGTATCTGGATATTAAAGAGGAATTTCCCAATATCAGTCTCGGTACTGTGTACCGAAACCTAAATCTTTTGGCTGACATGGGTGAAGTCCTCCGCATATCTCTGGGAAACGGTCCGGATCGATATGATGGAAGAACCAATCCCCATTATCATTTCATCTGCAGCACCTGCGGGGAAGTGATGGACATGGATATGGAACCCATTCCGGAGATTGATGCACAGGCACGTCAGAACTTTTCTGGTGTGATTACTGGTCACGTTACACATTTTTTCGGGCTTTGTCCGAAATGCAACAAGAAAAATAATATTTTAATAAGAAAAGGAGAATAAAAAAATGGCTAAATTTGTATGTACTGTATGTGGATATGTTCATGAGGGAGATTCCGCACCGGAATCCTGTCCGGTTTGTAAAGCACCTGCTGAGAAATTTAAAAAGCAGGAAGGTGAAAAAACTTGGGCAGCAGAGCACGTAGTAGGCGTTGCAAAGGGTGTCAGCGAAGACATCGTTGCTGATTTAAGAGCAAACTTTGAAGGAGAATGCTCCGAAGTTGGTATGTATCTGGCTATGGCTCGTGTGGCTCACAGGGAAGGATATCCCGAAGTTGGCTTATACTATGAAAAAGCTGCATGGGAAGAGGCAGAGCACGCTGCTAAATTTGCAGAGCTGTTAGGTGAAGTTGTGACAGACAGCACAAAGAAAAATTTAGAGATGCGTGTGGACGCTGAGAACGGCGCAACAGCTGGTAAGACTGATTTGGCTAAGAGAGCGAAAGCTCAGAACCTGGATGCAATCCATGATACCGTTCACGAGATGGCTCGTGACGAGGCTAGACACGGAAAAGCATTCGAGGGCCTGTTAAAGAGATACTTCGGTTAATCAGAAATGCCGTAAATTCAACATTTTTGAGCATTTAGGGGTATGTTAGAGCAATCTGACATACCCTTATTTTTTGTGCGAGCGGTTGTGTCTGGATGTGGGTTAAAAAAGAGATAAGCATTAACTTATTAAATATCAAAATTTTCTGTTTTCAAATCACAATAATATCTACCACTTGTAGCCGTAAACTTTAAAACACAATAATCTGGGTCAGTTACACCTTTTTTGTAAAACATTG
>CAMWKH010000046.1 GCA_947174805.1 uncultured Roseburia sp. | reverse complement strand
CCCAAATAAGATCAAAGTTTTTTCATTCTCCTATTGACATTTATTAGCTGGTCTTCCGTGTTACATACTTTTTCAGTATAATTCTCCTATTCAGTACAAAGCCCGGACAGAATCCATAACCATATGCCAGGACAAGTCTGCCGCATAAGAATAATTTTTCTGATAATCCAGCCACAACTTTTCCATGATGGGGCTTTGTTCCACTTCATCAAAAATATCCGGAGCCTCTTTCAGATGCGCAAGGGTCCCCCGCTTCTTTGCTGTAGCCGCAAGCGCAGCCTGCAGTACCGAAACAGAAAGACATTGTCCATAAATCTGCAACAGAATATAAATATCGTAAAAATCCCTCATTCGCGTGTTTGTGACATTGCGGCTGATGATTGTCTCCAGCTTTTCGGCCAGCACCGTTTCCAGATTATAGGCCCATACCTCAATAAAGCGTTCTTCCAGCATGAGTTTGAAGTTGTATCGAACTTCTCTGGGCGTAATCACATCACCAGTGGAAATATCAATTTTCAGCGGTGTCACCACACTGTCAAATTTTGCATCCATACTGACACGGACACCTGGATATTCCGCTTCACCCATAATCTCTGAAATCCGCTTCACTCGAAATGTAACGCCATCTTTTAAAGGCACTGACAAAATACAAGATATAATATATTCCACATCTTTCATGCTGATATCGGCCCCCTTCACCGTTGCGTCCAAATCCATAGTGGAACGGGCATCCATCCCCACCATGGCGGCTACCAGCATACCGCCTTTTAAAATGAACCTGTCCTTGTATTCAGAAAGGGAAATACGTTCCAGAAATCGTTCCATCATATAGTTTCTCATCAGGATCTGTGCATCAGCGGATTTCTTTTTAGACAGATTACGAATCAAATCTTTTAATTGTCTTGCTGTTGTTATCATCAGAGCAGTACCTCCAAATATGGCCGAAGCATTTTTTCTACGTGAAACAAATCGGCATACTGTATGAGTGTTCGCAGGTTCTTATCCTTCCGTCCGGCATACTGCCTTAGTGCATCCTGAAACACCTGCATCTCTACATTTCTCCGGCTGCGGAGAAGATCACAAACTGACCGCTCCATATCATAAACAGGAACCAGGTGGCCAAAAGGCGTTTTTGCAGTAGTCACACCTACTTCATGCAGTTCCTTTTTCACAGTATAAACCTGAAAGCCGTCCTCACGCAGACGTGAAGGATTGTATCCGGTCTTTACTGTTACAGTATATTTCACAGGCTCCCGATCCGTCAGATCATGGAAAAACAAAGCCGTTTCATGGGAAAAGACTGCCTGCCCACAGCGCAAATGCAACAGATACATAGCATCCGGCCAGGCATCTGGCGAAGTATAAATACCATGTGCTGTCTGTTCCAATCCTTTTTCTTTTACATAGGCATAAAAAACAGGTTTACTGATTCCAGCTTCGAGAACCTGATACGTCTGAATTGTACCTCCATGTTCCTGGATAAGCTTATCAAGCTGTTCAAACAGATTCATAGTATCATTCCTTTCATGCTAATATTATAATCAAAATTAGCACCAAAGTAAACGAAAAAGCCATATTTTATAATATTAGTATTAAAAATCTATTTCCTTACGCCTTCTACAAATAATATACAAAGCAAAATCACCTTTCTGCCCCATTACATACTCCTTCTCCAGACGGAACATGGGATGCAGCCTCAACTGCTTTTTCACAAAAGCCCCCTCATTGCAGTACAAAATCATATATCCTCCAGAAGTCAAATTCTCCTGGGCTTTATCAAAAAATTTCCGGTAAAACTGATCCTGCTCCTCTTTTGTCCTCTTTCCCCGCAGGGGAAGATTTGCGATAATTTCATCAAACAAATACTCATGTCTAAAATCAAAATAATCCCTGTGGATAAAATGGACGGGAACCTTTGCCAGGTCCGCATTTTCCCTTGCCCCCCAAATAGCGTCTCCAAAAATATCAATTCCGTAAATCTCCCTGGCAGGCACTTTTTTACAGCGTTCCAAAAGCATCGTCCCCACACCGCAGCAGGGGTCTAAAATCTGTGCGTTTTTCTTTAAATAGGGGCTGGCCAACTCCATAAGGAGTGCCGCTGTGGAAGGATGGATGGAGGAGGAAATAGTGTGCAGGCGATAGTTAAACCGCTCCATGGGTATGGTATTCATTTTTAAGAAAGCCCGCATCTTCTTATCCTTCCCAGCCAAAATCCGCACCTCAAACTCATAATCATCTGTGGAGTTAATGAGCTGCCTTCCGCTTCCCTCCTCCATGGCCCTTGCCGCTTTCAAAGCATAACGGCTCCGTTCCTTTAAATCCATGCCGTTTCGGATTTCCAGCCGGAAATAAAAAGGCCCAGGTTCCCTGTGGCACTTTTCAAGGAGATTTAAAACATTGGAGGAGGCCAACATTTTCCCCGCTTCCCCCGGGGATACATCGGCAGTGAATTCTTCTTTTACAGATATGGGAAACAGAAGTTCCCGGAAGGTGCGAATCTTTACCACATCGGAGAGATTGTCCACAACAGCCTTTATCCCCAGGGGGTGGCTTCCTTTTTTTAAGGCATAAAGCTGCTTTTCTGTCACTTCCCGGTAAGAAGTATTTGTGGTGAGTACAACCAAAAGCCTCTCCCTCCATCCTGTGAAGGTATGGCCCTTATCCTCTGTCCGCAGAATCTGCTCCAGGGCGGAAAGTTCCTCTGACACATGTTTTTTCTCCTCCTTTAGAGGGGTATACTGCGCCAAAAAATCATACTGCTCCTTTAAGGTTGAAAGATAAGGCGATACATCCATCTTTCCCAGGGCTTTTAAATAGACACTTCGGATAAAACGCTTTTCCTCCTTAACATATGCCTGGTAAAGGGCCTCCGCCTGATTGTCTGCCCCCAAATCCCCCAGAAGTGCCGCTGCATTTTTCCGCACCTTGGGGTCCTCCTCCTTTAAAAGCTCCGCCACTGCCCCGGCATCCCCCAAAAGTTCCTTTGCGGTTTTAACGTTTTCCTCTTCTTTTAGGATGGCTCGAAGGCTGCTTAAAGACTGGCGCAGCTCTTCTTTATTTTGAATTTTTACAATAATTTCTTTTACCATAATATTTATATTCCTTTACTTTATAGGCCTGGCTAAAAGGGAACCTTCCGCCGCCCCGTACCCTGCCCCTCTGGATGCCCAGAGCGGCGAAACATAGGGCTTTCCTTTGCTGTCATATCCCATACAGGCATATCCGGTAAACATTTCCACATGGTAGGTGGTCTTATAGGGATTCTTTAAATTAGTGGACTTAAAAACAATATCCCCCGGATTTAACTGCATTTTATCTACCTTCTTTTGTCTGTACCCTCCTTTTATCATACGGTTATGGTCCCTGCACCACACAGATTCCGTGGCGGTGGTTCCCGGATACGTGGCGCTTCCAAAAGTTACCCCTGCGCACTCCTTGTAAGCTTTCCACACCAGTGCGCTGCAGTCATAATACCCCTTTTGTGTCCGTTTCGCCTGACTGTATTTCCAGTGGGTTCCGATATAAGTGGCCCTCTCACATACTTTTTTCAGCTTTTTTGTTGTGACGGATACGGCGCAGCCAATCTTTTTATTTCCGATTTTTGCCGTGATTACTACATTTCCTATCTTTTTCCCCTTCACAACTCCGCTTTTGGAAACGGTGGCAATTTTTTTATTGGAAGAACTCCATGTAATGGGGTCAGCACAGCCGCTTACTTTCAGCTTTTTTGTTTTTCCCTTCTCTAAAAGCAAGGAATTGGCAGAAATTTTTACCGGCCTTATGGAAACCGTTATGGTAAATTCCTTTCCCGCAATGGTAACTTTTATTTTTGCCGTACACTTTTTGTCCCCATAGATTTTCAAATGCAAAACATTCTCAGAAAGAGATGCGCAGGCCCGGACTTTGCTGCCGGAAACTTTACAGCCCAAATCAACTCCCGGCATATCTTCACTTAATACCACAGGGCTGTTGACTTTAATATCAAATTCCATACTTTCATAGGAACTGCTCCCATAGCCGTAAGCGGGAACCAGATAGCCGTTTAAACTATTTTTTTCCAGAGTAACCCCTGTCATGTCCACCGGACTCCAGAAACTGTCATCTTCGCTGAAGTCCTCCGACTCCCAGGCCGCAAAAACATCCGTTCCATTCCACATCAAAGCGCAGAAACACAGAATGCAAAAACAAACCACTGACTTCAAAAAATTCTTCATACTTTTCTCTCCCTGTACCTTATATTTTTTTCAGATAAGCATATTATACTCCCCCCTGGGAAAATCAGCAAGGAACAATCCTTAGTAAAAACAGGATTTTGTCCGATACATAATTTAGCAGAAAAAAGGAGGCAGGCCATATGGAAAAAGAAACCTCTCCCAGCCAAAGCGAATGGCTGATTATGGAGGTGTTCTGGGAATGCAGCACCTCTCTGACAGCCAGGGAAGTTATCAGTAAAATACAGGAAAAATCAGATATGTCCCCAAGAATGGTGCGGGTTCTTTTAAACCGGCTGTGGCAGAAAGGCGTGTTAAGCTTTACTGTAGATGAACATGATGCAAGAGTTTACCACTATACCCCAGTGAAAACAAAAGAAGAATGCCAGAGAGAAAAAAGCCGGAAGTTTATAGACAGCTATTTTGAAGGAAGCCGAAAAAACGCCATGGCATCCCTGCTGCAAAGCGCAAAACTCACAGAAGAACAGTTTCTTGAATTAGAAGAAATCTTAGAGCAGTGCAGAAAAAAGGATTGTGAGGAAGAATGAAGATACCTGAATTTTTAAATTTATGCGCTGTATATTATACCATACAGCTTGTAAGATGTGGGCTGATTTCCTTCATCGTTTCCGCAATTATTTTCCTGCTGCGAAAGACACTATTCAAACATACGGTATTCTTAAAAGGTGCATTGTGGTGTCTGCTGATTCCGGTTTTATTTGTGGGAAAGATGAAATTTTTTTACGAAAATAAAATCGGTTTTACACTGTTTACCCGGTGGACACATCTTTTTACAGACCACACATGGATGAGCTGGCTCTATTTGTGGGCTGCATTTTCTTACGGCGTTTTTTTGTTTTACAGAAGAAGGCAGCTGAAAAAAACCACGGGGAATTTAGAAAAAAGAAAAATTGGGGATCAGTTTATCTATATCACCCCTCTCCCTGTCACCCCCTTTTCCACAGGTCTGTTAAAACCCAAAATTATAGTACCGGAAATTCTTTTAAAAGAATACAGCCAGAAAGAATTGCAGGAAATCCTGCTCCATGAAAAAAAACATATAAGGTTAGGGCATTTATGGTTTTTCTTTTTATTTGACATACTTAGGGCGCTTCTATGGCCAAATCCCCTGCTGATTTCAGGCACAAAATTTTTACGGGAAGATATGGAAGAAATCTGTGACCTGGAAACCATAAAACACAGCGGCATCAACCCATATGCTTACGGCCAGCTTCTGTTAAAGAGTATGAAAATTTTACAGGGAGCATCTGAAAATTTTAATATATATGCCGCTTTTGCCGGGGAAAAGGAATACCGAAATATCCATAGGAGAATGACTGCCATTGCCAGATACAGGCCATACAAACGGAGAGGGGCAATCACCCTGTCCATTGCTTTGCTCTGCGCCATAGGGACTATTGCATGGATAAAAAATATTTCCTATGAGAGGTATCAGGAAGATAGCGCCATATTTGCATATGGATATGACGGAGAAAACATTACTTTTTATGACGACAATGAAAGTTTCCATCAGATGATTACTTATGACGACAAATTTGTGTATGTGGAAAGAGAAGCCTTTGAAACTTATATTTCTGAAAAATACCCTGGGGCAGGGGATATTTATATTGTTTTCGGCGGATTTTATAAACTTCCCGGATTTGGAGCCATGGGATATTCCTGCTTTTATGAACCGGGTTTCAAGAAAGATACCGTAAAGATTCCCTATGAAAATCCCATGGGCCGCCGGATGGAAACCCTGATAAAAATGCTTTAAACATTATTCAGGGCAGCTGCAAACAAAGATTTGCAGCTGCCCGATTGTATTTCTTACCTCTTCTTTTTCGCCAGTGTCTTTGCATTTTCCTCTACCCTAAGCCTTCCTAAGGGATATAAAAACTGCAGGGATAACGCCAGCAGGAAAAATCCCAGGGCCGGAACCAGACAGGTAATCATATAAATTCCATTTACCACCCCTTCGTCAAAGGCCGTCGCCTGGCTGTACCCGATAGCGCTTAACAAAAAACCGCTAAGGCCGGAAGATAAGGCCTGCCCTAACTTTCTGGCAAAGGAATACACCGCATAAATCGTTCCGTCGGAGCGTTCCCCAAGCTGCACCTCCGTATCGTCAATTACATCCGTAATCATTGCCCAGGTAATGAGGGAAAAAACCGCAAGGCCGATATAGGCAATCCCAAACATCCCCACAAAAACCCAGGCATTTTTTGTATGCAGAAAATAAGTTACCACAAGGACGATACCGCTGAACACCGCCGCTATCACCCCAAGTTCTTTCCGCCCTAATTTTTCCGAAAGCTTTACGGTAAAAATGGCACAGAAAAGGGTAATCACAACCCCCACAAAACTGGAAGCCGACTGGGCCGCCACATTTCCAAAATAATTGGGATAAATATAGGCAGCCATGCCCTGGAGGGTAAGCTGGGCCATAAGCATACAGACAGAGCTTACAATAATACCGATAAGTGGTTTGTTATGACCCAAACTGACTAAAAGTTCCTTTAAACTAAATTTCTCTGTTTTCTGGGGCACTTTTACCCGCTCCGTTGTCAAAAAGAGGCACAGGAGATAACACACCACTGCGGCGATGGAGCATACAAGGGCCGCCAGCATCATGTTTGTGCCGGAGAGCACGCTGTTGCCCTCCTCATCCTTATAATACACCACCAGGGGCAAAACCACGCCGATAATGGTTGCCGCAAGGCTTGCCCCTATGGTGCGGAAATTGGAAAGGGTTGCCCTGTCCCTGGGCTCGCTGGATACGGCGGAGGCCATGGCCCCGTAGGGAATATTGATACTGGTGTAAAACACGCTGCCCCACAAAATATAGGTAAAAAACATCCAGAAAATCTTAAATCCCATGGGCATATTCCGAAACCAGGAAGCGTACATGAGAAATGATGCCACCGCCACAGGGCCGCACATCCTTCCTATCCAGGGAAGGAATTTTCCCCTTTTCCCAGGACGGCTTCTGTCCACAATCTCCCCCATGGCCACATCGGTAAAGGCATCTAAGAAACGGGCAAGCATCATCATCGTACCCACAAGGCCCCCGGACACCCCCATAACGTCCGTATAAAATTTCATTAAAAACATGGTGGAGAGAATAAAGGTAAAGTCATTTCCAAAATCTCCAAAGAGATAACCCAGTTTATCCGATAAACCAAATTTTTTTGTCGTCTGCACTGTATGACCCTCCTATGCCTGGTTTCCTTTAAAATCCAAGGGCAGCTTCTCCCAGCGCTCTTTTAAGAGATACGCCGCATCCTTGGGCTGTCTCTGCCTGGTAAAGACACCTTTTTTATTTCCGTTCACCCGAAGGATTCCCTCTGTCGTCTGGAAATCCGCAAAATTCCAAATCTGTTCTCCCTTGATAAATCCATAGCTGTCAAATACCTCATGGGTCATATCAAGATACTCCTTCTGATACTCCTGGCTCCACATTACAGAGGGCAGCTTGTGCTCGCCGGCCATGGTATCCGCACCATACTCCGTAAAGATAAAAGGCTTATTTAAATTTAGTTCCTTCCACCCCTCCAGTTCTTTTACAAACAGTTCCTTGGCATCGCAGATTTCATATCCTCCCTTTACATACCATCCATAATATCTATTTAAGGCAATGATATCGCTGAAGGGATAGCATTTGCATTTTCCCGGAACAGAATTCATAACCAGGGCAAAAGTTCTGGGACGCTTCTGAGGATCCAGGTCCTGGGCCCTTTCAAACACTTCTTTAAAATAAGGCACCGCCGCCTCGTTGGTGGTCTCCGGCTCATTTAAAAGACTCCAGGCAATGACACAGGGATGGTTTTTGTCCCTGGTAATCAGCTCCTCCAAAGCCCTTAGATGGGTCTTTAATAACTCCGGGGTGGTCTCTTTTTCAAAAAAAGCCGTCTGTTTTCCGGTGCTTGCCTCCATAAAATTCATCAGGCTGGCAAAAAGACCCACCGCCGCCACCTCGTCAATGACAAGGAAACCTTCCCTGTCCGCCATCTGATAAATCTCTTCGCTGTAGGGATAGTGGGCCGTGCGGAAAGAATTTGCCCCAATCCACTTCATCAGCTCAAAATCCCGCTTCATCACATTAATATCAAATCCCCTGCCCACAATGTCAGAGTCCTCATGTTTTCCAAATCCCTTTAAGTACACAGGCTTTCCGTTTAATAAAATGTTTTCTCCCTGGATTTTTACGGTCCGGATGCCGATTTCCTGCTCATAGGCATCAATACATGCATCCCCGTCTTTAATCCGCACCACAAGACGGTAGAGATAGGCGTTTCTCACCTGCCACAGATGGGCTTTCTTTACCTCAAGTGTCCCCGACTTACCTTCCCCCTGTGCTGCTTTTTCCCCGTCGGCATCAAAAAGTTCCACAGAAACCGGATGGCTGCCCGTGGTCTTCACATCATAATTTACCCTGGCATCCTCCCCGGCAATCTCGTAGGTCAAATCAATGTCATATACAGATTCCTTGGGCAGCGCCAGAAGATAAACCGAACGCTGCAGCCCGGAATAATTGAAAAAATCAAAGTAAGGCTTCGCCATTTTCTTTCCGTTAGAGAGCACCACCGTCTCCCCGCAGGGAATATTGGTAACGGTAAGCTCATTATTTACTTTCACCACCAGTTTATTGTAAACATTGTAGTCCACATGCTCTGTCACATCCGCCACAAAGGGGAGAAAACCGCCCTCATGCTTTGTCACTTCCCTGCCATTCACATAGACTACAGCCCTGTGGGTGGCAGCACCGAAGCGGATGGAAATCTCTTTTCCCTCCCATTCCCCGGGCACAAAGAATTCTGTCTCATACCACATATCCCCGGCAAACTCCCGGATGTCTTTCTCTGTATAAAAATCCTGAAAACTGGCAGGCACAGGGATTACCTCATCCCCGGGGATTCCATTGCCCCAGTTCTTCTTTTCCCCCTCCGATTCGCCGTCCAATTTAAATTTCCACATGCCATCCATGGAAACGCATCTTCTTGTCTCAGTTACTTTGGGGTATAACATGGAATATTCAATCATCGTTTTGCTCCTTTTCTCTCTTGATTCTTTCTTAATCCGTTATTCCCAGTCTTCCCCATATTCTGCAAAAGTATTACAAAAACAAATGCTGCTTGAAATTTGGGAAAATAAAAAACGATGAGACAGATTATTCAGAAAAGGGGTGTTAATCTGTGGGGGATTCATATAATATATGAAAGAGACTATCTAGATTGTTTGTTTTATTTTGTTTTTCAAAATTACAATTTTTCCTCTATCTGTCCTTTGATAAAATCAATTCGGTCAAACACTGTTGGTTTGAAATAGCCGGAAACCGCTACTACTTATTCTTTTTGAGGATTGATATAAATAACATTTCCGCTATTGCCGATAGCCGCATAACTGCCCGCATTTTCATCAATAATCCACCACAAATAACCATACTTCATATCCCGAAATTTTTCGCCGCAATGCAATCTAACTATGGTGCTTTCTTCAAGCCACTTTTCAGAAACAATACGTTTGTTATTAAAAACACCTTTTTTCAAACAGAGTAATCCTATCTTTGACATTTCATCCGCAGACAGGCAAAGACCATATCCGGCAGCCCCAACACCCTTATCGTCTGAAAACCAAATTTTTCCTTTAGGTGTCTTTCCTATTGTGAAAGCCTTGTGTTCTTCGGCGTTAGGTGCCACATATATTTTTCGTGGAGCAATCTTCAATGGCTCAAATAGATACTTATTTGCAAAATCTACCGTTGTCATTTTGCTTACCGTTGCAATGATACCTGTGAGAATATGAATACCCAAGGTAGCGTATTGAAATTCTCCCGTTATACCACGTCTGCCTCCCAAAAAATCCAAAGCGGCAATGCTCCAATCTTCCTGTACGCATATTTTTGACCAAGGCTCCGATTTATACTTATAGGGAGCGGTCATTGTCAAAAGATTTTTCAATGTGACTTTTTGAATCGTCTTTTCTCCCCGTTTAATTTTGTAATGGGGAAAATAATCTAACACATAATCGTCTACACTGCCAATCAGTCCTTGCT
The DNA here is from genome assembly GCA_947174805.1 of uncultured Roseburia sp. Classification (GTDB taxonomy): domain Bacteria; phylum Bacillota; class Clostridia; order Lachnospirales; family Lachnospiraceae; genus Roseburia_B. Next base: position 10,985 of record CAMWKH010000046.1, on the reverse strand, counting down.
CAATAGCAATGCCAACCAATAAAGAAACAACACTTTTCGTAACAGACATTGTATGTACTGTATCATCTCCTTTGTAGCCATTCCATATGTCGTTAATCATTATCTTGCCATTTTGAATAACTGTCACTTGACAGATGTTTGACTGGTTATCTGCAACATAATTGTGAAATTCTAATACGTTTATCATTTTTGCTCCTTATCTGATTTTCTATTGTAAATCTATGTTTTCCCTCCAAATTGTAATTTTCGCTTAATTCTTAGACATTATCTTTTTAACAGGATAATAGACTTCGGTTATATTATCTTTTACATCTGCAATCTGTGATGGGTCTGTCATATAGACTTCAAACAGAGCATTTGTATTTTGGTACCCCTCTTTTTCTGCCCATTCAATTTGTTTGGCATAAACCGAAGAAAGTTCAGAGTATGCTCCTCGTACAACAGTTTTTAAGCATAAGCCGGGGCAAAAATCTCTTGTGCCTGTGGCATATTCTTGTACAGGGATTGCAAACTCTGTATCTAAGCCAGCGGGGGAATATTTGGCACTATGGAAAAGTATCATTGGTGAGCCGCTCATTGTCAGCTTATCGACTGCAATTTTTTTGAATAACTTCCCATAACACTTGATATATTCGGTAGGATAATCTTCTGTTTGCACCATTTTTCTAATAGACAAGAGATACATTTTCGGGGTTGACTTCGCTTGCTTCAAGTAAACCTATTTCAGCGTAATAGCGAAGCGTCTTTGTTGATACCTTACATATATTTGAAAATTCACCAATAGATAACACTGATAATCACCACCTTTTTTCTTGAAGTATACACTTTGCCGTAAGGGTAAAGTCAACGGCATTTTTTGTTCAGGATTTTCTACATGAAATCTTAACGCTATAAGAAATGCAAATCAATATCTATATAGAGGAATTATTTAAGCTAATAAATAGAACAGTGTAGATATATCCAAAAGGAAAGATGAACAATAGAATATAATAGAGTGAGTAACTATGGCAAAAGACCAGTACCAAAATACGGCTTCAAGAGCGGCCAGAGCCCCAACTACGGGAAGTTTACCCGCTCCGGCGGCGGCTCGGAGGACGTGCGGCGTTTTCCAGGGAACCTGCTTTCATTCCGACCGTTTCCAGGTGTTGTAAATTTTGCTGTTGAATTTTACAGCAGATTGGGTTATACTAATGGCAGAAAGGAGCTGAACCTTATGCCAAACATTAAACCTATTTCCGATCTGCGCAATTACAGTGAGGTACTGCATGATGTAGCAGTGGGCGCTCCCGTTTTTCTGACGAAAAACGGCCGGGGGCGCTATGCAATTATTGACATACAGGACTATGAAAAGACACAGGCAACCATCCGGCTGATGAACGAGCTTGAAAAAGGCCGGAAATCCGGGGAAGAGAAAGGCTGGCTGACATTGGAGGCCGTGGAGGAAAACCTGGGGCTTTCCCATGAATAACCTGCATCTATCGAAAGAGACGCAAAATGACCTGGCCAAAATCAAAGCCTATATCACAGATGAACTTGAAAACCCAGATGCGGCCCTGGCAACTATACGCAGGATCACAAAGAAAATCCGTATCCTGCAAAATCAGGCTTATGTAGGGACTCCGCTTTCTTCGGTAGCAGACACAGAAAGCGATTACCGTTTCCTCGTAAGTGGGAACTACCTTGTGTTCTACCGGGCTTACGGAAAAGATGTTTATATAGACCGTGTTCTGTATGGCCGCTGCGATTATATGCGTATTTTGTTCGGTGATGCACAGTCAGATGAAACGGACAAATAACAGCATCCTTTTCCCGGCATCGGGAAGATGATAAAAACCCTATTAGAAAACCGCTTATAATAACACAGGCGTTTTTTGTGTGCAAAGGAGTGTGAAAAAATCAAAAAATATAGTGTAATCTACGCTGCATAAACGCAACGGGGGAACGCCTATCACTTTTCCTCATTTGCGATTTGCACAACTTATTGTATCATAATGAATTATTTTTTGCCTACGCTGCTGCATTGGCATTTATCTGCTCGATCACCTTCCTGATTCCCATCCACACCGACAGATCTGTAAAGATATCCACCACGCTTCCCTGGTCTGTAAATGGAGACTCCTGCAGTACAGACAAATCTTTCATCACGCCATTGTGCACAATATATTCCACGATCTGATTTACAAAATATATCTGCCGGCTGTCAAGATCTGCACTCTCAAGATACACAGAAAACGCCTCCTTTGCCGTATTCATATCCAGTCCGACAATCTCACGGACAAACTCACCCAAAGGTTTCTCACCATATTCCTTTTCGTAATCCTCCTTTGTGCCGAGATCACTCCACAATATTTTCTCAAGGCTCCTGATATCCTCCCCGGTAAGCGGCTGGTTCGTTTTCAGCTTTGCAATAGCAATATCGTCCTGATGCTCTCTCACATAATATTCCGCTTTCGCTTTATAATTCGCCAGTTCGTCATTCTCAAGCTCTGAATCCTTCCACTCCATATTTAAAATATCGTCTGTAAAATCTGTATCATACCTGACTGCTATCTGCGGAATATACTTCATTAAGTTCCTTAGCTCTTCCCTTATATGCTCAAATTCATGGATCCCTGCCCTGTCCAGATAATCCGTATGAAGTATCTCTTGTATAAGATCTGATTTTGCCTGGATTTCGGGAATATTTGCTACGCTTGCAATACCATTTACTCGTTTTAACAGATCATTTCTTGCCTTCCCATACTTTTTCCCCGCCAGATAAGCCAACTCCATCCCATATATCAAAGCATCGAATCTCACTGCACTGACTTCATCCCCATCCGGCAAAATCAACGGGGCCAACTCTGTCTGTACCATTAAGGTATCTTCATATCCAATGGAAGCATAGTTCGACACGGCAGAATAAGTGTCCACATATCGTATATGCTGGCGCACTGCAAAATTTTCCCGATTCAATTCCCTTACTTTTCCAGCCATTATTTTTACAAGCTGACTGCGGTATGCGATTAACCGGTCTGTTTGATATTCCACTGCCTGAAGCTTGTAAGCAATCTGGAATTCAAGATTGAAAACAGCCCCCTGCAGTGCAATCATATTTGCAGTGGGTTTTCCCTGATTCATTCGGAAAAATTCAAAATTTCCGCAAAAATCAAAAATATAGAATTTGTCTTTATCCGTGCCATCCATCAGTTTCGGGCAAAGCCGCGTTCCACGCCCGATCATCTGCCAGAATTTTGCCTTGCTCATTACTTTTTTGAAAAACACTAAATTAAGCACCTGCGGCACATCAATACCGGTATCCAGCATATCTACAGTGATTGCAATTTGAGGCAGCTTTTCCGGATCAGAAAATTCATCAATTTCACTTTGCGCATAATCTATATAGTTATCAATTACTTTTGCGTAACCATTGGGCAGATGTGGATATTCCCTGTGAAACACCTCAAGAATCTTTTCTGCATGTGCATGGTTTTTTGCAAAAATAATTGTTTTGCCAATGCTCTGCCCGTAATTAATCCGAATCCCCTGTGTCATAAGGATATTCAAAACTTTTCGTATTGTATCTTCGTTAAAAATCCATGTATTAAGAGCAGATGCACCGATACAATCCGGTATTTCACCGTTTTCCGCCCTAAAAGTGTCCTCATATATTTCTTTATCTTCCTGGGAAAGTTCATCATAGGCAATTCCCTGCGTAATAAATTTAAGTGTTGTCTCCACAGACTGAAAATCAACCAGATAACCGTCCTTAACCGCCTGTGCAAGCTCATATCCATAAGTGGGAACACCGTTTTCCAATTCAAATACAGAATATGTATTTTTATCAATCTCATCTTTGGGCGTTGCTGTAAGACCTACGAGAGGGGCATCAAAATAGGCAAAAATATCACGGTATTTGTTATAAATAGATCGATGCGCCTCATCGCAGATCACAAGGTCGAAATGACCGCAGGAGAAAATTTTTCCCTCTTCATCTTTTATGTCATCGATCAAATGAATCATAGTCTGATAGGTAGAAAAAATGCAATGAGATTTATAGTCTCTGCTCTTTTCACACATATTGCTGCAGGACAAATCGGGCAGCAAGTTTACAAAGCTCCGCTTCGCCTGGGTTACGAGAGAATTTCTGTCTGCCAGAAACAATATGTTTTTTACCCAGCCGTGTTCCAGCAAGATGCGGCATAACTCAATGACAGTTCTTGTCTTTCCGGAACCGGTAGCCATAACAAGAAGCGCCTTTCTTCTGTTTCTTTCACCAAAAGAACTGCACACCGCTTTCACTGCCGCCTCCTGGTAATACCGCCCGGCAATATTTTTATCTATTTCAATATTCTTTAAACTGGTACGCATTGCGAGAAGATTAAACCACTTTTCCAAATCTCTTTTAGAATAAATAGCAGCACATTTTCTTTCCGGATAATGACCGTCAATAATTCTTGTTTCAAATCCATTTGTCAAGAATATGACCGGTCTGCGATTATACTTTTTCTCCAGTAAATCTGCATATAATGCAGCCTGCTGACGTCCTTTTGAAATGTCGATGCATGTCCTCTTTGCCTCGATAACAGCAAGGGGCCTGTGTGCATTATCAAACAGAACATAGTCTGCATACCCTACCCCGGATTGATTCGGCATGCCAGAGATCTCTAATTCGCTGATCCAGTCTTTTCCCTCCGTCCAGCCGGCATCTGTAAGCATGGAGTCAATGTAGATTTTTCTTGTTTTATACTCTGATAAATCAATGGGCTTTGCAACATACTCTTTCGCCTGCACTTCACGCCTGGCCGTAAGCTCTTCCTTTAATGCCTTATTCTCCGCTATAAGTTCTTCTAAATTTACGTCGGCAAATTTCTGTGTTAAAACCTGGGTTTTTTCCAGTTTTTCCAACAGAGAAGTGTCAAACTTCCTCTCTTCATAATGATCCGAATAGCAATATGCAATAAAATCTAAAAATATGAATAAGTCCTGCAGGCAAAGAGCCGCCTCATCAAAAGTTATTTTTTTACCTGCATGGGCCGCATTATTTCCCATACGTCTGATAAAATCCAGACGTTTCCACAAGGTATCATCCACAATGTCTTTGAACTCATCTGTATGCAGCAAGCTGTTCAAATTATCCCGGTATGGCATTGCAAGGGACTTGTCTACAGAGTACATCCATTTGACAGCAAACTCCATAGCACGTCGGCAGTTGATGATGCTTGCCTCAGGGTCGATGTGAATGATCCGCTCTGCTGAAATGGCCACATCTGCGAATGTGTGGAATTTTGGTTCTTTTTTTAGATAGTCAAAGTTGGTCATGTAAAAACCTCCTATCTTTTGAGATTGCTAAGTATGAACGGGAACTGCTTGTGGGATTTCTATGCTGCAACTTTCAATTTGTGTTATATGAATACCTATGCTGCCATTTTAACCCATTAGCCAAAATACTGCTGCATAAGGCTGTCAAACAATAATTGAGTTTGTTCCAATTGTTTTTCTATTGCAACTTTCAATTTGTCAACTTGTTTAACGAAACCGGCGAACCGTTCTTGAAGTTCCATTGGAGGAACAATGAACTCTTTTTCTTCAAGCTTCGACTTTGACAGAATTCCCTTTAATGCCATATTTATATTTTCCGCCAAATATTCTTTAGATATCTTTAGTAATACATATAAAAAGAAAATGTTATATTTTCCTGGAACAACAGCATTTATCTGTTGATTAAACGCTACTGGTCTGTCTGTAACACAAACTCTACCAATACTCGATATACTCCCCGCAATACAAGCCATCAAAATAGAATCTTTTCCGACTGTCCTCCCCTCCTTCATACCTTCTTCTGATAGGCTTTCGCAAGCCAGTGTTGGATTGAGTAAGTCAGACACAATATTATCAGTCTTTATCCATTCAATATAGTTACCATAATACGCTGTAACGCTTCTTGAAGGTGTATTACCAGTGATAACCTTGCAAGTATCTTTCAACATTTTCTTATCAAATCCAAATGGGTTACTTCTTGGGTCCCCAAACATCTCGACAAATCGGGCTTTGATAAGGGTGTCCAATTCTTCTATTTGCTTCTTTTTGTTATCAATAATAACTTTAACCTTATCAAGAACCTCAACAATTTCTTTTTGCTTCATATAATCGTGAATACTTATCTTTATTCCAGACAATGTCGCTTTATTTAACGTTTTTCCCATTACAGCCTTATTGACACCAATATCCCATTTTTTCCACAAAAACAAGTAATATATATAATCCGGCAACAATTTTATTAAATGTTTATCTCTAAATGACATTATAGCTTCATTGGAATACATTGGTTCAGATGTAATTGCAGTCTTACCAATGGACAATTTAAAACTCATTATAACAGTATTTGCAGGTATTAAACTGATACCACTCTCCTCAACAGCCTTATTCGTTAAAAACTCCTTTGTTTCATTTATATACTTCCCGCATCTTGTTAAATCTCCAATAGAAATCCATTTGTTTCCTTCCGAATTCCAATATTCCGAATTATTTCTTGATGGTGTTTTACCCATCTGGAGATCAAACAATTCATCTAATCTATACTCCATATCATTCCTCACAAGTCTCAACCAAACAATTCTTTCTCAGTTTCCATCAATATTTGGACCAGCACTTTATAGTCCAGATACTGTATTCCTTCTCTTCCAATGTATATTTTATCAGACAAGTTGCTGCTATAATATACGTCCATTGCCTTCTCATAGGAAAAATCACACTTCTCTGCCAGATATGTTATAATCCGTTCTTCGAGATTTTCCTGATAGACTTTTTCCAATACTTCTTCATTCATATTATTATCACCTCATAAAATGATTCATAAGACAGCAGCTGTGTTATGGCCTTTGGCTTCATAAACGCTGTCTGGTCATAATTAGGATAAGCTTTAATTTCTTTCAAAGCCCTTTCCTTATCCCTCTTCTTTCATATAATAAACATTTACAATTCCTTTGTCCGCACCGCATATATCGGCTTTTCTCCTTGCCCATCTCTCCGCCTGTTCTTTAACAGTAGTTACATAAAACCCTTTTCCAAAATCCAGAGATCTGAAAGAATGCTCTACATCCGGATTATTTACAATCACATTTGAGCCGTGGTAAACTGTCATATAGATATCCCCCTTACCGTAAGATACTCTTTTATATCTTCAATGACATACTGCGTACTCTGGGTGTGAAGAATCTCATAATTAGGCACAAGAAAACCCATAATACAATCTGCACTTTTCAATTTTTTATATACTTCTGAAGGGGTATTCTCCCAATTTTTTGCACATGCATGAATCATGTAAATCACATACGAAAATGAATTTTTGTCCATATCTGCCCTTCACCTTTCACAATCCTTACACTAATATTTCTATTTTCTCACCTCTGCAAATAATGATTTGTCTTTCCTTCCCCAGTCTACAGCATTGCCTTTAACTCCTTAAATTCTTTCGCAATCTGCACATCCAGTTCCTCTATTTTACTTATAATTTCAGAAGTAGGCGGATACTCTACCGGTACATATTCTGTCTTCTTATATTTATTGATAGAAAGATCATAGCCATTATCCACAATTTCCTGCTTAGACACCAAAAATGATTTTTCTGTCCGTTCCCTGTCTGCCTCTGCATCACGGTTATGGAATCTCTGGATAATATCCGGAATATCATTTTCTTTCACCACAGTTCTCTTGTCATCCAAACTAAACCCATCTGCCTGCATATCATAAAACCATACATTATCTGTCCCTCCATGGCTTGTCTTTGTAAATACAAGAATTCCAGTTGACACCCCTGCATATGGCTTAAATACGCCGGAAGGCATGGAAATCACAGCTTCAAGCCTCTGATTTTCCACAATCTCTTTTCTGACCGCTTTATGGGCAGCAGACGAACCAAAAAGCACACCATCCGGTACAATGCAGGCGCATCTCCCGCCTATTTTGAGCATTCTTACAAATAGAGCCAGAAAAAGTAATTCTGTCTTTTTGGTCTTACATACCTTTAACAAATCCGCTGACACAATATCCGCATCCAGACTTCCCTTAAAAGGCGGATTGGCAAGAATAAGGGAATATTTCTCTTTGTCCGGATTCTGGTCTGATAAACTGTCCCTGTATTCAATAAAAGGGCTCTCCACACCATGAGTCATCATATTCATAGCTCCGATGCGAAGCATTGTCCTGTCCATATCAAAACCATAGAACATGTGATTCATAAAATGTTCTTTTTTTCTCTTATCATAAAATATTTCTTCTTTCTTATTGGCTCTCAAATATTCGGAAGCCTCAACCAAAAATCCTGCTGTTCCACAGGAGGGATCACAGATTACATCCTCCGCATCCGGTTCCATCAATGCTACCATCATCCTGATAATATGTCTTGGCGTCCGAAACTGGCCGTTGACACCTGCCGTTGACAATTTAGAAAGAAGATATTCATACACATCTCCTCTGGCATCACTTTCTTTCAGTTTTTCCATCTGTGCATACAGATCATCCATAGCATCCACAACCTTGGAGAGCATAAGCGGTGTGGGAAGCTTAAATATGGCGTCATCCATATATTTGGAATAGGCGCTGTCTTTATTGACATTAAGATTTTTTATAAAAGGGAACACCATTTCCTGCATAACCGAATACATCCTATCCGCCGGCAGATCACGGAACACTGACCATTTCAATTTCGTCCCATCTATCACTCTGTCCCCAATTTTGACTTCCTTTGCAAAAATACTTTCAAAAGGAAGTCCTAACATTGCACTTTCTCTCGCATGGGTATTATCTGTATCATCAAGATCCCGGATAAACATAAGATACGTCATCTGCTCAATCACGTCCAGAGGATTCGTCAAGCCCCCTGTCCAGAATATTTCCCAAAGACTATCAATTCGGTTTTTCAGCTCTCCTGTTATCATAACTAATCCTCCCTGTCCCAGTTCCAGGTATATTTCGTATAACGCCCCTGGCCAATTTTTATGATTTTTTCCTGCCTTACTAAATCTGTGAGTGTACGCTGGACAGTCGTCTGACTTACATCAGGCACTATATTCAGCAGCTCTGCTTTCGTGATCGTCCCAATATGATTTTTAACTTCCTCTGCTATCCTGTCCGGTTTGGAAACCTTCTTTTCTTCTACCAGTTTTGTCCGCTCCATAAAATCACGGTAGGCCGCCACGATTACACCAAGCATATATTTCACAAAGGGCGCATAGTCATTTGCTTCCTCATGCCAATTCCCGGAACTTTCCTGTAACATGCTATAATATGAGCCTTTTGTCTTTTCAATTAATCGTTCAATACTGATATATTTTCCCACCAGATATCCCGACTTGTATAGCAGCAGTAATGTCAAAAGCCTGCTCATTCTTCCGTTCCCGTCTCGAAAAGGATGAATACACAAAAAATCTAAAATAAACATAGGTATAATCAGCAGTGGATCTGCATTTTCCTTATTCAATACGTTTTGATAAGCTTCACAAAGTCTTTCTACAGCTTCCGGCGTTTCCCACGCTGCAACCGGACAGAATCGCACAATTTTATTCCCCTGTAAGTCCCGCTCTTCGATGATATTGTCGGCACTTTTAAAATTTCCGCCAATTCTCACATCTTCAAATTTATACAAGTCTCTGTGCAGTTGTAAAATGAACGCCGGCTTAATTGGTATATGCTCATAATTTTCATGAATTGTATGAAGAACATCTCTGTATCCGGCGATTTCACGCTCGTCTCTTGTTTTTGGCATGGTCTTATCCATAACAATTTTTTTCAATCGTTCATCCGATGTATAAATACCTTCAATCTTGTTAGAACTTTCCGTACTCTGTATAAGCGCCAGTTCTTTCAAATCAACCAAAACATCTGCATGCCTGTTTGCGATCAGATGCTGCTGTCCCTTGTACTCATGTATTGTTGTTAGATATCCAACGATGTCCGGCGTCAATAGTTTTTGCCATTTATTTTCATAATCATAGTTTCTCATACTTTTCCCTCATTTTAATGGTTTGTCATTATGAATTGTGAATAAATGACTTTATTACAGAATAGCAATCTATCTTATCCATGTCAAGTTCAATTTAGTCATTTTCTTAAAAATGACTAAATTAAACCACTTGGAAACAAATAGTTTAGTCTGTGCAAAGTCCATCCCATTTTTGAAAAAATTAGATATTTTTGAATCGTCCATTTCTTTTTTGAGTTAATAAGATGTCTCCATACAAAATCTTTCCGAAAAAATTTTCATGGAGAATTTTCTCAAACACTAACGACTCCCCATCAAGCTCTTCCCCCTTCAGCACTGTAAGGAAAAAGTCGTCTGCGAATCCGTTTTCATCCATCATAATCACATAAACCGTGGCATTTAATGAGCCGTCTGTATAACCTGCCATTTCCCCTAAAATATCCCGAAGCCGCTCTTTTGTTTCCTCCCGCATAAGACGCCGTTCTTCTTCCCCGCTGTCCTTTTCCCTGTAACCGGATATTCCCTTTAATTTGCAATCTATAAATTTCTGCTGATAAAAATCCGACACCCGTTTGGCAATATAAGATTCTACTGTGTGATTCCAATGGCTTTTGGGATGCTCGCATCGGTTGTTAAATACGAATGTCTGCTCCTCTCCCTGCACATCACGGTAAGTAATGTTCCATTCCGTATCGCGGACAATAACGTTCGTATTCCTTTTTTCATCATAATAATGATCTTCCCGTTCCATACCCTCTGAAATTTCATACTCCGTTCCAAAGCACTGTTTTATCTCCCGACTGCATAAGTTTTGCATATCCTCCGTATAATTTTTCCGTTTTTCCCGAAATGTGCATCCTAAAAGCAGGCAAAAAAATAATGCAAAGAAAATCCAAACTACAAAATTTCTTTTTTCCATCTCTTGTCCTCTTGTCCCCTCATCAATCACAAAAAAAGGAAACGGTACACCCAATGTCATTTAGTTAAGGCATTAACTTACTGGCTTCTCTTCAGGCAGGGATAG
>CAMWKH010000045.1 GCA_947174805.1 uncultured Roseburia sp. | reverse complement strand
GTTTTATGAACCCTTATACAAGTGCGTTCAAAAATACACTTTTTTTTCACTCTTTATCCCCCTTTATTCGGAAAATTCACTGAGCCCCTCAATGGCATATGCACGGATAGGGCAGGAATCCAAGCCTTTGATGGGAAGAGGAGAGTAGGACATAAAGAAAGTGTCTGTGGTAAGCTCCTCCAAATTCTTTAAAACTTCCAGAAATACACAGTTTACCTCCATTAAAACGTCATGGAATGCACATACATCGGTATTATTGCTCTCGATGGAAACCCCATCCCCAAATCCCACGCATTTTACTTTCTTATCCCGGAACCACTCTGCTGTTTCACGGCAGATAAAAAGGCGCTGGTCCTTTTCTGTGTTGGAATCTGGCGTAAAAGGAGGAAGTTTCATAGGAGAATCGATAATTACGATGTCTCCCTCCTTGATTCGGCTGCCGCAGGCCCTCTCCAGGTCCTCCCCGGTAATTTTGTGATTCGGCTCGCATCCTTCAATGTTTACATAGATAGCCCGGCCCATAAAAGTTGTAATGGGAAGGGACTCCACATCTGCCCAGTCGTCATTGTGGTGGTAGGGACACTCCACATGTGTGCCAAGGTGGCTGGTGAGATCCATAATGGTATGGAAATCTGGAATGGGCCCTCCGGTGTTGAAACGTGTCAGTCCGCACCTTCTGCTCTCTGTTTTGGGATCTAAAACCTTTGTTAAATCCACTACACGTAAATTCCCCATTTGATATACGCTCATAATAAAACCTCCTGTAAAATATGACATGGTGTGCTGTTATTTATGATTATATAGTATACCGGTATACCGGTCAAGACTTTTTTGTCATTGACACAGGACATAATCTAAAGTATGATGTAATTACTCAAAACGGTTTATGAACATTGCATATTTTAAAAGGAGTGGAGAAATCCGTGGATACGAAAAGTCCTTTGCAGATACAGGCCTATGAATATCTGAAAGATTTAATTTTATCCGGCAGGTTAGACCCCGATACCTTATATTCAGAAACCAGAATGTCAGCGGAAATCGGAATTTCCAGAACCCCTATGAGGGAGGCAATACAGTGTTTAAGCCAGGATGGCTATATAGATGTGATACCCAGCAGAGGGTTCCGGATTCGTCAGTTAAAGCAGAGTGATATGTTGGAAACCATACAGGTTCGCTGTGCAATAGAAGGTTTTTGTGTACATCTTGTAGCCGGGGAAGTTGACACCCCAAAATGTAAGAGCCTTTTTGCCAATATGCAGAAGTTATTGGAAAGACAAGAAAAGGCTTTGCAGGGAAAAAAAGAGGAGACGGTGCTGAAACATTTTATGGAGTATGACCACCAGTTTCACATGTCAATGATAAATTATGTACAGAACAGAGAATTTGAGCAGACCTTTCAGCGTCTGATGTATTTGATTCATCTCACCACTGTAAGCGCCCTGTCTGTGCCTGGGAGGATTCAGGGCACGCTAAAGGAGCATCAGGAGTTTTTTGAGGCGCTTCAGCAGGGAAAAGGGGAGAGGGCATATCATCTGCTGATGCAACACCTTATGGCGCCTCTTTCCATGGAAATCGTTTAGGGGGAGTGGAAATGACAATTTACGATATTGCCAGGGAGGCCGGTGTTGCGGCAAGTACGGTGTCCCGTGTCATTAACAATAAGCCGGGGATTAGAAAAGAGACCAGGGAACGGGTAAAACAGCTTTTGGAAAAATATGATTATACGCCGGATGCAGCGGCCAGAGGTCTTGTGATGCAGTCCACGAAAATGATTGGGATTCTTATCGTGGATATCCGTGTCACCCACCATGTGAACAGTGCGTTTTTCATTGAAAAGGAGCTGGCAAAGAGAGGATACTGCTGTATCATCATGGGGACAGGCCCCACAGATGAGATGAAAGAAGAGTATATAAAAATCCTGCAGCAGCGCAGGGTTGAGGGAGTTATACTGATGGGTTCCATGTATATGACGGAGAAGATAAAGAAAAATATTCAAACCCATCTGTCCAATGTGCCTGTGGTAATGGTAAACGGGTATCTGGATCTTCCAAATGTTTCCGGTGTGCTGGTGGATGAAGATACCGGAATTTATAAGTGTGTCAATTATCTCAGGGATAAGGGAAAACAAAAAATAGCCTTTGTGCTGGACTCCATGTCACCTTCCAACGGGAAAAAGATTCAGGGATACCGTGACGGAATGAGAGATAACGGGTGCGCAAAAGAGGATATTTGGATTTACAAATGCAGGGAAAGCAGTTTAAAAGGCGGTTACGATGCAACGGTGGATGTGTTAAAAGAGCATCCCGATACACAGGGGATTATCTATTCCGTGGATTTGGCGGCGGTGGGGGGAATCCGTGCAGCTCTTGACATGGGATATGACGTGCCGGGACAACTGGGGCTTATCGGGGTGGACAACAGTATCTACGGGGAAATCTGTATGCCAAAACTTACCACTTTGAATAATAAATTGGAAGAGATGAGCGAGGCTGCCGCCAGCATATTGTACGCCGGGCTTTTGGGGAAAGGCAAGAATCAGAAGGTTATGCTCTATTCCGAGATTATAGAGCGGGAGAGTACGTAAAAGAAGATATTTACAGGGGGAAATTATGGCAGATATCTTAATAAAAGCGGGGGCTTTTGTGTCTATTATTGTATTGGGATTTGTGCTGCGGCGGGTGGGTTTTTTTAAGGAGGGAGATTTTCACATCCTTTCAAAAATCGTGTTGAAAATTACCATGCCCGCGGCAATCGTAGCTAATTTTGCCGGGGCGGTGGTAAAACCATCCCTCCTGGTCCTAAGCCTGTTGGGGCTTGGGGGAGGAGTCCTTATGATTCTTCTGGCTGTGGTTTTAACCACAGGTAAGAGCCGGGAAGAACGGGCATTCCACATACTCAATATGTCTGGGTATAATATCGGCAATTTCAGTATGCCCTTTGCCCAGGGATTTTTAGGGCCCACAGGGGTGGTTGCCACCAGTCTTTTTGATTTGGGCAACGCCATTATCTGCCTGGGAGGGAGTTACAGCCTGGCATCTATGTCTGCGGAGGGAAAGAAAAAATTCTCTCTGCTGCCCATGATCAAAACTCTTTTTCAATCGATTCCCTTTGACATTTACCTGTTTATGACAATACTGTCCCTTTTCCACTGGAATCTGCCGGGGCCTGTTTTGACTTTTGCGGGGATAGTGGGGAATGCAAATGCGTTTTTGGCAATGCTTATGGTGGGTGTTGGCTTTAAACTTTCCAGTGACAAAGAACAGGTGGGAAAAATATTTAAAATTATTTTTGTTCGGTACACTGTGGCATTTCTTTTGTGCGTGGCATTCTTCTTTTGCCTTCCTTTGGGTCTGGAATACCGTCAGGCCCTTGCGATTTTGGTATTCAGCCCCATATCTTCCGCAGCTACTGCTTTTACAGCGGAACTGAAGGGGGATTACGGACTTGCCAGTGCAGTCAATTCGCTGTCTATTGTGGTAAGCATAGCATTAATGACAATTACACTGTTAGTTGTACTGTAATGGTATTGTGCATTTCTAATAAGTTTTGTATTCAAAATATGGAAAAAATAGATAGTTGCAACAAAGAAGGAAATATGCTATTATAACCATACAACATTGCAATCGATTGCGAAAAAGAAATATTTCAAACTATATTGCGAGGAAAGGTTGTTGATAGTATGGAGTATATTAAGTATGAGGACCTGGAAAAAGAATTTCAGAGAATCCTAATCAGCAGGGGCTTTGGCGAGAAAAATGCAAAGGATGCGGCTACAGTTTTTGCACAGAACAGTCTGGACGGCATTTACAGCCATGGAATTAACCGTTTTCCGCGAGTGGTGGAATATCTGGATAAGGGGGAAATTAACCCGGATGTTGTGGCGACATGTGAACTGTCTATGGGCGCCATTGAGCGCTGGGATGGACACAGAGGTTTTGGTCCTTTAAATGCAAAACAGGCTATGGACAGAGCCTGTGAGCTTGCAAAGGAGTTCGGAATCGGCATGGTTGCCCTGGGAAATAACAACCACTGGATGCGTGGGGGCAGCTATGGATGGCAGGCGGCCAATCAGGGATGCATCGGCATCTGCTGGTCAAATACAATGCCTAACATGCCTGCATGGGGCGGCAAAGACAGAAAAATCGGAAATAATCCTTTTATTTTTGCAGTGCCAAAAAGCAACGGAGAGCATGTAGTCGTGGACTGTGCCGTTTCACAGTTTTCCTACGGTAAAATTGAGGAGGCAAGGCTTAAGGGGCAGAAGCTCCCAGTACCGGGGGGATATGATGAGGAGGGGAACCTTACCACAGACCCGGCGGCTATTGAGAAAACCTGGAGAGTTCTCCCTATGGGCTACTGGAAGGGGAGCGGAATCTCGATTCTTTTGGATTTGATCTCTACGGTTTTGACGAATGCAAATTCTGTGGCTAAAATCGGGACATTTGGAGATGAAGTTGGTCTGTCCCAGATCATGATTGCCATTGACCCGGGGAAATTTAACGATGCCGCTACCACAGATCAAATTGTGGATGAGCTTATTGCGGATATCAGGTCTTCTGAGCCTATACAGGAGGGGGGCAAAGTATTTTATCCCGGTGAGATTGAATTAAATACCAGACGTGAAAATAAGGAGAAGGGAATACCTATTATCGAGGAAGTCTGGGAAAAAGTAAAAGCATTTTAAATGTGGGAAAAGGAGAAGGTTATGATTTCATCGTCAATTTATGCAAAGGATGATTTCGGGAAATATCCGGAAGCGATTCAGACAGCACTGAATTACCTGAAATCAAATGATTTTACAAAGATGGAAACCGGCGTTTATGAAATTCAGGGAAAAGAAATTTACGCCCAGGTTATGGATGCCCAGACTGGGGATATGTCGGAAAGACGCCCGGAAGTACACGAGAAATACATAGACGTGCAGTTTTTAGCTACAGGAAAAGAACGGCTGGGATTTACCCCGGACACAGGGAATTACCAAGTGGAAGAACGCTTTGACGACAGGGATTTGATTTTTTACAAATCTGTGGAAAACGAGGGATTTATTCAGGCAGTACCGGGATGTTTCAATATATTTTTTCCCTCAGACGTACACCGTCCGGCAGTGGCGGCGGAGGAGCCTATGACTATCCGGAAAGTTGTGGTTAAAGTAAGTATTTCTTTATTGTAATTTATTTAGGAATTTTGCGTGCTTCGCATGTAAAAGATAAAAAGTCACTATAAACGAGGGAGGACAAAAACTATGAAAAGAAAATTTGCAGTGGCATTAGCAACAAGTTTGGCTTTGGCATCACTGGCAGGATGCGGGGGAGCACCGGCATCCACATCGTCAAATGCAGACGCAGGTGCGGACACAAAGACAGACGCACCGGCAGACGGCGGCTCCGCAGTGGATACTTCAGCAGCAGAGTTAAATCTCATTATCGCTTCCAACCAGACATCTCTGGAAAATCCTTACTCTTACGGTATGGATAAATTTAAAGAGGTAGTGGAAGAGAAATCCGGGGGAAAAATTGCCGTTACCGTACACAAAGGAACATTAGGTGAAAACGAATCTGAGCTTATCGAGAAATTGGAGATGGGAGCTGCTAACCTTGTGGTTGCATCACCGGGATTTATGACATCTATCGGTGTGCCGGAGATTGATATTTTCTCTCTGGAATACTTATTTGACAGTTTTGATCACTGGGAGAAATGTTTGGATGGAGATTTCGGTAACAAGATGAAAGAAATCGTTACTGAAAAGACAGGAAACAATTTCCGTATTATGGGCTACTGGTCATCATCCGTACGTGATGTTTACGGGAAAAAAGCAGTTGCAAAACCAGATGATTTAAAGGGAATGACCATCCGTACACAGTCATCTCAGGTTCAGCAGGATTTCTTTGCAGCATGCGGGGCAATTCCTACCAGCGTGGCATGGGGCGAGCTTTATCAGGCATTGCAGCAGGGCGTTGTGGATTCTGCTGAGAATGATTACACAAACTTTATGCTGAAAGAGCATCACAAGACAGACAACGGTAAATTTGTATCTGAGACACATCACGATTATACGACACGTCTTCTTTTGATGAACGGTGCATTCTATGACGGATTAACCGACGAGCAGAAGGGTTGGATTGACGAGGCATGCGTTGCTGCAACAGCAGAGGAACGTCAGGTAACATATAGGATGTTCGAGGAGTCTAAAAAGCAGGTTATCGCGGACGGCGCAACAGTGACAGAGAATGCAGATATCGATATCGAGGCATTTAAGGCAATCGCAAATCCAATTATGGATAAGTTTGCTGAAGAGAACAATATGACGGCAGAATTAGAGATGATTCGTTCTGCAGCAAAATAATTTAATGTTTTATTTTAAATGAAACAGTCACCTGGGAGACTGGGTGACTGTTTTTAGATGCATGGGATGCACAGTGGAATCAGTTCTTTTATAGTATGTGCCCTGGGCAGCGAAAGTGTGGAAAGGAGAGAAAGAATGAAAAAAGCAATTGATATGCTACAAAAAATTCAAATTGCCGTGGGCGGCGTGTTTTTGCTTATTTTCCTTTTAACAGTTGTATATCAGATGTTTTCCCGTTATGTTGGAATTGTAGCGACCTGGACGGAAGATGTGTCAATGTACTCTTTTATCTGGGCGGTATTTATGGGGGCAGGGGCGATGGTGTACGAAAAGCGCCATTTTGCTTTTACCTCTGTCAGCGATATGTTAAAGAGTTCTAAGGCAAAAAGTGTGGTTGCGTTGATTATTTCTGTAATTATGTTGATTTTTGCAGTACTTATGGCGTACTACGGAGTTTTGGTTGCAAAACAGTTCTGGAATTATACGTGGGTGAATATTCCTTCTTTTAAAAGAGGACCCACATGGCTCTGTCTGCCAATCTGCGGCGTTACTTCCGCTATCTATCTTGTTGCGCATATCATAGAGGAGATTGGCAATGTGGCGAAAGGGGGAAATAATTAATGGGTGCGTTACTTGTTATATTGTTTGTTATAATGGTAGCAATTGGAGTGCCGATTTCTTTTGCCCTGGGTGTTGTATCTTTTACGGGTATTTTTGCAATTCCGGCTATTCCGAATACGGTAGTATTTACAAAAATGTTTAATGGTTTAAACAGTTTTACTCTGTTGGCGGTTCCCCTTTTTATCTTGGCGGCAAATCTTATGAATGAAGGGGAGATTACAGAAAAACTTATCGATTGCTGTAATGCGCTGGTGGGACGTTTCCGGGGCGGCCTTGCCTATGCAAACGTGCTGGTATCTATGGTATTTGCGGGAATTTCCGGTTCTTCCCAGGCAGATACAGCGGGAGTGGGCAAAATCTTGATTCCTGCCATGGAAAAAGACGGGTATGATAAGGGGACATCCGTAGGTGTCACAGCGGCATCTTCCACTTTGGGCTCCATTATCCCACCCAGTATCACCATGGTGGTGTATGCTGGTATTGCCAACGTCAGTACGGGAGCACTGTTTATGAGTGGTATGATTCCGGGAATCCTGCTTGGACTGGCGATGATGTTTGTGATTAAAATGAATTCCGTTAAGAAGAATTTTCCCAAGGGGGAGGCGGTTGCCATGAAAGATGTGCTGCGCCAGGTAGGCCAGTCCCTTCCGGCACTGCTCACACCGATTATTCTTATCGGAGGTATTGTCAGCGGTTTGTTTACACCTACGGAATCCGCAGCTGTTGCATGTATTTACGCTTTGATTGTAGGCATCTTTTTCTACCGTACCATTAAAGTAAAAAATCTGCCCAGAATCTTAATTGAGACGATGAAGTTGTCATCTCTGTCCTTGTTTGCACTGGCTACAGCAAATGCATTGGGCGAATTGCTGAGCTATTATCAGTTGAATGTGTTTGTACAGCAGTTCTTTGTAAACATGGCGGGAGGAAAACTGGTATTCCTTTTGGTTGTAGTGGTATTCTTTATGTTTGTGGGTACATTTATGGATGCCGTTCCGGCAATGATTTTGTTTGTGCCCATTATTCTGCCAAGCGCTACATCCCTTGGCATCAGCCCGGTTATTTTGGGACTGATTATTATTGTTACACTGGCTCTGGGCCTGGTGACACCGCCTTACGGGCTATGTCTTTTGATAGCTTCGTCTATCAGCGGAATTACCATTGAAGATGCATTTAAAGGGGCCCTTCCTTATTTCTTGTCATCTCTGGTGGTATTGCTGCTTTTGGTGTTGTTCCCGGATTTGTGGCTGGCGATTCCCGCTACGTTGTTCCCGGCAGTATTCTAAAAGAGGTATATGATAGGGGAAGGTTTTACAGTATAAAATAGGGGTATTTTGTACGTGATTTATAAACCAGACAAAATGGCAGGGGTTATTTTGTCTGGTTTTTTTTGCAAAGGCTTTGACGATTGCGACATTAGCGTATATAATTATGTCTCAAGGATGTGAAAGGAAACCTTGAAAATGCTTGGATGGAGAGAATGATATATTTGAAATCTGTACAGGGGGAAGAACGTTGTGATGAGAGAAAAACGCAGCCTGACAGAGGGTAGTGTGGGGCAGAATCTTATATGGTTTGCTCTCCCCTATCTCCTGTCTTGTTTTATGCAGACATTTTACGGCATGGCGGATCTATTTGTGGTGGGACTTTACAATGGTTCTCAGACAACCACAGCCGTATCTATCGGAAGCCAGGTTATCCATATGCTCACTGTCATTATTGTGGGGTTTGCCATGGGTGCTACGGTGCGGATTGGGCGCAGTGTTGGGGCAGGAGACCAGAAGGCGGCGGCAGGTGCTGTGGGAACGGGAGTTGTACTATTTGCAGGCTTTGCAGCAGTTCTCACGGCAGCCCTTGTGCTCCTTGCCTCGCCTATTGCCCAGGTGATGATGACGCCCAAGGAGGCGGTGGAGGAGACGGTTTCCTATCTTAGAATCTGTTTTGCCGGAATCCCTTTTATCACTGCATACAATGTAATCAGCAGTATTTTCCGGGGAGCCGGGGACAGTAAGCACCCTATGTATTTTGTGGGAATTGCCTGCGGGGTAAACATTTTTCTGGACTTTTTATTTATCGGAGTGTTCCATATGGGGGCGGCAGGTGCGGCTCTTGGGACGGTATGCGGCCAGGGGGTAAGTGTGGCTGCTGCGCTGTTTGTTATGGGAAAAATTGACCTGGGATTTCGGGTGAAAAGAAAAGATTTTCGTTTACAAAGAGAGATGGCATGTGATATTTTAAAAGTGGGGATGCCCATTGCCTTGCAGGACGGCCTTATTCAGGTGGCGTTTATATTGATTACCGTAATTGCCAACAGCCGGGGGCTGATTGTCTCTGCTGGTGTGGGAATTGTGGAGAAAATTATAAGTTTTATGTTTTTGGTGCCTTCTGCTTTCCTTTCGGCAATTTCCGCTATCACTGCCCAAAATATGGGGGCGGGAAGAGCAGAAAGGGCAAGGAGGACCTTAACCTATGGTCTGGGCATTACGATGGGATGGGGGATTTTCTGTTCTATTTACAGCCAGTTTCTGCCCCAGACTCTGGTGGGGCTATTCACCAGAGATACCATGGTGCTTGCGGCAGGATGCACGTATCTGCGGTCTTATTCCTTTGACTGTTTTTTTGCGGGAATCCATTTTTGTTTCAGCGGATATTTTTGCGGTGCTCAAAAGTCAGGGATTTCTTTTTTACATAACATAGTATCCATTTTGTTGGTGCGAATACCCGGGGCGTATTTGGCCAGTATGTATTTTCCTGACAGCTTGTATCCCATGGGATTGGCAGCCCCTCTGGGGTCACTGCTTTCTTCAGTGATTTGTGTCCTGTTTTATTTGTATTATGGAAAAAAAGAGCGGGAGAGACTGCAGGTGTAATGTTTCTGAAAAAGATTCAGGGCATTACACCTTTTTGTGTCTATGGGAGCAGGAGGTATTTATGGAAAAGCTTTAAATCTCCAAAAGGGAGAGGGATTCGCCAATATGGAGCATGACGGTTAAAGTAGAATATTGTATATTGAATGTAGGAGGCATACATGATAAATCAGATAAAAATAGGGCAGTTTATCGCAGAGAGCCGTAGAGAATTAGGGATGACCCAACGGGAGGTGGCAGAGCAAATCGGGGTGACGGATAAAACAATCTCAAAATGGGAGACAGGAAACCGTCTTCCAGATGCATCCCTTCTGATGGATTTATGCAGAGTATTAAAGGTGGATGTGAATGAGCTTTTAAAAGGGGAACGGTTTTGTCCGGAAAACTATGGAAAAAATGCAGCAGACAATTTGGTGGATTTGGTGGGGGAGATAAACGGGATAAAGCAGGAAAAAAAGGGGCGGTATATCGGCACATTTCTTGGCGTGGCATCCCTTGTACTGGGGATTGGGGCGGTTCTGCTCTTGAGCCCAGGGGCTGTGAGGCTGTGGGATTATGTGGATATTTCGGTTATAGCTGTTTTCCTGGGAATATTATGTCTGGTTTGGGCTTCTGCAGGCTGTTTTCATGATTATATTTCTGCATGGAAGATATGCATTTTCCACAGGCAGATATCGGAAAAGGAGGGGAAAACAGCAGTCCAGACATTTTCCTTTGCCTGTGCCGTGATTTTAATTGTGGGAAGTATTATTTCTCTGGCAGGCATGATTTCTCTCTGCGGATATTGGGGGGAAACCGGAAACCTTGGCCCCTCCCTGGCCCAGACGGTGCTCTCTCTGCTGTACACTGCTTTGTTGGAACTGATTCATGTGATAGCCCTTTACAAATTAAAAAGGAGTGGGTGATAGCGTGAATGTTTTAATGAAAATTCCCATGAGGAAAGCGATTCGGGAAAAAGGAAAAAGCCTCTGCGTCATAGCGGCGGTATTTTTTACTACTGTGTTGTTTGTCATTGTTTTCTGCACCCTGTTTTTTCTGTTGGATGCAGGGGAGGAAATGCTGCGGGTATCCTCACCTATGAAAATGGATGCGGCGTTGTCTGTCACAGAGGAGGAGTATGAGAGGATAGGCAAAAATAAGCGGGTATCTGATAAAAGTATTGGCATACGTTTGGGAATTATGAGGGAACCCTCCGGCGCCGGGGGAATCCAGCTTTACCACTTTGAGGAAAAAATGGCAGAATGGATGCGGTATTGCCCCACGGAAGGGCGTATGCCGGAAAATGGCAGGGAAATCGTGTTGTCTGACCAGTATCTTATGGAACGGGGCATTACATACAGGGAAAACCAGCCTGTGGACTTGACCTATTATATAGAAGACGAAGAATATACGGATACTTTTGTTTTGGTAGGGAAATACGATATGGCATCCCAGCCCCTGCATGTGGCGCTGGTTTCAGAGGATTTTTACCGGGAGGTCTGTGAAGAGTTGGAAAAACAGGGAATAGAGCCGGAGAAATCCATCCCCCGTATGGCGGGGATTGTGTTTGCATCCCAGGGAAATATAAGAAAGCAGGCTTCCCTGTTGATGGAGGAGGAAGGGCTTGACCTGGAAGAAGGGGAGATTGTTTTAAATGACATTTCTCTTTTGGGCAGTCTGGGGCCGGAAGCCTGGGCGGTTGTTATTTGCCTGCTGTTGTCTGTGATGATGACAGGATATCTTTTTATCTCAAATATTTTCCAGATTTCCATTTCAGGAGACGCAAGGTTCTACGGAAAGCTGACCATGAACGGGGTAACGAAAAGGGAGATAAAAAAGATGATACACAGGGAAAATATGATTCTTTTTCTGATTGCTGCCCTTCCGGCGCTGATTTTTGGATATGTTTTTTCCACCGCCATACTGCCCGGTATCTTAAGCGGCTTCACCACGATACAGGTAAAGGGAAGCGGTAATTTTATGATTTTTGTCTTGTCTTTGTTTTTTTCCTGGGGAACGGTGAAAGTCAGTGAGGCAAAGCCTGTAAAACTGGCAAAAAGCAGTTCTCCTATCCAGATGAAAAAATATACGGGAAAGCTCCGGCAGGTGAAACGGGCAGATAACAAGGACTGCCTGAAGAAATTTTCAGTACGGCATTTCCTGGGAGATAAGAAAAAGGTGTTTAAGGTCTGCATTTCCATTGCCCTTTCCATCTTTATCGCCAACGCCTTTTATGCCATAGCGGCAGGGTTTGATGAGGAGGCATATGTAAAAGGTGATTTGGATGCAGATTTTATTCTGGCGAAAAAGCCTATACTTACAAGTCCCGGGGTAAATACGGTTTCTTATCCCAGGACTTCAGAGGAGGAGATTGCAAGGTACAAAGAACTTCCCGGCATAAAAGATGCGGGGGGAGGAACGGTGTCCCTTGTGTGCCTTTTGCCATCTCAGGAAGTGTGGGATGCCTTTGTAAAGATTGCAGGAGAGGACAGCTGCAGTACCCCCGGGGAGATGTACACTACGGCTTATGGGCTTTCTGACATGATGCTAAAAAAGCTGAAACCCATAAAAGGTGAAATTGACCTGGAGCTGTTTCACACAGGTGAGTATGTGCTGTTAGATCCTATTATGAGTGATAATAATACGGAAAATGCGGCGTGTTATCAGCCAGGGGACAAGGTAACCATTCCTTTTAGAAGCGGGGAGGAGGGAACTTATAGGGTGATGGCGGTGGTGGAAGAACTGCCTGATTCCCTGGATTTTCCCGGCAGATATTATGCCAGCAGTCTGTATCTTCCCATGGAGGAGTGGCAGAAAAAGGAAAAGCGGAAGGATTATTATATGTATGCCTTTGATGTGGAGGAGCAATATCATGAGACGTGGGAGGAAGCTTTGGAGACGGGGACAAAAGACAGTATGCTTGCCTTCAAATCTCCCAAAGCAGCAGCAAGAGAGGCAAAGGCCTATGTCAGAGGGATAAAGATGGCAGGTGTTGTCCTTAGCATGATTTTACTTTCCATGGGTATTTTGAATTTTATCAACTGCACAGTGGGAGGAATTTACAGCAGAAGGCAGGAGTTTGCTGTTTTTCAGAGTATGGGAGTTAAGGAGCGGGAGATAAAAAGAAGCCTGGCAAAAGAGGGGATGTTTTATATCCTGGGAGGGTTTGTGCCAGGGCTTTTGATTACGGTTCCCGGCGTTTATATTCTTTTGGAAAAAATTTTGATGGAATCTTTCATAAAATACTGTATATATCCATTTGTGTATCTTCTGTTTGCCCTGGCGGGAGGGGCCGCAGCAGTTCTGGTGCCCTGGATTTCCTATCGGAAGATGGACAGGAGGGAAAATTTTTTGGAGAGGTTACGCTCTTGTAGAGAGTAGGAGGAAGGCAAATGAAAAATGACGTTGTAGTTGAAGTAAAGAATGTGAGTAAGATTTATGAGGGCCAGTCCGGCAGAAACCGTGTTTTAAAGGATGTAAATCTGAGGGTAAAAAGAGGTGAATTTGTGGGAATTGCAGGGGATTCCGGCAGCGGCAAGACCACGCTGTTAAATCTGGTGGGGGGAATGGATTCTGTGAGCGAGGGGACGATTATTGTTGCCGGAGACGATATTTCCAGTCTTAATGAAAGACAGAGAACATTATTCCGCAGAAATAAAGTGGGATTTATCTTTCAGGACTACAATTTGATTCAGGAGCTCACCGTATATGAAAATATTATATTACCCTTTCAGTTGAAAAAGAAAAAGATAGAGGAAGAGAATATTGATAGATATCTGGACATGCTGAAGCTTATGGATAAAAAGAACGCTTTTCCTATGCAGTTGTCCGGTGGGGAAGCCCAGAGGGCAGCTGTTTTGCGCTCCCTTTTAAGTGAGCCGGATATCATTTTAGCCGATGAGCCTACGGGAAATTTAGACAGCAAAAACACCCAGGTGGTAGTAAAACTTTTACAATATTTTTCCAGCCGAATGGAAAAGACGATTTTATTTGTGACACATAATATGGAACTGACGAAATATTGTACCCGTGTTATCACGGTGAAAGACGGAAAAATAGTAAAATAGAAAATCAATCTAATTATGGTATCCTTGCAAATGGCCCCGCCCCTTAAAATTGACAAATTGCACCCGCAAATTGGCAGACAAAAAGTCCCGGCAGTCATATAATTACAAATTATATGAGTAAAGGGAGGACTTTTTATGATTAAAGCACAGCACATATCAAAAAGAATAAGGGTGGGGGAGAAAGAGCAACATATTTTGAGAGATATTTCTTTTGAATTGAAACAGAATACGATTACGGCTATTGTGGGTAAAAGCGGATGCGGAAAAAGTACCCTGCTTTCTATTTTAAGCGGCATTGACAAGCCTTCTGAGGGGAAAGTTTATCTTAATAAGAAGGATTATTATTCTCTGGAAAGAAAAGAGCAGGAAAAGTTCCGGAATGAAAATATCGGAATTCTGTTTCAGAATTACCATTTGATACCGGAGTTGACCTGTGAGGAAAATATCAGGATGCCTCTGGTTTTTTCGGATAAAAAAATAGAGAACGGCAGAGTAAAAAAAATGATGAAAAGTGTGGGGCTTGAAAAGCAGCGCAGGCTCTATCCGAAACAGATGTCAGGAGGGGAGCAGCAGAGGACAGCGATTGTAAGGGCTCTTATTAACAAGCCTTCTATTCTCTACGCGGATGAGCCTACCGGGGCTTTAGATTCCGAGACGGGGAACAGTGTCATACGCTTTTTAGTGAAGTGCGCCCATGACCAGGGGCTTACGGTGCTGCTTGTCACCCATGATATGGGGATTGCAAATCAGTGTGATGAGATTATAAGAATGGAGAATGGGAGGATAGTGTCGCAATAATTTCTTTCGCATATTATATAGTAATTGAAATATTAGAATGAAGAAGATATGAGACATTGCCACAATCTTTTGAACCCGGATACAGAGAGATATTTACAAAAATACAACCGCATATTAAATGAAATGATAAGGGGAATGGAGGAGGCAAGGTTAAAAGACAGCATTTCTTACAATTTTATTGTCCAGATGGTTCCCCACCATCTGGCGGCTATTGAAATGTCAGAAAACCTTTTATCCTATTGTCCTATTGCCGCATTAAAGGAAATTGCAGAAGGAATTATTACGGAGCAGACCAGGGGCATCGGAGATATGCTTGAAATTGAAGATGAATGTGAGGCTTGCAGGAATACCCCCTGCCAGTTAAATAAGTTTCAGGGAAGGATAAACCAGATCAAACAGTTAATGTTTTTTCAGATGCGCCATGCCTGCCGGGACAACAATATTTCCTGTAATTTTATGCGGGAAATGATACCCCATCACATGGGGGCAGTACGAATGTCAAAGGCTGCCCTGGAATATGATATTTGTCCTGGGCTTGTACCGATTTTGCAGTCCATTGTCACTTCCCAGGAGCATGGTATAATGCAGATGCGGGAGTTGATGCGGAAAAATTGATGCAAATCTTAGTTCAAAGTTAGATGAAATGTGATTATACTAAAGATGTGTCGTTAAGGAGGAATCCATGGAAAGAGAAAATGGGAATCTTTATAAAATTGCCCTTCTGGGCTGGGAAGAAATAGAAAAACTATATCATACGAATATGCAGCAGGATTTTCCGGCCCCTGAGATAAAACCTTTTGGCATGATTGAGGATTTACATCAGCGTGGACTTAATAAAGCGTATGGCCTTTTTGGAAAAGGGGAACGGGAATTATGCGCCTATGCCATGTTTGAGGCGGCAAATGAAGGTAATGTCTGGCTTTTGGACTACTTTGCAGTTGATGAGGGGAAGCGAAGCCTGGGACTTGGCTCTGTTTTTTTATCTCAGTTAGCTGATGTGTTAAAAGAAACAACAGATACGGAGGCTGTTTTTTTAGAAATAGAAAGGATAGAAAAAGCCGCTGATGAAAGGCAGCGGCTTATCAGGGAACAGAGAAAGCGTTTTTATTTGAAAAACGGTGTGGTGGAGACAAATATTTTTACTGTTGCGGACGGGGGAATGGATTATGAAATTCTTTGTCTTCCTGTACAAAAGCAGATAGTGGGACAAGCCGCAGGAGAAAAAATACAGAAAATTTATGAGACATTTTTTAAAGAGGGGGATTATGAAATTCAACGATGCCATCATAGTAATCCGTTTTTTACTCTTTAAAATAGAACACTTTACCTCCGGGGCGAAAAGGCAGCCTGTTTCCTTTTGGAATCAGGAAAGCATGTTCCCGTTTCACTTTTAAATTATCTTCTATATAGCCGTCTGTAATAATTAAAACCGGCCCTTTTCCCGGGAAGTCTTTTGCCTCTTCCAGTAAATCAATCCCCGGCTGTAAAACGGTGCCGCCCCGGCCGGTGACTTTTACTTTTCCCGCAATTTCATCCGGGGACATATACCCTGCATCTGTGGCTTCTGCGTCGCAGAATACCACTCTCACCAAGGGGACGTCTTTTGACAGGGCATAGCTTGCAATGGCTCCTAAGGCCAGGCCAATCTGTTTTTGGGACATAGAGCCGGAGGTGTCCAAAACCACTCCAAAAGTCCTGTTCTCTAAATCTTTTTCCCAATATGCGAAGCTGGGCCTTGGGATATCCGGGGTAGAGCCCTGTCTGCGGCTTGGCCTTGCATAAGTGCGGTGCTTTTCCATAGGGGGAAACCTATGGTCAAACCATTTTGCCAGTTCCACTTCCCAGGGAATGGGAGGGGCAGCCAATGCACGAATTTCCTCCACAAGCCCTGCGGGTAGATACCCTCTCTGATTTGTCATGTGGAAATCCAGCCCTTCTTTCAATGCGTTTTTTAAAAATTCATCCAGGCTTACCCCTTTATCTGCGCTCTCAAATCTGGGTGTGCCGTTTCCGAATATGTCCCCGTGTCCATATCCCCGGAAGGTGGCATGTTTTTTAAACTTCCTCATTTCTTTTACAATTTTATCGTAAATGGATTCTGCAGAAAGGTTCTTAAGGTCCTTGTCATAGAGAAGCCCTTCCCGGGGCATGGTTCCGATTTTCATTTCCATGAGCCAGCCGTTTATCACATAGTCGCAGGCAATGTTCCACAGGTAAGGGTCCCGTCCCTGACAACGTTTGTGATGTTCAAGCCCTGCATGTAAATATTCGTGGGCCAGGACAAATTTCCATTCCTCCTCCGAAAACCCGCAGGCGGGGTTGGCGTAGATTTCCCCTAAAACCGGGTCCACGGCGGCAATGTGTATCTCATACCACTTACAGATTTCCCACTCTTCTATAATTTTAAAGGAAGATGCCATTCCCCCTAACAGGGGATAGTGGGCCAAAAACCACTGGGCTGCTTTTTTTACCGGGGTATCTTTGCCGGGGTTTATCCCATGCCCTCCCGCATCGCTGACCACGGAAGTGACAGAGTGGGTGATAGCATAGGAAAAAGCGGCGGCGTATGTATTTATCTCTCCGTTTTTGTAATACAGGGGATGTTCCACATCAATCATATCTCCCCGGCGGGGGGAGTTGGTTCCATAGGTCTGCCTTATGGTTTCCCCTTCGGTTTCCAACAGGTGGCTGTATATTTTTCTCTCATCATTAAGCCGGATGGTGTACTCATTTCTAGGCTCTTCAAAAACAGAATCCCCGAATTGAATGTCTGCTAAAAAACGGGTGATGTAAAGGTCACAGGCCTTGTTCCAGACCTGGGGATTAAAATCTTTCTCCCCGGGAGGGGGCATAGTTTGGGCGTCAAAATGCCCAAAGGCCAGGTGTAAAAGACAGTGGGCGATCACATAGGCCCACTGCCCGGGGGAAAGTTTTGCCTGGGTATTGACGTAGACGTCCCCGTATTTTGTCACACAGGCGGCGCTTTCCCCGGAGGAGAGGTGGGCCTTCTTAAGATAGATATCCCCTTTTAACCTGCCCAGTAGAATGTGCTGCTCAAATAAGTGAAATCCCGATAAAAAGCGTGCTTCTCCCGGGGGAATGTCTTTTTCATCTGCGTAATAATTTCTATGTAAATAAGCCATTTTTTCTCCTTTTTCCAAAATCTTACCGGGTGTCCACCAGCCTTGGCAAATCTCTGATGATTTCCACCATAAACCAGTCAGGGAGAGTTTCTTCTTCATCTGAGGCCACTGTCATCTGGGCAATTTCAAAATTAATAACGGAAAGGTCTTTTATCATTGCTTTTGCCCGGTAGACAAAGTGTATAGTGCCCTTGGGGAGATCCTGTTTGCTTTTTGGAAGCTCTGTAAGCAGCCTTCCCCGGAAGGACTGGGCAAGGAAATAAAGTAAATCCCTGTCTTCCGGTTTCTTTGGCCATTTTGCTTCCTGGGCAATAATGTCATCCAAAAGGTGGGAATTTTTAATATTTTTCGTGTAGGCCAAAAACATCCCCGCATGGGAGGGAGTTAAACATGCATAGGAAATCATACGCAGAACTTCCGCCGGGATATCTTTTTCCCCTGCGTGGTATTCTGTCAGGGCATCGCTTAACATATGCCAGGACCTTGGGGTGGAAAATGGCTCTTCCGTCTTTGGAGGCTCTGAAAAAAGATGGTCAGGCCGCTGGGAAATATAATCTGTTACCCAGGTATGCAGCCCCACACCTTTCGCCCATTTGATCCACTGTCTGGCATCGGCTTTCATCTGCACGTGGAACATGCGGTTAATCAGGGCGGAGGACATGGTTTTTACAATGGCGCTGTCCTCTGCCCGGTTTCCCGCCCCCACCACAATACTGCCCTTAGGCAGATGGTATTCCCCGATTCTTCTCTCATGAATCAGGCTGTAAAATGCTTTCTGCACCTCCTGGGAGCAGGCGTTTAACTCATCTAAAAACAGCACGTAAGGTTCTTTTCTTGCAATCATTTTTGGGGGGAGAAATTCGGAAGTCTCCCCGTTTATTCTGGGGATGCCGATAATATCCTCCGGCGCCAACTGGCTTCCTAAAAGGGATACGCAGGGAAGCCCCACTTCCCGGGCAAATTTTTCTACAAGGGCTGATTTCCCGATGCCCGGCGCTCCCCAGATAAAAACAGGCCGGACGGGTGCTATGTTTAACAATATTTCTAACAGGTCATTTTGTGTCACTGTAAT
Organism: uncultured Roseburia sp.; assembly: GCA_947174805.1. GTDB lineage: Bacteria > Bacillota > Clostridia > Lachnospirales > Lachnospiraceae > Roseburia_B. The sequence goes on along the minus strand of CAMWKH010000045.1, from coordinate 2,463 downwards.
CGGTAAATTCATATAAATCCTTTCATTGAAAAGGGTACAGTCCTCTACCAGTATTTAATTTCAGGCAATGAAAAATAAACAGCAGAAAATGCTGCATCTGATATTTTGACAGAAAGAATCTCTGAAAAACTGAAAATTTCTACAATAATATTGCCGAATAAGAGGCCCTGCACCGAATATTAAGTTGTTTTGCTGTGTTGTTGAAATATTGCTTTGTCATAATTGACCTCCTTTCGCGCTGGTTAAAAAGTTACGGGACTGCCAGAGAATATCTAGTTGAAACTTTATATCGGACAGTTTCAGAGGATTATTAACCCCTTAAAATAAGGGGTAAAATATATTGACACACCCTTATTTTGAGGGTATACTAATGCCATAGCAGAAATATACTGTTTTCCATAAATGGAGGAGGTAACTTGGAACAGAAATTATTTGCCATTTCGAATGTATTGTGTGGAAAAGACATTAAAGCTATACGAAAAAATTTGAAATTGACCCAGGCGGAGTTTGCCCAGTTTTGTAATGTTTCCGTGAAAACCATTGAACGATGGGAGGGCAGTGATAAAGAAATTGCAGGACCAATTGTGACATTGATAAAAATTCTGAGAGAATACCCCCAGATCAGGGAGGAATTGGAGATACCTGCCAGGGCATATCAAATGCGTTTGTGGTATATGCATGAGGATGAGATTTGCACTATTATTGATGTGGAGGAGCGAAAGAGACTGGTAAAAGTATATAATTATACGAAAGATTATATTTTCAGGGCTTTTGGCAGAGAGGAAAGACCCACATTTGAGCAGTATGAAGAGTTTTTGGAGAGCCGTTGTTTTCCCAGAAGCCGTGATAAAATGAAACTTATTTTGAGAGAACTTGACCTGCCTTTTTATGAACCGTTAATGATCATAGAAAAAACCCAGGGCAGGATGGCGGAAGATAATTTCTGGATAAAAATAGAGAGGTGAGGTATGGTAGAATTATCAGAGCAGGATATCAGGACAAATAACAGGCAGTCCTCAAAGGGAAATCAGTTAAAATGGTATAAAAATGAAATATGGTACAAAGCTGATTACACCGGGTATGAAGGGCTGGCTGAATATGTGGCATCAAATCTACTGGAATGGTCCAATTTAAAAAAAGGAGAATATATCAGTTACAATACGGAAGAAATCTGCTGTGGATATGCCAGATATTTGGGCTGCAGCAGTACAAATTTTCTTTCAGAGGGATGGCGTCTCATAACACTGGAGCGTCTGTTTCAGAATTTTTACCAGGAAAGCTTGAACAAAAGTATCTATTTGATCAGGGATATGGAGGATAGAATTGGGTTTTTGACAGAACAGACAATACGCATTACCGGACTTAGACATTTTGGCGAGTATATAAGTAAATTATTGACAATAGATGCATTTTTCCTAAATGAAGACAGGCATACACACAATATCGCAGTGTTAATGGATGAAGAGGAAAAATATCAGTATTGTCCCATTTTTGATAATGGTGCGGGCTTGTTGTCAGATACAACAATGGATTATCCTTTGAATATTGCATTGGAAAAATTAATAGGGAGAGTTACATCAAAAACATTTGGTAAGGATTTTGATGAGCAGCTGGATGCAGCGGAAAAATTGTATGGACAGCACATTAAGTTTGATTTTGGGGAAAAGGATGTCTGGATGCTGCTGGAAAAAGAGAAATATTATTCGGAGGAGATTAAGGAACGGGTTATGCAGGTTATACGGGAACAGCGCAGAAAGTACAGCTATTTGTTTTGATTTTGTTGACATGCCCTTGTTTTAGAGATATGGTGATACAGAAAAAAACAGGAAGGGAAGACTTATATGAAAAAAGAATCCGGAATAAATTATTTGATTTTAGTTGTATTGCCCTTTGCAAGTGTGGGACTGGAACTGCTTTTGGCTTTTGGAGCAGAACCTGTTTTATATGGCGGGGCTATCAGTCAGTGGACAGATATGCAAAACATCATGCGCGGTATTATTGTTGCAGTGACATGGGGAATTGGCCATTTTTTTACAAAAGATGTATTAACCGGGATTGTGACGGTTATTTCCGGTTTGGCATTTGGAAGCGTATATCTTTTGGCAAACAGAGATATCAGGAAAACGTATCTTTTATTATTTATCATGTTTGTCTTGTAAAGTCCCAGTTCGTTTTATTGTTGCTGATGAAATACGTGTATAAACATGCATCTCCATGTATAAGGCATAAGAGATTTATAAGGCCTGTCAGATGATGATGGACTTTGAGGGAATGAAGAAATTTAATGAAAATGCAATAGAAATGTGAGAGTGATTGTGGTATTCTGCCAGAGGTACAAATCGGTATATGAGGAGAAGGGTATTATGAATTTCTTATGCTTTGGAGATAAAAACAAGAAGTCAATACTATTTATACATGGAATGGCATCCACGGCAATGCTTTGCTATGAACCAATTTTAAAAC
>CAMWKH010000044.1 GCA_947174805.1 uncultured Roseburia sp. | reverse complement strand
GAATAAGTCTGTAAGCTGTTTTTCTTGCTTACAAACTTATTATACGAGGAGAGATATGTATGAAAAACTGGACCAAACCGGAAAAAACCCTTTACTTTGCAGCCCTTACATTCTCTGTGTTTTTGGGACTTGCGGAGAATGTATCTGCCATGCACATTATGGAAGGGTATCTCCCCCTGGTACACTGTATCCTGTGGGGAATAATCTGCCTGCCCTTTGCGGCACACGGATTAATCACCTTAAAACACACCTCAAGGGAAAAACCCCAAACTATGATTTTACTGGCCATGTCCGGGGCATTTATCTTTGTGGTTTCCTCCCTGAAAATCCCCTCGGTAACGGGAAGCTGCAGCCACATGACAGGAACGGGCCTTTCCGCCATTCTCTTTGGAGTGTCTTCCGCCAGTGTTTTAGGAATTATCGTACTAATTTTTCAGGCCATTCTTTTAGCCCACGGCGGTGTAACCACCTTAGGGGCAAATACTTTCAGTATGGCCATCGCAGGCCCAGCTTTAGCCTTCCTTATTTACCAACTTGGGAGGAAGGGAAATTTCAACCGAAAAGTCACGGTATTTTTTGCGGCGGCCCTGGGGAATATTTTCACCTACTGCATCACCAGCCTGCAGCTTGCATTGGCCTATCCCAGCCAGGAGGGAGGAATTCTATTAAGCGCCGGAAAATTCTTAGGGGTTTTTGCCCCCACCCAGCTGCCATTAGCCGTTGTGGAAGGACTGATTACTGTTTTAGTAGTGATGGGGATGGAAAACTTTGCCCTCCCGGAATTAAAAGCTCTGGGATTTATTGGAAAGGAGGAACGGTAACATGTGCAAAAGCAAAAAAGCAGCCTTAATCTTAATTGCCCTTATCTGCCTTATTGCCCTGTTTCCCCTGTTTGCCTTAAAAGGCGCCGAGTTTGGCGGAAGCGACGATGCCGCAAGCCAGGTTGTGGAATCCATTCAGGGGGATTCCTACGAGCCTTGGTTTACCCCTGTTTTGGAAACCTTAATCGGCGGGGAACTGCCCGGGGAAATAGAAAGTCTGTTTTTCTGTGTCCAGACGGGAATCGGCGTGGGGATTATCGCCTACGGTTTTGGCTATCTCGCCGCCAGAAAAAAATATAAAGGGGATAACCAGGCATGAGCAGCCACCCCTCCATCGACAGTCTCTGTGCCTCCTCCGGGCTTAGGAAAGTCTGCCCTGGAATAAAATGTTTCTTCGCCCTGTACTGTATGGTGTTGTCTGTGGCCGGAAATAGCCCCTGGATGGGATTTTTTCTGGCTGCCCTCCTCTCCGGAACAACCCTTCTAGTGGGAAAAATTTCTCCTGGGAGTTATCTGCGGCTCATGTCCATCCCCCTGGGCTTCCTTTTGATAAGCTGTCTCACACTCCTTGTAGATATGGGGCAAGGCGGTTTATGGCATGGCTCTCTTTTGGGAATAAGCCTCTGCATCACGAAAGTTTCCCTGTCGCAGGCCGCTCTTGCTCTGGGTCGAAGCTTAGGTGCTCTCTGCGCCCTGTATTTTTTAAGCCTGTCCACCCCTGTGCCGGAAATCATCGGTATCCTTAAGAAACTTCACGTACCAAGTTTTTTTACCGGACTGATGTACCTGGTTTACCGCTGTATTTTTATCCTCTTTTCCATGCACCACTCCATGAAAACCGCTGCAAAAAGCCGCCTGGGGTTTGGGGATTATCACACAAGCCTTTCCTCTGTGGGAAAGATTTATGCAAATCTTCTCCACAGAAGCTATAACTCCGCCATGGAGATGTTTCATGCCATGGAAAGCCGGTGTTTTCAGGGTGAAATCACCTTTTATGAATTTCAGAAGTATAAAACTACAAAGAAACAAAAATTACTTTTTGCCGTAACCTCCATTTTACTTTTAATCCTCTTTATTTTTTTATCCCAAAAGGAGTCATTATGAAAGAAATATTGAGACTGGAAAATATTTACTTTTCCTATGAAAAAAAACATCCTGCTTTAGAAAATATCAGCCTAAGGGTCGCAGAGGGGGAGAGAATTGCCCTTCTGGGAAATAACGGTGCGGGAAAAAGCACATTTTTCCTGTGCTGCAACGGCATATTAAAACCGGATTCCGGCAATATATACCTAAAAGGGCAAAAACTTACCGGAAACCGGAAAGATACCCTTGCCCTCCATGAAAATGTGGGACTTATTTTTCAAGACAGTGACCATCAGATAATCGGCAGCACTGTGGAGACAGAAATCAGTTTCGGACCTATGAATTTAAAACTAGCTCCCTGTGAAATAAAGGAACGGACGGAGAAGGCCATTGCGGACATGGACCTTAAAAATTTACGCACCAGAGCCCCCCAATATCTCTCCGGCGGAGAAAAAAAGCGGGTAGCCATCGCCGACATCCTGGCCATGAACCCAAGTCTCCTGCTGCTGGACGAACCTGCATCCTGCCTGGATTCCGCAAACACCAGACTGTTGGAAGAAAACCTGGAAAAATTTTCTCTCCGGGGATTTCCCCTTATCATTGCCACCCACGATGTAGATTTTGCCTGGAAATGGGCCAAGCGCATTTTGATATTTCATCAGGGACGTCTTATAGCGGACGATTCCCCGGAAAAAATTTTTGCCCGGAAATCTCTTCTTTCCATGTGCGGCCTTGCCCAGCCTCTTTTGTACCAGACCGGAGAGCTTTTGGGGATGAATCCCCTTCCCAAAACAATGGAAGAGTTATCTCTGCACATTTCCTCCTCCCCTGCATAAACTAAAAAACACAGGGGGGCCACAGGGGTTTCCCCGAAAAGATTCTATTTAAAGGGAGGATTTACTATTGTCATTTCGTTTCCATGGGACCAAATTTCTACGTAAAAGAAAAGGGGCGGCCGCAGTTCTTATGACGGCTGCTATGCTCCTCACATTCTGCGGATGCGGCGCCGAAAAAGCAGCTGTCACGGATTCCGGCACTTCCAGCACAAAAGAAAAAAGCGAGGCTCCAAAGGTAAAAACGGAAAAAGTTGTGTTAAACGAAGTTGCCCATTCCATTTTTTATGCGCCGATGTATGTAGCCATTGAAGAGGGCTACTTTGCGGAAGAAGGAATTGAACTGGAACTGGTAACGGGATTTGGGGCTGTTAGGATAGTACAAATTTTATATGGATTGCCTACGTGTATTTCCCTATTTTCCGGTTATACTAATTCCATCAAAATTCAGGAGGTTACAATGAAATCAGCCCAAAAAGATAAAGTCATCCACACAACGCCAAAAGGAGCATGGGAAGGCGGCGTCATCAATGACAGAAAAAAACCTTCCAAGAAGAAGCATCTGAATGACATCAGCACCGACCTTCAAGGGAATGGTTACCCTATATTCAAAAAAAACCGGGACGATTAAAACGTCCTGGTTTTTTTTCGGATGCACCCAAAGAGATATTCATTATTCGTTTTTGGATTGATACGATAAGTAATTTTACTGACGCTCCCACAGCGGCATCTTCCTAGGCATCCTCTTTTTTGATAAGTTCATAAGTAACTTCCTGGGCCACACCCTCCTCCTGTTGTGCCTGTACTTCCAAAAGTTCCACCAGCACAGCGAATAATTTTTGAAAATCCATATAGATACCTCCAATTTATCCTATGCACTGGAAGTTGTACAATATTTTTATTGACTTGATAAAATATTTTATTATAATGGAAGATAAAGGGAATTTGGATTCTATATAGGATATTCGGAAAATCTTAAACCCCATATACTATGACGGCGATACATTTCCTATAAAATCCATTTAGAAATTGGAAAAATATTATAACCCACTATTTACAAAAGGAGAAAATACATGAAAAAGAAATTATTATTTACAACTCTATCCTTATGTTTGCTTTGTTCTTGCGGAACCCCCGCAAACAACGCAACTGCATCTAATGCCAACTCCGATTCAACTAATGAGGTAACCGACTCTCCATCTAACACACCTGTCGTTACAGAAGACACAGAAATCCCTGTAGAAACAGAAGTCCCTGTAGAAACAGAAACCCCTGCAGAAACAGAAGAAAATGCAAATATAAAAACAATCTCAATCGGAGACATTATTACAACCGACAAATTTGAAATTACAATCAATAATATTGAATTTTCATACGATGTTCTTCCTAACGACACTTCGGCGTTTTATATGCATTACCCTGCAGATTCCGGAAAAGTTTATATTCATATCGATACGGATGTGAAAAATTTACAAAAACAGAACATAGTATGTGATTCCATTATGAATGTCACAGCCGATTACGATAATGGGTACACTTATACCTCACAGGCAATTCCAGAAGATGCTTCACTGGGATTTAATTACGCCAATATTACATCCATAGACCCATTAGAAACATTGGGTGTCCGTTATTTAATTGATGCACCACAAGAGGTAGATGAAAGCGACAAACCTTTATTCCTAATTTTTGATGTGGATGGTAATAAATATCAATATACAATGAGATAAAATTTTTAATCTTGGGCAGCAGCCAGCCAGTTTTTTGGGATTCCCGAAAACTGGCTGGCTGTTATTTTTATACCATTTTTCAAATATACTCAAACAAAGGAGGGATACGATGGAAAAAATTGAGCGCTGCGCCATCTATATCCGTGTCTCCACCGCCGAACAGCAGATGCACGGAAAAAGCCTTCAGGCGCAGAAAGAATTCCTCACAAATTATGCGTTAGAACACCAAATGCAGATTGTGGACGTTTATGCAGACGAAGGAAAAACAGCCAGAAAAGAGCTGAGAAAGCGGAAAGAAATCCACCGCCTTATCATGGACGTAAAAAATTCCCAAATAGACGTGATCCTCTTCTGGAAAATGGACCGCTGGTTTCGCAATGTCTCCGACTTTTACAAGGTCCAGGACATCCTTGACGCACATCAAGTCAGGTGGATTGCCGTCGCAGAGCCGAACATGAATATGGAAACCAGAGACGGACGGTTAAATTTAAATATCATGCTTTCTATTGGACAAAACGAAGTGGATACTACCTCGGAGAGAATCCGCTTCACCGCTGATAACATGGTGAAAAACGGGCGTTTAATCTTTGGGGAATCAAATATGCCCTTGGGCTACAAAGTGGGCCTTGTGGAGGGTGCAAAGCGAATGGTAAAAAACCCGGAGGAGGAAGATATGGTAAAGGCTGTGTTCTCTCACTATTTCAGATACCGGAAAAAGAAACAAACCGTCCTCTACATTCAGGAAAACTATGATTCCACATTTTCCTACACCAGACTGAGAACCATGCTCCACAGCGAATTCTACAAAGGTACATACCGGGGCGTCCCCTACTGTCCTGCCTATCTGGATGATGAACAGTGGGAGCTTTTGCAGGAAATTAAAGACAAAACCATAAAAAAAGAACGCTCCGACCGCATCTATTACTTTTCTGGTAAAATACGCTGCCCAAAATGCGGCATCCTCCTCTCTGGAACCGGATGCTCCATAATATCAAGCAAAAACACCGGGGAGAAAAAAATATATATCTATTATCGATGCAACAAAGCCTTAAGCGGCTGTCTATGCGATTTTCGGAAAAAGATAAACCAGAACCGTATAGAAACCTACCTGCTAAACACTTTGGAAACAGAATACCAAAAATACAAATTAAATTATTCCGTGGCGGAGACTGGGAAGAATAACCAGGAGAAAAAACGTACCAGAGAAAGCTATCTTAAGGAATTGGAAAGGCTGAACCTTCTTTTCCAGAAAGAGCGCATCTCCTGGGAATACTACGACAGAGAATACGGAAAAATCCAGGATAAATTAAAAACCTTTTCCACTCCCGAAAGAAAAAGCAAAAAGAACATAAACTATTTAGACAAGATATTGCGCACTGGTTTTAAAGAAATGTACGAATCCCTATCAAAAGAAAACAGACAGTCTTTCTGGCAAAACACCATCCGGGAAATCTATTTAGGTGATGATTCCGCCGTTACTTCCATTGAATTTTACTAAACAAAATTTGTACTATCGCAACAGCCCCGTTTGGGGCTGATAAAACCATGACTGCCGTACTCTCCGATGAAGCAGATATTGGCTTTATGGGACCGGAAACCACAGTGTACACTTACAATGAAGGGGCTGTGGATGTGGTGAAAAACTTTGCCCAGCTCACCCAGCGGGCCGGAAATTTCCTGGTGGCAAGAGAACCTATGGAAGACTTTAAGTGGGAGGACATCAAAGGTTCTTACGTTCTGGGAGGAAGGGCCGGCGGTATGCCGGAGATGGTCTTTGAATACGTTTTAAAGAAAAACAACATCGACCCCAAAACTGATTTAACCATCGACCAGAGTATCGACTTCGGTTCCACGGCGGCAGCTTTTACCGGAAGCCCCGACGCAAAATTTACCGTAGAATTTGAACCTGCAGCCAATGCATTGGAGACGGAAGGCGCCGGATATGTGGTAGCCTCCCTGGGCGTAGATTCCGGGTATGTGCCCTACACCGCCTTCTCCGCCAAAGAGAGTTACATAGAAAAACATCCGGAAATTATCCAGTCCTTTGTCAATGCACTGCAGAAGGGAATGAAATATGTAGATTCTCACTCCAGCGAAGAAATTGCAAAAGCCATTGCACCCCAGTTTGCAGATACTAAGGAGGAAACCATTGCCGCTATCGTAACCCGGTATAAAGACCAGGATACCTGGAAAACTGACGTAATTTTCACCCAGGATGCTTTTACACTGCTCTTAGATATCCTGGATGAATCTGACCAGTTAAAGGCAAGGCCGGAGTATGATGTTTTAGTAAACACGGAATTTGCCGAAAAGGCGGCGAAATAGAAAAAAAGGATAACTGCAAACTGCCCGGAATTTTAGTTCCGGGCAGTTTCTTTCAGGATAGTAAGTCTGCAATATTGAGAACGAAATCTTCATAAATGCAGACAGAGATATCATCCTCAAAGCTGTATTGGCTGATTTTTTCTTCGTTTTCAAAGTCATATACGGTTACAGTTTTGGTCATTGGGTTTACAATCCAATATTCCCTCACTTCTGCCGTGCGGTACTTGAAAAGCTTAACACCATAGTCCATCTTTTGGGTTGCCGGGGATACAATTTCGATAATCCAATCCGGTGCTCCGCTGCATCCATGGTCATCCAGCTTTGTTTTGTCACAAATAACGGAAATATCCGGTTCCACATAGTTGCGGTTATCGTCATTCAAAAAAACGGCAAATGGTGCAGGATAAACGAAACAGGTTCCATCTTTGCTTTTTACATAGTTGTGTATGGCGGCAGAAAGATTCATGACAATATGCTGATGTAACCGCATAGGCGGAGCCATATCATATATCTGCCCATCAATAAGTTCTGCCCTTTTACCCTCTGGCAGGGCATAAATATCTTCCGTTGTGTAGGTTCTTTCCTGAATCAGCGGCATGTATAATTTCCTCCCCTCCATTTTTCTTTATTTTCATTTCCCTATACAATCTGGCCTATGGTGAGGAAACTTGCCACACCCATTATGATTCCTGCCAAAAGCACTCCCAGCATCACAGCGGCAATGCTGGACTTAAAATCCATATCCAAAATACTTGCCGCCAAGGTTCCCGTCCAGGCCCCTGTGCCGGGAATGGGGATTCCCACAAATAAAAGCAGTGCCAGGAACAATCCCCTGCCCGCTTTTTCCTGTAATTTTTTGCCGCCCCTTTCTCCCTTTTCCAGGCAGAAGCTAAAGAAACCGCCGATAACCGGCTTATCCGCCCCCCACTCAAGGACTTTTCTTGCAAAGAGATAAATAATGGGAACCGGAAGCATGTTGCCTATAATGCACACAATGTAAGAAGGCAGAAAGGGAAGCTGAAATCCCTGGGAAATAGGAATCGCACCACGCAATTCAATTAAAGGAACCATCGAAACAAAAAATATAAATAAATACTTTTTTAACATAATTTCTCCTACTGTTTTTTCTGATACTGTTTTAAAAATTCAAATAACCGCTCCATCTCTTCCCTTGTGCCAATGGTAATCCGAAGATAATTTTTTATCCTCTCCGGCTTCTTAAAATGCCGCACATAAATACCTGCATCCCGGAGTGCCTCAAACAATTCCTGGGCTTCATACAATGGATGTGACACAAAAAGAAAATTGCTCATGGAATCCCCAAAGCAAAATCCAAGTTCACGAAACTCTTCTTTTGCCCACTCCCTGGTATCCATAATCTTTTCCCGGCAGTTCAAAAAATATTCTTTGTCCTTTACGGCTTCCACCCCCATAACAATGGCGGTCTGATTCATGGTATAAGAGTTGAAGGAGTATTTGCAGTCATTGACGTATCTGATTAATTTTTCATTTCCCAAAAGATATCCGATACGCATCCCTGCCATGGAACGGGATTTACTGAAAGTCTGGGCGATCAGAAGGTTATCATAATCTTTCAGAAGAGGAAGAGCGGAATCCCCTCCAAAATCAATATATGCCTCATCTACAATCACAATAACATCCTGGTTGCAATTTAAAATCTCTTCAATCTCATCCAAAGGCTTGAATTCCCCTGTGGGAGCGTTGGGATTCGGAAATATGATTCCTCCGTTCTCCCTCTTGTAATCCGAAGATACCAGCCGGAAATCTTTATCAAGAGGTATCACCTCATAGGGAATACGGAACAACTCTGCCCACACATCATAAAAGGAATAGGTGATATCGGGAAAGAGAATGGGCTTATCCGAATTAAAACAGGTGAGAAATGCCATGGCCAAAACGTCATCGGATCCCACTCCCACAAACACCTGCTCCGGTTTTAGCCCATAATTTTCTGCAATGGCATCCACCAATAGGGCGGCGGAAGGGTCAGGATAACGTCTCAGCAAATCCGTATCCAGCTCCTTTAATGCCCGCACCACCCCCGGTGCCGGGGGATAGGGGTTCTCATTTGTATTTAATTTTATAATATTTTGTCTTTTCGGCTGCTCTCCCGGTACATAGGGAGTTACTTTTCGTATATTATCTTCCCAGTTTCCCATTTCTATTCTCCCTGCCCCTTAAGGCCGTATTCCTGTGCCAACTCGGCGAAAGCATTCAGGGAGCGGACTACTTTTTCATAGGCAATGCAGTAGGCTAACCGCACATAACCGCCGCAGCCGAAAGCGCTGCCCTTTACCAGAATGAGATTATATTTTTTTGCTGTCTTTACAAACTCTTCTTCCTGTTCCACCGGAGACTTCACCCACAGGTAGAATGCCCCCTCCGGCTTGATACAGGTAAATCCCAAGCTGTTAAGCCCCTCATATAATACCTTCCGGTTTTTGTCATAAAATTCCAGATTTGTTTTTTCCTCTACAAGCTGTGCCACTGCTTTCTGCATCAGGGAAGGGGCATTGACAAATCCCAGGGTACGATTCGCCACCTCAAGTCCAGAGAGCATTTCTTCTGCTTCTGTCACCTCATCGGGCACAACAATATATCCGATGCGTTCTCCCGGCAGAGATAAGGACTTGCTGAAAGAATAACCCACCAGGGTGTTATGATAATACTTTGTGAGAAAATTTTCTTCTGCCCCGTCATATACCAGTTCCCGGTAAGGTTCATCGGAAATAAGATAAATTTCTTTCTTATATTCCTTTTCTTTTCTGGTGAGAATCTCTCCGATTCCCTTCATGGCAGCATCAGAATACACCACTCCTGTGGGATTGTTTGGGGTATTGATAATCACCGCCTTTGTCTTTTCATTCACAGCTTCCTCAAATGCCTGCAAATTTGGCTGGAATGTATTGTAATCCGGAGCCACAGGAACCAAGACCCCGTCAAAATTGGCCACATAATTTCTGTATTCCCCAAAAAACGGTGCAAAGACAATCACTTCCTCCCCCGGGTCTAAAATGGTCTTAAAAATCACATTCATTCCCCCGGCAGCTCCAACGGTCATAATTACATTCTTAAAAGAAAATTTTGTCCCGAAACGCCTGTTCAAATTGTCCGCAATGGCAGCCCTTACGTCCTCATAGCCGGAATTAGACATATACCCGTGAAGTACCAGGGAGTCTTCCCTATCCAGCAAGTCTTTTATCTTTCCATTAAAAGAATCCGGCACCGGTGTGGCCGGATTCCCAAGGCTGTAGTCAAAGACATTTTCTGCCCCGACCTTTTCTGCCAGTTCTTTTCCCTCAACAAACATTGCCCGGATGGCAGAACTTCCCGCCAGGGCTTTTGTAATCTTTTTCGATAGCATATATTATCCCTTTCTTTTAGCTGACAAATCTTCTCTTGCTTTCTATCTTCCGCTCTCCTATCTGCAGCCCTTCCGCACGCCTCTCCTCTTCCTGGCGCTTTTTGGCAAGAGTGATGGCCTGGTTTAAACTCAACATTTTATCATCTAAGACAGATACAATCTCAGAACACTCCCTGAGCTCTTTGCTGATATAATCCGGGGCATCCCCCTCAAACTTATAAAAAATTTTGTGCTCTAAACTTGCCCAGAAATCCATAGCCATTGTGCGGATTTGAATCTCCACCTTTGTGTTTACCACCTTATCCGACAAAAAGATAGGCACGGTGAGAAGCATATGGTAACTCTTGTAACCGCTCTCCTTGGGGTGCTTAATATAATCCTTTACGGATATCACCGTAAGGTCATTCTGCTTTCCGATCATTGCCGCCATCTTGTAGATATCCGATGTAAAAGAGCACACGATACGGATACCTGCAATATCGTTCACATGCTCCACCATATTATGTATGGTACTCTCATATCCGTTTCTCTTTAGCTTTTTCACAATGCTCTCAGGAGATTTTACCCTGGACTTAATATATTCGATAGGATTATATTGATGTACATTCTGAAATTCATCATTCAAAATTTCTAATTTTGTGGTGACTTCTTTAATAGCGCTCTGATATAAAAATATCATAGACTTCCAGCTGTCAATACCCTCCCCCAAATTTATCATCTGCTGCTGTTCCATTTTCTAACCTCCGTTTAATAAAACAATTTACAACCCGCATACGATACTTCCAAACACTTACACTTATTCTTTAAATACTTTTAGTATACCATACTTTGTGCAATCTGTCTAATTTTACAGAGATATTTAAATGAAATTTAAGAGTTTTATGAAAATTTTTCTGATTCTTTCAGTCTTCTTCAATAATTTGAATTTCCAGATAGTCAAAATTAATTTCTTCCACAAAATTGTCCTGGGAAAATCTGGTTTTTGCATGTCTTTTAAAATCTTCCACGTTGCTGTCAAGCCAGATGGGTTTTCCCAAATCAAAGGCAAGGCACACTTCATCTATTGCCCCGAATACTTTATGGGTTCTGGTATCCTCTTTGTCATTGCACACCGTCATATCTTTTAACAGACGGTTATCTTTAAACTCTTTTGCCCATAAACGAAACATATACTATCCCTTTCTCTGTCTGTTTGCCTCATACATGAGAATTGCTGCGGCCACTGCTGCATTTAAAGACTCCACTTCCCCCTCCATGGGGATTTTAATACAAGTGTCCGCCAGGGCCGCTGCCTCCCTGGTAAGGCCGTTTCCCTCATTCCCCATTAAAAAACCCACACTGCCTTTGTAATCCGGCTCATAGCAGGAAACGCTTCCCTCAAGATGGGCGGCATATATTTTTACCGAATGTTTTTTTAACTCTGCCATCACACCGTAAAAATTATCTGCCGTTAGAAAGGGAACTCTGAAAATGCTCCCCATGGTGGAGCGGATAGTTTTAGGATTGTATAAATCCACTGTAGTTTTGTTGGCGATAACCGCAGTAATTCCTGCCCCCTCGGCTGTGCGGAGCATAGTGCCCAGATTTCCCGGATCCTGTATTCCTTCCAGGAGCAAAAAGAATCCGTCCTGTTTCTTAAGAAGCTGTTCCTTATCCCACTTTGGCATGGAGATGACACTTAAAATCCCCTGGGGGGTTTTTGTGTCGCTCACCGCCTGAAAAACGCTGTCCTTTAACACTTCATAATCTGCCTGTTCCACAAGGCTTTTATTCTCTTTTATCTCAAAAAAAGATTCTGAAACGTACACTTTTTTTAAAAGCTCCTTTGGAGCCTCCAAAAACATCTTTTTTCCCTCTGCTAAAAAAACCTGCTGCCCTCTGCGCTCTTTTGGTTTTTTTCCCAGCAGAATCAAATTTTTCACCTGTTTACTGGACGTGCTGGTAATCATACAAAAAATAAAGGTGCCTCAAAGCAGCATTGTCTTAGAGACACCCATTCCCTTCTTTAAACTCCGATTTATTTAGAAAGATTTTCACAGACTTCAAACTGGTACTCGGAAATCTCTTTTTTCATTGCCAGTGCCTCGTCAATGTCAAAGTCTACAAAATCACCGTGGCGGTATCCCACTACACGGTTGGATTTACCCTGACACAGAAGGTCCACAGCAAGAGCTCCCATAATAGACGCATAGACACGGTCTTTACATGTGGGGCTTCCTCCACGCTGCATGTGTCCTAAAATTGTGGCTCTCGTCTCCACACCTGTAGCAGCCTCAATTCTTCTGGCCATACTTGCAGAATGTCCGATACCCTCTGCGTTAATAATAATATGATGCTGTTTTCCCCGCTTTTTATTTGAAATAATATTATTTACCAATCTCTGCTCGTCATAGTCATAACGCTCTGGGAGAAGGATATCCTCCGCACCGTTTGCAATTCCTGTCCACAGGGCGATATAGCCTGCTCCGCGGCCCATAACCTCAATGATACTGCACCGCTCATGGGATGTGGATGTATCCCTTACCTTGTCGATGGCTTCCATTGCCGTATTCACCGCAGTGTCAAATCCAATGGTGTACTCCGTACATGCAATGTCAAGATCAATGGTTCCCGGAAGGGCAATGGTATTAATCCCAAGGGCTGCCAGCTTCTGGGCGCCTTTGAAGGAGCCGTCGCCGCCGATAACAATCACACCGTCAATGCCGTGCTTTTTACAGATTTCCGCACCTTTCTTCTGACCTTCCTCTGTGACAAACTCCATGCACCGGGCAGTCTGTAAAATCGTACCTCCCCGCTGGATGGTATCGGAGACGCTTCTAGCCTCCATGTCGATAATCTCTTCCTGGAGAAGGCCTGCATATCCTCTCTTGATCCCTTTTACCTTTAACCCTTTTACCAAAGCTTCACGGACAACTGCACGGATAGCAGCATTCATTCCCGGAGCGTCTCCGCCGCTGGTTAATACACCAATTGTCTTGATTTCTTTTGCCATAATCCTGTTTCCTCCTAAATCTATCCCAAATCCAATTTCATCCTAATCCTTTATATTTTAATATCTTTGCCCCAGGTTTTCAATAGCCTTTTCCACAACTTTTACATTATTTTCACCATAAATCTTAGTTAAATTGTTCATAAGGCCCTCTTCTATCTCTATATTCCTGCTGTCCGGCAGCCTTTTTTTGGCCCTCTCCGTGGAGAGATAAATCACTACGGAATCATTTCCGTCTGACTCCGCCAGCATTTTATAAAGCTTATCTTCCTGGGCTATAAACTGTTCTTTATCCGGGAACTGAATCCACAGCTCCCGCTTTGCCTCCTCAAAACCGTAGACTCTCTCACAGATTAGCTTTCCATTTTTTTCCTCCTCCACATTTGCCCTGCCCCGGACAAACACTTTGGAATCCACTTCAAGGAGAGACTGGTATTTTCCGTAATCCCTGGGAAATACCACCACCTCCACAGTCCCTAAAAGGTCTTCTATGGTGAGAAATGCCATGGCCTGGTTTGTCTTTGTGTATTTTATGGTTTTTTCCGTAATCATTCCGCCAATCATGGCGGAGGCGTTATCTTTTATTTTTGTTTCCCCCGTCTCCTCCTCCACCAGAAAGTCCGCCGTGGTATTTGTAATATTTTTCCTCCACTTTCCCTCATATTCCTCCAAGGGATGGCCGCTGGCATAAATGCCTAACACCTCTTTTTCAAAGCCCAAAAGTTCCTCTTTCTCGTACTCTCCCACAGAAGGCATAGAAATCTCATACTCTTTTTTATCCTCCTCCGAAGCAAAGTCAAACAGTGTCATCTGGCCTGCCATAGAAGTCTTTTTTTCCTGATTAATGCTGTCCATAATCGCAGCATACACCATCATCTTCTGCTTTCTTGTGCCCTCAAAACAGTCTAAGGCCCCGGCTTTGATAAAGCTCTCCACGCTTCGCTTATTTACCTCCCTGCCGTTCATTCTGGTAAGGAAGTCCTTTAGGGAGCCGAATTTCCCCCGCTCCTTCCGCTCCTTTACAATGGCTTCTATCACAGGCCGCCCCACGCTCTTAATGGCGGAGAGGCCGTAGCGTACCTCCCTGCCGGAAACGGAAAATCCCCCTTCCCCCTCATTGATATCCGGGGGAAGAATTTTTATCCCCATTCTGCGGCAGGTTAAAATATATTCCGACACTTTGCTGGTATGGTCAAGCACGGAAGTCATAAGGGCCGCCATATATTCCACAGGGTAGTAGTATTTTAAGTAAGCCGTCTGGTAGGAAACCACAGCGTAGGCGGCGGCATGGGATTTGTTAAAGGCATATTTAGCAAAATCTATCATCTCATCGTATATTTTATTTGCCACCTGCTCCGGTATCCCCTTTAAAATGCAGCCCTTTACCCCCTCGTCAGGGTTGCCGTAGACAAAGTTTTTCCTCTCCTGCTCCATCACCGACTGCTTTTTTTTGCTCATGGCCCGGCGCACCAAGTCACTTCTCCCCCAGGTATACCCCGCTAAGTCCCGCACAATCTGCATAACCTGCTCCTGATAGACGATACAGCCGTAGGTGGGGGCTAATATGGGCTCTAACTGGGGGCAGTCGTAGGTGATTGTCCCCTCACTGTTTTTTCCCCGGATATATGCCGGGATAAAATCCATAGGGCCGGGACGGTACAGGGAGATTCCTGCAATGATATCCTCCAGGCTCTGGGGCTTTAGCTCTTTGATAAAGTTTTTCATCCCTGCGCTTTCCAGCTGGAACACCCCTTCCGTCTTTCCTGTCCCAAGGGAGTTTAACACCGCTTTATCCTCAAAATCAATTTGGTCTATATCTATATAGGCTCCTGAATTTTTCTCTGCCATCTTCACCGCATTCTGGATGACCGTTAAGGTGCGCAGACCCAGAAAGTCCATTTTTAAGAGCCCTAACTCCTCAATGGTAGTCATGGGAAACTGGGTGGTAATCATACCGTCAGCTCCCCTGGACAAGGGCACATACTCATCCATGGGCTTCTGGGAAATCACCACACCCGCCGCATGCATGGAGGTGTGCCTGGGAAGCCCCTCTAAGCGCCTGGACATGTCAATGAGCTCTTTTACGCTCTCATCACCCTCATAAAGTTTCTTAAGTTCCGGGTTCATCTTAAGGGCTTTGTCAATGGTAATTCCAAGCTCCATGGGGATACTTTTTGCGATGGTGTCCACAAAGGCATAGGGCAGGTCCATCACCCGGCCCACATCACGGATCACGCCTCTGGCCGCTAACGTACCGAAGGTGACAATCTGGGTCACACAGTCTTTGCCGTATTTTTCGATTACATAGTCAATGACCTCCTGGCGTCTCTCAAAACAGAAATCCACGTCGATATCCGGCATGGACACACGCTCAGGATTTAAAAACCGTTCAAAAATAAGTCCGTACTTTATGGGGTCAATATTGGTGATTCCTGTAGTGTAGGCTACCAGGCTTCCCGCCGCACTTCCCCTTCCGGGCCCCACGATAATATCATTTTCCCTGGCATAGCGGATGTAATCCCACACAATGAGAAAATACTCCACATACCCCATATCTTTAATTACCTTTAACTCGTATTCCAGTCTCGGCTTTAACTCCTGCTCCTCTTTGGGATACCGCTTTTTTAACCCCTCGTAACAGATTTTTTCCAGATATTCATAGGTCGTATAACCCTCCGGCACAGGAAAATCCGGCAGCTTTGTGTTGCCGAATTCAATTTCCACATGGCATCTGTCTGCAATTTTCTGGGTATTGGCCAGGGCCTTTAGCGCATAGGGAAATAAAGTGCGCATTTCCTCTTCGGATTTCACATAATACTGTCCGCCCTCGTACCGCATCCTGTTTTCATCGCTTAACTTTTTCCCCGTCTGCAGGCACAAAAGGATGTCGTGGGCCTGGGCGTCCTTTTCAAAGGTATAGTGCACATCATTTGTCACCACTAATTCAATTCCCGTATCTTTGGAAAGCCGTAAAAGCTGCTGGTTTACCTCCTGCTGTTTTATAAGGCCATGGTCCTGAAGCTCCAGGAAAAAATTTCCCCTGCCAAAACATTTTTCATATTTATAAGCGGTGTCTTTTGCCTCCTCATACATTCCCTTTTCCAGATACCGCTGCACTTCCCCTGCCAGGCATGCAGAGAGGGCGATAATTCCCTCATGGTACTGGTTTAAAACTTCCATGTCCACTCTGGGTTTATAATAGTATCCCTCCACAAACCCCTTGGAGACAATTTTCATAAGGTTACTGTACCCTTTATTATTTTCCGCCAGAAGCACCAGATGGTAGTACCTGTCCTCTCCCTGTACATTTTCCCTGTCAAACCGGGAATTCGGCGCCACATACACCTCGCACCCCAGCACCGGGTTTATGCCTGCGGCCTTTGCCGCTTTGTAAAACTCTATGACGCCGTACATCACCCCATGGTCTGTGATGGCCCCCGCGGTCATGTTAAGCTCTTTTAACCTGGCTACATACTCTTTTATTTTATTAGACCCGTCCAACAGGCTGTACTCTGTGTGGACATGCAAATGTGCAAAGGACATAAAGCGCGCTCCTTTTTATCTGTGCTAATCGTTATCCTATCAGGCATCGTTTTCCCTGAAATGCAAAACCATACTTACGTATATTCCCAGGCAGATAACCTTCTGCTATCAGTTCGGCCTCATACTTTTTTTCTTCTATCTGGGCATGGGCGCTTAACAGGGTATCCTCAAGTGTCTTTTCATCTTCATCCAAATCTATTACTTTAAATTCAAATATGAATGCCTTATCTGTTTTATCATAGGGTTTCATCATAACGTCATAGCGGCCGTAACCGCTCTCCCGATTAGAACAAACCTGATACCTGTCCGACAAATTTACCACCATCCCCAATACAAACCCATGGTAAAAACGTTCCGGCTGCGCCTGTTTTGACGGCTTACTGCCGCTGTCGAAAGCACTGAATGTCTCAAGCGCCACCCTGTTCATAAATGTATTCATCTTTCTCACATTGTCATTTAACAGGGCGCAGATAAACTCATTATAGCAGGCTGCCGTTTCTCCCCCAAACCAGTCTTTTACCATGTTTTTAAACATGCTCTCCACTTCCATATTTGTAAGAGCCAGGGTATATTCTTTTTCCCTGAGCCTTCCCACACATTCCAGTTTTTCTACCTTCAAATACCCGGTGGCAAGCAGCAGGCTCCAAAGCGCATCTTCACTGTAATCAAGCTGGGAAAATACAATCTGTTCGTTTATCCGGGTTTTAATACATTTTCCCTGCAGCAATGCTTCCATATCTTTTTTTACATTGGCAGCCCCTTTTTGTATCAGCGAATTTACCAGCCCGTTTGAACTTGTGTCTGTCCAATATGCGTTGTATTGTCCGCCCTTCTTCACAAAGGACATAATGGACCAGGGATTATAAATATCCCTGTAAGTGCCAAAAGAAAAGCCGTCATACCTGCTTTTTACATTTTGTTTTTCCCCTCCAAGCCCTACGTCATCCAGAACCCGAAATACCTCCTCCTCCGTAAACCCGAAACAGGCTGCATATTCTTCGGAAGTCGTGGTGATGACATCCATATTATTTAAATCCGAAAAAATGCTTTCCTTGGCAACCCTGGTAATGCCTGTAATCAGCCCACGCAGGAAGTTGTTATTCGTCTTTAAAGTATGGTTAAAAAAACTCCGGAAAAACTCTGCCGCCTGGTCCCAATATCCGGCAAGCCATGCTTCCTGCATCGGCGTGTCATATTCATCCAGAAGAATGATTACTTCCCGTCCATAAAAACGTTTCAAAAAATTTGAAAGTCTGTTTACGGAGCCGAATACAACCTTTTCCTCTATACCAGGCTGTATGCGCTCAAAATAGTTCTTTTCGTTACTGCTTAAAACCTCTCCTTCCAGGAGAAATTTATTCTGCTCATACAGCTCCGCAATCACTTCTGTTACGGCATATGCCATATCTTCATATTTTGCTGCCTTGATGTTTGCAAAACTTATAAAAATCACAGGAAACGTCCCCTGCAGTTTCCTGTATTTTTCTTCCTCCCAGATGGAAAGCCCCTGAAACAAATCCCCCCTGTCAGCATAGCGGTTGGAAAAGAAGCACTCCGTCATACTCAGATTCAGCGTCTTTCCAAAACGTCTGGGCCGGGTAATCAGAGTAACGTCAGAACCATATTCCCACCATTCTTTGATAAATCCTGTTTTATCTATATAAAGCGACTTGCGCCCCCGGATTTTATCAAACCGCTGGGCTCCCAAATCCACCAATGTCCTGCCATCCATCCTAACGCCTTGCTCCTTCCCATAGATATACTTACATTATAATATAGCCGAAAAAAGATATTTTCTCAATAGATTTCTGCAAATAGATATGATAAACTAATTGAAAACACCGTTTAGTTTAGAAAGAGGAAAATTATGTTAAATATCGTTTTTGGAGATACCCCAAATTCCATCTACCACCCTCCCACATATTTTGACAATCAGTATGAGGACGACTGGATCACAAACCCTCTGTCCGTTAAAATGATAAAAGATATTGATAAATCAGAGGTAAAAAGCTCTCATCTGATCGAGAGCCCGGTACTTGGCCCCATATCCCCAAAAGAAATATCCGGCGGTGTAAAAACTCTGATACTTATGGCATTTGACGAAACAGGCAGCATTTTTAATGCCTCCTCCTGCGGGGATAACTGCGCAAAATGGATTGTAGAAATCGGAAGAAAAAAAGATTTAACCATCAATCTCCATCATGGAATGGATAGTATTGGAAAGCAGAATCGAGTAGGGAGGAGTGTGCATAAAAAGACCTCCCGGGCAAACCACACCCGGGAAGCCTTTCTGTAAAATATTAAAACAAATAGGGTTTCTCCCACAAATTAAGTTTTGTCCCAATCCCATGCTCCAGGGCATAATCATACACTTCCTTGCCCCAGGCCACGTCCTCCACAGGCATGCCTCCCACAGAATAAAGAATGATTTCATCATCGCTCTTCCTTCCGGGAACTTTTCCGTTTAGAACAGCCCCCAAATCGTGAATCATGGATTTGTCCATTTTCTTATCATGAACCAAATCCATAAACAGGCATCCCGGAATATAAACCGTATTGTAGCAGGGGTAGGAATATTCCTCCGCCCAGGCCTCGTAAAGCTTAATATTATCCACCACCAGCTTCATCTTTCCTCCGGTAACAAATTCGTCGGCAAAATCCGCCGCCCCGGGCACGCATATTAACACGCCGGGTTTTAGCCAGGACTGCTCCACACGGGGATAGCTTTCCCTGCCGCTTCCCAGGGGAGTTGTGGTGGCAAAACTTAAAATATCGCTGTCTCTTACGCATTCTTCTAATGTTTCACAGACAATAATGTTTTTAAACTGGGGACACTTTTCTTTTACATATGCAATACACCGGTCAATGGATGCTTGTCCCCGCCCCTTAATTTTTAAAGTGTCAAGAGTAGGACGAAGAGCTGCAAATGTCTCCACAGTTATGGTGTTAATAACCCCGGGGCCTACAATTCCAAGGACTTTTGCATCTCTTACCGCAAGATTTTTAACCCCCACTCCGGGAATTGCCGCCGTGCGGTAAGCGCTTATCAGATTGCCGGACATAAGGGAAAGAGGCGCCCCTGTCTCTTTGTCATTTAACATAACCATTAAAATCGAACGAGGCAGTTCTTTTTCCCGGTTTTTCACATTAGAGCCGTACCACTTCATCCCTGCAATATCAAATTTCCCCCCAACATAGGCGGGCATGGCCATAAACCGCCTGTCCGGTGCATTTTTCGGCATATTCGGAAACTCCGGCTCATCGGGAAATGTCACCATACACCCGTGGGAATTGCCGTTCTCGCCCCCCATGCGGTAGTCCCCTTTATCTAAAATCTTAAGAAGTTCCTCCATGCAGTCCGTACATTTAACCACATCCGTAACTCCGGCCTTTATCATATCTTCCTCACTTAAATATAACAAATCCAAACTTGGGTAACTCATAATATCCTCCTCTTGCCCCCGGCGAATGCCAAAGGACTTTGTGCTTTTTATTTTTTTCTGTGGTGTTCCCAGTACAATTCATGTTCCATAGCCATCACCTCGCTGACGGGGTATGCTTTAAACAAAGGCTTCTTTACCACCTTTTTTACCCACACAAAAGCATAGATAACAAAGGGAATAAAGGTAAAGAGACACAGGCGGTAAATTCTAAGCCGTACAACCGCATCAGAATCTATGTTGTATATCATCCACACTGTTCCCAAAATTCCAACAATCTGCAGCACCGGGGTAAATGGAGCCTTAAATGTCCTCGGGGCCTTAGGCAGCCTTTTCCTTAAAATCAATACATTCATGTGGGTCACAATATAGGCAGTCATCCAGAAAACACAGCCGCTTAAAAGCAGAAAAGACAACTGATCTGTACCGCTTAACCCGGTAATATTAATGAGAAAAATTGCTCCTCCGATAATCAAAATTCCCACATAGGGCGCGCCTTTTTTATTTGTCTTTAAGAAAAAGGCAGGAAGGAGATTTATCTTTGCCATGCCATAGCAGATATATCCAAGAGAACTGATTACCGTATTGACGCTGCTGGTCACTGCAAGAACAGAAACTACCGCCATCCACACCGTTCCCACTTTTCCAAGGAGCATGGTGCCGTAAAGCACATGGGGCGTGGCGTCATTTCCCAGTTTCTCCCAGGGCGTATAATTTTTAAACCCAATGACCATAATGCTTTGCATAATAAGAATAGACAAAAGTCCGATAATCATTCCCATGGGAACATTTTTCCTTGCGTTTTTTACCTCCTTTGAAATGGGAATCACATACTCAATTCCGATGAAAAGGAAAAAACCCAGTCCGCACAGTCCCGTAATATCCGTAAAATTCCGAGAGAGCACAGCTGCCTGGCTCACTTCCTCCCCCGTTCCAAGATGGAACGCCCCGATAATGCCCATTACCACAAGAGAACCAATCAGGGCAAATGCCACAAAATCCTGTACTTTTGCAAACATATCCACACCTTTTAAGTTTAATACAATAAGAACAAGAATCAGCACTCCGCTGTATATATTTCCCGATATGCCAAACTGGGGAAATACGCTGCTTAAAGTGTTGCCAAACATAGCTGCCTCCACGCTGCTGATTACGGTGTTGCACACAAGATAGCCTCCCACCATTACAATCACAGTGATAAAAGGCCCCATACAGGCTAAGGTATACTGTGCCAATCCTCCAGTAAGATTTGGCATCACCGCATTTAATTCCGCCACGGACAAAGCCAACAGCATATTTAACACACAGGCAATCACCATAGTGATAATAAAGGTAATCCCTATACTGGCAGCCCCGATTCCCAGGGACAAAAGACAGCTTGTAGCCACCACCAGGCCCACCCCGGTTGCAATTACGCTTCCCAGACCCAATTTCTTTTCTTCCATACGTCCACTTCCTTTCCCCTAAAGGGACAAATTTATACTTTAGTATGCTTTACCCTCTGCTATAGCGTCTGTCCCCTCTTCCCCGGTACGGATTCTCACCACATTTATAATGGGGGAAATAAAAATTTTTCCGTCCCCGATATGCCCGGTGTAGAGTTCTTTTTCCACAAAGTCCAAAAACTCCGCCAATTCTCTTTCTTCTAATACCACCATCACCACCTGTTTGTCCAAAAGAGTGGGTTCTGAATGGGTTTCCGCTTCATATTCCCGGGTGCCAAGCTGCACCCCGCAGCCCTTTGCCTCGTACACCGTCATGCCGGAAATTCCAAACTTTCCCAGTTCCTGACGAAGCATTTCCACCTTGGCCATATTGGTGATAATCTCAACTTTAACTAATTCCACATTTTCCATAATAATCCCTCCGTTATGAAGTGACTTTTGTCAAGAGGTAAATTAAATTACAACAAACTT
>CAMWKH010000043.1 GCA_947174805.1 uncultured Roseburia sp. | reverse complement strand
TATACAGGTAAATCCACGTTGCTACAAATGTGGGGTCACTTCATATTGTCCTAAATCTTTGCTTTGAAACGGTCGTAGCGGAAATCCTGCATATTATCCACTGTCGGAGTTCCCCCCGTTATCATTTCCGCAATATTTACCCCGGCGCCGGGGGCAATTCCAAAGCCGTGTCCCGTAAAACCACAGGCAAGGTAAAGGCCCGGCACCTCCTCCACAGGACTTATCACAGGAATTTTGTCTGCGCACTCGTCGATAAATCCGCTCCACTCCCTGACAATTTTTGCATCTTTTAAGGCAGGGAAATATTTCATAATACCCCGGCAGATACAGGAAGCGCTGCCGCTTTGGGAAATGGCATGTCCATTGTCTTTTTCACAGGGCTCTAAGCCGGTGGAGCCCCCGAATACAAAGGAACCGTGCCTGCTTTGGTGCCCGTAAAAATCCGCCTCCGCCGTGCCCAGCATCTGCTGAAACATAACGGGCTGAGCCTCTGTCACAAGACAGGTAAGCTTCACTTTCTGCATGGGAATATCAATGCCTACGCTCTCCGTGATTTTCCGACTCTCATATCCTGCCGCCACCAAAACCTTCTCCCCTTCATAGATATTGTTTTCTGTGACAATTTTTCTTACCTTTCCCTTTATGGTGTTAAGCTTTAATACCTTCTCCCCGGTAATAAAACGAACGCCCAATTCCCTGGCTCGTTTATAATACCCAAGGGTTGCGGTAAGGGGATTGGCATGTCCGTCCGTGGGACAAAAGCTTGCCCCAATCACTTCCTCTGAAAGATAAGGATTAATTTCCCTCACCGTATCCCCGTCTATCATCTTTACATCCAGGCCGCAGGCCTTTGCCCTCTCTGTTAAGCCCTCTAAGATTTTAAGATGTGCGGGAGTTTTCCCCAGGCGAAGGTTTCCCTTTTGGGTGTACTCCACATCCACCCCCAGCTCTTTTGAAAGCGTGGGCCATACATTTTTAATTCCCCACATCACCATGGGAAGTTCCCTGGGGTCACGGCCGGACTGGCGCACTCCGCCTCCGTTTCTGCTTGATCCCCCGTTTCCTATGAAATCACTGCCCTCTAATACAATGACGGAGCATCCTTTCTTTGCAAGGTAATACGCACTGGCACATCCGATAATCCCGCCGCCGATAATTACTACATCCGCTGTATTTCCCATTATCTGCACACTCCTTCCTCATGTCCCAATACCCGCATCTCCGTGGGACGCATAGGCGCCCTTGCCGTAGCAGGCTCTAATTCTCCCGGGGAGATGTTAAGTTCCTTTGCCACAATTCCTTTTACTAATCTGCTGCAGGTCTGCCCCTGGCAAAGCCCCATGCCGCACCTTAAATACCGCCGCAGCTCCGTTATGGTATACATCCCCTCATGTACTGCTTTTCTGATTTCCCCTTTTGTGATTTCCTCGCAACGGCAAATCAGCATATCATCATCCTCTGCCGGGACAAAGGGGCCAATATCCCTGCTTCTGTCATTTACCCTGTTCATATAACCACCTCATTTTCTCTTGGGATTTGTACTTAAAAACTCCTGTAAAACCGCGCCCGCATCACCATTTCCTTTGGCACTTTTATGGTAAGAAGATTTGTGTGGTCAAAGGCGGGCATACTCTTTACCTCCGTCACTTCTGCTTCACAAATTTCCTCCCCGCTCCTTCCTAGAGCCATCCCCCGGTCTCCTTTCCCCGGCAGAGGCAAAAACTCATAGGGGAGAGTCACCTGACCAAATCCGTCACCTAAGTCCTCATTTACAAGAAAAATTGCCTGGCCGGAACAGGATGCCACACACAGCCCGCATCCGATACATTCTGCCGTATCGGAAACCGCCGGAAGGGCTGTGATATTTTCCCCGATTTTAATACAGCCTTTAGGACAGGCGTCCTGACAGGGATTACAGGGAATATTCTGGGAACACTCCATCACGGGATGCACCCCTGCCCGGTGGGTTACTCCGGGATAGCGAAAAATCTCCTCATCTGAAATATATCCTTTTTCCAGAAGAGTCTGTGAAATCTCATACCCTTCCTCTGTCCTTTCCATTTTCTTTCCCCTGTTTTTTGGTGCAAACATACCCTGACGAAGACTCTCTAAATCCCCCTCTAATCCCATAAGCCTTTCCTCTCGTTCACTTTCCTCTATATACCCCAGGTAAGCAGATGCACACACACCTGCCATACGTCCCTCAATCATGGCGGAGCTGGCCTCCTCAATAGATGAGACATCTCCTGCTGCAAAGATCCCAGGGAGGGAAGTCTCCCCATATTTTCCGGTGACAGGCACCTGGCCTCCTTTTTTCGGATTATCTTCCATATCGCACCCGGCCATTTTTAAAAGCTGAGACATGGGGGAAAGTCCCACCGCAAGACAGATAGTATCCACATCAAAATGCTTTTCTGTCCCGGGTATAGGTGTGAAATGCTCATCCACCTGTGCAATGACAACCCCAGTAACCCTGTCCTCTCCCTCTGCCTTTATAATGGTGTGGGAGAGATAAAAAGGAACTCCCGTCCTTGCCACTTTTGCCCCGTGAACCCCGTAGCCTCCTACCCGGGGAGCTGCATCCACCAAAGCCGCTACCTGGCAGCCCGCCTGGATTAGCTGAAAGCTTACCACAAGTCCTACGTTTCCCGTTCCAAGCATTAAAATCCTCTCTCCCGGCTTTATGCCATGAAGGTTCATCATAGTCTGGGCAGCCCCTGCGCCAATTACCCCCGGAAGTGTCCAGCCCGGAAATGTCACCATGTTTTCCGCCGCTCCCGTAGCAACAATAATGGCATTTCCCTTGTAATGGAAAATACTTTCCCCAATCCGTACCGTAACTTCCTTATCCTGAAAAAGCCCTAAAACCGTGGCATTTAAAACTACTTCCACCCCGGATTCCTCCGCTTCTTTTAAGAGCTCTTCCCCAATTTTAAATCCCCGGATTTTAGCCCTGTGCTCTTTCGACCCGAAAAATTTATGTATCTGCTTAAATAGCTGTCCCCCTGGCTTTTCATTTTCGTCAAAGACAATGACTTTCATTCCCTGCTTTGCTGCCTCCACTGCGGCGGAGAGTCCGGCAGGCCCGGCTCCCACCACAATAAGCTCATACCGTTTCATATCACATCCCCTCCTTTTTATCCGTGACACCGTACTGTGTCTTTACTTCCATTCCCTCTGAGAGAGGCGTTACACATGTGCGGATATTGGGCCTTCCGTCCACAATCATCACGCAGTCGGTACATCTGCCTATGGCACAAAATATTCCCCTGGGCTTATGCTCCTTTTTTGTATAACGGTGTACCATCACCCCCGCGGCTTTTAAAGCCGCTGCAATAGGCTCCCCCTCATATCCCTTCACAGGTTTTCCGTCAAAGGTAAAAGACACTTCCCTGCCCTTTACCGGTTCACCTAAAATGGGATGTTCCTTTATCCTGCTCATTATAAATCCCCCCTTTTTATTCTTCCGTGATAATGGCTGTCATCTCAATCTCCACCAACTGGGAAGGACGGTTTAACTCCGATGTCCCCACTGCGGTAAACAGCGGCCTTATGTCATGGAATATCTCTGAATAGGCCCGGCTGATTTCGGAACAGTCCTTCATATGGGTGACAAATGCCATAATCTTAAT
This sequence comes from uncultured Roseburia sp., assembly GCA_947174805.1. Lineage (GTDB taxonomy): Bacteria > Bacillota > Clostridia > Lachnospirales > Lachnospiraceae > Roseburia_B. The sequence goes on along the minus strand of CAMWKH010000043.1, from coordinate 18,508 downwards.
CACATCTTTTGCCTTTGCCCCGGCCTTCTCTAAAAGCCCTGTCTGTTTTTCAAAAATATATTTTGCCTGCTCATAGGGGTCTCCCTCTCCGTACACGGAACCATCCGGCTGCACGGAAGTTGTTCCCCCTATCATTACCAGGTTTCCTGCTTTTACCATCCTGGAATAACCAACCTTCTCCTCCAAAGGCGCTCCTGATGAAAATCTTTCAATAGCCATATGCTCTCCTCTCTTTCCTCATATGTTTGTAAAAAAAAGACGCCTTTGCACTTTCCCTTCCCGGGAAATGCAATAGACGCCTTTGTCATGACAAATTTATATCACAGAATTATCACAAAAAAAAGCAGAAAAACAGTTGAGATTGTCAACCAAATCGTTTATGATTGGTATAGTACGGCAAAAAACCGGAGGTTTTCTATGAATGTAAGGCAATTATCTTATTTTATGGAGGTATACAGACAGGGCAGCATCGCCGGGGCGGCCAGAGCATTGATTATTTCCCCTCAGGGCGTAAGCAAAACCATATTGTCCTTAGAGGAAGAACTTTCCGTGGAGCTTTTTATAAGAAAAGGCAGAAAGCTGATTCCCACACAGGATGCCATCGCCTTAACCCGCCATGCCCAGAATCTTTTAGACGAATACGAGGCCATCAGCCAGAAAAAATTTTTAACCCACTCTGTGTATAAGCACCTGCACATTGCCTGTTCCTACGATGTGCTCTCCTATCTTCCCTGGGAATTTTACAGGGATTTTATGGAAGCGTATCCCGAAATCATTCTCCGGCTGGAAGAGTTTCCGGACCGGGAAGTGCTCTCCCATATGGACAAAAACATGGTGGAGCTTGGGATGATAACAGGCCCCTTAGACAGCAGAAAATATCATATGGTACACCTTTTTACCAATGGTTTCTGCCTGCTTATCCATAAAAACCATCCCCTGGCAGAAAAAAGCACAATTACCCTAAAAGATCTCTCCAAAGAGCGGCTGGCCATTAAAGGCATGGGGCAGCTTGCCAGCAAAAGCCAGGCCAGCGACTATGCCACAAACCACGCCGTCCCCGCTTTTACTGCCATAGAAGTTTCTGACTACCGGATTATCCATGAACTTGCGGAACAAAACCTTCTAATCGGCGTGACAATGGATTACCTCCTGTTAGAAAGTCCCCCAAAAAACTGTGTCATACGTCCCTTTCCCGGGGATACTGGAAAAAAACCCATTTACCTTGTTTCCAGAAAAGATATTAACTTAAGCCGGGAGGCCGTGTGTTTCCAGGAATATATGGTGGACTGGCTTAAAAAATTTCAAACGAAGGAGCAAACATTATGAAAAAAGTAGGCTATTTCTTTTTTAGCTTTTTACCCCCTTTGGCATCCATTACCCTGCAGTTTGTGGTCATGATTCCTTTTGTGGGCATTGCTACGATAGCATTTTTAAACAACCCGTCCTCTTTCACCAACTACGCAACCTTAGACGACATAACCTCCCTTGTGTCATTTTCTTCCGGTATCTCCGCCGCATATGCCGCCGCAGGCATTGTTATTTTCGGCCTGTGGTATCAGCTTCAGTTTAAGGGAAATGTGACAAAAAACGTAAAACAGTGGATGAACCCTAAAATGTTTCTTGGCGTACTCTGTACAGTTCCTGTCTTACAGGTTGCCACAGGATTTTTAATTACCTTTGTTTCTTCCCTTTTCCCCCAGTGGCTTAAGTTCTACGAAAATTTAATGGATTCCGCCGGACTTTCTGGAAATCTTTCCCTGTTTTTAGTCCTCTATGCCGTTATCTTAGGCCCTGTAGCCGAAGAACTTACCTTCCGCGGGGTGACCCTGGCCTCCGCAAAAAGGGCTCTGCCCTTCTGGGCGGCCAATCTCTTACAGGCATTTTTATTCGGGGTTTTCCACATGAACATGATCCAAGGAATCTACGCTTTCGGCCTGGGGATTGTTTTAGGGGTTGTCTGTGAAAAAAGCGGCTGTATCTGGTACTCCATTGCGCTGCACATAGGCTTTAATTTCTGGGGGACTTTCGCCTCGGAATTTTTGGCACATATCTCCCCCATAGCGGTATGTATCTTATATATTATTTTTATATTTCTTGGAATCCTGGGTGCCTGGCTGATTTCCCACAATCTGCCAGCAAAAGAAAATTTTTCTTCCACCTCTAAAGAATCCCAGTTTCCATCCGATATATACTACAAATAAATAAAAAAATTTTTAACTACAGTAAATGCCAAGGACGGCGGTTGTTAAGGAAATGTTATCTTAATGGCTGTCGTCTATTTTTTATACCCTTTTTTAGGTTTTATTATAAGGAGGACACTATGATTATAAAATCCAGCGATGTCGCCATGACTTCCCACCGCAAATTTCACAGTTCCACAACCTACGCCTCTTCCGGCATTACCTGGGGAAGAGCCGGAATCCAGAGCAAAAACGTCCGGTACAAAGAGGATTACACAGAGGAATCCCGGGATGGAAAAAGCAAAGGCAGGAAAAGTGACACAGGAAAAGAGGATTTGATGCAGCAGTTTAACCAGGCAAAGAGCGTTGGAAGCCCCCCTATTCAAAGTTCTTACTCTTCCCCCGGGGCATCCATCCGGCAGCAGTCCATCAACTATCTGCTTATGCTTTTATTTGGAGGAGGCAACATAAAAAAATACAGCCTTTTCGACTATATGGGAAACACAAATAACAGCCATTCCTGGGGAGGCCAGGGAAGCGGCGGAACTTTTGTGGAAACCTATGCCCACGAGGAACAGGAGACCACTGATTTTTCCACCACAGGGACGGTAAAAACGGCGGACGGCAGGGAAATTGAATTTAACCTCTCCCTCTCTATGAGCCGCAGTTTTAAAGAAGCCTATACAGGACAAGTGGATTTTGGAGAAAAACTAAACCAGGCTGCCCTGTGCGACCCACTTGTGATAAACTTAGATACTGCCGCTGTCAGCGTTTCCCAACAGTCTTTCTATTTTGACCTGGATGCCGACGGGAAATTAGACAAGATTTCAAACCTCTCCCCCGGCAGCGGCTTCTTGGCCTTAGATAAAAACGGAGACGGCAAAATCAACGACGGAAAAGAACTTTTCGGAACGGCAAGCGGGGACGGATTCCAAGATTTGGCCGCCTACGACAACGACGATAACGGCTGGATTGATGAAAAGGATGAGATTTTTTCCAAACTTCGGATTTGGACAAAAGATGAAAAAGGACGAGACATGCTCTACACCTTAAAGGAGGCTGGAGTGGGCGCTATCTGCTTAAAACACGCCGCCACAGACTTTGCCCTAAAATCCTATGAGGATAACAGTACAAATGCTTTGGTGCGCCAGACCGGGATATTTCTCCATGAAAACGGCAAAGCAGGAACCGTGCAGCATTTAGACCTTGCAAAAAGAAACTCCTAAAGTTATAATGGTTAGGCAATACATAATTATAGAAAAAGGGGTATGGTGCAAATGACATTTCAATTTACGGATGACTGTATCATCGGCATTGAACAGATTGACGTGGAACACCAGTATTTGTTTACCATTATGAATCAGATTGTGGATACTCTGGAGAACAATGAGGGTATTCCCGATGAAAGCCAGAAACTGGAAACCTATATCGCCCGGCTGAAGGAATACGGTCAGATTCACTTTTCACATGAAGAAGCTTATATGGAGGAACATCAAGATCTGGAATTAGAGCGTCAGAAAAGGGAACACAAATATTTTATGGCCAGATTAAACGCCATAGATTTGATGGACTTAAACCATGAGGAGAAGCGGAAAATTTTGGAGGATATGCTCCAGTACCTTACAAAATGGCTGTACCAGCACATTTTGGGCAGCGATACCCTAATCGGTAAAGTAAGGCATCTGGCATCCGAAAGCGTCCATGGGTGCTATTGCGAGTTTGCACCTAAATATGCCACAGGAATTTCCCATATTGACGAGGAGCACAAAGGACTGTTTGAGATTATCAACAATGCCTATCGCCTGGTAGAAGAAAACACATTCGGCGACAAATACGATGAGATAATGACAGTAATCGACCAGTTGGAGGAGTATACCAAAGTACATTTTTCCCATGAGGAGGAATATATGGAATCCACCAGCTATCCCCACTTAGAGGCACAGAGAAGAGCCCATGACATCTTTCTCTCCAAACTGGAAGATAAAGACTTTGGGGAAAACGAAAGGGACCAGCAGGCTTATCTGGAAGATTTGCTGGATTTCCTTTTTGCTTGGCTTTCTAACCATATCTTAAAAATGGATAAAGGGATTATTTAATCCCTCCTGGACAGTCACCTGGATATATGATATTTTCTCGCCCATTTGGATGACACAAAAAAGAACCGGTAAACACCGGTCCTTTTTTTATGGATTCCTCTTAATCTTCACATTTTGCAAGCTCGTCTAAGATAATTTCAAGCTGTTCTGTCAACAACTTATCTTTCTGAATCAAATCTTCATGCTCTCGTGTCAGATTCTGACGCTCCTGCATTAACTCGTTTACCCGTTCAATAATCTCCTGTTTTTTCACGGCTTACCCTCCTGTTTACATTGCAAAGTTTATAAGTTCTCCTGTTCCACAACTACTTTGTCAAGATGCCAGATTTCATCTACATACTCCTGAATTGTTCTGTCAGATGAAAATTTTCCGGAATGTGCAGTATTTAGCATGGACATCTTTGCCCAGCGCTTCTCATCCCTGTATGCTTCCTCAATAGCTTTCTGTGCATTGGCATAAGAATGGAAATCTGCCAGAATAAAGTAAGTATCCGCATACTGGGTACACTGGGTATTTAATAAAGAATTATATAAATCACGGAATAATTCACTGTTATTGGGTGAATAGAATCCGTTTATTAACTGCATCAACACTTTACGGATGTCCTGGTCATTATTAAAAATCTGCATGGGATTGTAATCCCGGTTCCTCTCATGGGCAATTACCTCATCGGAGCTCATACCAAAGATAAACATATTATCTTTGCCAACTTCCTCCACCATCTCCACGTTAGCCCCGTCCATGGTTCCAATGGTGACAGCGCCGTTTAACATAAACTTCATGTTTCCTGTTCCTGACGCCTCTTTGCTTGCAGTAGAAATCTGCTCACTGACATCCGCCGCTGCAAAAATCCACTCCGCATTGGAAACCCGGTAATCCTCAATAAACACCACTTTAATCTTATCCTGGATGCTCTTGTCATTATTAATTACTTCGGCAACACTGTTGATTAACTTTATAGTCAGTTTTGCATTCTTGTATCCCGCTGCCGCCTTTGCCCCGAAAATAAAAGTTCTTGGATAGAATTCTCTCTCCGGATGCTCCTTCAAATCATTGTAGAGATACATAATATGCAGGATATTCAAAAGCTGTCTCTTATACTCGTGGAGACGTTTCACCTGTACATCAAAGATAGACCGGGGATTTACATCTATTCCGTTGTGCTCTTTAATGTATTTTGCAAGGCGAAGTTTATTCTGGTATTTGATGTTCATAAACTCATGCTGGGCCTTCTCGTCATCCACAAACAGAGACACCTTTTCAATCTTGCTCAGGTCTGTAATCCACTCGGGGCCGATATGGTCCGTTACCCAGTTTGCCAGAAGCTGGTTTCCGTGAAGGAGGAAACGTCTTTGGGTGATACCGTTGGTCTTGTTATTGAATTTATTCGGGAACATCTCATAGAAATCTCTTAATTCCTGGTTCTTTAAGATTTCTGTGTGAAGCCTTGCCACACCGTTTACGGAATGTCCTGCCGCAATGGCAAGATGTGCCATTTTTACCTGGCCGTCCTGTACGATTGCCATACGGTTAATCTTACCCTGGTCTCCCGGGAATTTCTCCTGAATCCGAAGGACAAACCTGCGGTTAATCTCCTCCACAATCTGATAGATTCTGGGAAGAAGCCTTGAGAAAATCTCAATGGGCCATTTCTCCAATGCCTCCGCCATAATTGTATGGTTCGTGTAAGCACATACCTGTGTGGTAATATCCCATGCATCGTCCCAGTCAAGACCTTCCTCGTCTAAGAGATAGCGCATCAACTCTGCCACTGCCACCGTGGGGTGAGTGTCATTTAACTGAAACGCCACTTTTTTCGGCAGGTCATGGATATCCTCATGTGTCTTTTTAAATCTCTCCACAGCCCGCTGTACACTGGCTGACACAAAGAAATACTGCTGTTTTAAACGGAGCTCTTTTCCTGAAATATGATTGTCATTGGGATAAAGCACATCCACCAGATTTCTTGCAAGGTTTTCCTGCTCCACAGCTTTGCGGTAGTCCCCCTTGTCAAAGGAGTCTAACTCAAAGCGCTCCATAGGCTCCGCATCCCAGATAATCAGTGTATTTACCATGTGGTTGTTGTATCCAAGGATAGGCATGTCATAGGGAATCGCCCGCACTGCCTGATACCCTTCATGTACAAACTTTGTCCTGCCGTCCGCCATATTTTCCGCACGGACATATCCTCCAAATTTAACCTCAAAAGTATATTCCGGCCTCCTAAGCTCAAAGGGATATCCCTCTTTTAACCAGTCATCTGGACGCTCCACCTGGAAACCGTCTATAATCTCCTGGCGGAACATGCCGTAATGGTAGCGGATTCCACAGCCGTATGCACCATATCCCAGGGTAGCCAAAGACTCCATAAAGCAGGCTGCCAGCCTTCCAAGGCCGCCGTTTCCAAGGGCCGGATCCGGCTCCTGATCCTCAATCACATTGATGTCAAGTCCCATCTCCTCCAATGCCTCAGCCACCTCTTTATAACATGTGAGATTAATGAGGTTATTGCCCAGGGCACGGCCCACCAAAAATTCCATGGACATGTAATATACCACTTTGGGGTCATCCTTCTTCATGGCATGCTGTGTCTCCATCCACTGATTGATTACCACATCCTTTACCGCATAGGACACAGCCTGGAAAATCTCCTGTTCACTGGCCTCGTCCATAGTTTTACGGTACAGCTTCTTTACATGGTCCCGCACCTCTTCTTTAAAGTGTTCTTTGTCAAATACATCCTTTTTCAAGTAAATTCCTCCTTCTGTATTCACTCTCATTTCCCTATTTTTTTTACGACTGCTTTTTAACTTCCAATGTAACTTTTTCCCCATTGATATTCCAATCTTTCTTATAACCGGAGAGATTTTCTGTGGTAATGACATCCGCTAAGACTTCCGCCTGGATGATATCCCGGTTTTTCTCAAATATGCCGGACACCTTTTCCCCGGACTGATAGCCTACGGCAATCCTGTCCATAACCTCAAATCCCGCTTCTTTTCTCATGGTCTGGATTTTACTGATCAGTTCCCGGACAAAGCCCTCCTCAATCAGCTCCTCCGAGAGATTTGTATCCAAAACCACCGTAATGTCATTATCATTCTCAGCCACATACCCCTCCATCTGGGTCATTGTGATGAGCAAATCCTCATTTAATAATACAACTTCCTCACTGACACTGTCAAGTTTTATGGCCCCTTTGCTGTTAAGTTCTGCCATTGCCTGATTGCCGTCTAACTCCTCTAACGCTTTCTTAATCTGTGACAAGTATTTCCCGTACTTGGGACCTACCGTGCGCAGCTGTGGTTTAAAGCTGTAACTTGTGTAGGCGCTTACATCCTGGGAAAATTCCACTTTCTTAACATTCAGCTCATCTGCAATAATTTCCGTGTAAAACTCTGACAGTTCAAATGGGGCTTTGATAAACATCCTTCCGATGGGCTGGCGGTTTTTGATATTTGCCTGATTCCTGCATGCCCGGCCTAAAACTACGACTTTTAAAACCAGATCCATGTCTTTTTCCAGTTCTTTGTCGATGACACTCTCATCCGCCGAGGGGAAATCACACAGATGAACGCTCTCTGGCGCAGATGCATCCACCTTTCTCACCAGATTCTGATAGATATCCTCCGTCATAAATGGTATCATGGGGGCCGCACATTTTGACACGGTGACAAGGGCCGTGTAAAGTGTCATGTACGCATTTATCTTATCCTGCTCCATGCCCTTTGCCCAGAAGCGCTCCCGGCTTCTCCGCACATACCAGTTGCTCATTTCATCCACAAATCCGTCCAATGCCCTAGCTGCTTCGGGAATCCTGTAATTTCCCAGATTGGTATCCACATCTTTAATCAAAGTGTTTAATTTGGACAGGAGCCATTTATCCATAACGGAAAGCTTCTCATATTCAAGCGCATATTTTGCCGCATCAAAATTGTCAATATTGGCGTATAGCACAAAAAATGCGTAAGTGTTCCACAGCGTCCCCATAAACTTCCGCTGCCCCTCCTGGACCGCCTTGCCGTGAAAACGGTTGGGAAGCCAGGGCGCAGAATTAATATAAAAATACCAGCGGATGGCGTCTGCCCCGTAGGTCTTTAAAGCCTCGAAGGGGTCTACGGCATTGCCCTTGGATTTGCTCATCTTCTGTCCGTTCTCATCCTGTACATGTCCCAGCACAATTACATTCTCATAGGGAGACTTGTTAAATAAAAGCGTAGATTCCGCCATGAGGGAATAAAACCATCCCCTAGTCTGGTCCACCGCCTCGGAGATAAATTTTGCCGGGAACTGCTGCTCAAACAAATCCTTATTTTCAAAGGGATAATGGTGCTGTGCAAAAGGCATTGCCCCGGAGTCAAACCAGCAGTCAATCACCTCCGGCACCCTGCGCATCTCTTTGCCGCAATCCGGACAGTCAAAAGTCACTTCGTCAATATAGGGACGGTGCAGTTCTACCTTTTCATCTTCTTTATTGCCGGTTCTCTTCGCCAGTTCCTCCCTGCCGCCGATACACTCCTGATGTCCGCACTCACATTCCCACACATTCAAAGGCGTTCCCCAGTAACGGTTTCTGGAAATACCCCAATCCTGGATATTTTCTAACCAGTCTCCGAAACGCCCTTTACCGATGGACTCCGGAATCCAATTTACCGTGTTGTTGTTTCGGATTAAGTCTTCCTTCACCTCGGTCATTTTAATAAACCAGGACTCCCTTGCATAGTAAATCAAAGGCGTGTCGCAGCGCCAGCAGTGGGGATAGTCATGTTCAAATTTGGGAGCGTCAAACAAGAGCCCTTTCTTTTCCAAATCCGTTAAAATCACAGGGTCTGCTTTCTTAACGAAAACTCCCGCATAATCCGTCTCCTCTGTCAGCTCCCCTTTTCCGTTTACAAGCTGGACAAAGGGCAGGTCATATTTTCTTCCCACCTGGGCGTCATCCTCACCGAATGCCGGGGCAATGTGGACGATACCTGTACCGTCCGTCATGGTGACATAGGAATCGCAGGTGATATAATGTGCTTTTTTACGCTGCTTTTCAATAATCCCTTTCGCAAAATCAAAAAGAGGTTCATACTCTTTTCTCTCTAAATCCGTTCCCTTATAAGTTTCTAACACTTCATAGGCGCTTTCGCCTTCCTCTGCCAATTTCCCTAATACTTTGTCCAAAAGTGCCTGGGCCATATAGTAGACATACCCGTCATTCGCCTTTACCTTACAGTAAGTCTCCTCCGGGTTTACACACAGGGCCACATTGCTTGGCAGTGTCCATGGGGTGGTGGTCCATGCCAGAAAATAGGAATCCTCCCCCACAACTTTAAAGCGCACCACAGCGGACCGCTCTTTTACCGCCTTATATCCCTGGGCAACTTCCTGAGAGGAAAGGGGGGTTCCGCACCGGGGACAGTAGGGAACAATTTTAAAACCCTTATACAATAACTTTTTGTCCCAAATCTGTTTTAGGGCCCACCACTCTGACTCAATAAAATTGTCATCATAAGTGACATAGGGCTCATCCATATCCGCCCAGAAACCCACAGTACCTGAGAAATCCTCCCACATACCTTTATATTTCCAAACAGATTCCTTGCACTTTTTAATAAAAGGCTCCATGCCGTAGGCTTCAATCTGCTCTTTTCCGTTGAGCCCCAGAAGTTTTTCCACTTCCAGCTCCACCGGAAGCCCGTGGGTATCCCACCCTGCTTTCCTGGGCACATATTTACCCTTCATGGTCTGGTATCTGGGTATCATATCTTTAATGACACGGGTTAAGACATGGCCGATATGGGGTTTTCCGTTTGCCGTGGGAGGCCCGTCATAAAAGGTGTATGTCTCCCCCTCTTTCCGGTTCTCCATACTCTTTTTAAAAATGTCATTGTCTTTCCAAAACTGCTCTGTGGCTTTTTCCCGTTCCACGAAATTCAGATTCGTCTCAACCTTGTTATACATAAATTCCTCCTAAAGTTCTATATTTATGTCTGATCCCGGAATTAAAATGTGTCCGGCTTTTCATCCTCGTCAAATGAATTATCCTTTTCTTCATCCTCTTCGTCGTAATCGCCATAATCGCCAAATGAATCATCATCATCAAAGGGTAAATCAAAATCATAGTAATCTTCATAATCCTCCCCGAAATTCTGCTCCATCTGCCGCTTAAATTCCTTCTGAAACTCTTCCTGGAACCCTTCCTGAAAAATAGCAGATCCTACAAGTTCAGAAATAAAGACAAAAAAGAAAATAATGGACAACGCCGCCGTAACAATTCCGGCAATACCAAAACCTTTGCCGTTTTTACATCTTATCAGATGAATAATTCCAAAAACAATTGCCAAAACTGCCAGCAGTAAATTGCCGCAGGTGCAAAATAGCACCAATGATATAATGCCTAAAACCATGGAGGCAATTCCAAATCCCATGCTCTCCTGCACCGGCTCCTCGTAATTCTGGTAGTACGTTCCCTGATAGGAATAACTTCCTGAACTATCCTGATATGTCCCAGTGTAATTTGTATTGCCTTCCATGTAAACTCCCTGTGAGGAATCATCCTGAAAACTGCTTTCCTGCCCTTGATTCTCCTGGGCGTCGGAAGAAACCTGCCCTTCCGCAGAAGAATCTGTATTGTAATTTTCTTCGCTCATACATTCACTCCTTATACTGTATAAAATGATTTATGTTACATTTTATCACACTTTATTTTATTTTTGTAGCAAAACTTTTATTTTTGTATCCATAAACTTCCAGATTCCTAAAATTTTAACGAAAAAAAGCAGGTTATCCGTAAAAGATTTCCTGCTCTTCTCTTTTCTCCTTGTTTACAACAAAGGAAATATATTCCGTCCAATTCCAAACAACACCAAAACACAAATGCAGCACCAAAGAATCACATTCTGGACACCTCCCATACGGAAATATCCCGTTCTAATATAATCCACTATATACTTAGAAAAAACAGCAGACAGAACCGGAATAAGCAGCAGTACTGCCGCATTTGCCCGAAATGCCCCTTTAAAATCCAGCTGCAACAGGGCAACACACATATGGGTGACTCCGCATCCCGGACATTTTAATCCTGTGATCATCCGAACCGGACAGGGCAGTCCAATACCAGTATACTGAAAAAATAGTCCATATGCAAATCCCGCTGCAAAAAGCAGCAGGGCAATTATAGAAACAGATAATAAACGCTTCTTAACCAACTATATTTCCTGTGCCGTCCATGCGGACTAACATATTTATCTCGTTCTGCATTAACGCCCATGCCACAATGGGAAGGCAAATGCACAGTATCAGGTAAAGTATTCCACTGTTGTTAGATGGAAGCCCTCTGTTACTCTTAGCAATGTCAATCTTTTCACCCTGCTTGTATCCCCAGTACAAACTGTAGATGTTACATGTAATTATAGAAAGCAGAAAAGCAACGCCGCCGGATGTCCCTTCCACTTTGGCTACAGCATTCATCTCGTTTGTCAAGCAGATAAACCAATAAATACCATATAAACCACAAGTAACAATACTTAAAACTATACAAAGCGCAATATTTCTCTCTTGAATCATAATATAACTCTCCCTTCAAATCGATTTATTACATTCCGGCTAATAAAGCTCCCATTGCAAAAAGGCCCAGAGCCGCTAAAGCAAGCAATATAACTGCTAAAACAAGTCCTATAATTCCACAGACTATACCTGCGATAGCCATACCGTTTTTACTGTTTCTCTTATTGTGCATAATACCCAGCACAATGGCAAGAATCGCAGAAACAATCCCACAAATCAAACCAATAGGAAATCTCCAGCATAAAACTACAATAGAAACAATCCCAAGCACCATGGAAGCAATTGCCATTCCGTTATTGCCGTTATTCTTCTGTGGCTCCCCGTAAAACTGAGATGTTCCGTTATCAAATCCTTCGCTCATTTCTCTTTCCTCCATATGTGTAATTCAAAATAGCAACGAGAACATTCTATCAGAAAAGGAAGGATATTTCAAGAATTTTCTTTTTTCAGCGGGCCCGCCGCCATATATTTTAATTAAATCCCACCACTTTCTGGGAAATTTTGTAAGCCGCAACAGATATTTTCCTGCCGCTCTTTCCCGGCAGATTCATAGTATGTCCCATAATTCCAGTTCTCAAGTGATGAAACAGCCTGATATCCTGCTGTTTAATATATTTCCAGAGCTCCCTTTTTTTCTGCAGGTTCTCCTCGGTGCCGGAACGAATCAGCATCACCGTGGAAATGACGGTAATAATTTCCAGATAATTAAACATATAATGCCTGAGTTTCCTGTTTGGAATTTTCCATAAGTCAAAAGCCTCCACCATAATTTTGTTTACCTTAATCTGCTGGTCAATCCGGCTAATCATTACGGTTTCGTTCACAGACTGATCATCCCGCCCAATATAGTAGCGGTAAAAATCCACGTCCATATAGTACATATTTTTCACTTCCGGAAGGGGCTTATATACAAAAATATTGTCCACATAAAATGTATGTTTCGGCAATTCCAGGCCGCAGTCCCGGAGGAGTTTTGTCCTGTAAATTACGGAATGCATAAGAATGTACAGTCCCTTGTGAAAACGCCTGGTATCGCTCCAGCCAAACACTTTGTCCGTAGGGAGAACAGATGTATACCGCATGACCTTTTTCCGTTTTGCCCCCTGTTTCTCATAGACAAAATTGCTAATCATCATGTCTAAGGTTTCACTTCCCCCTGCAAGCTCTTTTAATTTGGAAAGAATCTTCAGGTAGGCGTCTTCCTCCACCCAGTCGTCGCTGTCCACAACTTTAAAATATAAACCGGTGGCATTGCGGATTCCCGCATTTACCGCCTCCCCATGTCCCCCGTTTTCCTGATGGATGGCCCGGACAATTCCCGGATACTTTTTCTCATAGGCATCTGCGATATCCCCTGTCATATCGCAAGAGCCGTCATCTATCACGAGAATCTCCACATCATCTCCTCCGGGGAGCAGTGATTTGATGCAATTTTCCATATAATCCTCTGAATTGTAACAGGGGATTGCAATTGATAATAATTTCATTACGCTTCTCCTTATGTTTTGTCCTTATTTCCAGTTTTCTTTTCCGTCAATAATATGTTCCGCCATATCAAGAGCCCGCTCTGTTATGGCGTCTATGTTATAATATTTATATTCTGCAAGCCTTCCCAAAAGATATACATTGGAAAGATTTGCAAATTTATCCGCATACTTCTTATAGAGCTTCTGATTTTCCTCATTTAAAATGGCATAATATGGAATCTCCCCCAAAGCCCCTGTGTATGCAAAGGGATATTCTTTTACTATTGTTGTTCCCCTAACATCCTGTCCTGTGAGATATTTAAACTCTGTGATTCTGGTAAAATCTTCACTTACCGTGTAATTTACCACACTTCTCCCCTGAAAACTATCCTGGTCAAAATGTTCAAATTGAAAGTCTAAAGACCGGTAGGGAAGCCTGCCGTAAACACAGTCAAAAAGCTCGTCGATAGGCCCTGTATAAATCACTTCCCCCAAAAATTCCTGACCCGAAAACAAAACTTTATCCGGCAGAAACTCCAGCTTTTCCCGGCAGTCCGTATCCGTCCAAACGGTTATAGAAGGGTGATTTAACATGTTTTCAAACATGGAGGTGTAACCCTCCCTTGGCATTCCCTGGTATTTATCCCCAAAATAACGGTTGTCATGGGAAATTACCACCGGTACTCTCCCTGTAACTTCCTTGCTGATTTCCTCAGGGGTCTGTCCCCACTGCTTCATCGTATAATGTAAAAATATATTTTCGTACACATAATCGGCTATGGCTTTTACTTCCGGGTTTTCATTTTTCCGCAGCTCCATAATAGGAATCCGGCTGCCCTCTCCATATTCAGAAACCAAAACTTTTTCCAGCCTTTGTGCCTTCTCTTTGTCATAAACCATATGCAGCGTATTTAAATTGAAAGGAACCGGAATCAGTTTGCCGGACACATTGGCAGCCACCTCATGGCCGAAAAAATACCAATCTGTAAATTGGGAAAGAAACTGAAAAACTTTTTCAATACTGGTATGAAAAATGTGAGGGCCGTATTCATGAATCAGCACCCCGTAAGAATCTTTCCTGTCGTAACAATTTCCCCCGATATGGGAACGCTTTTCTATTACCAGGACTTTCCTGTTTCCCTCCTGGGCAAGCTTTCTGGCCGCCGCAGCCCCTGCAATACCGGAGCCGATTACAATACTGTCGAACATATTTTACCTCATCTTTCCATTTTCTTCCTGTGAAATGTAATACTATTTATTATACACATTTTTTCATGGGAAACCACATTTTTTTTGCGTATTAAAAGAATATTAATTTTTCACTTGCAAGATTGTCTTATTATTTGTAAGATAGAACAAATGAGTATATAAATACAAGGAGGACTCGATTGTGCCAAAAAAACAAAACACAACAGCGATCAAAAAACGCAACATTATTGTAGGCCAGTCTGGCGGCCCTACTTCTGCTATTAATTCCAGTCTTGCAGGAGTGTATAAAACCGCAAAAGAGCGTGGTTTCCATACCATATATGGAATGCTCAACGGCGTCCAGGGACTTATGGACGAGCAGTATGTGGATCTTTCTACACAGATTCATTCCGACATGGATATCGAAGTGTTAAAGAGAACCCCCTCTGCATTTTTAGGTTCCTGCCGCTATAAACTGCCTGAGATTCATGAAAACCCGGAAATCTATGAAAAAATTTTTTGCATTTTGGACAAACTGGAAATCGAAGCCTTTATCTACATCGGAGGCAATGATTCCATGGATACCATAAAAAAACTTTTCGACTATGCGATTGTCAAGGGGCACAAGCAAAAGTTCCTGGGCGTTCCCAAAACCATTGATAATGACCTTGCCTTAACCGACCATACCCCTGGCTTTGGCAGTGCGGCAAAATATATTGCAACCTCCACGAAAGAAATTATCCGGGATGCCCTTGGATTCTCCTATCGCAACAAGACAATTTCCATTCTTGAGATCATGGGCCGCAATGCCGGCTGGCTCACAGGCGCCACCGCCCTTGCCCGCACAGAAGAGTGTGACGGCCCGGATCTGATTTATCTTCCTGAAATTACCTTTGACATCGACAAGTTTTTAGAGAACGTCAAAGAGATGCAGGAGACAAGGGACGCCGTGGTGATTGCTGTCTCCGAGGGAATTAAATTAGCCGACGGACGCTATGTCTGCGAACTGTCCGGCGGAGGAGAATATGTGGATGCTTTCGGCCACAAACAGCTTCAGGGCACCGCAGCATATCTGGCTGGATTCCTCGGTGCCAAACTTGGCTGCAAAACCAGGAGCATTGAGTTCTCCACCCTTCAGAGAAGCGCATCTCATATGGCTTCCCGTGTAGACATAAACGAAGCTTTCATGGTAGGCGGCGCTGCTGTAAAAGCGGCTGATGAGGGTGATTCCGGCAAGATGATTGTCATCGACCGTATTGCAGATGACCCTTACATGAGTTCCGCAGGGGTTTACGATGTCCACCGCATTGCCAACAATGAAAAACTGGTTCCCAGAGAGTGGGTAAATGAAGAAGGCAATTACATCACGGATGAGTTCATTAATTACATTGAACCGTTAATCCAAGGTGACTACCCTCCGTTTATGGTAAACGGACTTCCACAGCACCTGGTTCTTAACAGGTAACCGCCGGAAAATGAATTGCAAACTGGTTTTATCATAATTGTTCGTTCATATTTTATTTACAAAACTATAATATATATAACATATCACTGTCACAAATACTGGTTATACTAAGTTCATAAGTTAAGAAAACAACTTATACAACCGCAAGAGCGGAAGGGGATATTTCCCCGACATCACTAATCGTGCTACACATAAATTTTTCAAAACTTTTCATACCTTGCTTCATGCAAGGTTCCTCCCGGTAAATAGTGAGTTGCTTCACTTTTAATAAAATCTTTTTCATATGAAAAGCCGGTGCTTATGCACCGGCTCCCTCTTTTTCTAATTCTAATCACCCTGTACAATATTATCTTTTCCCTGCAATATATCCAAATACTGCACATAAGCACGGAAAGCCGATGGCATGGCAAACTTTTCCTTAAAATCCGCCGTTTCCGCAAACAAAAACCCGGACTCCTCCCCCCCCAGTGCCTCCACCTTAACCATATATCCTTTCATACGCCATTCCACATGGGAAAAAATATGTTTGGAACTTTCTAAAGTTTCAATTCTAAGAGGGGAAAGCCCCATGCTTTTTACCTGCTCTAAAGCATCCTTTTCATCCAGAAAACCATCCACGTTGGGAAACTCATACATACCAGCCAAAAGCCCCTTTTCCGGACGTCTGCGCAAAAGAACTTTTTCCCCGTCCCGGATAAGAAGCACGGTCCGCTCTTCCATGCGGCGCTCCTTCCCTTTACTTTTTACGGGAATCCATGAAATTTTACCCTCTGCCCTTGCCAGGCAAAAAGAAGCCCAGGGACATTCCCCGCATTTCGGCTCCCCATTTGGCAGGCATACGGTGGCCCCCAGCTCCATTAAGCCCTGGTTAAAAGCTCCCGGCTGGTCTTTGGGAAGGATTTTTAAAAGTTCCGTTTCCATATTAGAGCGGACAGACTGTTTCATAATATCCCGTTCATCCGCCGCCCCACGGGAAATTACCCTCAACACATTTCCGTCCACCGCCGGTGCGCACTTTCCGTAAGCGATGGAGGAAATCGCCCCCGCCGTATAATGGCCGATTCCTTTTAATTTTAGGAGCTCTCCATATTCCTCCGGCAGACTGCCTTTATAATTTTCCATCACCTGTCTTGCCGCCGTCTGCATATTTCGCACACGGTTATAATATCCAAGGCCCTCCCACAGCTTTAAAAGCTTCTCCTCCGGGCACTCCGCCAAGCTTCTTACATCCGGCAAAGCCTTCACAAATCTCTCAAAATAGGGTTTCACTGCCTCCACCCTTGTTTGCTGCAGCATAATTTCCGACACCCATACCCTGTAGGGTGTGGAATATTCCCGCCAGGGAAGGATTCTGGCATGGCTTTTGTACCATTCCAAGAGAGGGGACACAAGCTGTTTTAAATTATATTCTTCTATCTTCATATGAAATAACCGTCCTTGACAAGAGATACTGCTATTATACTTCCCGAAGCCAGGTTCCGCAAGGACAATAACATATGATTCATAAATGTGTATATGCGCAAACCCTTAAAGTTTTTTGCAACTACTCCTCGTTAAAATATTGTCAAACCCCGGCAAGAGGTGTATAATTGACATGTGGTGCAAACAAGCAGGGATGGACGGCAGACCCTGCAATTTTAAAACTAGGAGGCAAAAAATGAACAATTTAGTATTGGAAGTAGCAGATGAGATTGCTGTACTTAAAATCAGCAGACCGGCAGCATTAAACGCTTTAAACTCTGAGACATTGGACGAGTTAAATGAAGTTTTAACTGAGATTGAAGGAAGAGACGATATCAAAGTCGTTATCTTAACCGGCGGCGCTGACAAGAAAGGCAATGAATTTAAATCCTTCGTTGCCGGCGCTGACATCGCAGAAATGTCAAACTTTACCGCAGCAGAGGCAAGGGCATTTGGTATGAGGGCATCTGTTCCTTTCTTCAAACTGATGAATATGAGACAGGTTACTATCGCAGCCGTAAACGGATTTGCTCTCGGCGGCGGATGCGAAATTTCTATGGCATGTGATATCCGTATCGCTTCCGACAATGCAACCTTTGCACAGCCGGAGTGCGGTCTTGGAATTATCCCCGGATTCGGTGGAACCCAGAGACTTGCCCGCCTGGTTGGCATGGGACGCGCCAAAGAAATGATTTTCACATGTGACAGCATTGACGCCAACGAAGCTTACCGCATCGGTCTGGTAAACAAAGTAGTTGCAAAAGAAGAATTAATGCCTACCGCAACTGCAATGGCAAAGAAAATCATCTCCAAGGGCAGCTACGCTGTTGCTATAGCAAAAGCTGCCATCAACAACGGATATGACATGGATATCAAAAACGCAGTGGAAATGGAAGCTAATCTCTTTGGTATTACCTGCTCCACACACGATAAGGCAGAAGGCATGGGCGCTTTCTTGGAGAAGAGAAAAGCTGATTTGACAGATTTCTAAATCTCTGCCTGTAGTACATAAAACGAGGATGCCAAGCATCCTCGTTTTCTCTGGTAGTGTAAATAAGTTTGTGTTTTTGGAAATAAATGGCTCCTTTTTGGTAAGA
>CAMWKH010000042.1 GCA_947174805.1 uncultured Roseburia sp. | reverse complement strand
AGGAGGTACGGGCATGTCACGTATAGGAAGAATGCCAATCGCAGTTCCCGCAGGTGTTACTGTGGATATTGCAGAAAATAATCATGTGACTGTAAAAGGTCCGAAAGGGACTCTGGAAAGAACACTTCCAGCAGAGATGGAGATTAAATTAGAAGAATCTCAGATTTTGGTTTCAAGACCAAACGATCTGAAGAAGATGAAATCTTTACATGGTTTGACGAGAACATTGATTAACAACATGGTTGTGGGCGTAACAGATGGATACACCAAAGAACTGGAAGTAAACGGTGTTGGTTACAGAGCTGCTAAATCAGGAAAGAAATTAACTTTAAACCTTGGTTATTCCCATCCGGTGGAGATGACAGATCCGGAAGGATTAGAGTCCACCGTAGAGGGAAATAAAATCATCGTTAAGGGTATTGATAAAGAAAAAGTCGGCCAGTACGCTGCTGAAATCAGAGATAAGAGAAGACCTGAACCTTACAAAGGAAAAGGTATCAAGTATGCTGATGAAGTTATCCGTCGTAAAGTCGGTAAGACTGGTAAGAAATAAGTAAAGGAGTGGACAAAAAATGGTAAGCAAAAAATCAAGAACCGAAGTTCGTGAAAAAAAGCATAGAAGACTTCGTAATCATCTTGCCGGGACAGCGGAAAGACCACGTTTGTCTGTTTTTAGAAGCAACAATCATATGTATGCTCAGGTAATCGATGATACAGTTGGCAATACGCTTGTGTCTGCTTCTACTTTAGACAAGGAAGTAAAGGCAGAAGTAAAAAAGACCAATAACGTGGAAGCTGCAGCATATTTGGGAACTGTAATTGCCAAGAAAGCATTGGACAAGGGAATCAATACTGTTGTATTTGACCGCGGCGGTTTCATTTATGAAGGTAAAATCAAAGCTTTAGCTGATGCGGCAAGGGAAGCCGGGTTAGAGTTTTAGAAGGAGGAAGCGAATTACATGAAACGTACAATTATTGACCCTAGTCAGTTAGAATTAAATGAAAAAGTAGTTTCCATCAAACGTGTAACAAAGGTTGTAAAAGGCGGACGTAACATGCGTTTTACAGCGCTGGTAGTTGTGGGAGACGGCAACGGCCATGTAGGTGCAGGTTTGGGAAAAGCAACTGAAATTCCTGAGGCAATCCGCAAGGGAAAAGAAGATGCAATGAAAAAATTAATCACCGTAAAATTAGACGATAACAAGAGTATTACCCATGACACCATGGGGAAACATACTGGCGCATCCGTATTGTTAAAGAGAGCACCGGAAGGTACTGGCGTTATTGCCGGCGGCCCTGCACGTAATGTCTGCGAGCTTGCTGGTATCAGCAACATCCGTACAAAGTCTTTGGGCTCTAACAATAAGCAGAACGTTGTGCTTGCCACAATCAATGCTTTAAGCCAGTTAAAATCTCCGGAAGAAGTAGCGAAACTCCGCGGCAAATCCGTAGAAGAAGTCGTGGGTTAAGGAGGACTTAAAAATGGCAGAGAAATTAAAAATTACACTTGTGAAATCTACAATCGGAGCAGTTCCCAAGAACAGAAAGACAGTGGAAGCTTTAGGCCTTAATAAAATCGGCAAGACAGTGGAAATGCCGGACAACAAGGCAGTCAGGGGAATGATTCAGAATGTGAGACATTTAGTAAAAGTAGAAGAAATCTAATAGATGGATAAGGAGGTGTCAGGATGGATTTATCAAACTTAAGACCTGCAGAAGGTTCTGTGCAGAATGATAATTTCAGAAGAGGCCGGGGACATGGTTCAGGAAACGGAAAAACTGCCGGCAAGGGACATAAAGGACAGAAAGCCCGTTCAGGAGCTACAAGACCAGGCTTTGAAGGCGGACAGATGCCGTTATACAGAAGAATTCCCAAGAGAGGCTTTAAGTGCAGGAATTCCAAGGAAATCGTGGGAATCAACATGTCAGCATTGGAAGTATTTGACAATGATGCTGTTGTAACAGTTGACAGCTTAATGGAAGCGGGAATCGTAAAAAATCCCAGAGATGGCGTTAAGATTTTGGGCGGCGGAGAACTTACAAAGAAACTTACCGTTCAGGTAAATGCATTTAGTGCAGGTGCAAAAGAAAAGATTGAAGCTCTCGGTGGAAAAGCAGAGGTGATTTAATGTTTAAAACCCTTCGTAATGCATTTAAGATTAAGGATATACGGGATAGAATACTGTACACATTCTTCATTATGGTCATCATCCGTATCGGAAGCCAGCTTCCTATTCCCGGTGTTGACAGGAATGTGTTTGCCAACTGGTTTGCAAACCAAAACAGTGACGCATTTAATTTCTTTGATGCAGTTACCGGTGGTTCTTTCTATCAGATGTCTGTTTTTGCATTAAATATCACACCATATATTACAAGTTCCATTATTATGCAGCTTTTAACCATCGCAATACCAAAATTGGAGGAGATGCAGAAAGAGGGGGAGGAGGGCAGAAAGAAGATAGCAGAGTTTACCCGCTACCTCACCGTTGCCCTTGCCCTTATCGAATCTGTTGCCATGGCGGTAGGATTTGGAAGAGGCGGCTATCTGGAAGAATTCAACGCACTGAATGTAATTATGGTGGTAACTGCTTTGACGGCAGGCTCTGCTGTGCTGATGTGGTTTGGTGAGAGAATTACGGAAAAGGGAATCGGAAACGGTATTTCCATCGTATTGGTGATTAATATTATCTCCAGGCTTCCGGAGGATCTCACTGCATTGTACCAGCAGTTTATCAGTGGGAAAACAGTTGCCAAGGGAGTGCTTGCGGCAGTGATTGTTATTGCAATCATCGTTGCCATGGTAGTATTTGTCATTCTTCTTCAGGATGCCCAGAGAAAGATTCCTGTGCAGTATTCCAAGAAGATTCAGGGAAGGAAGCAGGTTGGCGGACAGTCATCCTTCATTCCTTTAAAGGTGAACACGGCAGGGGTGATTCCGGTTATTTTTGCCCAGTCATTGCTGCAGACGCCTGTGATTGTGGCTTCCCTTTTAGGCAAGGGAAACGGAACCGGCGTAGGAAGCCAGATTTTAAAGGGATTGTCCCAGTCCAACTGGTGTGACCCCAGCGCTCCGGTTTATTCCATCGGATTGGTTGTGTATATTGTGCTCATTATTGCTTTTGCATATTTTTACACTTCCATAACTTTTAATCCTCTGGAAATTGCCAACAATATGAAAAAAGCAGGAGGCTTTATCCCAGGTATCCGCCCAGGGAAGCCAACCAGCGATTATTTAACGAAACTATTGAATTATATTGTCTTTATCGGGGCAGTAGGTCTGGCAATCGTGGCTTTTGTACCTATATTCTTTGACGGTGTGTTCAATGCCAATGTTTCTTTTGGCGGGACGTCTATCATCATTATTGTAGGTGTGGTCATCGAGACGATTAAACAGATTGAATCCCAGATGCTTGTGCGGTATTACAAAGGATTTTTAAATGATTAAATCCGCAGGCAGGGCAATATGCGGCAGTTTCCCAGGAAATTGCTGCGGCAATATATTATTTTGGAGATACTGGCATAGCCGTATCTCCAAAAATGCTATTAAAAAAGGAGAGTACCCGCAGAGCATGCTGCTTTGTGCGGGGAGGAAAGGAGAGACATTTATGAAAATTATTATGTTAGGAGCTCCGGGAGCCGGAAAAGGGACACAGGCAAAACAGATTGCAGACAAATATCAGATTCCCCATATTTCCACGGGGGATATTTTCCGGGCAAATATCAAAAACGGTACGGAGCTTGGAAAAAAGGCAAAAGAGTATATGGATCAGGGAGCGTTGGTTCCCGATGAGCTGACCTGTGATTTGGTTATGGACCGCATAAAGCAGGATGACTGCAAAAACGGTTTTGTCTTGGACGGATTTCCAAGAACCATTCCCCAGGCGGAAGCTTTGGATAACGCCCTTAAGGGAATCGGTGAGAAAATGGATTATGCCATTGATGTGGATGTTCCAGATGAGAATATCGTAAACCGTATGGGAGGCAGAAGAGCCTGCTTAAACTGCGGCGCAACCTATCATGTTGTCAGTATCCCCACGAAGGTGGAGGGAATCTGTGACAGATGCGGAAGCGAAGTGGTGCTTCGTGATGACGACAAGCCTGAGACAGTTCAGAAACGTTTAACTGTTTATCATGAGCAGACCCAGCCCCTAATTGATTATTACAAAAATCAGGGCATTTTGAAATCAGTGGACGGAACCGTGCCTATGGAAAGTGTATTTTCCGCTATTGTAGAGATTTTAGGAGCATAATCTATGCCGGTAACCATAAAATCTGCCAGAGAAATTGAGCTTATGAGAGCTGCCGGTAAGATTCTGGCTAAAGTACATCAGGATTTGGGGAAGGCATTAAAGCCGGGAATGACTACTTTAGAGATTGACCAAATAGGCGAAGAGATGATACGCAGTTACGGCTGCATTCCTTCTTTTAAAAATTATCAGGGATATCCCGCCTCTGTGTGTGTATCTGTGAACAATGAGGTGGTACACGGGATTCCCTCCGAACGGAGGAGAATCCAAGAGGGGGATATTGTAAGCCTTGACATCGGAGTGATTTACAAAGGGTATCACTCCGATGCCGCAAGGACCCACGGTGTGGGAGAAATTTCAGAAAATGCCGCAAGGCTTATCAAACGTACCAGGGAGAGTTTTTTTGCAGGGCTTAGGTTTGCCACTGCAGGCTGCTATCTTCACCAGATGTCCAAAGCCATCGGGGATTACGCCGAGAAGGCAGGTTACGGTGTAGTCAGGGATCTGGTGGGACACGGAATCGGTTCCCATCTCCATGAGGAGCCAGAGGTGCCTAATTTTAGAAAACTCACCAGGGGAATCCGCTTAAGGCCGGGAATGACTTTGGCGGTGGAACCTATGATTAATGAGGGGACCAGCAATGTGGAATGGATGGATGACAACTGGACGGTTGTGACTCAGGACGGAAAGTTGTCCGCCCATTATGAGAATACCATACTGATCACCAAAAGCAGGCCGGAAATCCTTTCTATTACAGAGGATGAGATTGCCGGGGGGATCTGGGTCCCGGAGGGAAGCCTATGACCATAGAATTTGCAAAGTCCTTGTCGGGACATGACAAAAATCATATCTATTACATTTTAAAAAAGGGAGAGCGGGAGGCATATCTGGTGAACGGAAGTACCCATGGGATTGCCAGTCCGAAAAAGAAAAATGTAAAACATTTTCAGATTATAAAAAATGTACCCGTGGAATTGCAGGATTTGTTAAAGAGGGAAGAAGAATTGTCCGATACAACTATTCGCAGGGCAATCAGAGAATATGAGAAATTAAATGTTTTAGTAGGAGGCTTATGAAATGTCGAAAGCAGATGTTATTGAAGTAGAAGGAACTGTAGTGGAGAAACTTCCAAACGCTATGTTTCAGGTAGAGTTAGAAAACGGGCATCAGATTTTAGCCCATATCAGCGGAAAACTTAGAATGAATTTTATCCGGATTCTTCCGGGAGATAAAGTGACAATCGAAATGTCCCCCTATGATTTGACAAAGGGCCGTATTATCTGGAGAGATAAATAAAAAAAGAATTGACAGACAAACATATTTGTGATATCATTTGAAATGGACTTTTTGGAAACTGACAGAATTATACTGCGCAACGGATAAGAAAGGAGGATTTGCTGTGAAAGTAAGATCATCAGTTAAACCTATTTGCGAAAAATGCAAAGTTATCAAGAGAAAAGGAAGCATCCGTATTATCTGTGAAAATCCAAAACACAAACAGAGACAGGGCTAATTTGTTTCCTAAAACCGCGTAAGCGGCAACTATTATGTGCGGCTGCAGCGAAACACCTGGAAGGGTTGTTACGTTGTTCATAATAAAAAGCAGTGAGATGCTTGTCCAAAGAATTCATCATACCGGAATTCTTTGGATTTTTATGGAAAGGTTAGTTCTGCAGGGGATGCCCTTTGGGACGGGGAAGATAAGTTCCCCTCTTTCTTGGGTGGTAAGTGTATGCACACATTTCAGGCCGGGACACCGGAGCTGCATAGGTTTACCGTCACATTACAGTAGGTAGGCGCATTGCGCCAATTTATAATTTAGTGGAGGTGCAACGACACATGGCTCGTATCGCAGGTGTAGATTTACCAAGAGAAAAACGTGTTGAGATTGGCTTGACTTATATTTATGGAATCGGCAGGGCAAGTTCCAACCGTATTCTTGCAGAGGCAAAAGTTAATCCTGATACTCGTTGTCGTGATTTAACAGACGAAGAAGTAAAGAGAATCAGCGAAGTAATTGACGCTACCCAGATGGTAGAAGGTGATTTGAGAAGAGAGATTGCTCTCAATATTAAGAGACTGCAGGAAATCGGATGTTACAGAGGCATCCGTCACAGAAAAGGACTTCCGGTTCGCGGACAGAAGACAAAGACAAATGCAAGGACAAGAAAAGGACCCAAGAGGACTGTAGCAAACAAGAAGAAATAGCCCGAAAGCAACTTGGTGAAATCGAGCGTCAGCGAAGGTTGAACTTAGTGCGAGGGCGTTCTTTGAGATTAGTAAGCCCGAGCCGCAGGCGAAAGGCGAACTTAGCGAAAAGAACATCTTTAAAACAATGTAGAATTTAGAAGAAAGTAGGTTAGTTTTATTATGGCTAAAGTTACAAAAAAAGTGACAAAGAAGCGTGTAAAGAAAAACGTTGAACGGGGACAGGCACATATTCAGTCATCATTTAACAATACAATCGTAACTATTACCGATGCTGAAGGAAACGCATTATCATGGGCAAGTGCCGGCGGTCTTGGCTTTAGAGGTTCAAGGAAATCTACTCCCTATGCTGCACAGATGGCAGCAGAGACCGCTACAAAGGCAGCACTGGTTCACGGATTGAAATCCGTAGATGTTATGGTAAAAGGACCGGGTTCCGGAAGGGAAGCAGCCATTCGTGCCCTTTCTGCATGCGGTCTTGAAGTGACAAGCATCAGAGACGTAACACCAGTTCCTCACAATGGATGCCGTCCACCAAAACGCAGAAGAGTCTAATATATAAACGGAGGTATAGTCGAGATGGCAGTGAATAAAGTTCCTGTTCTTAAAAGATGCAGATCACTTGGTTTAGACCCGGTGTATTTAGGAATAGATAAAAAATCAAAAAGAGAGTTAAAAAGAGCAAACAGAAAAGTTTCTGAATATGGCCTTCAGTTAAGGGAAAAACAGAAAGCTAAATTCATTTACGGCGTATTGGAAAAACCTTTCCACAATTATTATGAAAAGGCTGATCGGCAGAAAGGTATGACCGGTGAGAATTTAATGATAATGCTTGAGAGCAGGCTGGATAACGTTGTTTTCCGTATGGGATTTGCCAGAACAAGAAGAGAATCCAGACAGGTGGTTGGCCATAAGTTTGTTACTGTAAACGGAAAATGTGTAAATATTCCGTCTTATCTGGTAAAAGCCGGTGATGTAATTGAAATCAGAGAGAAGAGCAAAGGGATTCAGAGATTTAAGGATATCCTGGAAGTAACAGCAGGAAGATTAGTTCCGGAATGGCTTGATGTTGACACGGACGCATTGAAAGGTACGGTAAAAGAGCTGCCGTCCAGAGATATGATCGATGTACCGGTAAATGAGATGTTAATTGTCGAGTTATATTCTAAGTAAGCCGTGATATAGCCAGTACCTATATGTATATAGTATATATAGCGAATACCCGAAAAGGAGGGATTCTGTAGTGTTCGATTTTGAAAAACCAAAAATTGAAATCGCTGAAATTTCAGAAGACAAAAAATATGGTAGATTTGTTGTAGAACCCTTAGAGAGAGGTTATGGTACCACACTGGGCAATTCTTTGAGGAGAATTATGTTGTCTTCCTTACCGGGAGCAGCGGTAAGCCAGATAAAAATTGACGGCGTATTACATGAATTCAGTTCCATTCCAGGTGTGAAAGAGGATGTAACTGAGATTATCATGAATATTAAAAATCTTGCACTGAAGAACACATGTCCAACAGATGAACCGAAAGTTGCTTATATTGAATTTGAGGGTGAAGGCGTTGTTACAGCTGCTGATATTCAGGCAGATCCGGATATTCAGATTTTAAATCCTGAATTAGTAATTGCAAACTTAAATGGCGGTGCTGACTGTAAGCTTTATATTGAATTTACCATTACAAAGGGAAGAGGATATGTCAGCGCAGAAAAGAATAAGTCAGAAGATGTACCCATCGGGGTAATTGCAGTGGATTCCATTTATACACCGGTGGAGCGTGTGAATCTCATCATTGAAAACACCCGTGTAGGACAGATTACAGACTATGACAAACTTACCTTAGACGTGTTTACCAACGGCACTTTAGAGCCGGACGAGGCGGTGAGCCTTGCGGCAAAAGTGTTGAGTGAGCATTTAAATCTATTCATCAACCTTTCTGAGACGGCTATGTCAGCAGAGGTTATGGTGGAGAAGGAAGACGATGCCAAGGGTAAAGTATTAGAGATGAATATCGATGAGTTGGAGTTGTCTGTGCGTTCTTACAACTGCTTAAAGAGGGCCGGGATTAACACGGTGGAGGAGCTTACAAACCGTACACCGGAAGATATGATGAAAGTCCGCAATCTTGGACGTAAATCTTTAGAAGAAGTATTAGCAAAATTAAAAGAATTAGGGCTTCAGCTTAACCAGGGTGAAGAACTCTGATTTTAGGAGGATTTGACAATGGCAAAGTATAGAAAATTAAGCAGAACCTCTTCTCAGAGAAAAGCGTTGCTGAGAGGCCAGGTTACTGCATTACTCGCTAGTGAGAACGGAAGAATCGTTACCACAGAGGCAAAGGCAAAGGAAGTCCGCAAAATTGTGGACGGACTGATTGCTATGGCTGTAAAAGAGAAAGATAATTTTGAAGAAGTAACTGTGAAAGCAAAAGTTGCAAGAAAAGATAAAGACGGCAAGAGGGTAAAAGAAGTTGTGGACGGCAAGAAAGTAACTGTCTATGACGAGGTGGAAAAAACCATTAAAAAAGATAATCCTTCCCGTCTTCATGCAAGAAGAAAAATGTTGAAGGTTCTGTATCCTGTAAAATCTGTTCCCACAGAGACAGCCGGCAGGAAGAGAAACACAAAGGAAGTTGACTTAGTGGATAAATTATTCACAGAGATTGCTCCTAAGTATGCAGACCGCAACGGTGGTTATACAAGAATCGTTAAGATTGGCCAGCGCAAAGGCGACGGCGCATTAGAGGTTCTTTTAGAGTTAGTTTAAACAGTAGATGAAACTCCGGTATTTGCCGGAGTTTTTCTGTAACTTGATGACTGAACTGTAATTTTTGAGAGGTACGTTTATGTTTCCGGAATTGTTTTCCATCGGCCCTGTCACCATACACAGCTACGGGCTGATGGTGGCGGTTGGGGTGATTACCGCTGTGTGGCTGGCAGATGCCAAGGCTATGAAAACCGGGGTGGCGGAGGACGGCTTTATGTTTATGCTGGGCCTCTATTCCCTTATTGGTGGATTTGCAGGCTCTAAGATTTTGTTTTGGCTTACCATTCTGCCGGATGTAATTGCAAACCCTTCGATTATGTTGGACTTTGCCAATGGATTTGTGGTGTACGGTGGGTTAATCGGAGGAATTTTAACCGCTGTGGTTTATTGCAAAGTGAAAAAGGCGGATTTCTTCTCCTGCTTTGACATTGCGGCCCCGATGGTTGCCCTGGCACAGTTTTTCGGCAGAATTGGATGTTTTTTGGCAGGATGCTGCTATGGCCAGGAGACGGAGGGCCCCTTTGGGGTGGTTTTCCACGATTCGCTGTACGCTCCTGTGGAAGTGCCCCTGTTTCCCATACAGCTTGTCTCTGCAGGGTTAAATTTTATAAACTTTCTGTTTTTGTCCTGGCTGTGGAATAAGAATTTAAAAAAAGGCGCTGTAGGGGCCGTGTATATCATCACCTACAGCGTTGGAAGATTTGTGCTGGAGTTTTTCCGGGGAGACTTGGAGAGAGGCTCTGTAGGAGCTTTGTCCACGTCCCAGTTTATATCTATCTTTACGGTAATAATCGGTGTGGGGATGCTTATTCGCCTTCTCTGTTATAAAGGGGAAGAGAAAAGATAAATTCTGTTCCCACGCCTTCCGTGCTGATTACATTGATATTTTCATTATGTGCCTGGATAATTTCTTTTACAATGGAAAGGCCCAGACCTGTCCCTTTTTTATCTTTTCCACGGGACAGGTCTGTTTTATAAAACCGTTCCCAGATTTTTCCCAGGCTGTCTTTTGGAATACCGATTCCCGTGTCTTTTACGGAGACAAAAACTTTTTCGTTTTTCACCGTTGTCTCCACTGTGATAAAGGAATCGTTATGGGAAAATTTAATGGCATTGTCAATCAGGTTGTAGAGAACCTGCTGGATTTTGCTCATGTCTGCTTTCACATATAGGTTTTTATCTGTGAGGATCAGTTCAAAGGAAACATGTTTCTCCTTACAGATTCCCTCAAAGGTCTGCACAGTCATTTTTATCACATTGTTAATATCAAATCTTGAAGTGTCTAACATCATTCCCCGTTTGCCGATTTTGTTAAGTTCCAACAGGCTTTTTGTCAGTTTGTTTAGCCGCTCTGTCTCAAAGAGGATAATGTTTAAGTACTTTTCCTGCATTTCCACAGGGATAGTGCCGTCTAACATGGCTTCCACATAGCCTTTGATAGAGGTTAAGGGGGAGCGGAAATCGTGGGATACATTGGATACAAATTTTCTCTGGTCCTCCTCTAACGTGTTCAGCTCATTTGCCATGTAGGATAAGGAGGCGGCCAGATAACCGATTTCGTCGTTGGAGTGGACATCGATTTTATGGTCAAAGTTTCCCGCCACATACTCCCCTGCAGCCCGGGAAATCTTCCGGATGGGGAGGATGACAGAGGCTGAAAAGATGCCTAGGAGTAAAAAGGCACACAGGAAAAGTATGGCCAGGGTCACATAGGAAATATTTAAAAGCCCGTAGTGGAAAGAGGAGAGCTGGCGCATAGGTTTATGTATCATCACGTACCCCTTGATTTTGTAGTTAATGGAAATGGGGGCAAATACGCTCAGCTGTTCTTCTTCAAAATAGTTGTAAAATTTTCCTGTACGGTAGTATTTGCTGCCGAAATCCAGAATGTTAAAATCCTCTATATTTTCCAGGTTTAAAAGGTCTGTCTTTTTCTCCGAATTTACCAGGATGTCCCCGTTTACCCCAATCACCCAGACCTGGGCCCCAAGATAATTGTCTAAAGCTTCCAGGCGCTCCTCAAAATCCGCCAAGGTAATATCGTTGCTGTAGTAGCTCACCGCATAGTCGGAAGCGATAATCGCGGCTTCTTTGTAGAGGGAGGAAGTTTCGTTTTTTATCAGAAAATTGGAGGTGATGTGTGAGGTAAAAGTGGATACGATAATAAACCCGGCAATTCCAAACATTAGGTATCCGCAAAATAATTTAGGAAAAATCGTCTTTTTCATTTCTACTCTTTAACCTCGAACTTATATCCTATTCCCCACACAGTGGCAAGGCTCCAGTTTGCCGTGTCCTTAATTTTTTCCCGAAGTCGCTTCACGTGGACATCCACCGTCCTAGTGTCACCGATATATTCATAGCCCCAGATATGGTCTAGGAGCTGTTCCCTGGTGAAAACCTGGTTGGGGGATGAGGCCAGAAAATATAAGAGCTCCAGTTCCTTTGGAGGCATATCCACCGGCTGGGTTTTGTAGAGAACGGAATAGTTGGACAGATTCACCACTAAATCTGTGTATTCCACGCATTTGATGTTTACCGTCACTGTCTCTGTCTTAGGAGCAGGCTGGAAACGCCTTAAAACTGCTTTTACCCGGGCCACAAGTTCCTTGGAGTCAAAGGGCTTCATAATGTAATCATCCGCCCCCAGCTCAAGGCCTAATACTTTGTCAAAAATTTCCCCTTTGGCGGAGAGCATGATAATAGGCACATTGGATTTGCCGCGGATTTCCCGGCAGACCTGGTAGCCGTCAATGCCGGGAAGCATTAAATCCAAAAGAATCAGGTTGGGATTGTACTGCTCAAAAGCTGCCAGGGCTTCCTCCCCGTCATTTACAGTTTTGGTGTCGAAGCATTCTTTTGTGAGGTAGAGTGAGATTAATTCTGCAATGTTAACATCGTCATCTACAATTAAAATTTTTTGTTTTGCAAGCATGAACTTTTCCTTTCTCTTATTTAAACTCTGCTATGGTAACTCCGGAATCACCTTCTCCAAATTCTCCAAGGTGGTAATCTTTCACATATTTCTGGCGCTTCAAATGCTGCTGCACCGCTTTCCGCAAAGCTCCCGTACCTTTTCCGTGGACAATGCGCACAGAGGGAAGGTGGGCGATGTAGGCGTCATCTAAATATTTATCCAGATGGGCGAGGGCCTCATCCACCGTCATGCCGATAAGGTTGATTTCCGTGGACACTGAGGCGGATTTTGACATTTTGATTTTGCCGGTCCCCGATTTCGAAAATTTTTTGGAGGAGGGGGAAGTATCATCCTCTAAAAGCACTAAATCTCTGATGTTCACTGTGGAATTTAAGATTCCCATCTGTACGGTCAAATCTCCCTTTCCGTTGGGAAGGGAACTTACAGTGCCTTTCAGATTCATGCTTAATACCTTTACAGAATCTCCGATGCGAAGATTTTTGGGTACTTTATTGTTTGCCTGGGGTTCTTTTTTGGCTGAGAGCCGTTTTTCATGTCCAGACATTTTATCCCGCAGCCTGGCACGTTCTTTTTCCATCTCGCTGGCAGGGGCGTGAATCTGGCCGAATTTATTGAAGTTGCGGATGCTTTCATCCGCCACATCCTTCGCTTCTTTTAATATGGCATAGGCCTGTTCGTTGGCCTCTCTTAGTATTTTTTCCCTGCTCTGGTCGATGCGCTCCTGTTTCTGTTCCAATTTTTGTTTTAAGGAGGAAATTTCTTCCTTGTAGGCATTGATTTCTGCCTGTTCTTTTTCAATGGTAATCCGGCTGGTCTCCAAATCGGAGATTAAGTCCTCAAAACTTGCCTGGGATTCTGTGATGCGGCTTTTGGCATCCTCAATCAAATCTCTATCCAAACCGATTTTCCCGGAAATGGCAAAGGCGTTGCTCTTTCCCGGAATCCCGATTAAAAGCCGGTAGGTGGGGCTTAATGTCTCCACATCAAACTCACAGGAAGCGTTCTCTACTCCCTCCGTGGAAAGGGCAAAGACTGTAATTTCGCTGTAGTGCGTGGTTGCCATGGTGCAGATTCCACAGTTATGGAGTCTGGATAAGATGGAAATGGCAAGGGCAGCCCCCTCTGTGGGGTCCGTTCCGGCACAGAGCTCATCAAAGAGAACCAGGGAATCCTGGTCTGCCTTTGACAGGATGGAAACAATATTGGTCATATGGGAGGAGAAGGTACTCAAATTCTGTTCAATGCTCTGCTCGTCTCCAATATCTGCAAACACGTTGTGAAAAATCCGTAGTTCTGAGCGGTCACCTGCCGGGATGTGGAGCCCTGCCTGGCCCATGAGGGTAAGAAGTCCCACGGTTTTTAAGGAGACGGTTTTGCCCCCTGTATTCGGCCCTGTCACAATCAGAAGGTTAAATTTATCCCCAAGGATAACGTCTATGGGAACTACTTTTTTGGGATTTAACAGGGGATGTCGTCCTTTTCGGATGTATATCCGCCCATTGGTGTTAAATACCGGGGAAACCCCGTTGTGCATTTTCGCCAAAGCCGCTTTGGCAAATATGAAGTCCAGTTCCGTTAAAATTTCGTAATTTCCGGCTAAAGCAGCTTGATACTCAAATACCTGGGAGCTTAATCCAGCCAGGATTGTCTCAATTTCCTTGGCTTCCCGCAAAAAAAGTTCTTTTAATTCATTATTGAGATTTACCACTGCGGCAGGCTCGATAAACAGGGTGGAACCGCTGGAGGACTGATCGTGAATCATGCCGGGCACCTGGTTTTTTGCCTCTGCCTTCACAGGAAGGCAGTATCTGTTATCCCGCATGGTGATCACAGCATCCTGCAAATATCCGCTGTTTCCCGCCTGGTTCATCACCTTTGTCATCTGGCTTCTAATCCGCTCGTTCATGCCGCCGATTTGGCGGCGGATGGATTTTAAATTGCTGCTGGCATCGTCGCTTATTTCATCCTCCGATAAAATACAGCGTTTTAACTCTTCATTTAAAGGGGTCAAAGGCTCGATGCCGTCAAATAGTCCGTCCAGGGAATCTGTTTTTTCCTCATCCCTGTCCCGCCTGTTGTAGGCTTTTACCCGTTTTGCAGCCTCTAACAGGGAACTGATTTTAAGAAGTTCCCCAATGCCTAAAGTGCCCCCGATTTCCAGACGCTTTAACAGTTCTCCAATGGGGTGGATACCAAAAAATGACAGGCTTCCCTTGGCAAAAATCCGAAGAAGGGCTTCGTCTGTCTGTTGCTGGGCCAGGTTAATCTGTTGGATGTCAGTCATGGGGAGAAGGTTTTGGCACCGGCTCTTGGCATCCTGGCTGAAAGCAAAATCTGTTAATGTCTCTATGATTTTATCGTATTCCAATGTGTGTAAAACTTTTTTTTCCATAATTTATCCTCAAAACTTTTCTATTATCTATCCCCCATTATAACGCATCCCTCTGGGGATGGAAAGTAAAAAAAGAGAACCGGCTTGTACTTTGGGGAAATTATTTGAAGAAAAACATCTGCTGTGGTATACTGACATTACATTGGTTTAAAATGTAAGTGTTTTCTTGCATATCTTTAACATAGCATCTATAATAGAGAGTGGCGCAGCTGTTATTTTGTATGGAGATACGAAGGAGCGGTAAGTGTATGGGAAATCAGGAGAAGGAGAGCTTTGATTTTATCAGAGAGAAGATTAAAGAAAAACCTTTGAATAAAAAGCGAATGTTAAAGCAGGGTGTATTTACAGTGGCACTTGCTGTTTTATTTGGTTTGGTGGCCTGCGGTGTATTTACTTATATGCAGCCTGTAATGGAGAGCTGGATGCATCCCAGTGACAAAACTCCGATTACGATTCCAGAGGATGAGTTTGCCACGGAGACAGAGACGGCGGAACCCTGGGAGGAGACCTATCCGGAGCCTCCTGTGACGGAGACAACCATTGTGAAAAAAGAGCTGGAACTGACAGATTACCAGTCTCTCCAGAATAAGATTTATGCGGTGGGAAAAGAGAAGAATAACTCTATTGTGACGGTAACCGGGGTGATCAGCGACACGGACTGGTACAACAATGCCTATGAGAGCAAGGGGCAGTCCTCCGGCATTATTATCGGGGATAACAATAAGGAGCTCTTGATTTTGACAGAGCATAAGGTGATAAAAGAGGCGGAGGCAATCAGCGTCACTTTTATCAATGAAATGACAGTGACGGCGGCTTTGAAAAAGTATGACGGGAACACAGGGCTTGCCATGCTCTCCCTGCCCCTGGACTCTCTGGATGAAGCCACGAAAAATGCCATTTCTTATGCCGTTTTGGGGAATTCCCTGCCATTGGCCCAGGGAAATGTGGTGATTGCAGTGGGAAGCCCTCTGGGTACGAACTACTCTATTGCCGCGGGAAATATTACCTCGGTGAGCAATGAAATCCATACGGTAGATAATACATACAAAGTGTTGACAACGGATATTGTGGGGAGTAAAAACAGCAGCGGCGCACTGCTGAATTTGAACGGGGAAATTGTGGGGCTGATTATGCAGGATTACAGCAGCAACAGTGATGAAAATACTCTAACCGCCGTGTCGATTTCCGAGCTGAAAAAACTGATTGAGATGCTGTCCAACGGAAAAGACATTCCATGCCTTGGGCTTAAAGTGGTGACTGCCACGGAGCGGATTTCCAAGGAATACGATATTCCCCAAGGGGTGTATATTAAAGAGGTGGTTTTGGATTCCCCGGCTCTCTGGGCAGGGCTTCAGACAGGGGATGTGATTACGGAGATGGACGGGGAGGAGATTACTTCTGTGGATGCCTACGAGGCCAAGGTGCTGAGTTTAAAACCCGGGGACACCATAGAAATTGCTGTAAAGCGCCAGGGAATGGATGAATATTCCAGGGTGGAATGTACGGTGACGGCAGGAAAACTAGATTAAAGGGAATTTTTAGGAAGGAGAGGCTCTCTAGGGCCGAAAATATTATGAAATATATTGAGACATTGCGGGAAGGGGAAAGGGTGAATGAAGTTTTCCTCTGTAAACATAAGCAGGCGGCGGTGACAAAAAACGGAAAGCCTTATGAGAATATGATACTCCAGGATAAAACAGGGACGCTGGATGCAAAAATATGGGAGCCGGATTCCCAGGGAATCGATGATTTTGACCGGTTTGATTATATCAGTGTTACAGGGGATGTGACAAGTTTTCAGGGAGCATTGCAGCTGAATGTGAAGCGCGTGCGCAAGGCACAGCCCGGGGAGTATGAGCCCGGGGATTATCTTCCGGTGAGCGACAGGGATGTGGATGAAATGTACAGGGAGTTAAAGGACATGATTTCTTCCATTGAGACCCCCTGTTTAAAGAAACTTCTCTCCAAATTTTTCCTGGAGGACAAAGAGTTTGAAAAAAGGTTTAAATTTCATTCTGCGGCAAAGACGGTACATCATGGTTTTGTGGGAGGGCTTTTGGAACATACTCTGGGGGTTACAAAACTCTGCGAGGCATTCTGCAGGCAGTATCCTATGTTAAACAGGGATTTACTTCTATCTGCGGCCATGTTTCATGATATTGGAAAGCTGGAAGAGCTCTCTGTCTTCCCGGAAAATGACTACACAGATGATGGCCAGCTTTTAGGACATATTGTCATCGGGACAGAATGGGTGGGAGAAAAAATCCGGGAGATTCCGGAGTTTCCCAAAAAGCTTTCCAGTGAATTAAAGCACTGCATTCTGGCCCACCACGGGGAGTTGGAGTATGGTTCGCCGAAAAAACCAGCCCTGGTGGAGGCAGTGGCCCTTAGTTTTGCCGATAATGTAGATGCAAAAATGGAGACGTTAAAGGAAGCTTTTGCCCCTGTTCCTGAGGGAAATACGGAGTGGCTGGGATATAACCGTCTGTTAGAGTCCAATATACGAAAGACCAGCAGGTAGAAACAGTATGCAGAAAAATGATTTGATAGAGCTTACAATTACGGACCTGTCCGTGGAGGGTGCAGGTATCGGCAAATATGAGGGAATGACTTTTTTTGTGAAGGATACCGTCATTGGCGATGTAATTCTTGCAAAGATAATGAAACTGAAAAAGCATTACGGATATGCACGTCTTATGGACATAAAGGAGGCTTCGCCCAATCGGGTGGAGCCCTATTGCGTGTATGCAAGAGCCTGCGGCGGATGTCAGCTTCAGCAGATGTCCTATGAGAGCCAGCTTGCATTTAAGGAGAAAAAAATCAGGGACAACCTTATTCGCCTTGGTGGGTTTTCCAAGGAGGAACTGGACAGGGTTATGGAGCCTATCGTGGGAATGGAGCATCCCTTCGGCTATCGGAATAAAGCACAGTTTCCAGTGGGATATGACAGGGAGGGAAATGTGGTGGCAGGTTTTTATGCCGGGAGAACCCACAGTATTATTCCCAACACTGACTGCGCCCTGGGAGTTCCGGAGAACAGGAAAGTGTTGGAGACGGTGCTCTCCTATATGAGGGAACAGAGTGTCAGCGCCTATGAGGAAACCACAGGAAAGGGGCTGGTGCGCCATGTTTTAATCCGCTATGGCTTTGATTCCCGGGAGATTATGGTGTGTCTGGTGGTAAACGGAAGGAAACTGCCCGGGGAAAAGGAGCTGGCGGCGATGCTTGGAAAGATTCCTGGGATGAGGAGTATTTCTTTGAATGTGAATACGAAAAACACCAATGTGATTTTGGGGGAGGAGACGAGGACAATCTGGGGGGCAGATACCATCCGGGATGCGCTGTATCTCAGGAATGTTTCGGATTTTTCCAGGACAGAAAGAAAGACGGTATATCAGATTTCCCCTCAGTCTTTCTATCAAGTGAACCCCTTGCAGACGGAGAAACTGTATTCTCTTGTGCTGGACTATGCAGCTCTCACCGGAAAAGAGACCGTGTGGGATTTGTACTGCGGAATCGGTACGATTTCCCTGTTTCTGGCTGCTAATGCCAGGATGGTTTACGGGGTGGAGATTGTGCCAAAAGCTGTGGAGGACGCCAGGGAAAATGCCAGGTTAAACGGTATCGGCAATGCAGAATTTTTTCTGGGAAAGGCGGAGGAGGTTCTGCCGGAGTTTTATAGGAGGAGGGAAACGGAGGATACAAATGAGGATATGCTGCATCCGGATGTGATGGTGGTGGACCCGCCGAGAAAAGGGTGCGATGAAAAATGTCTTGACACCATGATTAAAATGAGGCCGGAGCGGATTGTGTATGTGAGCTGTGATTCGGCTACCCTGGCCAGGGATCTGAGGGTGCTTACAAGTGGGGGGTATGAGGTGAAGAGAGTCAGGGGGGTGGACCAGTTTGGGGAGACGGTGCATGTTGAGACGGTTGTAATGCTTTCCCACAAAAAACCTGACAGCGTAATCAACGTAAAAGTGGAGTTTGGCGAGGGCGAGGGTAAAGTGCCGCTTGATAATATTGCCAAGAGAGCCGAAACGTATAAGCCGAAAGAGCGGGTTACATATAAGATGATTAAGGAATACATAGAAGCGAAGTATGGCTTCAAAGTACATACCGCATATATCGCAGAGGTAAAAAGGGAGTTAGGATTGCCGATGTATGATGCCCCTAATGTAGTAGAGGAATTGAAACAGCCGAGGAAACATCCGACGGAAGAGAAAGTGGAAGCCATAAAGGATGCCTTGAAATATTTTGATATACTAAAATAACACAAATAAGGAAGTGGAGGACAGTTTTATGGAATCAAAGTTGAAGTTATTTGAAATAACCAATCTTTTTAATCAGTTCAATGTAAACCTACCATTAGATGAAAAAGTAAATATATTTTTAGGTGAAAATGGTATGGGAAAAACTACTATTTTGAATTGTTTGTATTATGTATTGAGCGGAAATATTGAAAAGTTAAATAATATAATTTTTGATAGTATTTCATTGACATTTGTTGATGGCGAAAAATTTAGCATTGATCATAATGATATTTCATCATATGTGGAAGACTATATGTATGGTAATCCACCATATAGAAGGCGTAAAGTACAATTTGAAAGTTTATTTACGATAAAAGAATTAGAAAATATAAGTAAACTAATTAGGGAAGGAGCGAATGAGGAGGAATTAAAGAAGTATTATTTTAGAGTATGTGATGTGTTTGGCATGCCACCATCTATGGCTCGACGAGAGTTAGAGCGATATATTGTGCAACAATTTCAAAAAAATATAACTACAAAAGCGGACTTTAATAAGGTGATTACATTTAAGAAAAAGGTAAGTGAAAAAATCGATGAGGAAATTTTATACTTTCCTACATATAGAAGAATTGAAGAGGATATGTCTAATTTAGGTATTGATATAGAAAAAGACCGTGTGAAAAGTAGACTTATACAGTTTGGAATGACGGATGTAGAGAAAAACATAGAAGCACTTTTACAGACGATAAAGTCGGTTGCAATTACAGGTTTTGCAAAAATGACAGGAGTCCTTTTAAAACAATATTCAAATGGTGAATTATCTGATGTTGAGAATTATAAAGTTGAACAAAATAAATTGGTTATTGCTTTGGCAAGAATAGGAGACGAAATAGAAGAGCAGGACAAACAAAGAATAATTGAATTAGTGAATAGTTTAGATATCTATAATAGTGAAAATAGGTATCTTTTAAACCTGATTAAAAATTTGATAGATAGTTATGAACGGCAAAATAAGTACGATGAAAGAGTAAAGACATTTACTTCAATATGTAACAATTATTTGAATGGCAAGAAATATATATACGATGAAACCAATGTAGAACTAGGAATTTACAAAGAAAAAACAAAAAAACCAATTAGTATTCAAAACTTATCATCAGGTGAAAAACAAATTATTTCAGTTTTTTCAAAATTATATATTGAAAATATAGAAAATTGTATTATCTTGTTTGACGAACCAGAATTATCGTTGTCTATAAAGTGGCAGAATATGTTTCTTCCAGATGTTGTTAATTCTGAAAAGTGCTCAACTTTAATAGCGGTAACACACTCTCCTTTTATTTTTGATAATGAATTTGATGATTTAGCAAAGGATATGGGAAACTGTTTATCAGAGAATGAATGAGGGAGAAAATATATGGATATACAAAAGGTTAAAGATGCAAGAAACAAGGGCGTGGTGGCTTTTTCTCGGTATTGTCAAGAGAAAAACAAATACCAAGACTATTTGTTTTGTTTTTTTGAGGGAGAAGATGTAAAGTACTATTCCCCACGAATAGAAAAGTATAGTGGCTATGAATATAACAAAATAATTCATTATAATTGTGGCGGAAAAAAGGGCGTATTGAAAGCATTGAACCTTGTTGAAAAAAATAAAGATGAAATTTCTGTAGCGAAGGCATTTTTTATTGATAGTGATTATGATACGACAAAATATAATAATGATTTATTATATCAAACGCCATGCTATTCTATAGAAAACTTTTACACAAGTAAGGAAGCTTTTTCTAAGATGTTAAATAGAGAGTTTGGAATTAATACAACAGAAAAAGATTTCTTAAAATGTTGCTCTGACTATTCAAAAAGACAGGAAGAATTTCATGATAAAACTATCTATATAAATTCATGGTTGGCATGTCAGAGATTGCAAGAAGAAACTGCGGAAAGTCCCAGAATAGTTTTATCAGACTTTAAAATTTCTAAATTATTTTTAGAGCTATCGATTGATAGTATTATTTGTAAAGAAGAAATAAATCGTGAAAAATTAAAAGAATTATTTCCTGATTCAATAAATATAGAGGAAAGTGATATTGAAGAAAAGATGAATTACTTTAAAAATGGTAACATGGGGCAGTGGTTTAGAGGAAAATTTGAAGTAGAATTTTTGAAAAAAATTATTGATTCACTGAAAATGAAAAATAAAATAGGAGGATATTTCTCGCAAAAATATACGTCTGTACATATCGACCCAAATGTTAATATATTATCAATTATGCAGGATTATGCTGATACTCCACAAAGTTTAATAGATTTTTTAAAACAATATCAGGTTGCATAGTGCTTTCTTTTTTGCCTATTACCAAGTAGTCTAAATATATTGCTTGTAATTTTGTGGGAAAAGGGTTGCACGAACGGTATTGGTATTACACAAATATTGCTGATATTTTCGTGAATTTGTGGGGATATGTTTTGATTTGATACTCATGTGGAAAGTACCGTCCTTGTTGCAAAGAAGAAGTGCTGACCCGGCACATTAAAGAATGGGTAGGACAAAAACAGAAAACAAAGAGAAGGCATTAGAGT
The DNA here is from genome assembly GCA_947174805.1 of uncultured Roseburia sp. Lineage (GTDB taxonomy): Bacteria > Bacillota > Clostridia > Lachnospirales > Lachnospiraceae > Roseburia_B. The sequence continues at coordinate 1,183 of CAMWKH010000042.1, read as the reverse complement.
GTAATCATTTCGGAATGAGAAACACGATAATGTCTTTTTTGATGCATCGGTATATAGAATGGCTGTCGATGACAGGTATTTAGTATGCCTTGGATGGGACTTGTCACGGCTAAAGTACGATTTATTACAGTTATAGTGATTTGAAAGAAGATATTTGGTAGAGTCAAGAGGAAGAAAAAACGTTGTAATTAATTAGTGAAAAAGTTATACTTATCCCATTTGAGTTTTTGATTGTATTCTTGAGAAAGCCATAGTTAAGAGTACTCATGTTTTGGATGGGATAGAGATGAAAAGGGCAAGAAAAATTTATGTGCCACAAAAGAACATTATCAGAAAATTGCGGGTGACAGTATATTGCCGTGTCAGTACGAAATATGAGAGCCATAAAAGTAGCATTAAGTTACAAAAGGATTATTATGAAAAATATATTAAGGCGTAACAAAACTGGCAGTTCTCGGGTGTTTATGTAGATTATGGAAGCAGGGTCAGGATTGATAAGAGAACAGAGTTTCAGAAAATGATACAAAAAGCAGTGAATGGTGGAATTGACTGTATTATTACCGATACGGAGGATTATCTGACAGGGAAGAAAGCAAAGAATACTGGACAAAAGGATAGATATTACGTTCATAATAGCCATCAGTGAATCATTTCAAAGGAAAAACGTCTGGAAGTGGCATGCGAAATGAATCGTAGGAAGAGCATGACAGTGAATGCGAATGGGAAAATGGTAAAGAAAAATAGAAAATACAACCCGCAGAATATCTTAGGAAATATATTGGAATGTGAAGAATGCGGTGCGGCTTATCGGAGAAGGACTGAGAGAGGGAAAGCTGTATATCGGTGTGCAACTAGATTTGTGGAGGGGAGTTTGATGAAGAGGGTGTTAGGGAAAAAGTAGATAGGGTTTGGTTGGGAGAGATGGGAGATTAAAAGTATTGTTTGTTTAGGTTTTCAGTGAGTATAACCCAAATCGACCATTAAATAACCAGTATAATACATCAAAACTAAAAAAGGTCAAAGAAGACCTGATTGCGGAGAGTGGAAAGGTGGACAAATAATATATTGAAAATATTTTTTTGTATGTTCAAATATTTGAGTAGTATAGGATTTTGAGGCATATAATATAGATGGTAAAATATATTTGGAATTTGTTGTTGAGAATAAAGATATATGCTATACT
>CAMWKH010000041.1 GCA_947174805.1 uncultured Roseburia sp. | reverse complement strand
TCCTCATCCGGGAAATACAAAGACACCTTCGTGCCGGTTTCCGGCATACAGTACATCACACTTCCCGTATCCGGCACCCAGGGGTAAGGGTGCGCTGTGGAAACATCCTGCTTCTTATCAATCTTTAAGTGGAGCCTCACCGCATCCCCTCCGGTTTTTATCACTGTCCCATGAATGGACTGCCCCACGAACATGGGGTTATACACAGGCTTTGCCGACGCATAGGCGTCCCTCCCCAGGATATAGGTATAACGAAACTCTTCCTGCAAAAGCCGGATATGTTTTTCCACTATCCTCCACATACCCCCGGCATAGGCAGTTTTCGCCCCAATGCCGTGGTTTTGGCCGCACTCCACCCGGTAATACTCAAAGTCCCTGGATTTATAGCCTGACTTGTCCCCGCCCAGTTCATAGAAACGGCTGCTGATGCCATGGGCATATGCTTCCCCTTCTATTTTTACGCCTTTCTCCCCGCACTCCGGTATCCCAAACCACAGGTACGCCCCGTGGCGGCATACCTCCGGATACAATACCGCCTTAACCCTGCTGGCAAGCCTTGCCGCAAATTCCCAGTCCGTCTCCCCGTACTGTATCATGGGCCGGCCGGGCTTTTCCCCCTTGCCTGCAGTACAGAGGATGGAGGCCCCCGGCGTGGAGGAGACGGCCTTTTCCGCTATGTCCACGTAGGTCAGCTTGGTATCCTGAAAGGACATGGATACTTTCTCCCGATCCAGGGCGGTGCTGCCGGAAATAAGGCATATCTTCACCCGGTATACGTCTTTTGTCACAGGCTCAAAGGAGGCATGTTCCACCAGTCCGCAGAACACCGCTTCTCCCTTGTGCCTTACGGTGACTTCCTGCTCCTTCCCTGATTTCTGCCATCTCTCCATCGTATCAATTTCCCCGGCAATCCCCTCTATCACAGCCCTGGCATGTTTCCCTGGCATGACGTGGGCTTCAAACCCTGTAAGGCGTTCTAACCCAAAAGCTCCTTCAATAGATATTTTGTTATGTTCCCTCATACATACCCTCCCGTCAATCTTCATATTCCTGGCCGGATGTCAATGGCTCAATCGTCCCCATACAGTTACACACAAGATAAGAATCCATGGTTACTGCCTGTCCGTTTACTGTACTCCATTCTCCTGTAATATTTGGGATACACTGCTTCCCCTGCACTTCCTCCGCTGTCTCAGTGCTACCCGGGGGTACATATCCTTTATACCTTACAATTTCTGCCCCTTCCGGCGGCGTACTGCTTTGGCAGACACCAAAGTGAGAGATATTTTCTTCCTTATAATCATCTTTCCGAATAATTGGGTGTTCTTTGGAATATACCCCATGGCTTGTGGGCAGGTTCAGCCTTCTGGGATGGCTTCCCTTGCTGCACCTCAAAAGTGCCCCCCTTACAAGATATTCTTTATCCTCCATTATGTTTTCACCTCCATTTCTTTAAACATAAGACCTTTTACGCCGCGTCTTAGAAGGCTTTCTGCCGCATCCAGGCGCACTGCAATATTTAATTTCTGAGGCCCTTTTACAGTAAACACAGCCTTGTCTTTTAATTTGCTCCCGTCAAGTACGGCTCTTTTTAAGTCATAATTCCAGTTTGTATATTCGCTTTCTTCTGCCAGACAGTTAAGTTCTGTCAAAAATGGTACAAAGTATCCCCTTGACATCTTCTTTCTTCTGTCTAAAAGTACAATTTCTTTAAAAGGAATGTTTGGTTCATAAAGCTCTAAACATTCTTTAACCTTTTCCGATACCATCACTACCGGATCTGTCATAAAATCCAAAAAAACTGTATTTTCTCCTGTTTTAATTTTAAATATGGTTCTTCTTGGAAGCTTCTTTAAAGACTCCATGGCTTTTCCCGGTGCCAGTATTTCATACCATCCTAACGGTACTGGGATGTCCGTATATCCCTTGTCCTGTTCCAACAAAAAATACCTCATTGGATTCCCTCCTGTATTTTTTCTCCTTCCTGGCGAATTTTAGGCCAAATCTGGATTCCTGTGTCCATATAGCCCCCAAACACCATTTGCAAGCCTTCCGCTTTTTCCATTCTGCGAAAAGCAGGAATGCCTGCAATCTCCTCTGACAGACAAGCCAGATACTGGCCCGTCATCATAACATAAAGGAGATAGCTTCTTTCCTTTATCTCCAACATCTGGGGATAACCAAAATGTATGACTTGCCTCTTGCCCTCTATCTCCAGTTCTTCCATATCCTTTTTATATAGATCTGTTATAAAAGATGGATTCCAGAACTCTATGGATTCCATTTTATCCATATATGACTCTTCCGAAAAAGCATTGATCTGTATGTCGTAACACCCGGTAAGCACCGCCAGGTTGAGATAAAAAAAATGGATATATCTTATAGGTTTTTTTACACCTTCTTTTTGCTGCCTGATGCACTGTTGAAAAAGTTGTTCCATTACTGAAAGCAGGGCATCTCTTGTCTCATTTCCTTTTTTGTTAAGTATAACTGCCATTTGCTCTCTGCATTTTTCCAATCGTGGTGATAAAAATTCTTTCGCAAAAACCAAGTATTCTTCCTGGCTGTACATAGCTATCCTCCTACTGCATCTTGTATTTTGTCCCTTCAATTTTTAATTCGTCTGTCAAAGTAAGCTTGCTGTCCCCTCTGACCAGTTTGATTTTATCTGTAGCCTGGATATCGATTTCTCCGTCACTTTTTATAATCATGTTTTCCGCTGCTGTGATTACTACTGTAGAGCTTGACACAATAATTATGCCTTCCGCATCATCTAAAATAATCATCATTCCTTTGCCGTTTGTCATAATAATGTTTGTAGGCGTAAGGGATACCATTTTCCCGTCTTTTGTAGAAATCGTTTTCTTATCCGGGTCACTCCTGGGCGGGCCTCCTGCCGCTGCATTTGCCACGGCAGCACTCCCCGGCACATTCCTACTCCCGCCTGCCGCTCCCCCGGCAGAACCTGCAGAACTTCCAGACGCCCCTCCCCCTGCTTCTGGTGCGCTTTGTGCCCCGGTATTCCCAAGGTTGATGGAGCTTATAATATAACCCTCCTCCTCAAACTCATTTGGGAAATATAACCTTACTTTGTCCCCTTTCTCCGGCATGCAGTACCAACCGGTACCGTCCGGGGAGGAATACACCGTAGAGTAAGGAAACCACTTCGCTTCGGATTCTTTCTGGCCTCCATCTACGGCCACCGCCACTTTTACCGTGTCATTTTTTGTGGCAAGGATGGTTGCATCCAGGGACGCTCCGATAATGCCGCTGTTATGCCCGTATACTGTTTGAAATCCCCCGGCCCTCCGCAGGGTGTAGGTATGCATCAGCTCTTCCCCGTCAAATATACTTACGGACTCATAGACAAAAAATGTACGGGCCAGAAAATCCGTCCGCTCCCCAAGCTCCAGATATTTCCTGCTCCTTACTTTATAAAACCCAAAATCATCCGGCACAATGCCCGGAACTTTGTTTTCTTTTTTCATATGGAACTCTTCTTTTGCATTTCCGGAAGAGTAACTGTACACGTCAAGTTTCTTTTTGGGGGCATCTTTTGAAAGGCCGAAGGAATATCGTATCCCCTCCCCGCCATATCCCGGCAGGATGGGCTGGTAAAAATGGGAGGCCAGACGTTTCAAAAATTCCCAGTCCGTCTCCCGGTACTGGACAATCAATTTTTTTATGGGGTTTGCCACTTTGCAGTTTGGAATACAGGATATTTGTTTGTTCCCTTTGTTTACGGTTTTTAACAGATTTTCATATGTCATTGCTTCATTCTGGAAGGTTCGGGTATGTTTTGTACAGTCCAAAAGCTTTGTGCTTCCCGAAAGTACCATGCGCAATGTTTTTACTCCCCCGGCATTTTCCACTTCCAGGCTGTCAATAATCCCGGAAAAAATATTTTTCTGGTTCCCTTCCTCATCCTTTATGTACAAAGAGGCCTTCCCGCCCTCCGCTTTCTTAAAAAGTTCCCCTTCACTTCCCTCTGCAAGTATTCCCTTAATTCTAGCCATACCATGCTCATTTACCTTTTTATGAACATAAACTTCCTGTATGGAAACTAAGTCCGCAATGGACAATCCTATGATTCTCTCCCTCATTCTTTTTCTCCCTCCTCTATGGTATGCATCATTTCAAACACTACCGGCCTCCAGTTCACCGCCGTTTTCGCAGGGCAGTTGAAAATCCCATGCATCATCTTCCCTTCTATTGGCGTAAAATACATAATATTATACAGCCTGCTGTCAAGGCCGCTGTAGGTAAGCTCAAACCACCCGACTCTGCGCTCCTCCATCTCCTCCATTCCCTCTTCTGTAAACCGCATATCCGGTCTGGCATTCTTAAGCACTCCCTTTAGGGTATCCCGCAGATGTTTGACCTGTTCATTGGTAAGGGGCTGGTCGATTAAGCTGAATGTAAAATTTATGTCCGTCTCTTCATTTGTTTTTATCACCTGGGGGCGCTGTTCCATAGGATACTTTAACTTTGCCTGCTCCATGGGCATGTCCGTAAAAGATGTTGGAAGCATGATCTGCATCTTTTTGTCAAAAAGCCACTCCTTTTCAAATGTCACCAGTTCTTCTTTGATAAAAAATCCTTCCTGAATGCTTCCATACGTTCCCTTTTTGTAGGCGTTCATTGCCTTTATGATTTTTTCATCCTCGTATGCCATATCTGCCTCCTCTGTTTATTCCTTTATTTTTATTGGTGTTTCGCAAACTTTTGCCCTAGAAGAACATTTTTCTCTCCAAATTTAATACGAAACAAATTTAATTCAATCTCTCTTTCGTACTTCCTTAGCTATTAACGTACCTTGCTCCATATCCTCTTCATAAACAATTGCAAAGTACTATTTGCAACCATCTAATATAATTGAATTAATATTAGCAACCATCAATTCCTCATTTTGTTCCAACAATTTAATTAGAATTTTAAGTACTATTTTAAAAGACATAATACTTGAACCTATATGACCGTAGCTACCTCCTAAAATTTCAAGTGTACCGCTTGGAAAAGCATTTTGTGCTTGCAACTCATCGAATACCTGTGTAAAAGCAGAACAAAACTCGCCAGGTATCCCAGTTTTTACTACATCATTTGCAATCGCTATATCAGATTTTACAATTTCGTTTAAGTCAGTAAAATGGTATATTATCTTTAGCTTTGAAGATTGATTTTTTGTAAATTTCAAATTTATCATTGAATAATTACTCGCTGTTCTTGGAGCAATTTTTAATTCTAAACAAAGTGTCCCATTAAACCATTTTACATTTGCATTTGCATCATATTCTTTGATTATTGTGTTTGTAGAAATCCCCCCATCCTCAGGCATTTCATCTATCCACAGCCTCATCACACGATATTCATCTAATTTTTGATATTTAATCAAATTCGTCTTTCCTCCCTGGGCTGCCGCTGCTCCCGCCTATACCAAAGAAACCATCAACACCGCTTCTCTAATATAACCATATCCAATCCCCCGACGCTTTTTTCTGTATAAGATTTTTTCAAATCACTATCTGTTTTTCTATCCCTCATTATCCAAGATACAATATTGCGTGATTTTTCCATGACACTCCTTATATCTTTATCAAAATAAAAATCTGTTTCTAAACCAATACCCACTATTTTTATGCAGCCGGAATCCTTATTATCTATTTCAGCAATAGCTTCATAAATCATTTCATAGAAACTGGAATTTTTGGTTGTTACACTGTTGCAATCTAACATCTCATGCCCTGCTGTATTTATCCACAAATTGTACAGATAATGTTCACCGCATTTTTCAATATATACCCCTAAATCCTTTATTGAAGGCTTTTTCAATTGAATAGCAATAATACGGTTACTGTCCACTTCTTTTTCTATTTGATCTAATTCTATTTTCTGTTCACCTTCCCACATCCAATTTGCCAGGCTGATTACAGACTCTATACAAACTCCATAATTACATAAAAGTGTCTTTACATTTTCATTCTCCACCATTTTATTACATAATATATTTATATCTAATACTACGGTCAAAACCTCCTCCTTTATCTTTGCTCTTTTCCAATAAATTGCGTTGGCATTATGTACACACATTTTAAATACAAATTTTGGTCAAGACCACACAATATATTATCATTTACTTTTATTGCAGTTTCCTGTTCGCTCAGCGTTTCTCCAATCTGAATGATTCCTTTTTCGGCGTCATATTTTATAGATAACTTTTCAAAATATTTCTGTGTCTGGGGTACTATTTTTGTCCAGTCATATACCTCGTTGGGATTGCATTTTGACAAATCAAATTTCTGCAATAAATACTCACCTTTTTGAAATTTCGGAAGAAAAATTTTACTATTTGATGCCTGTACCAGTGGGAGAAATCCCTGTATCCCAATTAATTTCCCTGTTTGCAGTTCAAACACCATTTCCAAAGTATCTATGGCCAGGGAAAAAATAGAGACACTAATTTCTTTGTTTGTATAATACAAACTATGTGTTGTGAAATCATATATCATTTCCCGCATATTTCCCCTACTGATGTCATACCTGGATGACGTTTAAATACATCAGAATGATAATCCAAGAATATTCACCCACCCATTAAATACTGGATTTTCTCTAATATTGTTGATATTTCTTTCAGCAATAATAAATATATCTTTAAACAAATTCACCAAAATATCTTTCACAATTGCACTTTCTGTAACATATTTCCTGACCCGTTTTTCATCATAAAATATAAAATTTGCATGATTTTCATATAACATTTCACATATTGCATGGATTAATGTTATTTCGGTAAAATTGCTTTTATCCAGTCTCATATCAAACATAAACTCACCTGACCCAAGCCCTCTGGAATAGAAATCTCTTGGGGTGGTTGTGAATATTCTATTACCCCATATTTATTCAAGTATTCCGCAACCTCTTGATTATTTAACCACTGACCTTGAGGCGTTTTTCTCGGAGATGCCGCTTTCGATTCCATTGAGATTTATAGATACCTGATATTTTTAATCTTCGTATTCTTCCATATTGTATGACAAGATATTTACACCAAATTCAAAAAATTTGTAAATGATATGTTCTAAATACCACCTCATATCTGTATGGCATTTATCCAAAAGCTTCCGGTTGATTATGATACTTAACAAAATTTGTTCTGTATTAAAAGCTAGTAATGAAATCCCTTCTGTGCCCTTGTAAAACAAATCAACTCCTACTTGCTCATTTTGAGCAAGCTTTTTTGAAACAATTTCATAAAAATTTTCCACTGACATTTTTTCCCTCTGCCAATCATATTTATCATCATCTCCAATAGGTAAAAATTCTATTTCTCCTTTGGAATTGTATATTTCCCACCCTATTTCTTGAAACAAATTTATAATATCTATTATGTTATCCGAATAATTGCTACAATTTATAGTTATGAATGCTTCCATATTAACCTCCCTAACTAATTAATTAGTTCTGTAAAATAAATTCCTTTATCCAAAAGCCATTGTTTTATTGATTCTGGAATGGGCGTATTTGAAAACAACTCATATGTTGCCCCATTTTGAGTTGCTATACGCAATCTATGCCCCATATCCGATTTAAATTTATTTAATGCCGCCGGATTTTCTTGAAGAAGTTCCCAATAATTTCCTGATTTTGCCTCCCACCATCGGTTGCCTATTTCACCATCAATACCGCTTCTCTTATATAACCATATCCAATCCCTCAGCTACTTTATCTGCATAAGTTTTTTCACATCATTTTTCATTTCTTTTTCTATTATTATCCAGGACACTACGTTACGTGATTTTTCAATTACACTCATTATATCTTTTTCAAAATAAAAATCCGTTTCTAAACTAATACTAACTATTTTTATGCAACCGTACATCTTATTATCTATTTCAGCAACGGCTTCATAAACCATTTCATAGAAGCTTGAATTTTGGATTGTTATACTGTCACAATCTAATTTCTCATACCCTGCTGTATCTAACCAAAAATTGTACAGATGATGTTCACCTTTCCACATCCAACTTTTCAGACTGATTACAGATTCCGTACAAACTCCGTAATTGCATAAAAAACTTATAATTGACTATAAATGTAACACACTTGTTCCATAACTTTCTGGAAATCATTAATACCTACTTCATATTTTCCCACTGGAAAAACAAATTTTACACCGTCATCTTTAAAAGTATTGGAGTTATCCCAAGATATTTCTACATTATCCCCTTTTTTTCTAAAGAAAATTTCCGCCAAATAAGAACCTGCCCTTGCCGAAAACCAGGAATGACGGAACATCCAGTCTTGCAAAATTTCAAATTGATCCATATCAACCACTTCTGGTTCCATTTTATAAACACTTTTCCAAATTTCTACCGCTGAATCACCGGGTAATACTAATGGACACTCGTCTTCGCTAATTATACTTTTTAGATTCTTTTGAATCCACTCTATGATATCTTTAAAGTTACGCCATCTATATGGATAACAGACACCCTCCATCTCAAACTGTAAGATATCTTGCCCATTAACATATAAAGACATTTGATAAGCATAATCATCTTTCTCAATTTGAATCCCAAAAATTTCTTTATTTCCTAATAAATTCATATTTATAAACCTCCTCTACAAAAGAAACCAATAAGACTATATACCTTATAGCCAATATACTTTCGCTTTTCATTTTTATCTTTTGAGCTTATCTTCTAGTACAGCAAAAATTAAATTTTGGATAATTTAGCGCAGAATATTTTCTAAAAGTGCGGCTTCCCAAACGAAAGCATAACGGTGGCTACGTCGAGTCTTGGGAAATAGTGCTATCAGGAAAATAGGCAAGCCAAACTGCCAATTACTTATATTCGCTGTACTAGTGCCAATTATTATGAATCAATTTATTATATACTTTCTTGTCGATAACCTTTTCTTTCATCATTTGCTTATATACATCTACAGGAACTTCAGTAGATGTATTCTTAACCTGATAAGCATGCCAATTTCCCGATGTCCCATCTGGCTGAAACTTAATTATTTTACCATTATATATATTGTATAATTGCTTATTTTTAGATGAAGAGTATGCTGAATCTAACAATTTTTGCCCGGTTTCTTGATCCGGAATTGGATTTTCACTTCCCCAACCAGCTTGAGGATCATGTTTAATGCTTGGGTCATAAATACGTCTTGTATCCTTAATATTCTCAATATAAACCCCTTCCTCTTCACCCCCTACCGCATCACCTCCATCCGGCGGCTTACTCAACAACGCCTTTCCCGCCTGGGCCAGCATCTCTGCCGCCGCTTCTATCCCGATAATCTGCGGAATGAAACTGACTAAAGTATCCACTGCACCGGCAGACGCCGCTGCCCCCGCTGGCGGACATACGGCTATACCAAATACTGTGGCCCCCGCCGACGCCCTGCGGAATGCACTCTCCGACATATGAAGCCTTCTTATCTACTCCACCATAGTATACTCTTCCTTAAAATGTGGGCGTCTTTAAATACCAACAGGGCCAATATCATCATAGCTTTTCCCCCTTTACTTTGTCCCGTCAAAGAATGAGGTATCTTTTTGTCAAATCATATACCTCATCTGGATTCATGAGGATAAATCAAAATTCTACAATAAATAATCATTTGTTTGAAATAAAGTACGACAAACATTTCTTTTCAATACCTGTATCAATGGGAAAAATGGAAACATTAATTTCTAGGTTTGCATAATACAAACTATGCATTGTGAAATCATATATTATTTCTCTCATATTTAGTTTACATTTATATTTTTATTAATGTTTCGCAAACTTTGGTGTCCTTTTTTATATTTAATTTCCACTTTTCTTTTTGTTCTTTGCCTCCTATGTTGATTCCAAAATAGTATGATGGATCTAAAAATATTACCTGTCCATTGACTAACTTCAGTTCAATGGCATCACAAATTAAATCAATCTTTTGCTCTAGATTATAAAATGTAATCTCACCTATATCATTTCCAATCGCCATTGTATCAGTTAGAATAACTTCACTGACGGATGATTTGGCTCGTATCATATCTTCATCTACTTCATAATCAAAATCAATTGCATTTACTATACTTATTCTTAACCTTGAAAATTGTTCTATGGATTCAAATCTTAAATACTTATCATCTAATTCTAGATATACAAATCTTAAATCATGGTAAAACTGTGCAATTCCATCTTCAATATCGACAAAACCCGTCAAATAAATGTCATCAATGTTCTTATCCTTCACTATTCTTATCAATTTCTCTAACATTTTTTCTCCTAATTTTCCCAAACTACTTTTCCAACTTTATTATGAATTTCCATATCAACTGCATAATTTATATCCATTAGAAATAAGATATTGTTTTAATTCTGGCAAATTTTCATAATCAATTGGCCAGCAAAACCCTTGCATCTCTTCCAATTCTGTTTTATTCTCACTGATAAATATGTCTATTTCACACTCTTCAATATCTAAAATCTGATTGTACTGGAGAATACATTCAAAAGAATGTGTCAGAACCTCTGAAATATATATCTTCCTTATGTTTATTAAGATCATTCAATGGTTGAATCGTTTGAATAATTAGTTCTTTCTCTATAACATTTGCACAGTAGTAAACGATATAATAATCATGCATATTTTCCCTCCTGATGCCATACCTGGATGACGTTTAAATACATCAAAATGATAATCCAAGAATATTCACCCACCCATTAAATACTGGATTTTCTCTAATATTGTTGATATTTCTTTCAGCAATAATAAATATATCTTTAAACAAATTCACCAAAATATCTTTCACAATTGCACTTTCTGTAACATATTTCCTGACCCGTTTTTCATCATATCCTATTTGTAACGATACAGTCATTACACCTTCATCATTTGCAAAAGATAAATAATATTCCCTCCCCGGCTCAAAAAATTCTATCTCAAAATCTTTGTTTCTTTGTAAGCCATCCATTATTTGTTCAAAATTATCTAATAAGCAAGGTAAATCAAATTTACAATCCATGCCAAAATCACTATCATTTTCATCATAAAATAAAAAATTTGCATGATTTTCATATAACATTTCACATATTGCATGGATTAATGTTATTTCGTCTAAAATTTTAATATCTTCAATACAGTATGATTTTTCGGTAAAATTGCTTTTATCCAGTCTCATATCAAACATAAACTCACCTTCTTTTATTTTAAAATAGGTATTGCACTACGAATCTTTCCAGTTGCTTTATTTATAATAACTCTGCAACTTGTTGCAGGTTTTATACTCCCGTCAGGAAAAATCACCTGACCCAAGCCCTCTGGAATAGAAATCTCTTGGGGTGGTTGTGAATATTCTATTACCCCATATTTATTCAAGTATTCCGCAACCTCTTGATTATTTAACCACTGACCTTGAGGCGTATTTGTGCCTCTTGCTCTACCTAATAATGCTTTCGTGTTTTTCTCTCCTGCTCCATGGGTAGTAAATGTATGGCCAAAGTTTTTAGTACTCTTTGGATCCACCACACCATTTTCTTTACCTAACCATGATTTACTCTCACCATCCTCAATATAAACCCCTTCCTCTTCACCCCCTGCCGCATCACCTCCATCCGGCGGCTTACTCAACATCGCCTTTCCCGCCTGAGCCAGCATCTCAGCCGCCGCTTCAATCCCGATAATCTGCGGAATGACACTGACTAAAGTATCCACTGCACCGGCAGACGCCGCTGCTGCCGTACCTCCGCCGGCAAGCTGGGCTGCCGCTGCCCCCGCTGGCGGACATACAGCTATACCAAATACTGTGGCCCCCGCCGACGCCCCGCGGAATGCACTCTCCGACAATCCAGCATTAAAATCGCTTTCACTTGTATAAGAGCCAGTAAGCTTGTCCTTCCCTGTTGTCTACATCTTCACACAGCTCCCAAAAAGGGTTATCTCCCCGCCTTCCATGGAGAGAACCGTAAGGCCGCACCCCGGTTCCGCTAAAGGATACCTGCCCCTTACAATATCCCGCATACAAAGCCTCCTTTTACTCCACCATCATCTTCCACTTCTTCCTCCCGGCGGAATCATCCTCCCAGCCCTCCCCGCTTCCGGACCTCTTTAAAATCCTGGCAAGTCCGCTGAAAATCGCCCCATTGCCCTGTTTCTTTAACTCTTTCCCTTCCCGCCATCCAATGTATGCGGCAAGCATTCCATTATCCGCCGGGCGCTCCCGTCCCAAAAGCTGCAGGCAAAACTGCACATCCTCCCCAGGAAGCCCTTTTATGGCAAGCATTTCCCGTGCAAAAGCCTTTGTAACTTCCGGGGATATGGCGCTCCCTCCTTTTACGGCATAGGGGGCGTGAATGACGTTTAAGGTGTCAAACTCCGTATCCCGGTCAAAAAAATCCTGGTACGCATACCGGAGCCTGGCCCCCTCCTGCAATTTAAAACGGCACAGCTCTATGCCGCCTTTTTCCCCCTTCTCTTCCTCCAGTATAAGCTCCATCTCCTGGTATAAAAGGCTGTGCTCCTCCTTAGGTTCTGAAATGTATAGTTTTAAAATTGTGGTGGTGTTTGTAGGGAAGTAAGAAACCTCCGCAGGCTCTTTAATAAAAAACATCTCCCCCTGATATAGCAGCGCCCCCTCATTTAAAATTATCCTGTCCTCTGTGGTGGTAAGTTCACACCCGGAAAGGATACCGTCCCCATACCCTTTGTGGAGAAACTTTCCGGAAAGGTATGCATAATCGGAAAGAGCTTCTAACATACTCTTCCTTAAAATATGGGCTTCCTTAAAAACAGGTATCGCCTGTATCATCATAGATAATCTTCACTCCTTTACTTTGTTCCGTCAAAGAAATTTGTCATCCAGTTTTCCGTCTCAAATAAAAACAAACGGTCCGGCCCAAGCATAAGCTGTTCCTCTTCCCTTAGGACAGGGACCACAAGAAAGCCCCACCGGGCCTCGTCCGCCAGCACAAAGGAGCGCAGCTCCCGGTTCATAATAGAATCCACCTCATCCTGAATAATCATTCCCTGGTATTTCTCCACAATTTCCTCCGCCTCAGCAGGATTAAATTTTCGGGGATTAAAGGAACAGCTGTATTTATACCGCTCCTGTCCCCCTGCATCCTTTAAATATAGCTGCAGGGTAAGGTCCGTCATATTACGTGAGATATACCCCTTCGTCTGTTTCCGGTCCAGGCTGTTAATTAATATGCGCTCCTCCCCGGTGTGGGTCTTTGCTGTGACAATATAGGGGAATGCAGGCTGCTCGCTTGTTATGGCAACATCCGTATACCCGAAACGCTTATCTTTTATATATTTAATGGCCCCGTCTAAGCACATAAGTTTTAAACTGTGGTCATCTTTTCCGAAAGCCGAGCTCTTTGAGGACTCTATCACTTTCCCCGGGATAAATTCCTTTAGGGCATCCCGGAATAAATCAATTTTACAGGACTGTCCTGTAAGGCGCATGATAGAATACTCATAGAGCCTGCCGTCCTCATAAGGGCCTTCGATAAACCGTTTCACCAGCCGGTAGATATCCCCTTTGAGAAGTCGTCCGATCTGGCTGATATTAAAATACAGGGTGGGAAAATCCTTTACCACAGTAAGCCCTCTTTCCCCATAGACAGAAAGTTTAAACCGTTCCGCGAAAATGGCCGCTGCCCCCATCTCTTCTGGGGGATTTGAGCCCACTGCCGCCCAGAGCGCTTCCTGCCTTCCGTAAAATGCCTTTTTTATCTCCTCTGCCAGTTCAAAGAGGAAGTAGTAATTATTTTTCACTGCAAAATACTCATTGTTGCTCCTGTGTTCGTATTCCTTAAACCGGGTGGGAATAAAGATTTCCGCTTTTCGGTATTCCTCATCCAGTGTCCTGTATACGCTCCCTGCCCCTTCCCTGTCTATCCGCCGGAAGATATCTGTGCCCATATCCCGGATAATATCCTCCGGCTCCATAAGTTCCATATCCCCTTTTCCAAAAGCAGCCATTAATTCCTTTGCTGCGGCGATTTTTAAAAGCTGCATCACACGGTAGGTTAAATTGTTTCCCCCAAAATCCGTATCCCCGTTTTCATAGGCCGTGGCAATCCGGATGCGGTAGGACACTCTGTGGCTAATTATGGAAAAATGGCTGGAGGTAAGGTCTGTGGTGCCCCCGCCGCAGTCTATAATAAGCGCCCGAAGTTCCCTGCCGTTTACAAAACGGTTTTTTGCGATAAGTTCTGAGATAGAGTTATATAGAACCGCCACTCCTTCATCCAGCATATCTTCCTCCATAATCTCATACCCTGGAAAAATGTCCTTAAAAAGCCTTAGAAACAATTTTTTCTGTTTCACTGGAGCTGTTAAATGCAGGCTTCTAAAAGTGCATTTAAACTTCTGGGTGGCACAGGATATGACATACTCTAAAAAAGCCCGGATAATCTCCTTCCTTTTTACAAAACACCGCCGTCCTCTCTGGTCCACAAGTTCTTCTTCTTTCTCCGGGTCGCTAATCCACCGCTTTATATCATAAAATACACAGAATCCCTCGTCTATGTAACTGGAATGCAGCATCTCCTGGGCCTCATATCCAAAAACATACCGGATTTTTTCCCCGTCAATCCCCAACACCCCCACCGCTGAGGGGAGGAGGGGTGTCTCCCTGCCGTCCTCCCCGGGAAAAGTCACATAATTAGCCTCATTTTCTTTTAAGGCCTCCCTTGCCGGGTCCCCGCTTAACCATTCCAGATAACTGGAATCTAAGTATATTCCGGCCGTGGTATTCGTAGTGCCAAAATCTATGGCAAGGGGCATATCCATCTCTAAAAGTTTCCGCACTTTAAAATCCATGACCGGAGCCTCATAAAAATCCAGATGCTCCGGATACATATCATATCCGGTCTCATACAGATGATACAGCCATTCGGACTGTCCCCGATTCATGCAGTACAGACGGTAACTTTTTATTCCGGACTCCCTGCAGGGAATTTTTTCCGACTTTGTCAGGTACAGTCTGTCACCCTTCCCCCCAAGGGAACGAATGTTAAAGATAGCGCACACTTCCCCTCCGCTTACCAAAAGCGCGTTGGTGTCTGCAATCTCTTTCTTATACCCGATAGCCAGCCCGTCAGAGCAGGTGACTGCAATCCCCTGATAGGTGACGATTTTTGCACATCCCCTTAAAGCCTCCGAGGCAATATGGATTCTGGCAGTTTTTAATATCTCCTCCAGGCGTTTTATTCCTTCTTCTCTGTACTCCGTTATAAAAAGACCGTCTTTCCTTCCCCTAAAGCGCATAATCTGACGGATTAATTCATCTTTGTCCATGGGCGCCTGGATGCCGTTTATAATCCGCTCCTTAAAGCAGATATCCCGAAGCTGGAACGTAGTCATAAGTTCCAGTTCGCTTTTGCTGTAAGAACGGTATTCCTGTTTTGTTTTGTCCTGGTTCAGTGTATACGTGTACTTATCTATATGCATTTCCCTTCCCTCCCCGGGTAAAAACAGCTCTTTAGTACAGGGCAATTTCATCTGTTATCATGGTGCCCTCCACGCCGATAATCCCAAAATGATACTCGAAGAAAACCCGAAGTTCGTATCCCACAGGCAGAAACATATCTGTTACAAACCTTAGCCTCCCTGCCTCCCTGTCGTTTTCCCTGATATTTATGTATAGAAGCAAATTTTTTCCTTCATTTTTTATCTGATAGAGCAGGGCATCTGGATATAAAACAAGCAGAGCCCTGCGGAATAATCCCAGGGATGAGCCTGTCTCCATCTGGCATAATGCCAGGGCTGCCAGGCGTTCCTGCTCTGACTTTTCTATCCGGTTAAAATTCTTTGCCATCCCGGAAAAGAATATCCCCTCCCGAAGCTCCATAGCAATTTTTCTGATATACATCTCCCGCTTTGTAAGGCCGTGCCTTAAGTCTGCATAGAGAATTGCATGCAGTGCGGCATCGATAAAAAAGACACCGAACTCATGGTACTCCTCCTCTGTGAGTCCAGAGTTTTCCTGCATTAGAATATCCTGAAAAATATCTGCAAAACGATACAGTAAATTTAATTCTATCTCAGGGGATGTCACCTTTGTCTCATTGACGCAGGAAAAAGACTGTTCAAAAAAAGGGCTGCACTCTTTGGCCTGCCGGAAAAACAACTCTCCTTCTTTATACCCCTGCTCCTTTGCCCGAATCACAATATCCCATAAAAAATTCAACCACCTGATCCCCCTTTTACTATTTTTCCCACACAACAATAATCCGGGAAAATTCTCTGTACCTGAGTCACCAGAAAGCTCATAATGTCCTCATTTAAATAATTTTCCTCATCTCTGGCCTCAAAACAAATCACAAGAACCGCTCTCTGATTCCCGGTCCGTATTTCATCTTCCATAAAACTGTCCATATTATAGTTACAGGGTATGCATTCCTCCGGAACAGAACTTAAGATTTCAAAGTCAGAAAAAACAAGGTAATCCCCATATTCAAAAGATTCCATAAGCCTTGCCATCTCCCCCCGGGTTTTAATGCTCTTTTTGTACATTTCCGTTATGCTGCCGGAGAAAGTGTCTTTATACTGGTTGGATAACACGGGGTAAGGATAATTTCCCATCTTCTCATTTTGATGTACTTCGTAGAGATGCCAGTCACAGGGCCTTGGAATGGGACAGGTGATATACAAATCCCCGTTAATCCTGCGGATATTTGTGATTTCCACCCCCGCATCCCTCACCAGATAACCACAGTCCGGTCTTAACCTCTGGGAAAAAAACTGATGCTCATAGTTAATTTTGTCAATACAGGGATTGGGGTATGTGCTGGTTTTTTCCTTGATAGGTTTCAGATTCCAAAGGGGAACTCTCCTATACTCTATACAGGAAGCAAACTCTTCAAAATCCACCTCAATCTCCTGAATCTCCTCCTCATCCTCTGTTCCTTCCATAGAGTAAAGATACACATCCAGAAGCTTTGTGAGATAGGCTGTACACACAGTAAGCCAGGGTTTAAAATTTACTCCAAAGGAAACATAAAGCTCTTCTATCATTTTAAGATATTCCCTGTTCTGCCTTACAAGAAAAACTCCCCGGTACTCTCCCTTGAGAGTTTTTATGCATCCGGAAAAATATCGCTCTCTTTGGTTTAAAAGAGAATAAACCCGGGTGGCGCTGTCTTTTAAAAATACGGTAAAGAGCTTAACCTCCTCCCCTTTTCCTAAGGTTTCTTTTATTTCCTGACAGGAGATGTTTTCTTCTTTCGTATCCTCATCTCTCATAGGGTACAAAAAAGTATCCGTGGCATCATAATGCTCCTTATCTGTCATGGATATATAGACGGCATACCTGTTCTGCTCTCCCTGGCACTCTTTTAAAATATCATTTTCCAGTTTGTCAAAAGCCTCTTTACTGTAGGCATAAACAGCGGAAAGGATATCCCCCACCGTCTGTTTAAACATGCGGCGCTGGTCTAAATCCGTAATTTCCATCATTCTTTTTTCTATGTACTCTTCCATGCTAAAATCCTGTTTTTCATCCATCTGTGACTTCCCCGCCCCCTGACTCTTGTCCCGTCCCATTCCCGGCATCCATATCTATTTCAAGTCTTTCAATTTTCCGGCTAATTTCTTCTACTTTATCCTCCATATCCAAAGAGGCATAAATATCTTTTGCCAGCAGGTAGTACTTCTTTGCAGAGACATAATCTTTTTTATCTTCTGCGCTTTCCCCCTGCATCACATACCGCTTAGCCTCCTGCTCCTTTGCCTCTCTCTGGTCAATTTTCTCTTCCACCGTATCCAGCTTATCTTCCATAGCCTTGCTCTGGGTCTTATCCCCCATCTCATCATAGGCCTGCTTCGCAGAGAGGTAAAATACCCTTGCGCTCTCATAATCTCCCTGGGCAAATGCGGCGTCTCCCTGGGCGGTGGCATTGGCTCCTGCCTCCTGCTTTAAAAGCTGGTCTTTCCGCTCCTGTTCCTCCTCCTCTTTCTGCTCCTTTTGGTCCTCATAAAGCTTTTTTAAGGCTTCGATTGCCTCCGTCCTTCCCTCATCAAAATATACGGCTCCTGCGGTAGCCTTTGCCTCCAGATACTTTTCCTCCGCCTTGTCATACTGCAGGTTGAGGGCCAGAGTATCCCCCAGGTTTAAAAGGTCATATACAGATAAATATTCCGCTGTCAAGGCAAGCCTTTCATAGATATAATCAAGGCCCAGGCTGTCCACATAGCGGGAGCGGTTCGCCGCTTCCTTATACATGTTCTGCGCATCCACAAATTGGTTGTCCGAGAGCTTTTCCTCAGCCAAAAGCACCGCCTCAATTAATTTCTGGTAGTCCCCCAGCTTCTTTTCCATGGCGTGGTCCCTTAATTTCTCCGCCAGCGCCATAGACTCTTCACATCTCTCCTGCGCCCGTACATAATTGTCTATCTGGATATACTCAATGGTATCCGCAAATCCCTGCCCCAGCTGTATACGCCGTTCTACCCTTTTGTTATGGAGGACAGCCAATATCACAGTGAGGATAATTAAAATTACAAGGATAGGAATCATGGTCATAATAATTCTCTTAATTCTGCGTTTCTTATTTGGGTCTATAAAGACTTTATCTACAAATATGGTGACAAAGGTATATTTGCCCAGATTTTCCGGCTGCCTGGACAAAAGCAGCTCCTCCACGTCATCCACCAGTTCCTGGGGGTCATTGCCTGCGTCTGAAAAAACATCCAAAAGCTCCCCGCCATCCACATTTTCCCAGATACCCCGGGTAAACACTGCAATAGCGTCCGTGTTCATAAGCTTTATCTTTTTTGAGATAAAGGGGTGGAACTCTTTTTCCTGCCCCAGATATGCGTACAGGTTATTCCGCTCTTCATGCAGCGCCACTTTATCCTGCTCTACCCTCTCCTCCTTGACATAGTCCATGGTGAGGGACTGGTCTGTTGACTGGCATTTTAAAAATCCGTCGCGGTACAGGCAAAGCCTCACATTTCCCGCCTGTCCATACCTGAAATTTGCATAGTCTGTCAGCACTATCATAACGGAGGCTTTTAACTTTAGTTTACTGTTTTCCGTGAGCAACGCTTTATTTGCGGCATTTAAGCATCGGCGCATAACCCGCCTTCCAACTCCCGGGCTCTCTGAAAATGCGCTTACCACAGCCGCCACGGAAATTTTTGCCCCCTGGGCATCCATTTGGTCATCGATTCCGTCCGCTACCACATAACAGGCAAAATCATCCAATTCCACAAATCCAAAATAGTCTGTATTTTTTATATTATTGTCTGCCTCCGAGGTAAAGGCCGTCTTAAATTCCGAATTTTGCTTTCGCATATGTGTCAGCTCCCTTTCCCATTCCCAGAAGGATGATGCTGGCATTATCCTTTTCCTCCCCGGGATGCCGGTTCACTAATTCTATGATGTCATACGCCATCTGCTGGCAATCTAAGTCACTTTTTAGAACTGCCTCTATCTCCCGTACACCCAGCAGATCATAGATTCCGTCACTCATCAATACCACAATATCCCCCCGCTTTAGCTTCACAGGGGCGTCAAAAAGTTCTATATCCTTAAACCCATCTTGTCCCAGATAATTGTAAAGCCTCTTATTTTCAAGGAGGGCCAGTGCATCTTCACGGGAAATTGTCCCCTCATGGAATTTCTGTTCCGCCAAAACAGCCACGGTATGGCCGGTGGAAACCGGAATGAGGTTTCCCTCCCGGTACACGCATATTTTAACATTCCCCACCTGGGCATAATATAGATAGCCTGCGGCAAGGAGCACACATCCCAGGCTGGCGGAACCCCTGTTTTCATCCCCCAGGGCTTTTAAAATTTCCAGGTTTGCATTGTGGAAAGATTTCCGGAAAAAATACTGTGGATTGTGGAAGGCATTATAATCGCCGAACAAGTCCATACAAGTGTCCACGGCAATGCGGCTGGCAATCCGTCCCCCATACTCTCTTCCCGCCCCGTCAGAAAGCACTGCCAGAACTCCGGCCTTTGTCTCCATAGTTCCAACCTGGTCTTCTTGAACCTGCCGCCTTCCAATGGTCATGCTCTTGCCGATATCCGGTATCCTCTCCCTAACCGGCTTTTTAATAAACAGCTTGATAAAATCTAATATAAAAATGCTCACGCCAAGCAAAGAGATACACACATAATTTGTCATTCCGGTTCACTTCCCCACATAAAATTGTTGCCGCAAAATGGTATAAACACAAACACAGACTTTCCCAGTTCGATTTTGTCATAGGGATTTAAAGACGTGGGTACATAAACTGCATTTTCATTCAGGTAAACCAAACCATTGGAATCCCCGGGCAAAAGCACGGTTTCCTTCTTCTTGGGGTCAAACACAATAACGGCATGGTTTCTTCTGGAAATCTCATTGTCCCCTAAAATCTGGATATCCATGTCATCCGCCCTTCCCACAAAATTTTTGCCGGAGATAATTTTATAATCTTTTCCCTGGCGGGGTCCTGAAATACACACAATCCACCCGCACACAGGCTTCACGTCATCTTTAAACAATTCTTCCTCAATATCAATCTCTGTTTTTCCCGTTTCTTTTTTCTCCTGGGTGGCAGTTTCTATATTGCAGTATGGACAAATTGTCCCATATCTCTTTTTGCTGAACATATGCCCGTTTTGGCAGCGGATTAAATTTGACTGTCCCATGTTTCCCTCCAAGTATTTATAATATTTGCAGCCTGGTTGGCCCTATAAAAATAATATCCCCCAGTTCCAGCCTGCAGGGTTTCCCGTAGGAAATTTTATATTTTTTTCCGTCGCTTTTTTTAATACTGACTCCGTTTTTTGTGGAAATGTCTTCTATGTACCATGCACCGTTAAAATAATTTAAAACCGCATGCTCCACATCAATCATGCTGGCGTAAGTGGTATTATTTAAATCTACTGTGACGCTGTTTTCCCCAGTATCCCGGCCAATAACAATACCGTTTTTCCCGTAAATATCCCATGCGGCAAGGGGTTCCCCTTCCTCGTTTAAAAGGGAAAGCTCCGTGGCCGTCCCCTCCGGTATCCGCATCTCGTAAAGCAGCGGCGACGTTTCCTCTTCCATGTATAATACACCGCTCCCTTCCGGCAATACCACATGGATAAGCCCCACCAAAACGGCAATGGCTGCCCAGGTAAACCCCTGCTCCCATCCCATCTCAACCAAAACCAGGATGGCAATTACAAGGCAGATAACTAGAATACTGTAATTGATTTTTCTCTTAAGATTCATGCCGCTACCTCTTAATTCCCATAAATGCTTCAAAAAGATTTGTGGTATCCAAAGGGTTGCCCGCATTTGCCCTGGATTTTAACTTTTCCGGATTTACCACATCTTTTGTCTGGGGATTGAAACCGAAAAACTGTTCAAAGTTTCTGGAAATGTTTTCAAAATCCACCTTCGCCCCGTCATTTCCAGAGGATGCCTTTGTCCCCTGCCGGGTTTCCCTGCCCATCCCGCCGCTTTTGCCGCCGTTCGTTTTTTGCTGCCCTGCCTGACTGGAAAATTCCTCATCATATTTCTTTCGTTTTGCCGGGTCTGAGAGGATTGTATATGCCTCCGTTATCTCCCGGAAACGTGCTTCGCACTCTTTGTCTCCGGGGTGGGCGTCAGGATGGTATTTCTTTGCCAGCTTCCGGTAAGCCGCCTTTATCTGCGCCTCATCTGCATCCCTTGCTGTCCCAAGGATTTTGTACCAGTCGTTCATAGTGTGCCGCCTTTCTCAAATCTTTTGTATAAGGTCTTTTTTAATATACATAAATATCAAAAGTTATCAAAGTTTCTAATTTCCCAAAGTAACCTACAATGTAAGGAGAAAGGGTAATATCTGGCAAGCCCATATCCTCCCCATGAATTACAATACACAAACTCTTTTTCAAACCGTATCTCTTACAAAACTCCATCAGAACTTGTTCTTTGCCTTCTATTTGAGAAATTATTCTTCTAATAGGTGTTTCTATCTGTAAACACAATTCTTCTTTTTCGGATATACACCACTCATACACAGGCTGTAACTCTTCTGGAATGTGTACGTTATTTTTTACCGCTTCCGGCCAATCCTCAAGACTTCTCGTTTCACTGGGCGATATGTTCAATTCTTCTGTTAACATACTTAAATCAAAATCTTTTCCTGAAATCACAAAACTTACTTCAACTTTTGGTAACATGTCCATAATTAACTTTCTCTTCCTTATACTCAAAAAACCTCATTATCCTCGTCGTCCAATTCATCGGCTGCATCAATGATACTTTGTAATTCTTCTTCATCCAGCTGGAAAAACTCATCACACAATTTGAAAAATAATGCCAATGCCTCATTGTCAGTGTTTGTCACATCTTCTATGATATGATACCAAACCAGATTTCTTAACTCATAATTTTTATCCACATGATCCCTTACCCATATTAAGAGTCAGCGTG
Source organism: uncultured Roseburia sp. (assembly GCA_947174805.1). Lineage (GTDB taxonomy): Bacteria > Bacillota > Clostridia > Lachnospirales > Lachnospiraceae > Roseburia_B. The sequence continues at coordinate 365 of CAMWKH010000041.1, read as the reverse complement.
GAAAAAAAGAACAAAAATTTAAATCTTCTTTATAATTCATTTTGTTGTTCAAATTACATCCCAAATGTCCACAAACCAAATAGTAAACATAATCCAATCTTTCTTCTTCAACAAATACTCCTGGTCTTTTTTGAATTAAATTAATTAATTCTTTAAGGTTCATTTTTCCCACCACTTTCCATTTTTTGTACAGATGACAACAAATTTAATATGTCATCAACCATATAACTTATATCATATTTATATGACAACGGAACACTTACATAATTCCACACTAATATAGCAATTTCAGAATCAGATAAAAATGCACTCTCAACAGCATCAGACAAGGTTTCATCCTCTGGTATTATCGTATATGATATTCT
>CAMWKH010000040.1 GCA_947174805.1 uncultured Roseburia sp. | reverse complement strand
GGCTGTAACCGAGCGACATCGTTAAATTTGCCTGTGCATCGGCATCAATGAGCAGGACTTTCTTACCCTGCTGTGCCAGAGTTACGCCCAGATTGACCGCCGTGGTGGTCTTTCCAACACCGCCTTTCTGGTTCGTCAGAGCGATTACTTTGCAATTTGACATAGGTTCGTCCTCCTTTCGCATAGATTTAGCCACTTTGTCAAGGTGGCTATGTAACAATATCAGAGAACGACAGAACGCAAAAAAGCCGCTTACTCTTAAAAATCAATAAGAATAAACGGCTCTGTGATGTGCCTTAGACATATTCAATTTTCATTCTCTTTACTGGTGCGTTTACGACCTTGAATATCAGTTCGTCAACGCAGTCTGTATATCTGCCCTGCTGAATGAGCTGGTTTTTCAGCTCCACAAGGCTATGTAGTAAAATGCTCCGTTCTTGGCTATCCACATACAAATGGTTTTTCTTTTCTCTCATAATCAACACCAACCTTTTTTGTTTTCATTATACAGAGAAATAACAAGCCAATCAAAGGTACGATTCGGACAAAAAAATAAGCGTACCACTATTTCTAATGATACGCTTATCATATTTCATTCTCTAATCAAGGTCGATATAAACGGTTACGTTTGTTTCTCTCCATTGATTCTTCCTTACATACTGTCCGTTAGCCTTTCGATAAGCTACCGCCTGCTCGAAAGATAGCGGTAATTCAAAGGAAAGAGAACTCCTACCTACTTTGTATAGCCGCCTGTGCTGCTGCCAACCGTGCAATCGGAACCCTAAATGGTGAGCAGGACACATAATTCAAACCAATCTTATGGCAGAACTCTACGGAAGAAGGATCTCCGCCATGCTCGCCGCAGATACCAATGTGAAGATTTGGATTAACCGGTTTTCCTAATTTGATTGCTGTCTCCATAAGTTTACCTACACCTGTCTGGTCAAGTTTTGCAAATGGATCGTTCTCAAAAATCTTAGCGTCATAGTAAGCATCTAAGAACTTGCCGGCGTCATCACGGGAGAATCCAAATGTCATCTGTGTCAAGTCGTTTGTACCAAAGCAGAAGAAGTCAGCTTCTTTTGCAATTTCGTCTGCTGTGAGGGCTGCACGTGGAATCTCAATCATAGTACCTACTTCGTACTCTAATTTCACTCCTGCCGCTGCGATTTCAGCATCTGCTGTCTCAACAACAACCTTCTTCACATATTTTAACTCTTTGATATCTCCAACCAATGGAATCATAATTTCAGGCTTTACATTCCAGTCGGAATGTGCTTTCTGCACTTCAATAGCCGCACGGATAACAGCTTTTGTCTGCATCTTTGCAATTTCCGGATAGGTAACTGCAAGACGGCATCCTCTGTGTCCCATCATGGGGTTAAACTCGTGGAGAGATGCAATTAATGTCTTGATATCCTCAACGGATTTGCCCTGGGACTGTGCAAGTTTCTCTATGTCAGCTTCCTCTGTAGGTACAAACTCATGAAGAGGCGGATCTAAGAAACGGATGGTAACAGGATTTCCCTCCAAAGCTTCGTACAATGCCTTGAAGTCTCCCTGCTGGTAAGGAAGAATTTTCTCAAGGGCTGCTTCTCTCTCCTCTACAGTATCGGAGCAGATCATCTCACGGAATGCTGCAATTCTGTCCTCCTCAAAGAACATATGCTCTGTACGGCAAAGTCCGATTCCCTCTGCCCCAAGCTCTCTTGCCTTCTTTGCGTCTGCAGGGGTATCTGCGTTGGTGCGGACTTTTAATGTTCTGTATTTGTCAGCCCATGCCATAATTCTTCCGAACTCACCTGCGATGGTTGCATCTACGGTAGGAATCAGACCGTCATAGATGTTACCTGTAGTACCGTCAATGGAAATTGGATCTCCTTCATGGTACTCTTTTCCTGCTAAAGTAAACTTCTTATTCTCTTCATCCATAGCAATGTCGCCGCATCCAGATACACAGCAGGTTCCCATACCACGGGCAACTACGGCTGCATGGCTTGTCATACCGCCGCGGACAGTTAAAATACCCTGGGATACTTTCATACCTGTGATATCTTCCGGTGATGTCTCAAGACGTACTAATACGACTTTTTCTCCCTTTGCTGCCCAGCTTTCAGCATCCTCTGCTGAGAACACGATTTTACCGCAGGCTGCTCCCGGAGAAGCTCCAAGACCTTTTCCCACAGGTGTTGCAGCTTTAAGTGCTGCAGTATCAAACTGAGGATGGAGTAATGTATCTAAGTTACGGGGGTCAATCATAGCAACAGCCTCTTCCTCTGTTCTCATGCCCTCGTCCACTAAATCGCAGGCAATCTTTAATGCTGCCTGTGCTGTTCTCTTACCGTTACGTGTCTGCAGCATGTAAAGTTTCTTGTTCTCAACTGTAAACTCCATATCCTGCATATCTCTGTAGTGGTTTTCCAAAGTATCGCAAACTTTTGTAAACTGTGCAAAAGCTTCCGGGAATTCCTGCTCCATTTTTGCGATAGGCATCGGTGTACGAACACCGGCAACTACGTCCTCGCCCTGGGCATTTACAAGGAACTCACCCATAAGCTTTTTCTCCCCTGTAGCCGGGTCACGGGTAAATGCAACACCTGTTCCGCAGTCGTCTCCCATATTTCCAAATGCCATAGACTGTACGTTTACAGCTGTTCCCCAGGAATAAGGAATATCGTTGTCACGACGGTAAACATTGGCACGTGGGTTGTCCCAGGAACGGAATACGGCTTTGATTGCTCCCATCAGCTGCTCCTTGGGGTCGTCCGGGAAGTCCTGTCCAATTTTTGCTTTATATTCAGCCTTAAACTGGGATGCAAGCTCTTTCAAATCGTCAGCAGTAAGGTCAACGTCAAAAGTTACGCCCTTTGCTGCTTTCATTTTATCGATTAACTCTTCAAAATACTTCTTTCCTACTTCCATAACTACGTCAGAGTACATCTGAATAAATCTTCTGTAGCAGTCCCAAGCCCAACGGGGATTGCCGGATTTGTCCGCAATTACGTTTACCACAGTCTCGTTAAGACCTAAGTTTAAGATGGTGTCCATCATACCAGGCATGGAAGCTCTTGCCCCGGAACGAACAGATACCAATAAGGGATTCTCCTTATCACCGAATTTCTTTCCGGTAATCTCCTCCATTTTTACAATGTACTCATTAATCTGTCCCTGAATCTCAGCGTTAATCTCCCTGCCGTCCTCATAGTACTGGGTGCAGGCTTCTGTTGTGATTGTAAAGCCCTGAGGCACCGGAAGACCTAAACTTGTCATCTCTGCTAAGTTTGCTCCTTTTCCTCCCAGAAGTTCACGCATGTTTGCATTTCCCTCACTGAAGAGGTAGACCCATTTGTTTGCCATTTCTATTCCTCCTAAATTTAATACTTATGACCAGCGGATTTCCCGCGGCATTTCATTTCCTGGTGCACACGATAGCGCACATAATTATCTTACCACAAATTCCCGTGAAATCAACCAATTTTTTACACGGTTTCCATTAAATTTCTGTCCGGCACTTACGATTCAAAGCTTAAATGCCGCTCAGTGCAACGATCGGCTGCGCCATTTAAAGTTCTGCTGACCAAAAACGCCCCAAACCTGAATCATGTTCTTTGGAATACCCATTCCAAAGCCGCCAACAGTAACTTCCTCCTGCTGTTACCACTCAAATTTCTTTGCAAAGTAAGCGTCCAATTCCTCAATTTTTATGCGCTCCTGCTCCATGGTGTCGCGGTCTCTTACCGTGACAGCACCATCTTCCTCAGAGTCAAAGTCATAAGTCACGCAATAGGGTGTGCCAATCTCATCCTGCCTTCTGTAACGCTTTCCGATATTTCCCCTGTCGTCAAATTCACAGTTATACTTTTTGGAGAGTTGTGCAAATACTTTTTCCGCTCCCTCGCTTAATTTTTTTGACAGAGGAAGCACACCGATTTTTACCGGCGCTAAAGCCGGGTGGAAATGGAGCACCGTCCTCATATCCGGCTTTTCCTCCGTGCCGATATTCTCCTCGTCATAAGCGGAACATAAAAATGCAAGTACCACCCTGTCAGCCCCCAGAGAAGGTTCTATGACATAGGGGATATACTTTTCTTTTTTCTCATCATCAAAATAACTCATATCCTGGCCGGAAGTTTCCTGATGCTGGTTTAAGTCATAATCGGTTCTGTCCGCAATGCCCCACAGCTCACCCCATCCAAAGGGGAATAAAAATTCAATATCCGTGGTGCCCTTGGAATAAAAACATAACTCCTCGGGAGAATGGTCCCTAAGACGCATCTCCTCCTCCTTCATCCCAAGGCTCATAAGCCAGTCGCGGCAGAATCCTCTCCAGTACTGGAACCACTCTAAATCCGTACCCGGCTCGCAGAAAAATTCTAACTCCATCTGCTCAAACTCCCGGGTCCTGAAGGTAAAGTTTCCAGGGGTAATCTCGTTTCGGAAAGACTTTCCAATCTGGCCGATGCCAAAGGGAATTTTCTTCCTGGAAGTCCTCTGGACATTTTTAAAGTTTACGAAAATTCCCTGGGCTGTCTCCGGCCGAAGGTAAACCGTATTTTTTGCATCCTCCGTTACACCCTGGAATGTTTTAAACATCAGGTTAAACTGACGGATATCGGTAAAATTATGTTTCCCGCAGGTGGGGCATGGAATCTTATGTTCTTCGATAAAGCCTACCATGTCTTCCTTCGACCAGCCGTCCACCGTGCCGCTTAACTCTATCTTATTCTCCTTGGCGAAATCTTCAATGAGATTATCTGCCCGGAAACGCTCATGACACTCCTTGCAGTCCATTAAGGGGTCCGAAAAACCTCCCAGGTGTCCGGAGGCTACCCATGTCTGGGGATTCATTAAAATTGCACAGTCCACCCCCACATTATAGGGATTTTCCTGAATAAATTTCTGCCACCAGGCACGCTTTACATTATTTTTAAGCTCTACGCCTAAATTTCCGTAATCCCAGGTATTGGCAAGTCCGCCGTAAATTTCAGAGCCCGGATACACAAATCCCCTGGCTTTTGCCAAGGCTACAATTTTTTCCATTGATTTTTCCATAAAATCCTCCCTGTCTTACTTATAAACGATATAGGTTACATCCGCTTCCTCACTGCGCTCCTCATCCCCGGAAATTGAAGCGGTGTCTTTTCCGGAAACTGTAGTGTTTTCCCCGGAAACATACAAAATGGTCCCATCCACTTTCACATCCACATTCGCTTTGATAATCACCACTTTGTTGTCGTCTCCCTCAAGGACTTCCTCCGGGGAAACGCTTTTCTTTTCCTCCCCGGAAACGGAGAAAAACTCAGCATCAAAATCATACCCTTCCGCCCTTGCCTTTACAATATTTCCGCTGTAAAGCTCAATCTGGATGAAAGACTGGTAATCCTCATAGGTATCAAATTTCAGATTCAGCCTTGCCACCCCGTCTTTTACGGCAAAAGATTCTATGGACACTGTCTCTCCTGCCCCGCTGCAATATTCTTCCACCTGGTTTTTTATTCCCTCTTCCAGTTCTGCCTCATCATAATGTGCCTTGTCAAACTGTATCACATCTGCGCTAAGTACGGTTCCCTTTTTCTGCACATAGACAGTGCTCCGGTCCACATTCAGCCTGCCGCCGCACCCTGCAGACAAAGAAACTGCAAGAAGAAATACCAATCCCATACATAAATATCTTTTCATACTCTGCCTCCTTGGCTTTCTGCTTTCTTGTCGCTAATGGCATTTATTATACAATTTTTTTCCAGATATGTAAAGTCCCAAAGCTAACCTGCAATGGTCTTTAATATCTCCAGAGACTTAAAATGATGTGAAACCTGTACTGCAAAATAACGGCTTAACAGCACGTTCAAGGTGTGAAGGACTTCCTCCGACACTGCAAAGGTATAGAGTTTCCCGATTTCTGCGGACAAAATATATTGCATGGTATACAGGGCTGACTCCCCCACCGGAAGTTCCTCCCCCTGAGAGGCACAGTCCCCGCAGACCATTCCCTGGCGCTTTGGGGAAAAGTAAGATAAATTTTCTTTTTTCCCACAGGTCTGGCAGGAAAAAAAATTGGGCACTTCCCCCTCTATCTGAAGCGCCTTAAGTTCAAAAATCCGCCGTACCAGGCGGTTGTCCAGCACACTGCTCTCCAAGGCCCGCATGGATTGGTACAAAAGCTTTAACAGGTCTTTTTCATCATTATTCTCCTGGGCGTAATAATCAGCAATTTCCAGAAAGTAAAAGCCGTAACACGCCCCGGCTGGCTCTAAAGATAAATCCCTGAAATAGTTTTGTATGCTGGCCCGCATAAGATTATATGTACTTCTTCCCTCAAAAAATTCAAACTCCCCAAAGGAAAAAGGGCTGGTTGCAGCTAAAAGCTGGCTTGTGGGCCGTCTGGCCCCCCTGGCAAATGCTGTAATCTTCCCTCTTTCTTTTGTCAATATGGTAACCCGCCTGTCATACTCTCCAATCGGCATTACATTTAAAACCATCCCCGTCAAAACGATATTCTGTCCCATACTGATCCATCCTTTTTTCGGCGCCCTCCTTACCGGCAGGCCTTTGTGTCTCCCACTGCTTTACAGTATCCCGGTAAGTCAGATAATCTGTAATCTTTCCGCTTGTCTCAAAATTTTTCCATGCATCTTCCATCATCCGCCACATCCTTTATCCCTTATAGTTTACATACTTAGGGTTTCCTTCCCGGACAGATTCATACCAGATAAATTTTGCCAGATTTTATATCTCCTTCAGGTTAAACATCCTCCCTGCGGTAACCAAAGTTTTTCATGAGGGAATCACTGTCACGCCAGTCTTTTTTCACCTTCACCCACAGCTTTAAGTTCACCCTGCACTCTAAAAGTTCCTCTATCTCGTACCGGGCATTGCTCCCGATTTTTTTTAACATGGCTCCGCCTTTTCCGATGATGATTCCCTTGTGGGATTCCCGCTCACAGATAATTGTGGCTTCTATATCTGCCACATTCCCTTTCTTTCTGTCCTTCATGGACTCAATGACAACGGCAATGCCGTGGGGCACCTCCTCATCCAAAGCATGCAGGGACTTTTCCCGGATAATTTCCGCCACAATCTGGCGCTTGGGCTGGTCTGTCAGCGTATCCTCATCGTAGAACATAGGCCCATAGGGAAGGTATTTGTAAATACTGTCAATCACATCGGAAAGGTTTTTTTCCCGCAGGGCGGACACCGGGATAATCTCGTCAAAATCATAGATTTTCCGGTAAGTGTCTATATATTCCAGAATCTTCTCCCGCTCCACTGTGTCGATTTTATTGATAATAAGAATCACAGGAAGTTTCGCTTTTTCAAGCTGTTTTACAATATGCTGCTCCCCGGCCCCCACATAATTGGAGGGTTCCACCAGCCATAAAATCACATCCACATCCTTTAAGCTGCTCTCCGCCGCATGCACCATATATTCCCCAAGCCTGTTTTTCGCCTGGTGGATTCCAGGCGTATCCAAAAACACAATCTGTCCCCGGTCCATATCCGTATATACCGTCTGAATCCGGTTTCTTGTAGTCTGAGGCTTTTTAGAGGTAATGGCGATCTTCTGCCCGATTAAATGGTTCATCAAAGTGGATTTTCCCACATTGGGACGCCCGATAATAGTGACAAATCCGGATTTCATATTTTCTTCCATAACAAACTCCCTGCTCTTAAAACAAATCTTTTGTTGACAAAAATAGCTCCTGCTCTTCTTTTATTTTCTCTTCATTTCCAATGACGCAGATATTTTCCTGGGATAAGACTGCCTCCACCAAATCTGCAAGTTTACGGATGTCTTCCTCCTCTGCTGAGATTACTTCGTCCCGCTCTCTTTGAATATCCTCAAAAGTAATGTGGGACAAATAGGCAAGCGTGGAGCGCTCCCCCTTGGCATTTGGGTTTAAAGGCGTATCCATCCCGCTTATCGTGCCGATAATATATTTTGTCATCTCCCGCTCATCGGCAGAAAAACTTCTGATATAGGCGGGAATCCTATCATACACCTCGTTGGTATTTTTTAAATTCGGGTCCCGGTAGGAGGAAAAATACACGTTGCCATTTCTGGCAAAACCGCTGCCGCATCCATATGCCCCCCCCTTTACTCTAATATTGTTCCAGAGGTAGTCATAACTTAAAATCACTTTTAATATTTTAAGAGCACCTGTGTAAGAAAACCCGGCCTTTTTGAAATCACCTGCCCGGGACACATACTGTACCTTGGAAGCGTCCATAAAGCCTTCGTTCTTCTTTTCACAGCGGAGAAGGGCTCTCTCCTTCTTTGCCGTTCCTTCTCCCAAAGGCAAAGTTTCTTTTAACTTTTTCAGACTTCCTGAAAGTTTTCCGTAGCCCTCCTCATCACAGGTAACGCTTACAAGCAGGCCCTCCCTGGTAAATACGCATCCCGCCAGCTCTTTCAATTTGGAAATCAATTCTTCCTTCTTCTCCTGGAAATGCTCCTCATACATTGCCACCACACGATAAAAATCAATGCCCATCGTCATGTCGCTGTAGAGAGAAGTCTCTGAAAAATAAGACATGGCGCGGATAGCGGAGACAGAATTTCCTGCAGAGGAAAGGCTCATTTTAAGTCTGGATTTTATTTCTGACAATATCTCCAAAAGCCGTTTTTCGTCTGAGATTTTTGTATGGCACAAAATTTCTTCCAGCAATTCCAGGGCTTTGGGCAGCTTGTCATACAGCATTTTTGTGCGGACTTCAAACTTGGCCTCGTAAGCGGTATCGTCTACAACGCTTGGATACACAGAGACAGAGCCTGACATTCCCCCGGTCTCTAAGTTTATCTCATCCGCCAAATCCCCGTAACTGTAGCGCTTTGTATCCATATAGCCCAAAACCGCTTTTAAAATTCCAAGGTAAGGCAAATCCTCCTGGGACACAAAACGGATATCAAAAAGTAAATTGAGGTAAAGGATGCCGTTAGAAAAAATGTTGTGGAAAAGCACCGGCAAACCTTCACAGCTCCTCTGCTCATTGGCAAAGGGCATGGCCTCTTTTTTCATATCCTCCCTCTTAAGCATAGGGATTTTTTCAATATCCTCCCTGGAGGAAGGCTCCTCCTGGTAAGCCTTTAAATGCTTTGTCTCACGAATCAGTTTCGTGATTTCTTCCTCACTTAAGCTGTCCTTATATGCTTTTAGTTTTTCTGTCAGCTTTTCTTCATTTTTTGCATTTAAGCCCCGCTCCGGCTCAATCACAACCACAGAGACATGGGTGTTATCCAGCATATAATCCTGAATTAATTTTTCAAAATAGTCCGTCTCAGCCTGTTCCCTTAAAAATCCAAAGATCTCTCCTGCCTCTAAGTGCATAAAAGGAATGCTGTCGTCATAAAGCCAGCTGTCAAACATCTGCAGGCCGTAAATCAATCCCTTGGGGTAAGAGCCAAAATCCGATTCCCGATACCGAAACTCTGAACTGTTAATCCCTGCAAGGACAGACTTCTTATTCAGCCCCCCCTGTGCCTGCTCTTTTAACACGGATTTGATGATCTCTAAAAATCTCTCTTTATCCCTTATATTGGCATTCTTTGCAATGATAGAAAACATGGGCTGATATACCCCGTTGTCAAAAGAGCCCATAATATCTTTGCCGATGCCGGCGTCAATCAAGGCCTTTTTCAAAGGGGCCGCCGGTGCATTTAAGAGGGCATAGTCTAAAATCTCGAATGCCTGGTACAGTTTCCTGTCCGTGGAGGTTCCGATAGACATATTGTAGGACAGATAGGTGTTATCCTCCAAAGATTCATTGCTTGCCACCGGATAATGCTTTGACACATAGGCCGGGACATCAAATTTTTTCTGGCGCTTAATCGTAGAGTCAATGGAAATCTTATCATATTTGGATAAATACTCTTTATCCAGCCACTCTAGCTTTTCTTCTATATCCATATTGCCGTAGAGATAAATGTAAGAATTGCATGGATGGTAATACCGGCTGTGGAAATCCAAATAATCCTCATAAGTTAAATCAGGAATAAACTGAGGGTCTCCTCCCGACTCATTCCCGTAGGCATTGTCCGGGTACAGCGAATTTAAAATCTCCCTCTCCAACACTCCCTCCGGTGAGGAAAAGGCCCCCTTCATCTCGTTATATACCACCCCGTTAATGGTTACCGGGGCATCTTTCTCCTCAAGCTCATAATGCCAGCCCTCCTGTTTGAAAATCTCTTCCCTTTTGTAAATATTGGGGTGGAGTACGGCGTCCATATATACATCCATAAGATTCTGGAAATCTTTCTCATTGCAGCTTGCCACAGGGTACACAGTCTTGTCCGGATAAGTCATTGCATTTAAAAAAGTATTTAAAGAACCCTTTACCAGTTCCACAAAAGGGTCTTTTGCAGGAAATTTTTCGGAGCCGCAGAGCACAGTATGCTCCACAATGTGGGCCACCCCGGTACTGTCTGCCGGAGGTGTACGGAATCCAATATAAAACACTTTATTTTCATCATCATTGGAGACGGCGCTGATTCTCGCCCCGCTCTTTTTGTGACGCAGAAGATACCCTTTGGAATTTAAGTCCTTTAAGTCCTTCTCCTCTACCAGTTCATACGCTGTTAATTTCTGTAAATTCAATCTGTTTTCCTCCATTTATCCACAACTATTATCCACAACTACAAAAGAGGGTGATATACACCCTCTTTTCCGGTTATTATTTCCGAATTCTATAAATTTATGAAATGAGTTACTTTTAAACGATTCTTAAGCTAAACGTGTCACGTTTGCTGCCTGTGGACCTTTTTCTCCTTCCACTACCTCGAATTCAACAGACTCCCCATCTTTCAATTCTTTGAATCCATCCATCTGTAATGCAGAAAAATGAACAAAAATGTCATTTCCCTCTGCGTCAGAAATAAATCCATAACCTTTTTTTGCATTAAACCACTTTACAGTTCCCTGCTGCATAACTTTTTCCTCCTGCTAAAATATAAGCTGTGTAATAAATTCCACAAAGATTACACTAGCATATTATGGTGGATTTGTCAATGTGTGGAGTCAAGTTTTTCATCTGGGAGAGATAACTTTCGCAATAATATCCGCCAAAGGCTCCATGGCGTTCATAGCCTCCTGCACTGTGTTTGTCTGGGCTCCCACCTCCACCAAAAGGGTCTTGGGGCAATAATGCATATTATACCGGTAACCTTTTAAGTAAATCGCCCTGGAAAAACCGGGATAATATTGTTTTGCCGCAAGCTGCATCTGAAGGGAAAATGCCAGATTATCCTGTATGTAGGGATTGGGCAGATAGCCAATGTCACCGTTGGCGGTGGTGCGGCTTAGCCCGTTAAAAAACATAATGCTTGCCATCTCTTTCCCCCCCTGCTCTGTCACCAGATGGGTGCCCTCGGGAACCCCGTCCCTGTGCAGGTCTATCACAATCTCAATACTGGGATTTTCCCTTAAAATCTGTTCCACCGCAGGCCCTGCCTTGGAGTAGGCATTGTCCCTTGTCTCCACATCATACTCCCCGGTGTGGTGGAGCACATGAAATCCGTAACTCCCCAAAAGCTGGTTTAAGTACTCTCCTACTCCCACGATGGAGGTGGAGGCATCCCCTGTGGAATCTGCAAACCCTTCCTGGGAATGGGTGTGGTAGATAAGAATCTGGGGCGCATCCGGCCCATGGGTTAACTGCATGCTTTTTCCCAGGAGTTCTTCCGCATTTAACTGTCCGCCGTTAATGGTAGTTGTCCTGTCCACCACATAAAAGTTCTGGATAAGATAGTCGAAATCCTTTAATTTCTCTATTGGGTAAGTAGTCACAGGAGTATTGTTCGGTACAAACCCTCCTGCGCCGGGGCTGCTTTTCGCCACTTGAACCGCCTCACCGGGAACGTCCCCCTGTTCCTCCTCCTCTGGCGCCTCCGGCATTTCTCCGGCTGCATCCAAAGTCCCATTTTCACTTTCCTCTGGGGTTGCGGCGCCCACAGAATCCTCCCCCTGCACTTCCCCCGAGGTAATGACTTCCCCGGTTTCCTGGTCCACATAATTCTCGTCCCTGGCTTCTCTGGCAATAATGGTCTCATAGGAGATACTGCTCTCAGTCTGGGTGGTGTATTCTTCCGTCCTTGTCACATAAAGGTATCCGGGAACCGCCCCGAAAATTTGATCTGTAAACATCTGTTCCAAAGACTGCTCCCTGTTTTTGTAAAATATAGAAGGAACCACCGTCCTTAACATTTGGAAATACCCTTCGCTTCTTCCCTGCCTCACAACAGAATACAGGAGGGAATCTTTTTTCATCATACTGCCGGAAAGTATGCAAACTCCAAAAATTATCCCTATGGCCCCTGCCAAAAAAGTTTGATAAGTTTTATATTGACGCCTTTTTTTCCACTTTTTTTTCACTCTACACACTCCTGCCACTTAAATATATATGGCAGGACAAGAGGTTTATTCCTAAAAATTCCCCTCAGGGAGACAGGGAATCAAGCAGGGAAAAAGGCCATATTAATCCCCTCTGATATGGTAAAACTCAGCCGTTTTATAGACTCGTCAATATCCTTGGGCGTGACAAACATTGCATTTAAGTTCGGGGAGAGAAGCTCCCGTATCAGCTCATGTTTCTCCGCCTCCTCAAGCTGGCTGATGGAATGGCCCAAATCTTCCAGACGTCTGGTTTCCTCCATAGCCGTCACAAGATTGCTCATGGTGTCACTGACAATGGTGACGGCATCCACAACCGTAGGAATACCAATGGCAATGACAGGTATCCCGACACTTTCCGTGTTTAAGGCATGTCTGTGGTTTCCAACACCGGAACCCGGGGAAATCCCTGTGTCCGTGATCTGTATCGTCCTGTTTAAGCGCTTGGTGCTTCTGGCGGCTAAGGCGTCTACCGCTATGATATAATCCGGTTGTGTCTCCTTAAGCACTCCTTTAATAATCTCCAAGGTCTCCATCCCTGTCTGTGCCATCACCCCGGGCACAATACTGCTGATTTGATGATTGCTTGTAAGGCCGAAAGCATATTTGCCAAATTTTCTGATAATATGCCTGGTTATCATCATATTGTCTGCCACCCTGGGGCCTAAGGCATCCGGTGTCACCTCCCGGTTTCCCAGTCCCACAATCAAAACTGAAAGCTCTTTGTCCTCTATGGGCAAAAGCTCCTTTAATATTCTCGCCAGCTGCGTGGATATCTCCCTGTGGTAATCCTCGTCGGAATCTGCCATATCCGGGGCCTCTAAGGTGATATAACTGCCTCTTGGCTTTCCCATAGCCTTTGCCCCGTTTTCCGTCCGGATAATCACTTTCGTAATTTTCATGTTTCCGTCAACCTCTTCATTTTTGACTTCAACACCTTTAATCTCCACATTGTCACTTTCAAATTTTTCTCTTGCTTCTAATGCAAGGTCCGTACGAACCTGATACATTTTTTGCACCACCTTTAAATGTAATCGTATTGCTGCTCATTTCACGAATATAGTTTTTTGTAAAAACAGGCAAAATATGTATTGACATATTAGAAATATTATCCTAAAATATCATTTGTATGCGTGTATTGAGACGTCCGTGTCCGGCTTCAATGCACAAAATAAGAAAAACAAATGTAAAATTCTCACATATTGGAGGTGTCCGGATTGGCTAATATTAAATCAGCTAAGAAAAGAATCTTAGTAACCGAGGCAAAAACTGCAAGAAATAAATCAATCAAATCTGCAGTGAAAACAGCTATGAAAAAAGTAGAGGCTGCTGTGGAAGCTAAGAATAAAGAGGAAGCACAGGCTGCATTGACCGCTGCAATTTCTGCTATCAGCAAAGCTGCAAGCAAAGGCGTATACCACAAAAACAACGCTGCCAGAAAAGTTTCCCGTTTGACAAAATTAGTAAACACATTGGCTTAAAGTAAAAAAAGCAGGTCATTCCCGTCAGATGTCCCTGCTTTTTTTGTGCTTTCATTTTCTATATTTTTTAAGACGCTTTGCTGTACTTTACAATAAAAATCTCCACTGCGATTTTTTCGTTTAATTTTCCCGTCTTAACGTCCTCCTCAGTCACCGCCCCGTCCCTCAAAGCCTCAAGAAGTTTCTCTTTCGTATAGTTCCTGGCCTGGCTTTGGTATTTCCGAACTGCAAACTCCGGCACCCCCACCTTTTTTCCAATCTCGCTGCTGGGAAATCCCCTGCCTGTCAATTCCTTTACTTCAGCCAAAATCCGAAACTGCCTGGTAATCAGAAACAAAATACGCATGGGGGCCTCCTTTAAGGTGAGAAGGTCATAGTACAACTCCAAAGCCTTTTTTTGGTTGTGGGCGGAGATGGCGTCCACCATGTCAAAAATTTTATTGCTGATTTGCTCCGTCACCACAGCTCTCACATCCTCCGCCTCAATGACATCTTTCTTTAAGGTGAAGCACAGCAGTTTTTCCAACTCCCTGTCTATGTTGCTCATGTCAAACCCTGTCCTCTCAAAAAACATGGCAAGGACGGGCTGGGTAATCTTTTTATTTTCACGCTTGATTCTCCCTAACACCCACCGTGTGAGAACACTTTCTGTCTGGGGGACAAATTCCACCGCAGAGCCGGCTTTCTTCACCGCCTTGTATGTCCTTCCCCGTTTATCTACCTCCGATTCCACAAAAATAAAGCACGTGCTCTCATGTACCTGGGGAAAATAGTCCGCCAAGGCATCGCAGGAAGTTTTAAAAAATCCGGAATCCTCCACAAGAATCACTCTTCTGTCCGCAAAAAAGGGCAAAGTTTCCGCCAAATCAATCAGTTCTCCGGGATCTATGTCTTTGCCCTGGTAGGAGGAAAAATTCATCGTATCCCCGGGAACCGTCAAGGCGTGAAGCAGTTTATCCCGGTACTGCCTCTTTAAGTAAACTTCCTCACCGTAGAGTAAATAAACCGGTGGAAATGTATGTTCCTGAATGTTTAAATCTATCGTTTTCATGCAGCAGCTCTCCAACTCTTTCCCAAAGCTTATGTTAATTATGGCTATTTTACCATAAGCTTTTCCTCAATACCAGAAAAAATCCGTCTCCGCTAATTTTTTTCATTTAAGTCTTTTCTTTTCCCCCTAATATGTAGTATAATATATGCGATTATGAAAAAAGGAGTTTTTGCAATGACAAATGTATCAGCCATTCAAGCTTTACAGGCCGCATTGACTGCTTCCGATTCAGTAAACCAGCAGTCCGATGTAGATTTTTCTTCTTATTTGAAGACAAGCAAGACTTTAGATGAAATTTACACAGAAGCTTCCCAGACCTACGGCGTCTCAGAAGAATTGTTAAAAGCTATGACAAAACAGGAGTCCAGTTTCCGGACCAATGCCACCAGCCGCAGCGGTGCCCAGGGATTGATGCAGTTAATGCCCGCCACCGCCAGAAGCCTTGGGGTGACGGATTCCTACGACCCTTACCAGAATATTATGGGGGGAGCAAAATATATCCGCAAAATGCTGGACAAATACAACGGAGATGTCTCCCTGGCCCTTGCCGCATACAATGCGGGCAGCAATAATGTGGACAAGTACGGCGGCATTCCTCCTTTTGCAGAGACACAGAATTATGTTGCAAAAATTACCCAGTACTTATCCGAAGGGGTGGAGGTTCCTGACAAGGAAACCCACTATATGGTGGGACAGGCCGCAGTGGGCACGGACACGGATATTACATATCAGGATTTGAACGAGTTTGCCCAGGAGATTTTAACGGATATTTTTTCTTATGAAGATTACATGAAGGTCATCACTACCCTTGCAGGGAAAGATAATGAAGATGTGACGCTTTCCTTTCACGTAATTTCCGATGAAGAAAAGCAGGAAGGAAATGAAGAACAGATTTCTGACAGCTATAAAGCTTATCAGGATTTCAATACTGCCCCCGCAAAAACATTTCTTGTGAATCATGGGGAAATTGTATAGGTGAGATAAAAAAAGGGAGCGTGTGCTCCCTTTTCTATTTCCCAATTTGTACGGTTTCCTCTCCCGTTATCATCTCCCGCAAGATTCCCTTTAACTCCATTGCCGCCCCTTCGATATCTCTCTGGGCAAATATGGCGCTTACCACTGCCGCCCCGTCCATTCCACATCCCTGCAGCTGCCTGATATTTTCCCTGGTAATCCCCCCTATGGCAACCACCGGAATCTCCACACTGGCGCAGATTTCCTTTAGCACCTCATGGTCTAAGGGCCTTGCATCCCCTTT
This sequence comes from uncultured Roseburia sp., assembly GCA_947174805.1. Taxonomy (GTDB): domain Bacteria; phylum Bacillota; class Clostridia; order Lachnospirales; family Lachnospiraceae; genus Roseburia_B. The sequence continues at coordinate 7,510 of CAMWKH010000040.1, read as the reverse complement.
TGTCCCTGTGTGAAACACGGCCCCGCTGCCAAGGTAATCCGCCCCTTCCTCCTGGGCCTTTTTGGCCTGTTCCACGGTTCTTGCAGATACTCCGATAATCTTATCCGGCCCTAGAATCTTTCTTGCCTCTTTTACCCCCATATCCCCCTGTCCGATATGGACGCCGTCGGCCCCGGATTTTAAGGCGATGTCCACATTGTCATTGATAATGAAAGGCACATGGTATAGCTGACAGAGTTTTTTTACCTCTGCGGCCTCTTTTAAAAACTCTTCTTCCGAAAGCTCCTTCTCCCGAAGCTGTAAAAAAGTCACCCCGCCTTTTAACGCTTTTTCAATCTGGCCATATAGGGTTTCTCCCTTAAGCCAGCTTCTGTCTGTCACTGCATAGAGCAGTAATTGTTCTTTTCTGCAATTCATTTTATGACTCCTCTTTTCCTCCCTTATCCCTCACTTCAGTATACCCCTCCGGTATAAAGAAGTCAAATTATTGTTCTGTTCCACGAAAAAAGTACCAGCCCCACATATTTGCGGCTGGTACTTCTCCTGCAAGGTTTCACTTCTATTTCGCTTAATTCAACTGTGTGTAGAGTTCCTTATCCTCTTTCGGCTTTCCGGGACGGGATTCATAGGGATAAGAACCGTCTTCCTCCCTTGTAATTTTCACATAATATGTCTCACCTTCACCGGCCAGAGCAACCCTGCATATATTTTCTTCATCAAACAGATCCGTGATATCAAAGGATTTATCTCTCAGAAAAATCCACACACGGCCTGCATCATCTGTATCTACCTGAGGGGTATTGTTATAACCATCCATAAGTTCCCCCGCCGACATTTTTGTCTCATTTCCCTCATCGTCAATGGTGACACCTCCGCCCCCCCAACTTTTTTCCGTTCCTTGGGAATCCACAAAGGAAAAGGTATATCCATTATCCTCCACATCATCTTTCACACTCACCGTTACTTTCTCACCGTGAATCCATGCGGAAAAGATTTCCTGAATCCCTCCCACATCAGCGGCGTAGGCGGTGGCGGAGCCGCCGATGATAATACATGCAGCAAAAGCTGCAACTGCAAGGTTCATTTTCTGTTTTCTTCTTATATTTGCCATATTTTCTACCTCCAAAGAAAAGTCCCGGGAGGTCTGAAGTACCGAAAACGCCTCTTTATATTTTTCTTTATTCGTCATGGTCCCATTCCTCCTGTAATGATTCTCTCAGCAGCTTTCTTCCCCGGGACAGCCGGGCTTTCACATTGCTCTCACTGATTCTTAAAATCCCAGCAATTTCTTTTACCCCGTAATCCTCATAATAAAACAGGTGAATGGCCGTCCTGTACTTTTCCGGAAGTTTCATCACTGTTTCAAAGAGGTTTTTGGATTCCGGCGTCTCAAAAGCGAGGGTTTCCATATAGTCCTCCAAAGGCACTTTATTTTTCCTCCAGAAGGTGTGGTTTACATTTTTCGCTTTATTGATTGCCACCCGAATCAGCCATGCACGGATATGCTGCTGGTTTTCAAATTGATTTTTACTTGTGTGATACTGAATAAAGGTTTCCTGAACAATATCCTCCGCATCCTGGACATTTTTGCATATGCTGAATGCAGCCGCATAGATATTGTTCTGGTACTGCCCTATCAGTTTCTGTACTGGTTCTCTCATAGTTTCCTGGGCGCTCCTTTGTAACTTGTTTATCAAGGCCTTTCACTAATCATACAGTTGGGAAGGAGAAAAGGTGACAAATTTTAGAAATATTTTTGAAATTTTTGGAAAAGAAAAAAGCTCTGGATATCCAAAGCTTTTTTAAGCTGGCAACGGGAATCGGACCCGTGACCTCCGCACTACCAATGCGACGCTCTACCGACTGAGCCATGCCAGCATTTGTCGATTATTTGTCTCAACAGATAATACTATACTATAAATTGTTTGAATTGTCAACACTATTGAAACAAAAAAAGCAGATAACGGGAATCGAACCCGCCTTTCCAGCTTGGGAAGCTAGCGTTCTACCAATGAACCATATCTGCCTAAAAAGTATTATAGCATTTTAACAGGGGGATGTCTACAAATTTTTTCATTTTTTTATATTTTTTCTAATTTGAAAAGTGCTGCACTGCCATCCATTCAAAATCCCGCACCCCACAGGCATAGCACTCTTTTTCCACACTCTCTTTCAGACAAAAAAACCCGCCTCTTTCGAGACGGGTTTTAGGGAAGAGTTATGAAAAAGTTTGTTTGTAATCAGTTGTCCTTCAACTGATGATATTAATATACCCAAAAAATATGAATTTATGATGGAAAGATTATTAAAAAAATGTGAAAAATTATAAGGATTCTTTTAAGATAATTTTTACACCTTCCGTTTTATCCTCTGCAGCGCATTGTCAATGGACTTGGGAGACTTCCCCAGCTTTGCCGCAATCTGCTTATAATTGAGCCCCTCCAAAATGCCGTCTAAGACCTTTCGCTCCATGGTGCTTAAATTTTCCGACAATTTCTCCAAATCCTGGAGAAAGGTCTCCCGGTCGATTAACATCCTCTCCGGATTTTTATCCCCCTCCTCGGAGAGCACCTCCGCTAAGGTCATGCCGTTTTCCCCTGCGTCATCGTATATGGAAATATAAGAATTTAAGGGGGCATGTTTTTTCCTCCGGGATGCCTCCACCGCAGAATACATCTGCCTGGTAATGCAAAGCTTTGCAAAATGATAAAAAGAGGATTCCTTTTCTTCGTCAAAACTCTCCACCGCCTTAAAAAGCCCAATCATCCCCTCCTGTATCAAATCGTCCGTATCCCCGCCGATTAAATAAAGGGCATTGGCTTTTTTCCGCACAAGGGGCTTATACTTTCCCAGCAGGTAATCCATTACTTCCGGTTCCTTTTTTCCAAACCGGGACAATAGTTCTTCGTCTGAATATTTCAAAAAATCTTCCAATCTATACTCCCCTCTGACGCACAATCTCAAAGGCCAGCACCCCTGCCGCCACAGATGCATTCAAAGAATCGATGTCCCCTTTCATGGGAATGGATGCCACAAAGTCACAATTTTTCTTCACCAGCTGGGACACACCCTCCCCCTCGCTTCCGATTACAAGGCCGATAGGGCCCTTTAAGTCAAGCTGGTACATAGAAGTCCCCCCCATATCAGCACAGACAAACCAAAGCCCTGCATCTTTTAATTCCTGTATGGTGTTTGAGAGATTTGTCACTTTTGCCACCGGCGTATAGTTTATAGCGCCTGCGGAAGTCTTTGCCACAACTGCCGTCAGTCCCACTGCCCTTCTCTTTGGAATAATAACCCCGTGGGCTCCTGCCAGGTTGGCGGTACGGATAATGGCCCCCAGGTTGTGGGGGTCCTCGATATTGTCAAGAAGTATAAGAAAAGGCGGCTCCCCCTTTTCCTCCGCCGACTTTAACATATCCTCCACGGTCCCGTAAGCATAAGCCGCCGCCACGGCAATCACACCCTGATGCCTGCCGGTCTGGGAAAGCTGGTCTAACCTCTCTTTTGCCACAAAATTTACAATGGTATCCTTTTTCTTTGCCTCCCGCAATATTGTCTGCACCGGGCCGTCTTTGCAACCCTCTAAGACAAACAGCTTATCTATGGTCCTGCCAGAACGAAAAGCTTCCAATACGGCATTTCGTCCCTCAATTTTCAATTCTTCTGTCTCCATAATTTCCTCTTTTCACACTTCTATCTCAAGGCTTAAAAGCCCCAGTTTCACCAGCTCCACAATACGTTTAAAATCATCGGTAAGGTACAGATAGCCTATCATGGCTTCAAACCCTGTAGCTTTCCTGTAATCCGCCACGGTGGCGTTTTTTGCCATGGTAAAAGATTTCGCATTTCTTCCCCGCCGGTACATATCCTTTTCTTTTTCTGTGAGATGGGGGATGAGTTTTTCCACCATCAAAGCCTGGGTATGGGCTTTCACAATATGGCTTGTCCTTTTGTGCAGCTCGTTTACCCTGGTATTCCCCCTTCCCACCACAATAGAGCGGATAATCAAATCATAAATTCCATCCCCTATATACGCAAAGGTGAGAGGTGAATATGTCCGAATATCCACCTCTCCGATATCAAATTGTTCCCTTATATATGCATCTATGCCCTTTTCCATTGCACTCCTTCTCTGGTATCTTTTAAGACAATCCCTTTTTTAAGAAGCAGATCCCTGATTTCATCCGCCCGCTTAAAATCCTTATCTTTTCTGGCCGCCTGGCGCTCTGCAATGAGATTTTCGATCTCCGCCTCTAAAATATCCTCCTCCTTTTCCAGGATAATTCCAAGGACATCGCAAAGTTCTCTCAGCAAATCAGACAGCTGAAGCAAAAATGCCTTGCTGCTTTTCGGTAAAACTTTTGTGTTAATAAATTTCACCAGTTCAAACACAGCAGAGACAGCATCCGCCGTATTGAAATCATCCTCCATCGCCGCCTCGAATTTCCCTCTGTACCCTTGGGCTTCCGTAAGCCACTGTTTTTCCTGGTCTGACATTTCCTGTACAGATGCATTATCCTGCAAATGTTTTAAATGTTCCCCGGCAGTGAGAATGCGCTCCAAACCGTTTTTTGCCGCCTCCATCAAATCTTCGCTGAAGTTCAGCGGGCTTCTGTAATGGGCGCTTAACATGAAAAACCGCAGTACCTGCAAATCGTACGTCTCCCCGATTTCCCTCACAGTAAAAAAGTTGCCGGAGGATTTGGACATTTTTTTGTTATTTATATTTAAAAATGCGTTGTGCATCCAGTATTTTGCAAATTCCACCCCGTTTGCCGCTTCGCTCTGGGCAATTTCATTTTCGTGGTGGGGGAAAATCAAATCTTCCCCTCCGGCATGGATGTCAATTTCATCCCCCAGATATTTTTTGGACATGACGGAACACTCAATATGCCATCCGGGACGGCCCTCGCACCAGGGAGATTCCCAGAAAGGCTCCCCCTCTTTTTTGGGTTTCCAGAGAACAAAGTCAAGTCCGTCCTCCTTAAAATCCCCTGTGACTTTAATATCCCTGTGTCCCGCCTGCAAATCATCCAAATTTTTGTGGGACAATTTGCCGTAATCTTTAAATTTCCTTGTCCTGAAATACACCGTGCCGTCCTCTGCCCGGTACGCATATCCTTTCTCCATGAGGGCGGATATCATGTCTATCATCCCCTGGATTTCCTTTGTCGCCAGGGGATGGGTGGTGGCCGGTTTTACATTTAAAGCGGACATATCTTTTTTGCACTCCTCAATAAAGCGCCTGGAAACCTCCTCAGAAGATACCCCCTCCTCTATGGATTTTTTTATAATTTTATCGTCCACATCTGTAAAATTGGACACATAGTTCACCTCATACCCTTTGTATTCCATGTAACGCCTCACCGTGTCAAACACAATCATGGGCCTGGCATTTCCGATATGGATATAATTGTACACCGTAGGGCCGCAGACATACATTTTTACCTTGCCTTCTTCTAAGGGGATAAAATCTTCCTTTTGTCTAGTTAAAGTATTAAAAAGTTTCATAAGGTTATCCTTTCTGTTTTTCCAGCTCTTTTAACTTCTGCTCTAAATCTATCACTTTATTGCACAGTGCAGTATTGGCTTTCTGCAGTGCGGTAATATCCTCTTTTACCGGGTCCGGAAGATGTACATGGTCCATGTCGCTCCTTGGAACTTTCTGGTTATCCCGTTTCACAATCCTTCCCGGCACGCCCACCACGGTGCAATTTGCAGGCACTTCCTCAAGAACCACGCTCCCCGCACCAATTTTGGAATTTTCCCCTATGGTAAAGGAGCCTAAAATTTTTGCCCCTGCACTGACCATAACGTTATCCTCTAATGTGGGATGGCGTTTTCCCGTCTCTTTCCCGGTGCCCCCTAAAGTCACTCCCTGATATAAGGTCACATTGTCCCCGATAACGGCAGTTTCCCCGATAATGACGCCGCTTCCATGGTCAATAAAAAATCCCCTGCCAATCTGGGCGCCGGGGTGTATCTCAATCCCTGTTTTTCTGGCCGCCCTCTGGGAAATATACCTTGCCCTGAAAAAATGCCCTTTTAAATAATGCCTATGGGCCCGCCTGTAACTTAGCATAACACGAAATGTGGGATACAACAAAACCTCCATGGGAGATTTAATTGCCGGGTCCCTCTCTTTAATTACCTGAAATTCTTCCTTTGCAAAACTGATAAAACCCATAACACACGCTTCCTTTTTTATTCAACTATAGTTTATGCATCTACAGGGGTTTTGTCAACTCTTACTTAAAAACTTTCCGGCAAAGGGCAGAAATGAGGTATCATATTTCCGTAAAATTTCTTTTTTCTAAAATCCCCCTGGGTAACTTTTTGGATATACTTCGCATGAGAAATGTAAAAAAACGTTTTGGAGACAAAGAAATTCTAAAAGGATTACAGCTATCCGTTCCCGGTCACAGCATTTACGGCTTTGTGGGAAAAAACGGCATACAGACAGTGCCGAAGGAACGGCGTCATCGGATATCTGCCGGACGTTCCGGAATTTTATTCCTTTATGACAGCTTCCGAATACCTTTCCTTCTGCGGCGGAATCACCGGCTGTTTGAAGCTTTTGCGGAGTCCTTTGCGGAAAACGGGATAAGTTACAGGGAAATTACCGTGGACGCAATGACTTCCTGGGCACAGTTTTACAAGTATGCTCACAGTGCTTTTGTGCATTATTTTTGCCGGAGCTGGTATTTTACTGTTTCAAAAAAGGCAGATATAATTAAAAATGGCAGCAAGATTTTTTCTTCTGCTGCCATTTCTTGTTACTCTTTAATATAATCAATTTCAGTAAGATTTATTCCCGATGCAGTGAGTATTACTTTTAATTCTGCATAGCGTCTTTTCATCCTTCTGTAAGGTTCCGAATCTTTTTCACAGACAGACATAGGAACTGTTTCCCTTTTATGCAGTTTATGTAACCCAATAGGCAACTTACGCACAAAGCCGTTGCTTTTAAATGAAATCCTGCTATACTCCTCTTGAAAGGAGTTGTTCCCACATGCTTTTAAAGTTAATCGAAAATCTAAAAATAGAGAACACAAAAGTAACGGTAGAATATAAAGAAAAGAATGAACAGGTGAGTAAAATCATTTACTTTCTGGAACATCTGGATGAAATGGAAAACAGCTTTACCGGAACCGCCAATGGAAAAATATTCAGTATAGCATTGGATGAAATTTTTTATATCGAATCGGTGGACAGAAAAACCTTCGGATACACAAAAGATGAAGTGTACGAACTGGATTATAAACTGTATGAAATTGAAGAGCGTTACCACCTGATGGATTATATCAGAATCTCCAAATCCTGCATCATCAATCTGAAAAAAGTCCATTCTTTAAAGCCGGATTTCGGCGGGAAAATTCTTGCCACTATGGAGAACCATGAAAAGTTATACATATCCCGGCAATATGCGCCTGCATTAAAGGAAAAGCTGGGATTAGGACAATATGAAGTGACCCCACATTTGTAGCAACGTGGATTTACCTGTATA
>CAMWKH010000039.1 GCA_947174805.1 uncultured Roseburia sp. | reverse complement strand
CGCGCTACGCGCCCTTGACAGCTTTTCCCGCCTTTGCTTGTGGGTAGTCAAGAGGACGAAATCAGTAAACTGCTTTCGCCCTCAATTTATTATGGGGATTGTTACGCAGTAGGGGGTATTTTGTCCTTGATTTATGCGGCTTTGTGAGCATTGAAATGACGGGGCAAGGGCTTTATATGTCTGCTCTCAAAAATGGCGTTCTATTGCGTAACAGAAAAGCAGAGAACCGACCACTCATGAAAGTGATGTGTTTTCTGCACTTGTTTACACTCTGCTTGCCAGTGTTGTTGATAAATATTCATTTTTATCTCTATTGCCATTGATTTATACAACTTCGCAAGCGTTAAGATTAGAAGTAAGTTAATATGTTTATTCAGACAAAATACATTTGTATTACGTAACACTATTTTAAGAAATTTTTATTTTTTTCACAATATAAAGGACTTTCACCATTATGTGTTTTTAACCAATCCTCATAACCAGAAATCTCTGGTCCTGCCATATTTATTGCAAATTCTATGCCCCAAAGTGCTATAACAAAATATATTTCTGCCATAATATATTCTGTACTTGAGTTATTATTTTTTTCTACTGGAATAAGAAGAAAATCACTTTCATGAACCATTTGCCCATGAAGTCCATTAGAGTATTCCCAAATTTTGTCATAGTTGTAAATCCTCCGAATACTACATGGCCAATTTTTTATAGTACCCAATCTTGCATGATTTCTAATCATATCAAATTCAGTATCATTTACTAAATCTTCTAAACTATTTTCAATATCTTTCAACTTATCAGCGAATGCTTCCAAAGCCATTTTTGCCAAAAACCTTGAAATAATAGCATTATTTGGCGGTAACATTTCATTTGTAAATGCTGGTACGATAATTGTTGCTTTTTCGGAAGCATTAAATAGTTTATCCATTGCCTCTGGTGTTACTTCTGCTTCATTAACCACTTCATTATGGCTTAATTTCCGTTTTAATTTGATACGATAATTCCCATTAAGCAATCCGTCTATTGCGGGCATTTTATTTTTTTTATTAGGTATGCTTTCTTGAAAACGTAATAAGCGTAGTTCTGGTAATTCTAAAAATGGTTTTTCAACTTCACGTGCAAAATAATTATTACATTTATCACATACATACCCTAAAGGTAAAATAAATTTTGTATTCCCTAATGATTCAGGAACAACGTGCTCAACACTTTTAGTATCTGTACTGCTTTGCTTACAAAATAAGCATTTCATTTTGTACCTCTTTCTTGAGTTTTTTAAATTCAAACTGTTGATATTTCAACTATAATTATAAAAAGATTAAAATATCCGACCAATTTTATAAAAATACAATGATTTTATCTGTCAGATTCAACTGCTATCTTTTTTTGCTTAGTATATCATTAGGAGTTCTCACTTTCAATCACCTTTTGAAAATAAAACAGAGGGCATTACGATTAAAACGTAATTATCCCTCTGTTTTTGCTTGCACCCTGTTTGTCAGCGTTAATGATAAGTAAGTTCCTATACTTCCTTATCACTGTAAACATCATAGTTCCGGGGATATGCGACCAGAACACAAAAAGAGGAAAGTTCGCGAAACAGATGAATGCGTAAGGCGAAGTTTGCCTGGTTATTTTGAATGAAGAAACCCTTGTGAATAGTGTGGGAATGCCATTGGCAGGGGTTTTTGGATTTATATGTCATCATTCAAAGTTAGAACGGACTACTTGTATATAGCGCAAAGAGATTTTAAATTGAATTAGTTCAGCTAATACATGAGTGGCAAGTGAAAACTGGTCAGTATGTCAATAAGATTTTGACTGGTTGATGGGTGAAATAGATAATGGGAACGTATCAAAGCAACCAAAAAAATTAACTTATGATTATGTGAATGCATATTAGGAGGTATTATGTGAATGGATTTCATTAAAATGCTGCGAGAGGATCACGACTTATCAGATTTGCTGTGCGATGTCTGCGATATAGAAATTTTTCCGGAATTCAAAACGCCTGAGGACGAGTTCGGGCATTTGGCCTATAACATTTCGGGAAAAACATTTGCCAGAGCAGGCTCCGGGAGTGAATATATTTTACTTGAAGATGGTTCTATAGGTTTTTGGGGAAGCGAGGGTGCCTGTGGCAGAATTGCAGACAATTTGCAGGAATTTTTTGAATTTGTGGTAAACTGCCCCTACTGGCAGGATTATCTGGATGAAGATGCGTATCAGGACCAAGGAGAACTCAGGGAGTTTGCAAGAGAGGTCTATGCGGAACATGTGGAAACCGAATCGGACTTGTGCGGCTTTGATTTGCCCGAAGGGCAGAAGAATCTGGCGGAACGCATGGGAATTGAGAAAAAGTCAGACGTTGTGGATATATTGATGCGGTTCTATTATTGTACAACACGTGAACCACGCTTTGTCTCAACTTATACAGAAGATGACGGCAGTAAACACAGCGGAACAGGTTCATTAATTGAGAGTTTATGGAGAAAATAAATGAGTGAAAAAATAGTATTTAGCCGGGGTTCTTTTTTTCATGGAACAAGAGCAGACTTGAAAATGGGAGACATGATAGCTACAGGAAAGAAAAAGAATTATAGTGATGATAGAAAATCTAAATATGTTTATTTTGCTGGGACTTTGGACGCAGCAGTCTGGGGAGCGGAACTGGCAGAGGGGGAGGGAAAGGAAAGGATCTATGTTGTTGAGCCCACAGGGGATTTTGAAGACGATCCCAATGTCACTGACAAGAAATTTCCAGGAAATCCAACCAAATCCTACAGAACAAAAAAACCTCTAAAGATTGTAGCGGAGGTAATCAAATGGGAAGGACATTCTCCTGAATTATTGAATAATATGTTGGACAATCTCAAGAAATTGTCTGAGCAGGGGATAAAAGCGATTGATTAATGTTTTAAGAGGAACAAGAGCAAAATAACACGAAATCGGGATCGGGAGGAAAATTTATGTCATCAATTTGTGGGGCTGAATGCTGTGGCGAATGTAAAAGGAGAGATGATTGCGGGGGCTGTGTGAAAACAGAGGGGCATCCCTTCGGAGGAACCTGCATTGCGGCAGAGTGTATCAAACAAGGCGGTTTTGAAGTGTTTAAAAAGATGAAAGAGACGTTGATTGATGAATTTAATGCACTTGGAATTCAAGGTCTGCATGTGAATGACCTTAATTTGTTAAATGGATTTTACGTTAACTTAGAGTACACATTGACAAACGGACAATCTGTGAAATTGTTGGAAGACCATCGTGTTTATTTGGGAAATCAAATTGAAATTCCCGGCAGCGATAGATGTTATGGCATTGTTGCAGATGATAAATATCTTCTTGTGTGTGAATATGGATGCAATGGAGCAGAGCCGCAGATAGTTTTATATAAAAGAAGATTTGCCGATAATTCCCACCCACGAGCGCAAATGCCATGAGGGGTATGGAAAATTGTAAGAAGACTTTGATAAGGGCAATGAAAGAAAAGTGAGGGAGAAAAAACAACTTTCGTCATTATAACAAAAAAATTATCAAAAAATTCGTGAAACTTAGAATATTTATCCAAAAAGCATATACATATTCCATCCATATGTGTTACAATAAACCCAGAAACTTTGGAAGAGGAATCATACGGAGAAGATGAAAGTGTTTTTCGTGGGTTAGCAATGAAAAGGGGATGGATTTATGTTTACAAATTTAAAAGTGCGCACAAAATTAGTTATTCTTACGGTTGTGGCAGGAATGGCTCTGTGTATCATAGGGTTCAGTAATATGGACAGAATGGAAAAGTCTTATCTTCAGTCCGTATCCAGCATGAGGGAGATGCTCTATGAGGACTATGACGCCCAGATTATGGGGCAGGTGGAAAATGTTATGACCCTTGTGGATGAAATTTATACAGAATTTCAAAACGGCGCCTTTTCGGAAGAGGAGGCAAAGAAGAAGGCGGCAGATCTTGTCCGGGGGTTAAGATACGGGGAGAGCGGATATTTCTGGATTGACACCTATGAAGGAGATAATATTGTCCTTTTGGGACAGGAGATAGAAGGGACCAACCGGCTGGAGACGAAGGACAGCAATGGATACCAGATGATAAAGGATATTTTAAAGAACGGCCGTCAGGAAGGGGGAGGTTTTACCGAATACTATTACCCCAAGGAGGGCAGTACGGAAGTTTTCCCCAAACGGGCGTACAGCAAAGCTTTTGAACCCTGGGAATGGGTCATAGGCACTGGAAATTACGTGGATGAGTTAGAAACCCTGGCAGTGGAGAATAACCTTCCGGTGAAACGCATTTTCCTCTCCACGATGAAATTCTCAGTGTGCTCTATTATAGTGGCAATGCTGTTACTAATTTTGATTGCGGTTTTGATTGTGGCAGATATTGCAAAGTCTCTCCGCGCAGCTTCCAAACAGATGAATTGTATGGCGGAAGGGGACTATGCCAGTGATTTTATGAATAAATTTTTGGGGCGGAAAGACGATTTTGGCCATCTGGCCAGATGTATTGAGGATATGAAGTCAGCTATGGTGTCATTAATCTGCCAGGTGCAGGCGGAGTCAGAAACCATCAGTACGGCGGCAGGTTCTGTAAATGACTGTGTGGCAAAGCTGACAGATGACCTTGCCAGTGTGTCTGCGGCTACTCAGGAATTGTCAGCAGGGATGCAGGAGACGGCGGCTACTACCATAACCGCAGATGAATCCGCAGTGGAGATACACTCCGCAGTACAGCACATTGCCCGCCGTTCCCAGGATGGTGCACAGGGGGCTGCGGAAATTAAAGGCAGAGCAGAGGAGACAAACAGAAAAATTAAAGGCGCACAGGAAAAGACGGTTCTGTTGAAAAAAGAAATTCAGCAGGATTTGGAAACGGCATTGGAGGATGCCAAGGTCATAGACCAGATTTATGAACTTTCCGGTGTGATTATGAATGTAGTTTCCCAGACTAACCTTCTTTCTTTAAACGCATCCATCGAAGCGGCAAGAGCCGGTGAGGCAGGCAGAGGATTTGCGGTAGTTGCAGGGGAAATCGGGGAGCTGGCGGAGCAATCCAGGCAGACGGTTATCAAGATACAGGAAGTTACCCAGGAGGTGACAGAAGCCGTGGATAATCTGTCCTCAAATTCCAGAAAATTATTGGATTTTGTGGTGAATGATGTATCCGAAGATTACGAAGATTTTCTTTCAATCGGAGAGCAGTACGATAAGGACGGCGCTTCTGTGGATGAGTTGATGAGTGAATTCAGTTCCATTGCCCATGAGCTTTTTGATAATATGGAGGGCATCAAGAATTCTATGAGCGATATCTCCAAGGCAGCGGAGGAAGGTGCCCAGGGCACCACAGAAATTGCACAGAGGGCATCTGTAATTTTAGGCGAGTCAGAGGAAGTATTACAGCAGGTGACAAAAACAAAACAAAGTGCGGAAACCCTTCGGGCAGAAATAGGAAAATTCCATGTGGGCAAAACGGGAAGTGAACCTGCCCTTGCTGTCTCCGGCGGCGTTGATATCTGAGGAGCGGACGAAACGAATTATGAAGAAAATACTTTTGATTGAGGACGACAAATCTCTAAATTCTGGCTTATCTTACGATTTGGAAATGGAACAGTATACAGTATATCCTGCCCTAACATTGGGGGAAGGGATAAAGTTTTTAGAGAAAGAGGAAGTGGATTTAATTCTGTTGGATGGAAATCTTCCGGATGGAGATGGCTTTGATTTTTGCAGGGCAGTAAAAAAAGAACGGGACATCCCTGTAATCTTCCTCACTGCCAGAGATTTAGACCAGGATGAAATGAAAGGGTTTGACTGCGGTGCGGATGATTATATTACAAAGCCTTTTAAAATGCCGATTCTCCACAGGAGGATTCTGGCAGCCCTGCGAAAATCGAAGTCAGGGGATGCAAAAGATTTTTATAACGACGGATATCTGAAAATTGATTTTATGAAACTTACGGCTTTTAAGGGGGATATGGAATTGTCCATGACCCCCACAGAGTACAAAATTATACGTCTTTTGATTGCAAACCCGGACAAAGTATTGACAAAACGTCTTCTGCTGGAAAAAATATGGGATAACACCGGAAATTTTGTAGATGAACATACGGTTGCGGTAAATATAAACCGTCTGCGCAAGAAAATAGATTCGGAAGACCATGTGTATATAAAAACCTTGTACGGAATGGGATACCAGTGGAAAGGCAGGGTGTAGCTTCCCATGGAAAAAGTGTTGTTTTTTTTAACTCTGCTTCTTTTTCTTACATCTGTAGGTATCATGGTATATGTGAGAAAATGTCTCCTTAGATATACGGATCAGCTTTCAAACTGCCTTCAGGCGATTCTTGACGGGAATGAACATATAGATTTTCAGGAAAATCAGGATACCCTTGTTGGTAAACTTATGGTGAAAATGCGCCAGCTTTATGAAGTTCTTATGAAACATTCCCAGGAAAATTTCTACCAAAAAAAGCAGTTGGAATCTATGATTTCCGATATTTCCCATCAGGTGAAAACTCCCATAGCCAGCATCCGCATGTATCATAATCTTCTGGAGAGAAAAGAATTGGAGCCGTCCAAACGGGAGGAGTTTTTATATGCCGTGGAGCGCCAGGTGGATAAACTTGAATTTTTTATGGACAGTATGATACGCATGTCACGTCTGGAAAGCGGCATTGTAAAAGTAAGCCCCAGGGAAAATTCCGTGTACGACCTCATTGCCCAGGCAGTGTGTGACGCAGCGTTAAAAGCGGAGAAAAAGGACATTTCCATAAAGGTATCCTGCGAGGACTATTTTGGATACTTTGACAAAAAATGGACAGTGGAGGCCCTGTTTAATATTTTGGACAATGGGGTAAAGTATACCAATCCAGGGGGACATATTGAAATTTCTACGGAGAAAACAGATTTTTATGTAAGAATAAAAATAAAGGACAACGGAAGGGGCATCCGGGAATCACGGATTCCTGAAATATTCAAACGGTTTTACCGTGAACCGGAGTCGGCGGATGTGGAGGGGATCGGCATCGGCTTATATCTGGCAAGGGAAATTATTATGAAGCAGAGAGGGTTTCTTGAAGTGCGCTCAGAGGAGGGAAAGGGCACCGAGGTGCGGGTGAACCTTCCAAGGGACAAGCAAATTTACAGTTCTTAACAAAAGTAAACCAGTAAACCAGAGAGATTATCTCAATATTGTTACATTTCTGAGAACAAATTGAGATAATCTTTTTGTATGCTGTATGTATCAAAGGAAAGGGAGAACAAATCATGAACGATATCTTAGAGACAAAAGATTTGAGAAAATATTATGGGGAAGAGCCCAATATCACAAAAGCCTTAGATGGCATCAGCGTCGCCGTGGGCCAGGGGGAATTTGTATCTATTATCGGAACAAGCGGCAGCGGCAAATCTACTCTGCTCAATATGCTGGGAGGCCTTGACATACCCACTTCCGGCAGCGTGAAAGTCAGGGGGAAAGAGATTGCCACAATGAATGATGAACAGCTCACGGTTTTCCGCAGGAGAAATATTGGATTTGTGTTTCAGAATTATAATCTTGTTCCCATTTTAAACGTGTATCAAAATATAGTGCTCCCCATTGAATTGGATGGAAATAAAGTGGATAAACGCTACGTGGATAAAATTATAAAAATGCTGCATCTCTCGGAAAAACTGGATCATCTGCCCAATAACCTCTCCGGGGGACAACAGCAGAGAGTGGCCATCGCAAGGGCATTGGCCAGCAAACCTGCAATTATTCTGGCTGATGAGCCTACAGGGAATTTAGATTCCAAAACTTCCCTGGAAGTTATGCAGCTCTTGCGCATGACCAGCAATGAATTTGCCCAGACACTTGTAATGATAACCCACAACCCGGAGCTGGCCCAGATTGCAGACCGGATGATCCATATAGAAGACGGAAAGGTCACAGAGGCATAAGAGATGAAGATGATGGAAAACAATAACAAAAAATTTATAAAAACCTTATCCGTGAACTGTCTTAAGGCAGACAGAGTAAGGAACCGCATCGCAGTTTTGGCTATTATTTTAACGGCAGTGTTGTTTATGGCCCTCACCACGGTTCTCCAGGGAGCGCAGATTTCTATGGAAGAACAGATGCTGCGCCAGGCAGGCACCAAATTTATGGTTTCCATAAAAAACCTTACCAAAGAGGAGGCCTATAAACTTTTATCCAATTCCAGATTTGCGGTTTCAGGGGTTGAGCGTTTTGCAGCCAATGCCGTAAACCCGGAACTGAATAATATGCAGGCTATCGTGGGTTGGATGGATGAAACTGCAGCAAAATACCATTTCATAGAATTAGAGCAGGGGAAATATCCGGAGAAGGAAAATGAACTGGCCTGTGATACGGAAGTGTTACGTCTTTTCGGGCTGCCGGAAAAAACGGGAAGTAAATTTATGCTGAAATATAAGGTAGGGAACTACACGCTGGAAAAGGAAATGACCATCTGTGGATTTTGGGAGGGAATGAAATACGAACAAGACGCTACCCTCCTTGTTTCCCAGGATTTTGTGGAACATGCCCTGGAAAATTACGATGGAATTTATGAAAATCTTGCAAAAACAAGCTATGATGTGAGAGGAAGTTTTCCAAAGGATGACCACATAAAGGAAAATCTGGACGAACTGGTGAGAGAAATGGGGTATAATCCCGATGCAAAAAGAGGGGAAGAAGGCTTTCTCATACACCATGTGAATCCTGTGTATGAAATACGCTCTATGGATTCTGTCCAGGCTTATATCTACGGGGGCATAGGGGTATTGTTGATTCTATTTGCCGGGTATCTGATTATCTACAATATATTTAAAATTTCCGTGGAAAAAGACATCCGGCTTTACGGGCAGTTAAAGACCATTGGAACATCCCCCAGGCAAATCCGCTATATGGTAACCCGGCAGGGAATGGTTTTATCTCTTGTGGGGATTCCCACAGGACTTTTGTTGGGATGGCTGTTAGGCAACTTACTGTTACCTCCTGTGATGGCAAACACCAATTTCGGGGAAGTGGTGTTTATTGTTCCTTCCCTGTGGGTTTGGATTATTTCAGGACTTTTTACTCTGGTAACGGTAAAAATAAGCTGCAGCAGACCAGGAAAATTAGCGGGCAGGATATCTCCCGTGGAAGCATTAAAATATCACGGCCCACAAATGGGCAGGAAAAAACAGAAAAAAGGGGGTGTGTCCTGCCATCGGATTTTGTCAATGGCTATAAGCAATTTAAGCAGAAACAAGGGAAAGACGGTTCTGGTGGTGCTTTCTGTCTCCTTAAGTTCCATACTTTTAAATAGTGTGTTGAATTATACCGAAAGCATGGACAAGGAGACTTATGTCAGGCGGGATGCAGTGACGGATTTTGATGTGAGAAACTCAAATTATTTCAAATTATCCGGCCAGGATACAAATACCATAACGGTACAGGCCAAAACAGCGGAAGAATTGGAGCATACCCAGGGGGTGAAGGATTTTGCAAGTTCTTACTGCTATATGCTCCCCGAAGAAAAAGTCACAGAGGAGAGGGAAGATTTGGGAAAGGTTCTCTCCGTCAATGGTAAGAAAACTTCCTCCGATATAAATGAGTATGACAGATGCAGAATGATTTACGGTTACAGTGAAAACGCTTTTCACATTGTAAAAATAATTGAGGGAAGCATTGACTATGAAAAACTTTGCAGGGAAAATTATGTGGTGATGTCAGGTTTCCTAAGCGACAGGGGAGAATATAATTATGAAGCTCAAGAGTTTCATGCCGGGGATGTGATTGAGGTGGAAATTGCCGGAGAGAAACAGAAATACACCGTTATGGCGGTAGTGGGGGCTCCAAATGCTTTAAATATGAGCTACAGCTCCGGAGGGTATGAAGCAGTTGTATTTCCGGAACCTGTATTTCTGAATAAGTTCCCGGAGATGGAAAATCCCATCCACTGCCTGTTTAACGCCGAAGAAGGAAAATTTGACGAGGTGAATGCTTTTGTAGAAAATTTGGCAGAGCAGAGGGGATTATCCTGCCTTACCAGGCTTACGGAGGAGGCTTCCTTCCAGGAAATGAAAAATACGTACAGCATGGTGGGAGTGATTGTGTCACTGCTTTTAGGATTTATCGGCATCTTGAATTTAATGAATGTGATTTTGACAGGAGTGATTGCCAGACAGAGGGAATTTGCCTCTATGCGGAGTATCGGCATGACAAAAATGCAGCTTAAGAAACTTGTGGTTTATGAAGGCATGATTTATGCACTGTTTTCCGGAGCGATTGGAATTCTTGTAAGCGCCCTGCTTTCCTTTACCGTGGTAAAAAATTTGTCTGTCAATACCTGGTATATGAAATATCATTTTACAGTAGTTCCGGCAGTTATCGTCTTTTTTATCGGAATACTTTTGTCCGCCTGCATTTCCGCAGGGACAGATAAAATCTGGAATAAGGGAAGTATTGTGGAGCAATTAAGAGAAGCAGAGTAAAAGCAAAAAAACCGACGCTAATCCGTCGGTTTTTTTGCGTTACCCTTAATCCTCCAGGGGTTTATAATCGCTGTCCAGATAATCTTTTTTCCCAAAAGGCACATAATTTTCATCCAGCATAATGATTTCTCCATTTTTTAAGTTGGGGAACCGCTCTGCCATCTCCCGTAACACTTCCCATTCATCCCGGGAGTTTTCCTTATTATCTTCTTCTACCTGCCTTAAAGCGGAAGCGATTTCCTGTTGGCTGGTTGTGGCCCAGTACAGGGGATGAGGCTGGAATGCAGAGTGGTAAGGACCTCCTTCATATCGGAAAAAGCAGGAACAGGGCACTTTCTCATATAATTGGTTTTTGGCGCCATCCAAATTTTTCACCACCAGGTTGTAGCACCCGTTTACCGTGTCTGCACCGTCCTGGGCAACCAAATTGGCAATGGCCATTATGGTGATGGGCTGCGTCTTTACGATTAATCCGGGAACCAAAAGCCCTTCCTCGTATACCTCCTTCATGTATTCCTCCGAGATTTTCCCTGTGCCCCTCCACAGGAAAAACAGGGCCAAAAGAGCACAGACAGCGGTGGGAATCCAGAGTTTAAAGTACGCCGCCGCTGCAAGGAGACAAACGCATACGACAAATATGATTTTTGAACTCTTCCGCTGGGAAAGCACCGCACCTATGATTTCATCATGTTTTTTGATACGGCCGGCATCCGCCTGGATCCCGGATTTTGTACTTGCTTCAAATTGTGAATAATCTACCATTTTCATCCTCCATCTCAGTATAATTTTTATGTACCTTTCCATTTCTTACGTTTCCTCTTTTTATTATATACAATCAGGGCCTTGTCATCAATATGTTTCTGCTTCCGTTTTGAAGAGAATGACGAAATGAAAAATTTTAACCCATAGATTTGTCCCTTAGTAAAAAAAGAATTGTGGGATGGGCCAGGAACGGTTATAATAGGGATAGGAAGTAAAACTCTGGGAGTTATGAAAGGAGAGATCAGTATGTATCATATTATAACTATTGAACGTTCTTATGGGAGCGGAGGAAACGAAATAGGCAAAAGGCTGGCGGAGAGTTTGGGATACAAGTTGTTTGACCGGAATATTTTAATTGAAGCCGCCCAAAATCTGAATACTCCCCCTATGTATATTGAAAATCTGGAGGAGAGCAGTTCCGGAAGCCTTATTTTTAACCTGTCCAAATCCTACTCCAAAGGTAATACAGATGAGAAATCCCTTCCCCTAGCAGAGAAGCTCTTCGCAGAGGAAAAAAGGATTATCGAGAAGGCTGCCGAGGAAGGAGGATGCGTCATCGTGGGACGCGCGGCAGGTTACATCTTAAAGGACAGGGAGGACTGTTTCCGGGTATTTGTCCATGCCGAGAGAGAAAAGAGAATACAAAGAGCCATGGAAAAAGAACAGATGAGCCGGGCTGAGGCAGAAAATGCCATGAAAAAGTTTGACAAGCGCAGGAAAGGGTTTTATAATTCCGTTACAAAGTGGGAGTGGGGCAATCCCCAGTATTTTGAATTGTGTTTAGACAGCGGAAAACTTGGAATTGACCTGTGCACGAAACTGTTGATAGGAGTAGTGTCTGCATCGAAATAAAAAATGTATCTTTCTTGAGGGAAATACATAAAAATTGACTAAAAGGGTGTCATTATGGATTATAAAATATATTTAGACCAGTATTTAAGAGAAGAAAAAGCGCCGGGAGAAATCAGTATCTTTCTTGTAACAGGATGCATGGAACAATATCTCATGGCGGAGACGGAGGAGGAAAAAAATTTTTTCCTCTCCAGTCTGAAAACGATTACGGATAAAAGCAGTGTGAGGGCCAGAAACCTCTTCGTGCTGCACGATGCTTTAGATCATGAATTCTACAGGGGAATCATTGAGGACAAAATGGAATCCCTCAGACAGTGTCCCCGAAATTCCGACGGGATTTTCTGTGAATCAGCAGAAAATCCTGTTCCAAAGCCATGGGATTTTCTCTACGAAGCATATCCTTTTTATATGTCCTATGAGACATATTTTCACAATAAAGCGGATTATGGGGATTTTTATCTCCAGATGCGGAAGTTTGAGCCTGCCATGATTCGCTCTGTCACCTGGGAAGATGCCTGTTTTCTTATGATGTTAATCGATGTGATTGACAGTATGAGCCAAGAGATATTTGAACATTACAGGGCTTTAAAAGAGATATTCAAGCGGACGATCAAAAAAAGCATACCGCCCCTTACCAGCCAGGAAGTCGATAAAAAAGCAGGGCTGGCGATGGGGTATGTGATAGTAAAAGCCTGCAGCATAAAGGTTTTAAACAGCGAAAAATATGTCCACATTGGACTTAGCCTAATAGATGCCGCTGACGGGGCGTTGGAGGACGAGGGGATGGCAGGGCTTTCTATGATGGCAGACAGCGTTAAGCGGCAGTTTTTGAAATATGAATAAGATAAACTATATTTTTGTCAAAGGAGAATCACATGGAGATTCGGATGATAATGAAGACAGCCAGGAGTGTGTCTGTGGAGCTGTCGGACGGCGGCATATATTACACAAAAGAGAAATATGATATTTTACTAAACGGGGAAAAATACCAGGAAACGGATACCGTAATCACCACCCTTTACGGATTAAAGCCGGACAGCAGATATAAGCTTACCCTGATTGGAGCAAACGGCAGGGAGGAAGGCAGTCTGAATTTCACCACAGAATATGAATTTGTAACCTTAAACGTAAAAGATTTCGGGGCAAAAGGGGACGGCATCTCCGATGACACAGGTTTTATTCAGGCTGCCATATCCTCCTGTCCCAGGGACAGCCGGGTATGGATTCCCAGGGGCACGTATAAAATTACAAGCCTGTTTTTAAAGAGCGATATTAATATAGAGTTGGCAAAAGGCGCTGTTTTAAAAGCGGATACGCAACGGTTTAAATTCCCGGTTCTTCCCGGGCTGATTGAAAGTTATGACGAGATGGAGGAATATAACCTTGGCTCCTGGGAAGGAAATCCCTTGGATATGTTTGCAGGGATTATCACGGGAATCGAGGTGAGCAATGTAAAAATCTATGGACAGGGCTCTGTGGACGGAAGTGCAGATTTTGACAACTGGTGGAAAAATGAAAAAGTTATGGTTGGGGCTTTCCGTCCCAGGATGCTGTTTTTAAACCACTGTGACAATATCAAAGTCCAGGGTATTTTTTTCCACAACAGTCCTGCATGGACCATACACCCCTACTTTTCCAGCAATCTGCTGTTCTGCAGTCTCAGGGTGGAAAATCCGGCCCAGTCCCCCAACACCAATGGGATTGTGCCGGATTCCAGTGAGTACGTGGAGATTTGCGGCACACGTTTCTCCCTGGGGGATGACTGCGTGGCAGTAAAATCGGGAAAAATCTACATGGGAAGAAAGTATAAAACTCCCTGCAAAGAACTCCACATTTACCAGTGCTTCATGGAAAACGGCCACGGGGCTGTAACGATTGGCAGCGAGATGGCCGGGGGCGTGATTGACCTTTTGGTGGAAAAATGCCGGTTTTACAATACGGACAGGGGACTCCGCATAAAGACTAGAAGGGGCCGGGGGAAAGATGCCGTGGTTGACCAGATTACTTTTCGGGATATTGAGATGGACCAGGTGATGGCTCCCTTTACCGCCAATGCATTCTATTACTGTGACCCCGACGGCAGGACAGAGTTTGTACAGTCCCGGGAGAGTTATCCGGTAAATGAGAGCACGCCGGAATTGAAAACATTTTGCTTTGAAAATATTACAGCCAAAAACTGCCATGTGTCAGCCACTTATTTTGAAGGACTGCCGGAGAGAAAAATTGAGCAGGTAACCATGCGGAATATAACGGTTACTTTTGCGGAGGATGCCAAGTGTGATGTTCCCATTATGTCGGAGGGAGTGGAACCATGCAGCAAAAAAGGTGTTTTTATGAAAAATGTTGCCCATCTTATCTTTGACAATGTAAAAGTTTCCGGCCATGAGGGGGAGGTAATGGAAACCCCCGATGTGGACAGGGTGGATTTGATATAGAGTTTGCTTTTGGGAGGAACTATGATTGGATTCATTAAAAAATTGATAAAGAAATATTATATGAAATTTTTAAATAATGAATTGCCCATACGAAAAGTGCTTTTTAATCTGATTCTGTTTACGGGAATTGCAGGAGGGGCTTTTTCTCTGCTCTTATCCATGATTGCCAGACTTCCCATAGGTCAGATAACCGTAGTAGCCACGGCGGAAATCATTCTCATCGGATGTTTCTATATCGCCAATTTCAAGGGGATGATGCGATTGGCTTCCGTTATCATCTGCCTTGGAATTACAGTGGTGCTTTTTCCTATTATGTTTTTTTCCGGGGGAGGCGCATACAGCGGTATGCCCTTCTGGTTTGTTATGGGCACGCTGTTTACTTTTCTCTTAATTGAGGGAAAACTCTTTTACATCCTGTTGATTTTGGGGACAACAGTGCACACGGCCTGTTTTCTTTTAGCCTATTACCATCCGGAACTTGTGGTTGATATAAATACAAAAGCCGGGACATACCTGGATATCTGGCAGTGTATGATGGTTTTATCCTTCGCCATAGGGACTATCATTAAATTCCAGGTTAGGATTTACAATAAAGCTATCGAATTAAACCAGCGTCAGAACGAACAGCTGGAAATCTCAAAAAAAGAGGCGGAGCGGGCAAAGGAGAAAGCGTTAAGCGCCAACCAGGCAAAGAGCAATTTTCTTGCCAATATGTCCCACGAAATCCGCACTCCCATCAATGCGGTGCTTGGCATGGACGAAATGATTTTAAGGGAGTGTACCGACGAGACAATCTGCGAGTATGCAAGGAATATCCAAGTTGCCGGTGGACAGCTGTTAAGCCTGATTAACCAGATACTGGACTTTTCTAAAATTGAATCCGGCAAGATGGAAATTATGAAGGTGCAGTATGAAATCAGTTCTCTCATACAGGATTCCTATAGTATGGTAGCGGAGCGGGCTAGGAAAAAAAACCTGGATTTTAAGGTGATTTGTGATGAAAATATTCCCAGGACTCTCTTGGGGGACGAGGTGCGCATGCGCCAAATTATCGTGAATCTTCTCACAAACGCCATTAAATATACGGAGAAGGGCTGTGTCACCTTAAATGTCCAGGGAAAGTGGAAAAATGAGAAGGAAATTCTTTTAACTATTTCAGTAAAGGATACGGGAACCGGGCTGCTGGAGGAAAACAGAAAACAGCTTTTTCAGTCTTTTCAGCGTCTCAACGAAGAAAAAAATTATAATATCGAGGGAACCGGACTTGGACTTGCAGTGGTAAAACAGCTTCTTGAACTGATGGGAGGAGAAATCCGTGTGTACAGCATCTACGGGGAAGGGTCAGAATTTGTGATAAAAGTGGCCCAGGAGGCAGTGGACCAGACACCCATCGGAGATTTTGCAAAACGTTATAATCAGGTACATCCCAAAAATACTGTTTACCAGCCGGATTTTACCGCCCCCGGAGCGCAGATTTTAATTGTGGATGATGTCCCCATGAATATTACAGTGGCAAAAAATATGTTAAAGAGCCTGAAAGTCCAGGTGGATACCGCATCCTCCGGGCAGGAATGCCTGAATTTAATCCGGGAGAAGCGTTATCATCTTATTTTTATGGACCATATGATGCCGGAAATGGACGGAATCGAAGTGTTCCACAAAATGAACGAGATGCCGGAGTCCCAAAATCACGGTGTTCCGGTGATTATGCTCACCGCCAATGCTATTTCCGGGATGAAAGGGGAATATCTCTCGGAAGGTTTCCAGGATTATCTCTCCAAACCTATGCGGGGCAGAGATATCGAGATGATGATTAAAAAATATCTTCCAAGAGAGCTGGTACAGGACTTTTCTACGGAGGAGGAACCAAAAAAACAACAGGAAGATCTCGGCGAAATCATCCCGGAGCTTGACAAAGAAATGGGGATTTCTTACTGCGGAGGGGCGGAAGATATTTATCTGGATATTTTAAAAGAATACTGTACAAACAACTGGCTTAAGGAACTTGAGACCTGTTTTGAGAACCGGGACTGGCAAAATTACAGAGTTCATGTACATACGCTAAAGAGCACCTCCCTCACCGTGGGCCTGCCGGAACTTTCCCAGCTGGCAAAGGAGGTGGAATCTGCAGTAAAAGAGGGGGATTACGATACCGTGGCAGAAAAACATCCTGGAATGATAAAACAGTATGGGGATATTCTGGAGCGATTGGAGAAATATGTGATAATTCTGTGACAAGGCTTGAAGGAACTATAGCCTTGGAGTATAATACCTTAAATAAATTGCCGAAATCATGGAAATTTTTGAAGGCAGGAAAGAAGTGAAGGTATGAGGAGAAAAAATTGGAAACAGGTATCAGCGGCCGTCGTAATGGCAATTATGCTGGCAGGATGCGGCAATGGCGGCAAATCCGTGCAAAAACAGGAGACATCACAGGGAGAGGTAAATCCCAAAGAGGAGATGCAGAAAGGTTCGGAAGTCCGGGCTTCATTTGTGGAAAAAAATAAGGATAAAAAAGCAAAGGATTCCAAGGATGAAAAGGAAAAAGAAGCGGATCCCCAGGTAAATGCCGGGACTGAGACGGAATCCGAGATAAAAGGTGAGGAGGAACTGAGAGGAGACGGCGTTGCCATTATCGCGACAGAGGAGAATTTTGACTATGTGGCCCTGGGTAATTCTGTCACCTGCAACGAAATCAGCGAACTTTGGTGGAGCAACTGGGGAATGGCAGCCACCACAGAGGAAAATGACTATGTACATATAGTGTCGAGATGGCTGGAGGGGCAGTCGGCAAAACCTGTGACCACCACAGTCCTTGATATTAAAAAGTGGGAAGTGGCGCCTGACCGGAATGCAGCCCTGGACGACTATGACAAATATTTTAATGAACACACGGATTTGGTGACGTTACAGACAGGGGAAAATATCACCGAGGGAAAAGAAACTCTGGGGACAGATTACCCGGCCCTGGTAAAGCGTATCAGGGAAAAGGCTCCAAACGCCCAGATTCTTATGCTGGGGGAAGTGCTGTGGCCTAAGGATGATATTGAAGCTGCTAAGCATGCGGCCTGTGACCAAAATGGAATCACCTTTATTGATGTCAGCGATTTTCTGGCAGCATACGAGGAGGATACCTTCCGCTCTTCCCTGGGAACCCAGGTTTACGGTGCAGACGGAAACCTCCACGCCATAGACAATGAAGTTGTGGCAGCCCACCCGGACGACGAGGGAATGGCAAATATCGCCCAGCATTTTATTGACAATATCATTCTAACCAATTAAGAAATCTTGTTAAGATACGTTTCGCTCTTGAAATTTAAAGAGGGATGTGCTAGAATTGGCTCTAGTGTGAGTGTTTGAGCAAAGGAAGGTTTTCTTATGAGAAGACAGGTATTATCTTTACTGGTTGAAAATACCGCAGGTGTTACCAGTCATATATCCGGTCTCTTCAGCAGGAGAGGTTACAATATTGACAGTTTTTCCGCAGGGGTGACAGCGGACCCAAGGTATACCAGAATTACCATTGTGGCAAGCGGCGACGACCAGATATTAGAACAGATAGAGAAACAGCTTGCTAAACTGGAAGATGTTTTGGATATCAAGAAATTGGAGCATGGAAATTCCGTCACGAGGGAGTTGATTCTAGTAAAAATTAGGGCCAAGGACACAGACCGTCAGGCGATTTTAAACGTGACAGAGATTTTCCACGGGAAGATTGTGGATGTCACCCATGATTCCATGGTCATCGAATTAACAGGGCACCAGGAAAAGCTGGATGCCTTTTTAGATCTTCTCACCGGCTACGAGATTCTGGAACTGGCCAGAACAGGCATTACCGGATTGTCCAGAGGTTCATCAGACGTGAAATATTTAGATTAAAGTATATAGGAGGAAGCAGCGTAATGGCAGCAAAAATTTATTATCAGGAAGATTGTAATTTATCATTGTTAGAGGGAAAGACTATCGCAATTATCGGTTACGGCAGCCAAGGACATGCACATGCCCTGAATTTAAAAGAGTCAGGATGTAACGTTATCATCGGTTTGTACGAGGGCAGCAAATCCTGGGATAAAGCTGTAAAACAGGGATTTGAAGTATTTACAGCAGCAGAGGCGGCAAAGAAAGCCGATATCATTATGATTCTCATTAATGATGAGAAACAGGCAGACCTTTACAAAAATGATATTGAGCCAAACTTGGAGGAGGGCAATATGTTAATGTTTGCCCACGGTTTCAATATCCATTTCGGATGTATCGTACCTCCTGCAAATGTGGATGTTACCATGATTGCTCCAAAGGGACCGGGACACACCGTTCGTTCTGAGTACCAGGCAGGCAAAGGGGTTCCCTGTCTTGTGGCAGTGGAACAGGATGCTTCCGGGAAAGCAAAGGATATCGCTTTGGCATACGCCCTTGGAATCGGCGGAGCGAGAGCCGGAGTTTTGGACACAACTTTCCGTACAGAGACAGAGACAGACCTTTTCGGTGAGCAGGCAGTTTTATGCGGCGGTGTCTGTGCATTGATGCAGGCCGGTTTTGAGACATTGGTCGAAGCAGGATACGACGCAAGAAATGCTTATTTTGAGTGTATCCATGAGATGAAGCTGATTGTAGACTTAATCTACCAGTCAGGATTTGCGGGAATGAGATATTCTATTTCCAATACCGCAGAGTATGGCGATTACATAACAGGGCCTAAGATTATTACAGAGGACACAAAGAAAGCTATGAAAAAGATTCTCGCCGACATTCAGGACGGATCTTTTGCAAAAGAATTTTTATTGGATATGTCACCTGCAGGAAAACAGGTTCACTTCAAGGCTATGCGCAAACTTGCCTCCGAACATTCTTCTGAGAAGGTGGGAGAGGAAATCCGCAAATTGTACAGCTGGAACAACGAGGAAGACAAATTTATCAATAACTAATGCAGAGAATAAGAGACAGCCCAAAGAAAGGGCTGTCTTTTCAGTTGTTTGAGTAAAAGTCTATAAACAGTTCTAAAGATTTTGTATTTTTTACGGGATTTTTATAGGCAAACCCCACCTCCCTTTTTTCTATGGGAACCCCAAGGGGAATTTCAATTAAAGTTCCATCCTTTAATTCATCCCGGACAAAATTTCGGATAACGCATGCTGCTCCAACCCCGATTTTGGCAAATTCTATCAAAAGGTCCATATTGGAAATATTGATAAAATCCTGTACCTGGATATTGTTTTGCTGGAGGTAATCGTCGATATACTGCCTTGTAATATTATTTTTGTCAAGGAGCATCACCGTGGAATTTTCCAGGATATGATTTTTAGCAATTCCCCTGGTTTTTAAATTTCTCAGGTAATCCTTTGCCGCCACAAAGATATCCTCTATTTCAGCCACATGGTCAAAATGCAGCTCCTTGTCATTTTCCGGTTTTCCCACCAGACCGATATCTATCTTATTTTCCTGAAGCAGTTTCAAGGTTTCGTTGGTGGACTGGCAGTGAATGGAAATTTTTATGTGGGGATATCGCTTGATAAATTCTTTTAAGCAGGGCAGTAAAAGGTACTTGCACAGGGTAGTGCTCACCCCTATTTTTAAATGTCCCACCCCGAGTTCAATGGAGCGGTGTAGTTTTTCTTCCCCCAGTGTCAAAGTGTCAAAGGCATCTTTTACATAGGAGTAGAGCAGCTCTCCCTCCTCGGTTAAGGTGACCCCCCTGGAACTTCTGGCAAAAAGCCTGCACCCCAGGCCCTCCTCCAGTTTCTGGATAGACTTGCTGATGGCAGGCTGGCTGATATACAGCTCTTTTGCCGCCTTGGAAATGTTTCCGGCATTTGCCACCGTATAAAAAATTCGGTACGCAGATAAATTCTGGCTCATCGTTTTCTCCATAACTTTAGATTATATTATATATACTTAATATGTATTTCTATTATAACAAATCCTGTGCTACAATACAATCAAAGATAAAACAAACACTCACATTATAACATTGAAAAAGGAGGATTCCTTGCATGGGAATGACAATGACTCAGAAGATTCTGGCCGCACATGCGGGCCTTGACTCGGTTACCCCAGGTCAGTTGATTGAGGCAGATTTGGATCTTGTTCTTGGCAACGACATTACCTCGCCGGTTGCGATTCATGAAATTGAAAAAATGAAGACGGAAGGCGTGTTCCACAAAGACAAAATTGCTTTGGTTATGGACCATTTTGTTCCAAACAAAGATATAAAATCAGCGGAACACTGTAAATGTGTCCGGGAATTTGCCTGCAAACATGATATTACAAACTATTTTGACGTAGGGGAAATGGGGATTGAACATGCCCTTCTGCCGGAGAAAGGACTTACCGTTGCAGGGGATGTGATTATCGGGGCTGACTCCCACACCTGTACCTACGGCGCTTTGGGGGCATTTTCCACAGGGGTGGGCTCTACGGATATGGCCGCAGGGATGGCTACGGGCAAGGCTTGGTTTAAAGTGCCTTCCGCCATAAAATTTACCCTTACCGGAAAACCTGCAAAATGGGTGAGCGGAAAAGATATTATCCTGCACATTATAGGAATGATTGGCGTGGACGGGGCACTGTATAAGTCTATGGAATTTGTGGGGGACGGCATCCAGCACCTCTCCATGGACGACCGTTTCACCATTGCAAATATGGCTATTGAGGGCGGCGGGAAAAACGGCATTTTCCCGGTGGATGAAAAATGCCAGGCTTACTTGAAAGAGCACTCCATGCGCCCTTACAAAGTGTATGAGGCAGACCCAGACGCCGTATATGATGAGGAATATACCATTGACCTTAGCACACTGAAATCTACGGTGGCTTTCCCCCATCTGCCGGAGAATACAAAAACTATTGACGAAGCGGGGGATATTAAGATTGACCAGGTTGTCATCGGTTCCTGCACCAACGGGCGTTATGAGGATCTTCGCATTGCGGCAGAGATATTAAAGGGCAAAAAAGTAAAAAAAGGCGTGAGAACCATTGTGATTCCCGCCACCCAGCAGATTTATCTGGACGCAATGGAAGCAGGTTTTATCCGCACCTTTATTGAGGCCGGGGCCATTGTAAGCACCCCCACCTGCGGGCCCTGCCTGGGGGGATATATGGGAATTTTAGCCCAGGGAGAGCGGTGTGTATCCACAACCAACCGCAATTTTGTGGGCCGTATGGGACATACAGAGTCTGAGATTTATCTTGCAAGCCCTGCTGTTGCAGCGGCAAGCGCCATCACCGGTAGAATTTCTTCACCGGATGAAGTTTAGGAGGATAGGAATATGAAAGCAGCATGTGGAACAGTCTTTAAATATGGGGACAATGTGGATACGGATGTGATTATTCCTGCAAGATATCTGAATTCTTCAGAGCCAAAGGAATTAGCCCTCCACTGCATGGAAGATATTGATAAAGAGTTTATCAAAGAGGTAAAACCAGGGGACATTATCGTGGCGGAAAAAAACTTTGGGTGCGGTTCCAGCAGGGAACACGCCCCCATTGCCATAAAAGCGGCAGGGGTAAGCTGTGTCATCGCAGAGACATTCGCCAGGATTTTTTACCGCAATTCCATTAATATCGGCCTTCCTATTGTGGAGTGTAAGGAGGCTGCCGCAGAGATTCAGGCGGGAGATGAGGTGGAAGTGGATTTTGACTCGGGAGTCATTACCGACAAGACCACAGGAAAAACGTATCAGGGCCAGGCATTCCCGGAGTTTATGCAAAAAATCATTGACTGCCAGGGATTGGTAAATTATATTAATCAGAAATAGGAATACGTTTACTTTGTCATGTATCGGGTGCATCAAAATATGGCAGGCCATGGAAAGACCTGCCGATTTTGATATCCCCCGTCTTTTTCAGCGTTTCTTCAAATTCCTCATAATGTTGAGAAGCTGTTCCGCTTTTCTCTGTTCCTCCGGGTTCATATTCTGTTTTAAAATTTCCACAATCATATCCGTCTCATTGGGAGAGAAAGATATGCCTTCTTTTTTTGCAGCATTGGCAGCTCCAAGAATCATGTTGGACATTTCTTTTGCGTTCCCGGATTTGCTCTGGGATGCAAACTGCATGAGAAAATTCAATTTTTCCGGGGAAATGTTAGATAAATCAGGGTTATTTTTCATAAAATTGTAATCCATTGGTTCTCCT
This sequence comes from uncultured Roseburia sp., assembly GCA_947174805.1. Classification (GTDB taxonomy): domain Bacteria; phylum Bacillota; class Clostridia; order Lachnospirales; family Lachnospiraceae; genus Roseburia_B. The sequence goes on along the minus strand of CAMWKH010000039.1, from coordinate 1,042 downwards.
TTTTATTGTCATTATATGTTAGGAATCCGAAAATGCGTCACTGAAAGAAAACATGGAAAAAGCCCCAAGGAGCATGTCGATGGACTCCTGTTCCGACGGACTGCAGAACTTTTTTAAATCGTTTAGCAACTGGACATTCCGTTCCGCTGGGTCGTCAGAGGAGCATATGCTCATGGAAGCAGGGGGTTTTTCAAATATGGACATCACATTCCGAAGTTCCAAAAATTTTACCATAACGGCAAAACTTTTTTGCCGTGCAGGATTTAAGTAAGGTATAAAGGTTTTTAAAATCTGGAGATTTTTACTCTGAGTCTCCAAATCAAAGGCGGTAGGGGTATACTCGTTGTTTTCCTGTTCCATAAAAATCCTTTTTCTATTAGAGTATGTGAGAATCCCGAATTTAGTACCGAAAACAACTGCCCAATTTCAATGATTTCACATATAGTAGAAAAAAAGGAGATTTTCCTATGGGACGCTTAGTGATAGACGGAGAAAATGTGTATGAACTTGACGAAGAGTGCTTAAGAGAAAAACGGAAAGAAAATGAAAAGAAAGAGAAAAATCTTTCCGGGGAAGAGAGCAGTAAAAAGTAAAACCGGGGAAGCATATGCTTCCCCGGTCTTCTTAAAGCGTCTGAACTTTGGAATTAGCATCCGCAGAATCCGCTGCCGCTTCCGCCGCAGCAGAGTAACAACAGGATAATCCAGATACAGTTGTTGCCATCGTCACATCCGCCGCATCCGCCGCCGAAGAAGCCGCTTCCGCTGCCGTTGCACAGGCAAAGCAAAACGATAAGCCAAAGGATGGAACCACATCCTCCTCCGTTGCTGCATCCACATCCGCCACAGTTTGTTGCTGCTAAATCACTCATTTAAGAATCCTCCATAATTGATTGTTTACACTGTATCATATGTGGAGGGCTTGGAAGTGTTTCCAGGTGGAAAAGCTAAATTTCAAAAATAATTTTTCTCTGCAATATGACAGCATTTTAGGACAATATGAAGTGACCCCACATTTGTAGCAACGTGGATTTACCTGTATA
>CAMWKH010000038.1 GCA_947174805.1 uncultured Roseburia sp. | reverse complement strand
TTGGATAAGACTGCAATAGATTTGGCAAGAGAAAAATATAAAGAAAAAATGAATCAAGAACATATTTCAGCAGAAGTGGATGCTATGAGTGATGAGCAGTTTCTTACAAAGATTAAGCTCATGATAGATGGTAAAATTACACAGGCAGGAATGCTCTTGTTGGGAAATTCTGATTTTGATTATATGTTTCAGACAGCACCGAGTATTATGTGGAGACTGTATGGTGCAGATGGAATGGATAAAGATTATGCAATTTTTAAGATTCCATTTATCAATGTAGTGGATAAGGTGTTTGCGAAAGTACGAAATCTGACTTATCGTTATATGCCTAATCAGTTGACGCTGTTTCCGATGGAAACAGAGCAATATAATAGTTGGCTGATTCGAGAGCTGCTTAATAACTGCATTGCTCATACGAATTATCAGTTAGGTGGAAGGATTTATGTGAATGAATTTGAGGACAAAATTAAATTTACGAATCCGGGAGACTTTATTCCGCAGAAAATAGAGAATGTGCTGAAAGTAAGTTACAGTCCGCCATTTTATAGAAATAAACTTTTAGCGGATTCTATGATGGCATTTCATATGATTGATACTGCAACGTTGGGAATCCGTCGGGCATACAATATTCAAAAGGCAAAGTATTTTCCTTTGCCGGACTACAATGTATCTTCGGGGGCACAAGTTGAAGTGACGGTATATGGTAAAACCTTGAATGATAATTATATGCATATATTGTATGACCATCAGGATTTAGATTTACAGACGGTGTTCTTGCTTGATAGGGTTCAAAAAGGTTTAGTGATAGAAAAAGAAGATGTAGACAGACTGCGAGCATTAAAACTGGTAGAAGGCAGGAAAACAAGTTTATATTTATCGGCATCAGCAGCTAAAAGCATTGATGAGAGTACAAGCTATATAAAAAATAAGGGATTTGACGATAAGTATTATAAGGACTTGATTATTGAATATCTGAAACAATATAAGAAAGCTAAAAAGAAAGATATTCGGGAGTTGTTATGGGATAAGTTGCCAAATGTTTTTAGTGATACACAAAAAGAAAATAAGATTCATAATTTGCTTGCTTCATTGAAAAAGCAAGGGATTATTGGTAAGGATTCCGAAAATCAGCAACAATCTAATTGGGTATTAAGGTAATGCCTTGGGTTGAGTAGTTTGAAATTTATCCAAGGTTTACTCAAGATTTTACCCAAGGTTATTCAAGATTTAAACAATTAAAATTGTCGAAAGAAACAATCATAGATACGGAATCGTTATATGAAGTCTGCGTGTAAATCGCCAGCCATTGGCTGGCAATTTAAAGACGAATGATGAAGATAAATTTACCCAAGTGGTATACAAGGTTTACCCAAGACTTACTCAAGATTTATCAAAGCTCGTGCTTCTAAAATGCTTCTAAAATTTTCAATAACCAGAAAAATAAGCGGATATTGAGGATAATATAAATAAAAAAATCCCCATTTTATCATGGTTTGTGATATAAACAAACACACCGTAGCAACGTGAGGGTGGACGTACAGTAGGTTCTGGACGTGTGGCTACGATTATTGAGTAATCAGTAAAAAGCTAGATTTTATGGGGATTTCCGAGAAATCGGGAAGCCCTTTTTGAAACTTTGCAACAGTGAAAATGTGTAAAACGGTGCCTAAACGGTGCCATAAAAAAGAACTCCGATGAAAATGGTGCCAAGTTTCATCGGAGTTTGTCTTTTTACCAACCTTTTATTTGCTTTACCTGTTCTGCCCGCTCTTTGTCCTTTTGTCACTGGCTCTATTTTGGCTCTAAAAAATTTTTAAAAATGTATTGTCAAATCAGATAATATAAAGAAAACAATATTAGGGTGAACGGTGCAAAAATGGTGCTGAAGACTTTACAAATGAATCTGTAAATCAATTACTATGATTGCAATGGAATAGACCATATTCTATGGTGTAATTAGAGTTCAAAAGTATTATAATTAAATCCGTAAGTCATCATTAGCGGGAGAGGCAGCTTTACGATTTTCTGTAATATTGGTGGTGAAGCTGTAGATGGTTAGATGCAGTAATAATATAATTAGATATACATGGAGGAGAAATCTATGGAATATTGTATGATTTGCGAGAGAATTGACTGGATCAAAAATGGAAAGAATCCATATTTTGTCAAAGAATTGAATACGGGATATGTTGTAATTGGTGATCATCAACGTATTAAAGGTTATTCTTTGTTTCTGTGCAAAGAGCATGCAACTGAATTGCATTTCTTGGCACCGGATTTTAGGGATGAATTTCTTCATGAAATGGCAATTGTGGCGGAGGCTGTTTACAATGCATTTAAGCCAGATAAGCTTAACTATGAACTTTTAGGTGCAGGCAGCGGTGTTCATATGCATTGGCATATTTTTCCCAGAAGAAAAGGAGACACTGAAACGGGAGGGCCTGTCTGGAAATTAGGTTCGGAATTGGTATCGGATGAATTTTTGCCGACGCCAGAAGAATTAGATGATTTAAAAAAACGATTGCGTATGGAATTGGATAAGTTATTGGAAAAGGAAAAGCCACTTGCCGGAGTTTCATTCTTGTAGCATTGTCTATATCTTCATATAATTTCTTTGTCACGGGCAAGGTGGAGTAATCAGCAATTATTCAGAATAATGTGCAATTTTGCCACTGGGATATAAAAGAGGTCTACTATACGCTTTTTGATGAAGCACTGGAATGCTGTAACGCAAAGCGGAAACGGAGTTACCGAAAGATTGACGATTTGGGAAACAGGAACGACAGAAAGAGGTTTTACAACCGGAACGGAGGATTTTGGAGAACAAAGCAGAAAGACTTGAAAGGACAGAAATGTAAGTTAGAGAAAGCATTATTCAGCTATACTGCGAAGAAGAATGGTTGTAGAATAACTGTAAATGCAAATAGTTATACCATTATAACAGCTCACAAGGAGAAAAGATAAATTTTTTATTACTGTGCAATACCTCGAAAAATAGTAGTTCCAGAGGGGTTCGTTTCAAAGGAAATTGCTCCATGCAGATACATAGTTGTTGAGCATATTAGAACTATGGATAAGATATCCGAAACTTACAGTAAAATTTATAAAGAAATATTACCTAATACGAAATATATACCATTGCAAGAGAGTTTTCTACATTTTGAAAGATATGACTATCATTTTCATTGGAATAGAGAAAATTCGATTATTGAGATTTGGTTACCAATTAAGGGATAGTTGAAAAATAAAGAGAAAAAATGGAGAATATGATTAAGAATATACAGTAAAATCAACGAAAAATGTATAATCTGTTTCAAGAAAATCGGCAGTATAAAAGGCGAATTCTAAGGAAGCCGCCAATGGTATGTATCAGGGCGAAGCTATGGTATACCGGCACCACTTCTTTCTAAAATCGGTCACTGCCATTTGCAGGAAGGAGGACAAAGCACCGTACGAAGACATTCATTTGATCTGCATGGGCAATTGAGAGAAAAATAAATATGGCAGTATTCAAAATCAAATCTCAATATTAGAATTTGATTCGGAACAAAGTGCAGTGATAATGCCAGGGCATTAGTTGAAGATACCGAAGGCTAGACTCTTTAGCAGATGTTGATGCACATGATGTAAGAAATTGGGGAAATGATTTTTTTCGGCAGCCATGAAAATTGCTATGGAAGCGATAACGGAGGTGAAATTATGAGAACAGAAAATGAAATGTATGATCTTATCTTAGGCATTGCAAAAAGTGATGTTAGGATTAAGGCCGTTTATATGAACGGTTCAAGAACAAACAAAAATGTTCCAAAAGATATGTTTCAAGATTATGATATCGTTTATGTTGTGGAAGAAACTGAAAGCTTCATAGAGGACAATGACTGGATTAGAGTTTTCGGAGAAATTCTTTATATGCAGTATCCTGATGAAAATCCAAATTATCCTAGCGATAAGAAAAATTCTTATGGTTATTTAATGCAGTTTGCAGACGGAATTAGAATTGATTTAACGGTGCAGTCTGTAGACTATGCATTACAGCACATGAAAGAAGACAAACTCTGCAAAATTTTACTGGATAAAGAAAATATATTACCTGAAATCAAAGGGGCAACAGATTGCCAGTATTGGGTTAAAAAACCTGCGAAAGAACAATATTTGGCAGCTTGTAATGAATTTTGGTGGTGTACCAATAATATAGCAAAAGGATTATGGCGGGAAGAGATCCCTTATGTGCAGGATATGACAAATTATTGCGTAAGACCGCAGCTTATTACTATGTTAAATTGGAAAGCTGGAATATTAACAGAATGGTCAGTAAGCACTGGGAAATCGTCAAAATACTTGTATAAGTGGCTTTCAGAGGAAGAATGGCAAATGCTTATGGCAACTTATTTTGATGGTAATGTTGACCATGCATGGATGTCTGTTTTCCGTATGTGTGAGTTGTTTGAAAACACGGCACAGTTTGTTGGGGAAAAACTAGGATGGGAATATAATGAAAAAGAAGGAAAAGCAGCCAGGGCTTTCTTGGAATATGTACATCAATTACCAAAGCATAAATAATAAACGAAAGGATTTTGCTTATGGGGAAGCGGACGTGCTTCAAATGGCATTATTTGGTATGGCTGCGAAACAGTGTGGAAAAGAGGGAAATTTATGTGGCTTGTTATGGCGGTTTTATCTGCATTTTTTGCAGGAATTACGTCTATTCTTGCAAAATGCGGAATTAGGAAAACAGATTCAGACCTGGCTGCGGCGCTGAGGACATTTGTTGTACTGCTGTTTGCATGGCTTATGGTTCTTGTAGTTGGTTCAGCTCCGACAATTTCTACAATAACACCAAAGTCGCTATTTTTTTTGGTTCTGTCGGGCATAGCAACCGGCGGTTCGTGGATATGCTACTTTAAGGCACTTTCTATGGGAGACGTAAATAAGGTAGTCCCTGTGGATAAGTCAAGCACAATTCTCTCTATACTATTTGCTATCATACTGTTTGGGGAGACACGAAATCTTGCAATAAAATTGATGGGTACAGTTATTCTTGGAGTGGGAATTTATTTGATGGTTGAGAAAAAACAGGATTGGGAGAAAGAAAACCACAGCAAATGGATTTTTTACGCTGTTTTGTCTGCCCTGTTTGCCGCCCTTACTACGATTCTTGCAAAAATCGGAATTGACGGGGTGGAATCCAATCTTGGAACCGCAATTCGCACAGGCGTTGTATTTGTCATGGCTTGGATTATTGTCGTTATAAAAGGAAAACAAACACAACTAAAGCAAGTTGATAAGAAAGAGCTTGTCTACATATCACTTTCGGGGATAGCAACAGGAGGGTCATGGCTTTGCTATTATTATGCAATACAAAATGGCATTGTCAGTATCGTCGTCCCCATTGATAAATTAAGCATTGTCATATCAGTTATTTTTTCTTATATTGTGTTTGGGGAAAGATTAAGTAAAAAGGCATTTGCCGGACTTTTACTTATGGTATTTGGAACGCTGGTAATGTCGATATGGTCTTAAAATGCTTAAAATCAGATATTTGTGCAAAAGTAAAACGCTTTTGACAGCGATATTGTGTAATGTGAAAGAGATTTGGCAGAGGTTTTTGCAATTTATCAGCCCAGCCGCACCGTGGGTAATGATGGGAGCCGGCATTGCTTGCATAATGGCATCAAATTCTAATAAAATTAAAAATTGCTAAGTTTCACTTAGATGAAATTGGAGGAGGTAATGGTATGGCAGTTGAATATAGAAAGCTGATAGAGTCGGATTTAGATATATTTATAGAAATGAGAATGATGCAGTTACAAGAAGAAGGAGCAGAAGCATCCTTTGATTTAAAACCCTATCTTCAAGATTATTACAAAAGACATAGAAAGGATAATACGTTCGTTTCATGGCTGGCCATTGATGGAAATCGAATTGTGGGAACAAGCGGAATGTCATTTGTTGAAAAGCCGCCTTATTATAGCTGTCCTTCTGGAAAGATTGGTTTGCTATCGAGTATGTATGTGATAAAGGAGTACAGACGAAGAGGGATTGCTAAGTTTTTGCTGGATAAGGTAGTAAAGGAAGCCAAAGATTTTGGCTGTGCTGCGGTGCAGATAACGGCATCTGATATGGGAGTGTTGCTGTATACGGATTATGGATTTAAGAAAAATGATAATTTTATGTATTATTCCTTGTAAAATCTAGTATCTGATTTATAAAAGGACTCTCTGGAATGGTTTCCCGCAGATGTGGTTTTGGTATGAAAAGCGGGAAACCTGTTTGTTACTGAGAGCCCGGCAGAAAGTTGAGATGTTAAACGTAGTGAATGCCAATGTGCCCGAAACATGTCTCCCCCTGGATATAGAGGGTTGCATAGCTGGTGCCAAGGGGGATGCCGAACTCTTCAACAGAGCCGAAAGTACGTCCTAAGTTTGTCTGGACTTTCCATTCCTTTGGGATGTAGAGGACAGTCTCCCCAAAGTTGTTGTCAATATCCAAATATGCGCTGTCCCCCTGGATAATGGCATTGTCAAAATATATTTTAGTGCTCCCAAAGCTGTTATCCACGCGGGCATTACAAAAATCGTCGGAGTTAATGTAGCGGATGGCGGCGCCAAAGCTGTTTTCAAAGTGGATACTTTTTCCGCTGTACTGCCTGCTTTTGTTTTGGTTTTCCCAGTCACAGTTCATCTCCATGGAAAAATGATTCTTTTTCTTTCCGCCAAAGAGAAAGGACAGCCCGATGCCTAAGAGCAGGGCTACCGTCAGGGCAGTCCAGGGAGATACCACTTCGATATTTAAAGGGGCATCAAAAATAATATAGAGAAATGCAAGGGAAAAGGTGATGCTGTAAAAGTGAAGGCGTCTAAAGCCGTCCACAAGGAGCCAAAGAGAAAATGCTGTTGCCAAAACTGTGATAGCGCCAATGTCAGGCACAATGCCCAGTTTGCTGGCAAGGATAAATGCAGCTGCTAAAATAAAAAATATTCCCCAGAAAATGTTTTTCTTTTTCATCGTTGTAACCTCTTTTCTTCTAATTTGCTGATTAACGGCTTATAATAATACCGTGAGACGTAAACCTGTTTATGGGTATCGGTAAAAGTAACTATGCTGGATGCCGTTACGTTCCGGTGAATGGAGTAAATATGGTTGGTGTTTACAATGGTGGATTTTGAAACACGTATGAAAAAACCGGGAAGGATATCTTCCAATTCATATAGTTTGTACTTTGCCTGATATGCATCGGTTTTCGTATGGGCGCTGATGCCTCCGTTTTCTGTCTCAAAAAATATAATATCATTTAACTTCATGTAAAACTCTGTGTTTCCTCTGTAAAAGACAAATTTCTGCGCCCCTCCGGTTGTTTCGCTGACAGTTCTCTGCAGTGCGGTTATCTCCTCCGTCAGTTCCCGGCAGCGGATGAACACTTCGTCTTCCTCTAAGGACTCGTCTATCTCTATTTTTATTTTCATATTTTCACTCCTGGAAGTTTTTGCAGCAATGTGCTGTCTGCAATGATATTTTAAAAAAAATAACAACGGATGTAAACGATTTTCTGCCAAGTGGTTTGTTTTTGGGGGTAAGAGGTAATTTATGATAATTTTCTGCTGAATTTTCTGTAAAATTTGGTAATTTCATATACAAGTCTGTCGGTTTAAGATATAATGAGGATAACTGTTAAGTTGCGGTTGGCAAGGTCATGTTTTAGGAGAAAAACTATGTTTGTGGTCTTATTTATATTGTGGATGGTATTAAACGGACAGTGTAATCTGGAGATTGTCTGCTTTGGCTTTGTGATATCAGGGACAGTTTTTTGGTTTGGGTGCAGATATTTAGATTATTCCCTAAAAAAGGAATTGGGTTTTTACAGGCTGTTTCCCCATATTTTTGTCTACTTTCTTGTCCTGGTCAGGGAAATCGTAAAGGCAAATGTGGATGCCATTCGTCTGGCACTCTCCTTTCGCTATGAGATTGACCCTGTGGTTGTAAAGTTTAAAACAGATTTAAAAACTGACATGGCAAAGGCAATACTGGCAAATTCTATCACCCTCACACCGGGAACGATTACAATTTCCGTGGAGGGGGATGAGTTTACGGTACATGCCCTGGACAGGGATTTGGTGCAGGGGATTTGTGAGAGCGTGTTTGTAAAACGGCTGAGGAAAATGGAAGCTTTGGCAGAGGAGAGCAGATAAAATGGGCAAAGAGATACCGGCAATTCAGCATTTATTTCACAATATGTTTTTGGCAGTGCTTATTGTTCTGGCAGTACTTTTTCTTTTGTGTCTGATACGGGCTGTGATTGGGCCGAAAGTTGCGGACCGGATTATGGCAATTAATATGATGGGCACTATGGTGATTACGGCCATCAGTATTCTGGCGGTGATGATGCAGGAAGGATATTTGGTGGATGTGGCCATGATATATGCCATGATTAGTTTTTTGGCTGTTATTATTATAAGCAAAGTGTATATGGGAGTATACCTGGAAAAGAAAAAGAAGGGGGAAAAGGAGAATGGAGATTCTTGAGTGGATTCGTTTTATTTTGGCGGCGGCGTTTCTCCTGGGAGGGATAGTGATATTTCTGGTGGAGATATTCGGTATGTACCGTTTCCGGTTTGTGCTTAACAGGATGCAGATTGCGGCCACTGGGGATACATTGGGATTAGGGCTTTGTCTTATTGGGCTTATGGTTGCCAACGGAGCAAATCCTGCCACGGCGAAAATGCTTTTGGTACTTTTGTTTTTCTGGATTGCCTCCCCGGTTTCCTCCCATGTTCTATCCCGGATGGAGTACACCACAGATGAGAAGATTACTGACCATCTCCGCATCCTTACCTTGGAGGAGGCAGAAAGGGAGATAAAGGAACAGGAGGATAGGGATGAGCATATTTAATATGATTTTGCTGGGATTTCTGGTGGTGTGTGCCATATCTGTCAGTTTTTCTAAAAATTTATTAAATTCTATTTTAATTTATATGTCCTATAGCCTTGTCATGTCTTTGATATGGATTTTATTAGAATCGCCGGATTTGGCTATCACAGAGGCTGCAGTGGGAGCGGGAGTTACATCGGTACTGTTTTTTGTCACATTAAAGAAGATTCGTGCCATGCAGGAAGATGGGGATGAGGAGGAGAACCATGAGCAGGATGAGAGACCAGAAAGACTATGAGAAAACATTTGCGTTTCACTTTTTCCGGTGGCTTTCCGGGGAGAAGGATATGTATGTGGGAAACATGGAGATGAAACCGCAGATGGAGCGCCAGGAGACAGAGGAGAGCATTGAGGAGCGTATGAAGGACCATCAGCAGGTTTTAGCGGAGGTATATGACCAGACAAAAAATAAAGAACTGCTTCTTTTTGACAAGGCTTACAAGTTTTTAAGCATTCTGTTTTGTCTGGCATTGGTTGCCATTTTGATTATCACTGTTTCCTATCTGCCCCAGGTGGGCAATGCGGCCAACCCGGATAATAATATTGTGTCGGAGACCTACATACAGGAGGGGTTAAGGGATACCGGCGCTGTAAATATAGTCACCGGGATGATTCTTTCCTACCGTGCCTTTGACACTTTTGGTGAGACAAATGTGCTGTTTATCGCCACCTGCTGTGTAATGATTCTTCTGATGGTGGATGAAGAAAAGATAAAGGAAAATGCGGAATCCAATGACAGAGGATTTGAGCCGAAAAATGATGTGATATTAAAAAAAGCTGCATCCCTTTTGGTGCCCATTATTTTTCTTTTTGGAATTTATGTGATTTTAAATGGACATCTCTCCCCTGGAGGGGGATTTTCCGGGGGGGCCATGATTGGTGCAGGGCTTATTTTGTATGTGGCGGCATTCGGTTTTGAGCGGACGGAGAAATTTTTTAATGAGAAAGTATACACAGCGGTGAAAGTCACTGCACTGGTGTGTTACGGCTGTATTGTGGCATATTATTTTCTCACCGGTGCAAACGGGCTGCCCTGCCTGGTGCCCTTAGGGGAGCCGGGGAGGATTTTAAGCGGTGGGATTACTCTGCCAATCAACATATTTGTAGGGTCTGAGGTGGCCTGTACCATGTATGCCTTTTATGCATTGTTTCGGAGAGGGGGGCTGTAAATGGGAGGCAATCTTGCACAAAATTACGGGGAAGTTGTGGCAATGATTTTGTTTGGTATTGGATTTACCAATCTGCTGCTACAAAAAAATATGATTAAAAAAATTATCGGGCTGAATATTATGGACACGGCGGTGTATCTCTTTTTGGCGGAGAAAGGTTATATCACAGGGCGTATAGCCCCCATTATCAAAAACGGTGATTTAAGTCCCGATTCCTACATTAATCCGGTGCCAAGCGGTTTGGTTCTCACCGGAATTGTAGTATCCGTGTCGGTGACGGCCCTGATGCTGTCCCTCACGATTCGCCTGTATCGGAGATACCATACCCTGGATTTGGACGAGATATCTACAAGATTGAAAAAGGAAGGTCGCTAGATGGAGATAGTTTTAAATTTTCCCTGTCTGTCCATACTGCTTGCCATGTTTTCGGCAATCATCAGTTCGGCATTAAACAGGAAATGGGCAAGGTATTTAAATACTTTTGTAGTGGCGGCGGTGGGGATTTTATCCGCTGCCGTCCTTTGGCTGACCATTACGGCAAATCAAAGCTTTATTTATAAGATGGGGCATTTTCCGGCTCCCTTTGGAAATGAAATCCGCTTTGGCCCCTTAGAAGCGGGGATGGCTTTGTTTTTTGCTGTGATTATGCTGCTTTCCCTGAACGGCGGCAGGGAAAAGATTCGCATGGAGATTGACCCGGGCAAGGAAAAACTTTATTATATCATGATTAATCTTTTGCTTAGTTCCTTATTGGCACTTGTATATACCAATGATATTTTTACCGCTTATGTGTTTGTGGAGATCAATACCATTTCCGCCTGCGGCATGATTGTGATTACGGAACACGGGAGAACGATTGAGGCGGCTACCAGGTATATGATTATGAGCCTTTTAGGTTCGGGGCTGTTCCTCATTGGAATCTGTATTCTCTACGATATGACGGGCCATCTTTTAATGGAATATCTCTATACCAGTATTTCCAATCTTATGGCGGCAGGGACGTACCGGATTCCCATGATGGTTGCCATTGCCCTTATTGTGGTGGGACTGGCCATTAAAAGTGCCCTCTTTCCTTTCCATGCCTGGCTGCCTGACGCCTACGGCTACTCCACTGTATCCTCCGCGGCTATGCTTTCCTCCCTGGTATCCAAAGGCTACATTTTTCTGTTGATTAAGCTGATTTACCGGGTGATTGGGTTTGAGGTGTTTTATGGCAGCAGAATTATCAATGTGCTATTTGTCTTTGGGCTGGCAGGCATGATTATGGGCTCGGTGAGCGCCATTAGGGAAAATGATATCCGAAGGATGATTTCGTATTCTTCTGTGGCCCAGATTGGGTATATCTATATGGGATTTGGGCTGGGGACTGCAGCGGGGATGGTTGCAAGCGTTTTTCACATACTGTCCCATGGAGCCACAAAATCTCTGCTTTTTGTGGCGGCAGTGGGGCTTACGGACGCCTCCGGAGGCCATAAGGAATTTGATGAGCTCACCGGGGCCGCTTACCGGAACAAGCTGGCAGGGGCCGCTTTTTTAGTGGGGGCTTTGTCAATGGTGGGAATTCCCCTTTTTTCCGGGTTTATCAGCAAATTGCTTTTCGCCCAGTCAGCAATCCAGAGCCAGGGGAAAGCATTGCCGGCCCTGATTGTTCTGGCGGTGAGCACAGTGCTCAATGCCATTTATTTTATGAAAACAGTGATTCGTATTTATACTCCTACGGATAAAGAATATGAAGTTACGGCTTTCGGATATAAAATCAGTTATGCCATAACTCTTGGGTGCTTTATTCTTTTAAACCTTTTGCTGGGGCTTTTTTCCCAGCCTATTACTAATTGGATTACCCAGGGGCTTACCATACTGCAATAAAGGAGAAAAAGACATGAACCACATTCTGCTGTTTCCCATACTGTTTCCCATTGTGGCAGGTATCATGCTGCTCACCATAATAAAATATCAAAACCGAAAACCGCTCCTGGTCTTTGTGGGAACTGTGCTGGGGGTAAATGCCCTGTGGGGAGTCTTTGCCATGTGCCGTGTCTCGGAGGGGGTTACTGTTTTTTATTTGACCAAATCCCTTCCCATTTATTTTAAAGTAGATACTCTGGGACGTCTGTTTGCCTCCCTCATGGTTTTGGTGTGGCTTTTAGGTGGATTTTTTTCCTTTGAGTATATGAAGCATGAAAAAAATGAGCAGAGATTTTATGGTTTTTATCTGATTCTCTACGGCGTGCTTTTTGGATTGGATTTTTCGGGAAATCTGATTACGATGTATCTTTTTTATGAGTTTATGACGCTTACCGCCCTGCCCCTGGTGCTCCACACCCAGACAAAAGAGGCGGTGATGGCAGGGTTAAAGTATCTGTTTTATTCTTTTGCAGGGGCCTATATGGCTCTCTTTGGGGTGTTTTTTATGGGTAAGTATGCAAAGACACTGGAGTTTACGCCGGGAGGGGTGATTGACCCGGCTGTATTGCGTGAGAATGAGACATTGTTTCTTGTGGTGGCTTTGCTTATGATTGTGGGGTTTTCTGTAAAAGCCGGAATGTTTCCCATGCATGCCTGGCTCACCGCCGCTCACCCTGCGGCTCCTGGGCCTGCCTCGGCAGTGCTGTCGGGTATTATTGTAAAAGGAGGGATACTTGCCCTGATCCGGGTGGTATTTGAGATAATCGGCCCGGATTTTATCCGCGGGAGCTGGGTACAGCGGTTGTGGATGGCATTGTCCCTTCTCACTGTGCTTTTGGGTTCGCTTTTGGCGTTCCGGGAGCCTGTTCTTAAAAAGAGGCTGGCCTATTCCACAGTGAGCCAGTTATCCTACATACTTTTTGGGCTGTCCCTTTTTGACCGACAGGCTATGACAGGGTCTCTGCTTCACATTGCAGCCCATGTCTTTATTAAAGTGGCTCTGTTTCTCACAGCCGCGGCTGTCATTTATATGACGGGATGCAAACGGGTGGAGGAGCTTCGGGGTGTGGGGAAAGGGATGCCGGTAACTATGTGGTGTTATACCATCGTGTCACTGGGGCTTGTGGGGATTCCGCCCACCAGCGGATTTATCAGCAAATGGTATCTGGCAGCAGGGGCGCTTCACACGGGGATTCCGGTGTTTTCCTGGCTTGGGCCTGTGATTTTACTCATTAGTGCACTGCTTACTGCAGGGTATCTGCTTCCGGTGTCTATGGAGGGATTTTTTCCCGGGAAGGAATATGATGCAGAAAGATTTCAGGGGAAGGAGCCCCCTTTGCTTATGCGGGTTCCCCTTATGATTTTTGCCGGGTTTACCCTGGCCCTTGGTCTGTTTCCAAATGTTTTGACAAATATACTGTCCGCAGTGGCAGATTTTCTCATGTAGGGGGAGTAGGGGATGAGTAGATTATGGTTGTGTTTTGTGGTGGTATTCCCTATATTTGTGGGTTTTTTTGCGCCTTTTGTTTATCGGAAATGGAGGGATTATTTCAGAATTTATCTGGGGCTTTCGGTGCTGTTAAATAGCATTATTGTATGGGGGCTTTTATTTTACCGCCCGGAGACGGGAATTACTTTGTTCCATTTTACGGGAAATCTAACCATTGCCTTTGAATTGGACGGTCTTGGCTGTGTGTTTGCCGGGCTTGTATCTTTTCTCTGGCCTTTGGCAACCCTTTACTCTTTTGAGTATATGACAAAGGAAGAGCATGAGGATATTTTCTTTCTGTTCTACACCATGACTTACGGGGTAACTCTGGGGATTGCCCTGGCGGACAATTTTCTGACAATGTACTGTTTTTATGAGCTTCTCACTTTAGTAACGGTGCCGCTGGTTATGCACACACTTACCAGGGAGGCAATTTTAGCCAGCAGAAAATATCTCTGCTATTCTATTGGAGGGGCGGCATTTGCCTTTATCGGCATGATATTTATTATTTTGTACGGCACAACCACGGAATTTGTGCTGGGAGGAGTGCTGGAGCCGGGAAAAATAGGGGGAAAGGAACATATCCTCCTTCTGGTTTATATTTTTACTTTCCTGGGATTTGGAGTGAAAGCGGCTGTGTGCCCTTTTAATTCCTGGCTTCCCCAGGCCGGCGTGGCCCCAACTCCGGTGACGGCTCTTTTACACGCGGTGGCAGTGGTAAAATCAGGAGCCTTTGCGGCTATGCGTGTGACGTATTACAGTTTCGGCACGGAATTTTTAAGGGGAAGTTTCGCTCAGCATTTTTTAATGGTTATTGTGATGTTTACTATCCTTTATGGGTGCAGTATGGCATTAAAGGAAACCCACTTAAAGCGCAGGCTGGCCTATTCCACGATTAGCAATCTGTCTTATATTCTCTTTGGGGTGGTGATTATGACGCCCTTAGGACTGGGGGCGGCACTGACTCATATGGTGTGCCATGCCTTTATGAAAATTTGCTCTTTTTTCTGTGCAGGAGCTATAATGCACCAGACAGGGAGGCATTATATATACGAACTGGAGGGTTTTGCCAGAAAAATGCCGAAAGTTTTTGCCATTTTTACCATATCAGCTGTGGCTCTCATGGGGGCACCCGGCCTCTGCGGATTTATCAGCAAGTGGAATCTTGCGGCGGCGGCTCTTGACAGCGGAAATTTACTGGAATTGTTCGGAATCGGATGTCTTTTGGGTTCTGCGCTGCTCACGGCCATGTATATGCTGACCATTGTAGTGCGGGGATATTTTCCCAGGGAGGGATTTGATTATGACAGGATTGCAGATGTGAAAGACCCAAACTGGAGAATGCTTGTGCCCCTCACAATTTTTGCAGTGGCTATGTTTCTGTTGGGGATTTATTCGCAGCCTTTTGTGGATTTGTTTCTCAGAGTTGCACAGGGCAGTTTTTAGCCGGGGGAGGAGATTTGTATGGCGGGAGAAATGATTTTATTAATTCTTGTTTTATTTCCTATGACAATGGCCGTTATCACCTATGTAGTGGGGAGCCAAACCAAGGGGGGGAGCTCGGTGTTGGCCATAGCCGCCGGGGGGATGGAGTTTGTACTTATGGCGGGTGCTGTCTTGGCCCTGGGGAGGGGAGATTTGTATGTGCCTCAGGTGTGCGGCATGGGACTTCATTTTACTTTGGAGGGATTTCGGTGGGTCTATGGGCTGACGGCTGCTTTTATGTGGATGATGACCCTGTTATTTTCCAAAGAATATATGGCTCATGAAAACCATAAAGAGCGGTACTTTTTTTTCCAGCTTATGACCCTTGGGGCTGTTATGGGAGTATTTCTCTCCTCTGATTTGTTCACCACCTTTATCTTTTTTGAGATAATGTCCTTTACCTCCTACGTGTGGGTGGCCCAGGAGGAGACAGAGGAAGCCTTACAGGCGGCAGGGACTTATCTGGCAGTGGCTGTAATCGGAGGATTGGTTCTTCTTATGGGACTGTTTCTGCTCTATGAACTTCTGGGAACGTTGGAAATGTCATCCTTGCTTTTAGCTGCAGAGAACTGCGAAAATAAATCAGGATTATACATTGCGGGAGTCTGTGCCCTTGTGGGGTTTGGGGCAAAGGCAGGGGCATTTCCGCTGCATATCTGGCTTCCCAAGGCACATCCTGTGGCCCCGGCTCCCGCATCGGCACTTTTGTCCGGAATTCTCACAAAGTCCGGTGTTTTCGGGATTCTGGCGGTGAGCTGTAATATTTTTCTTCAAGATAAGTCCTGGGGAATGCTGCTTTTCATATTAGGATTATTGACTATGTTTGGAGGTGCCCTGCTGGCAATTTTTTCCGTGGATTTAAAGCGGACTCTGGCCTGTTCTTCTATGTCCCAGATTGGTTTTATCCTGGCTGGGGCGGGGATGAGCTGCATTTTAGAGGAAGGGCGCGGGCTTGCTGTAAGGGGAACATTTCTCCATATGTTAAATCATTCTTTGATAAAGTTGGTTCTCTTTATGATTGCCGGGGTGGTGGTGATGAATCTCCACAAGCTGAATCTGAATGAGATTCAGGGATACGGAAGGAGAAAGCCCTTTTTGAAATTCACTTTTCTTGCCGGGGCCCTTGGCATAGCAGGAATTCCTATGTTTAATGGTTACGTGAGCAAAACTTTGCTTCACGAGAGTATCCTGGAGGGCAGAATGCTTTTTTGGGAGGCGGGGAACAGCAGCGCGGCAGCATTTTTCCAATTTTCCGAGTGGATTTTTTTAATCAGCGGGGGAATGACGGCTGCTTATATGACAAAGCTTTACGTTTCCATATTTGTGGAGGAAAACAAAAGTTTGGCGGTGCAAAGGGAATATGACGAAAAGAGGCGGTATCTTGGGATTCCGGGAAAACTTGCCATCGGCGGCAGTGCAGTGATTCTCCTGGTTCTGGGATTTTTTCCTAATCTGGTCACAGACAGGATTGCTGATTTGTCCCACGAGTTTATGAATTTTTCCGGGGAGGTACACAAGGTTTCTTATTTTGGTCTGGAAAATTTAAAAGGCGCTTTTATTTCTCTTTTAATAGGGGTGATTATTTATATTCTTATGTTGAAGTTTCTCACAGAGGGAGGCAGGGGAAAACGACAGTATAAAGACTGCTGGCCTAAATGGTTTGATTTGGAGTATTTGATTTACCGCCCGCTGCTCCTTAAAATACTTCCCTTTTTCTTTGGGGTGATTTTCAGGGTTTTAGACAGCATGGTGGACGGTATAGTTCTTTTTCTAAGAAAAACGGTATACCGTGACAGAAAAATTCCCCATGAACTCTCTGAGGGCTCTGTGTTTACCCACAGCCTGGGAGGGTGTATGGATTTCATGCGTTCCCTAAAACGGAGAATTTTAAAGCGGCCTGTGCCGGAACATGAAATTTCCTATGCACACAAGCTGGCCATGCAGAGAGAGAAGATTATGGAGACGAATACCATTATCCGCAGAAGTCTATCCTTTGGGCTGCTTTTGTTTTATGTGGGATTGGTATTCACGCTGATTTACCTTACATGGAGGTCCTTTTTCTTTTAACTCGATGCGACATGTCATAAATCGCCTATTTTTTGATATGAAACAGGGTGTGGGATTGTATGAAATAACCGATATAATAAGTATGAAGGGACATCGGAAATGTTTGCAAGGAGGCAGAAAATATGAATGTAAATTTAAATGTGAATCAGGACAGAAACACTTTTTTTGGAGGGAATCTGTTTCAAAACGGGAATCAAATGACTGTGCAGGAGCGCATGGCACAGAAACGTCAGTTATATGTAAAGCAGGCAGGTAAAATGGTGAAAGATGCTGACGCTGCAGAGCGGAAAATTGACAAGAGCATTGATGACGCCAGGAATCAGGTGAAGGAGACAGTTGAACTGTTGGGGGAATACCACAAGAAAATCGGTGAAGCAGATGATAAGCTGGCCCAGGCAAAAGAAGAGTTTAAAGTGGAGGACGACAGCCAGGAGCAGAAAGATTTGGAGATTTTACTGAAAGTCCAGCGGCAGGGTACAGGTTTGGGCGAGTCTTTGACGAAGGAAGAAATGCAGCGCTATGAGGAGATCAAAGGCCAGACCACCGATTACCAGAAGGCAGCTCTTGATTTGTATAAGGAAAGGGATCACTATACAAAGCAAGTGGGTAAGGCTGAATTGAAAATACAGGCCATTAACCAGGCAATCCGTCAGATTAAGATTGACCGGCCGGCTTCCCAGGTAATGTTGGATGCCCAGAGAAATAAAGAAGATCTGATGGAGGCGGCTTCCAAAGAGATTCAAGGCATGCTTATAGAAGATGCCAAGGATAAGATTGACGAGAAGGCAGAGGAGATTCAAGAGGCAGCAGAGAAACGGGAAGAGAAGAAGGAAGAGCTGGAAGAACGTCTGGAAGCTGTCAAGGAGGACAAAGAGGAGTCCGAGGAAGCAGTGGAATCGGCCGCAGAGTCTGCCAAGGAGGCGGCGAAACAGATTATCGACAGCGATGCGCTTAACACATCTGTGGACGAAGAGGTAAAAAAGAAACTGGAAGAATTGCAAAAACAGTTGGAAGAATTGAAAGGTATTGTCGTAGATACCAGTGTATAATAAAAAATTCCCCGCAAAAGCGGGGGATTTTTTTATTTCACAGCAATGGCTTCTATTTCACAGAGAACGCCTTTGGGGAGTTCTTTTACTGCCACACAGCTTCTGGCTGGTTTGGAGACAAAATATTTTGCATAAACCTGGTTAAAAGCTGCAAAATCTTCCATATTGGCAAGAAAACATGTGGTTTTGACTACGTTTTCAAATCCGCATCCGGCGGAAGTTAAAATAGCGCCTACATTTTTACAGCTTTGTTCCGTCTGAGCTTCAATGTCCCCTGAGACAATGGAACCATCCTGGGGATTAATGGGAATCTGTCCGGAAGTAAATATGAAACCGTTTACCTCATATCCCTGGGAATATGGTCCGATAGCTCCTGGTGCCTTTTCCGTACTGATAATATTCATGTCTTTCCTCTCTTTCCTGTTTCAAAATCATCGTCACTCCAAAGGGGTGAACTGTTGCAAATATTACCTGGCGTTTTGATATATTTGGATGACATCCTGTTTGTCAAGTTTTTTTACGATACCTACGGTTCTTGTCTGTCCAAAAGAGCATTTTTCCGCCAGTTCCTGGATTTGTTCGTCTGTCACGGAAATTCCCAGCTCTGTTAATGAGGTGGGCATGTCAATGGAGTGATAGAAGTTTTCCATTGCTTTAATTCCCGCCAGAGCCAGGGAGTCAATCTCCTCCTCTGTCAAATCCTCCAGGTCAGTAGAGGAGGGAATATTGTGGACGTTTACGGCAAATTTGGCAAAACGAAGAGGGTTTTCCTGATAGACATACCGTGCCCAGCTCCCCCATATCGCGGCAAGCCCGGCGCCGTGAGCCACGTCAAACATTCCGCCCAGCTCATGCTCAATCTGGTGGGACGCAAAATCTCCTCCGTCTGTACCGCAGCCGGTGAGGCCGTTATGGGAAAGGGAGCTGGCCCACATAACTTCCGCCCTTGCGTTATAGTCGGTGGGGTCTCTCTTTAAAATCTTTGCGTGTTTCATTACATCCCTCATCAAAGCTTCGCTGATGCCGTCTGTGAGTTCCATATTTTCCGCCTGGTTAAAATAGCGCTCCATGGTGTGCATCATAATATCCACACATCCGCATGCTGTCTGATACTCCGGCAGGGTAAAAGTTAGTTCAGGATTCATAATCGCAAATTTGCACCGGCTGACATCGGCGTTGCACCCTCTTTTCAGCCATCCGTTTTCATTGGTGATAACAGAGGAATTGCTCATTTCACTTCCCGCTGCGGCAATGGTGAGAATTGCCCCTACAGGAAGGCAGGCTGCGGGGGTACGCTTTTTTTCGTAGAAGTCCCAAACTTCTCCCTCATTTGCCACACCGTAGCCAATGGCCTTTGCAGAGTCAATGACACTGCCGCCGCCAATGGCCAGGATAAAGTCAACCCCGGAGCTTTTGCAGAGATTAATTCCCTCATGGACAAGGGACAGTCTGGGGTTAGGCTTTACACCGCCTAGAGATAAAAAGGAAATTCCGCTTTGTAACAGTATCACTTCAATCCTGTTTAATAATCCGCTGCGGCTTGCGCTGCTGCCGCCGTAATGAAGCAATACCTTTTTACAGCCCTGTTCTTTTAAAATGGAACCAATCTGCTTTTCTGCATCCCGTCCAAAAATAACTTTTGTAGGGGTAAAGTAAGTAAAATTTTCCATAACTCCTCCTTTGCCGAATTTTTTATAATTGGAATTTGCTTACTGCATGATTTAATTCTGTAGTGTTGTCGTTGAGCTGATGGGTAGCGTCTGTCAGTCCATTCATGATAGAAGCCTGTT
The DNA here is from genome assembly GCA_947174805.1 of uncultured Roseburia sp. Classification (GTDB taxonomy): domain Bacteria; phylum Bacillota; class Clostridia; order Lachnospirales; family Lachnospiraceae; genus Roseburia_B. Next base: position 5,134 of record CAMWKH010000038.1, on the reverse strand, counting down.
CCCGGATACGCTCGCTCACCTGGTGGGTGGATGCCAAGGTCTCTTCAATCACGTTGGAAATATTCTGAATGGAATTTAAGGTGTCTACCCGGTCAACGTCCATGCTCTCAATTTCACCGGCCACCTGTTTCATATTATCTAAGAGGTGCTCGATGACTTCGTTCATATCCGAAAACATTTGTTTTGTAGTTTTTACCATCTCCTGTTGGTTTTTAACAATTCCCTGGGCCTGGGAGGTGGCTGTCTTGGCATCATCTGTCATAAGGTGAATTTGTCGTACCAATTCCTCAATAGCTTTGGCGGATTCCATGGAGTTTTCGGAGAGTTTCTTAATCTCCTCCGCAACTACGGTAAATCCCCGGCCCATCTGTCCTGCCCTTGCAGCTTCGATGGATGCGTTTAAGGACAAGAGGGTGGTCTGGTCTGCAATATCATTTATGTTGTTGACAAATTCTTCTATCTGAATGGAGTGCTCAATTAATTTATCTACTTTTTCATTTACAGTTGCGGTGATGTCAAATGTTTCATGGGACTGTTCAATAAGCTGTTCCATGGAGTTGGAACCATCCTGTACCATTTTCTTAGTGCTGTCAGCAAGGTGTTCCACCTCTAAGATTTTATCTCCCGTGCGGAGAATCTTGCCTGAGAGGGCATCCATCTTGGTTAAGCATTCTTCCGCTTCATTGGCCTCCTGGTTGACTCCGCTGTTAATTTCTTCAATGGCATCGGAAATTGCAGCTACGGAAGTGTTTATGACATCGGAGACTTTTCCTACATTATTAGAGGAGAGGGAAACGTCCTGTGTGGTATTTTGCACACTGGAAATAAGGTTTTTTGTATTTCCCAGGGTGTCCATCACATGTTTGGACAAAACGGCAAATTCACTCTTGCCGCCCATGGCGAAGTCCACCGTCAAATCTCCCTGGGAAGCTTTCTTAAGTCCCTGGGTAATCTGCTTTAAGTTTCTCTGAAGTCCCAGAAGGATTAACAATCCTACCACGCCCACTACGATACAGGAGATGATAATGGAGATTATCACTGTGTGTCGGATGCTTAAAGCCTGTTCTGTAATTACGCTTTTGGGCACAAGGGCAGAAATTACAGCGTTGTTTGTATCGCAGCGCCGGTACATGTAAAGGTACTCTCTTCCGTTTTCCGTAACATAGGTTTTGCCGCTTATTTCCTGGGAGGACTGGGCGTTTTGGGCATATTCTTTGTCGCTGAAAGAGAAATCTTCAGCTCCTACAAGAATTTCCTTGCCCTCTTTGGTGTGATAGCCGATAACGCTGCCCTGGCCAAGGTCAATCTCTGATAAGACGGAGCGGATTTTATTGGCGTTGATATCCACGATAATCATCGTGCGTTTGTAGTTCCCCACAAGGCAGAAAGAACCTGCATAGTCTTCCGGGTCAAGTTTAAATAATTCATCTGTCTTATTATGGTTAGACCCCCACTTTTCCTGACTAGTGCTGCTGGTGCATTGCGTCTCCATCTCAGCCCTTATTTCATCATAGATATCCTCACCTGTAAAGGATCCTATGCTGGCACTGGAAAGTACAGCGCTGGGGCTATCGGGAATTAAATGTATGTTTTTCACAAAATCATTGGATAACTGTTTTAATAATATCGTGCTCTTCATATCATTTTTTGCCCGGAGAGAATTTAAGTCGGAAGAGCGTGAGGCATATGTAAGGAAATTGGAATCCGTGGAGATTTCAGAGGAACTTGAGATAATACTCTGCAGTCCGAAATCAATTAGCTGGGATGCCATCTCAATGGAGGTAATGTTGGAATTTTCATAAGTTTCAATTAAACCTTCTGCCGCCTGGTGATATGAGGAGAAACCAACGGCGATAACAATAAGGATTGGAATTACGAAACCAACTAATATCTGAAGTTTCAAATTCAGGGGTTTTAACTGTTTTTTGATTTTCCCGGAAAATGTCGTTCCACGTCCTTTTCCTCTCTTACTTTTTGATGTTTTTACTATGTTGCTTTTCTTCTTGCTTTTGTTTTTTTCTGGTTTCATAGCTTCCCTCCTTTTTAGGGTATATAATTACACTATACTCTCTGTCTGAAAAATTTGCAATAATATAAAAAACTTTGTAACTTTTTACCAGTGTTTTACTGTTGTTTTAGTTCAAATCTCCCAGAAGCGCCGCAGGGAAGTACCAAACCCCCGGAGGAGACGGGAAGTCCGATTTCATCTGCGGTGATGATCCCATGAAATTTTTTCAGTTCCAGTTCCAGCATGTAGGCCAAAACCGCAGGCTGCAGCCCTGTGGTATAAGAGTTGATCAGAAAGAAAAGAGGATTTTCACAGAGAAGCTGGGTGCACAGATGAATAAAGGGGTAGATAGAATCCTCAATTTTCCATATTTCTCCTTTGGGTCCTCTTCCGTAGGAGGGGGGGTCCATGATAATGGCGTCATATTTGTTTCCCCTGCGGATTTCCCTCTCCACGAATTTTACACAGTCATCCACAATCCAGCGGATGGGGGCGTCTTTAAGGCCGGAGGAAAGGGCGTTTTCTTTTGCCCAGGAAACCATTCCTTTGGAGGCGTCCACATGGGTCACTTTTGCTCCGGCGCTTGCAGCGGAAATAGTTGCCCCTCCGGTATAGGCAAATAGATTCAATACCGTAACAGGACGGTTTGCTTTTCGTATTTTTTCTGCGCACCAGTCCCAGTTTACCGCCTGTTCCGGGAAAAGTCCCGTGTGTTTAAAGCTGAAAGGCTTTAACTGAAAGGTCAGGGAGCCATAAGTGATGCTCCACTGATTTGGAAGGTCAAAAAATTCCCATTCTCCGCCTCCTTTTTTGCTTCTGTGATAATGGCCGTTCTTCTTTTTCCAGCCTTTGTGGTTTTTCTGTGTATCCCAAATCACCTGTGGGTCGGGACGGACTAAAAGGTAGTCCCCCCAGCGCTCCAGTTTTTCACCTTTGGAGCAGTCTATTACTTCATAATCTTTCCATTTATCTGCCAGCCACATAATCGTATCCTTTCCTTATATAAATAAAATTTAACATAGTTGTATTATTTTCTCTAAACGCATTGGCTTTACCAGGCATGGTAAACTTCCATATACTCAGAAGAAAAGAGTTTTTCAAAATCATTTAATCCCGGATTTTCTTTTATAATGGTTTTACACACGTCCTTTGGACGGGAAAAGTCATTTTGCACATAGATAAGGGTGTCCTCTATCTCTGTCAGGCCATATGCTTTCAGGTTTTCCAGGGAATCTACTTGGAGAAAGATCACATGGGCAAAGGAGGAAAGCTGTCCGAAGGAGGGGAGGATTCTGTAATAATTTTCCAAATCCGATACCACAATACAAAAACTGTCTTTATAATTTTCCAGCTTTTCCTGTTGTGCGGCTTCCTTTTCATATTTCAGAGGAAAGTTGAAATCTGCATGGCTTCCGGATACGGTAATACAAAGAATCAGTGCGGCGGCTGCCATTTTTTCTTTATCAGGATGCAGATTCACAAGCGCTGTAATTGTAACCAGAAAAATTACCGGATAAATCATAAAGACATAGCGTTCTTCTTTGTAGGAAGCGGATTTTGCCACAAAAAGAAAAAAACAGGCGGCGGCAAAAGTCAGCATGGATAATTCCGAGGGCCAAAGGAGATCTTGTTTGTGTTTCCGGCGCAGCCATAGACAAAAAAAGAAAAACACCATAAGTCCCCAGAAGCATCCGGCAAAGAGTTGTGTATTCACAAAGTCTCCAAAAGTTTTGAAACGTTCCCCCAAATCTCCAAAATTTTGTATGTTGGAGAGGGATTCCTCACCTCGGTTTGTGGAAAAAAGGTGCCGCGTCATCCATGGAAACAATAGAAGGCTGAAAAGACCTGCAAATGCCATAGTAGCTGCATAAGACAGGAATGGCTTTATCTGCCTTTGGTATAGGAGGTGCAATCCGTAAAAGAGCCCTATAAAAAACATGTAGACAATGACATAATAGTGGGTCAATGCTCCGGCTGCACTGCAAAAAAACAGTTCCACATAAAAAATCTTCCGGGGATTTGCGTAGTATTTTACATGTATCAGAGAATGGAACAGCACAAAAAACATGGCGAGTTCATACATGCGGATAAACAGCACACATTCTGCCATTCCGGCTAAAAGGGATGTACCGAATGCCAAAACCAAGGAAAGCCTCTGATTTTTAAAAAAGCATTGGTACAGAAAATACAGGCACACAGTAATTCCAAGGGATACGGCAATGTTAAAGCCAAGCCCCAGCCAGGGCAGAAATTTTCCTGGAAATAGGGAGGAGAGGGTATGGATAAAGACGTAGTAAAGGGGCGGGTGCACATCGTTTTTTTGATTTATCCATACCTGTCGGTAGGAAAAGCTCTGGCCCTCTTCCACGGCAAGATAATCTGTAAAATAGGAACTGTCATAGATTTTTCCGATTTCTGTGGGGTTTTTAGCACCGTTTTCATTGTTGGAAAGGCAGAAGGTAAAATATTCGTCCATGTGGAAACCCTGCTTTTCCATGCAAATGGAGGTGAGGAGGCACGCCTGCAGAAGAAGTAATAATCCAAATACAAGCATTGTTTTTTTTGTTTCTGCAGAGATGGAGATGTGTTTCATAGCGGGTCCTCCTGTTTTGGGTTCCGGTAAAATTTATGTATATGCTATCACACAATGGGGAGAAATTCAACTGCCTAGAATAGTGAAGACGGAGGGGCGGTTGTTGCTGCCATAGATTTGTGATAGTATAAAGTAAGCGGGATATGAGGAAGCGGGGGAGTGAGGAATGACAATAGGGATATGTGATGACCTTAAGGCTGCAGTTTTGGAACTGCAGGGAATCATTGAGGAATATTGCAGAAAAAAAGAAATAATTGCAGATATTGTAACTTTTGACAGGGGCGAGGAAGCTCTTCTACACATTGATTCAGTAGATATTTTATTTTTAGATATGGAAATGCCGGGAATGGACGGGATAGAAACTGGAAAAGAGATTTTGAAAAAGAAGAAGGACTGTAAAATCATTATGGAGACCAGCCATGAAGAACGGTTTAAAGAGGCGTTTTACATAAAGGCATACCGTTTTGCCAGCAAGCCCTTTTCCATACCGGAAATCGAGAGCTGCCTGGAGGATGCCATACATACATTTATCG
>CAMWKH010000037.1 GCA_947174805.1 uncultured Roseburia sp. | reverse complement strand
AGCATTGTGGTTTCAGTGTTGTCATTTTCTTCTGGTAACATTGGAGTAACATTGTTACCACTCCCTTCTGGCAAATTCTTGGTAATATTGCTGTTACCCTTTTCTGGTAACATTTTGGTAACATTGTTACCAGCCAAAAACTTTTTTTGTTCACGGATTTTCCGCATCATTGCCGCCTTGTCTGTTTCTGAACCTATCATTTCTTCCATTCGTGGAATGTTTATCTGACCTCCCTCCAGAATCTCCACCAGCCCTATATTTTTAAAAATTTCCATGGCCACAACTGCCGTATCAAAATCCGTATGGGTAATCTCAGCAAGCTTCCGTGTGTCATATGGTACAAAGATATTTCCTACGTTCCGGACAAGCAGGCCATTTGTCTTTACTGATTTTAGGCAGAGTTTCAAATAGAACAGGGCATATTCTTTCCCATTGGGCTGTTCTTCCAGCCACTCCATGGTATCATCCTCGAAAAAATCTTCACGCAGTTTCATCCAGTAATATTTTTTTGCCATTTTCCAACTCCTTTTCCCTTAATTAAAGGGAAGCTCTTCGTCTATGCCCTCTGGTATGTCTATAAACCTGTCTCCATATGCAGGGCATGGGTTCCAAGCCCCCTCCGTTTCATATTCTCTTCGTTGGCTATGGGACTTGCTTTTGGCAAATTCCTGCTCTTCGACCACAACCTCTGTACTGTAAGCCAAATTTCCGTATCTGTCCGTATAACTTCTTGTTTGGATTCGGCCTGTAATAACAATCTTTATCCCTTTATGTAAATACTTTTCTGCAAATTCTGCATTCTTCCGAAAAGCGACACATCTTATAAAGTCTGCTGATTGTCCATCACTATTTTGGGATCCTCTCCTATTAACAGCCAATGTGTACCTGGAAATTCCCATTGGTTCTTCTCCCTGGCAATATCTGGTTTCTGGGTCTTTTGTCAGCCTTCCCATTAAAATAACTTTATTCACTTAATTTCCTCCTTGTAACAGGTAATTTTCCAATAAAGTTTTCCGGTGACGCTGCAATTAAAACAGCTTATTAATTAATTCCATAGCATAAGTAAGGTCTACACTGTCACAGCCGCTTTCCTCTTTGTGCCTCTGCAATTCATTAATCATCATCCGGAAATATGTTGTATCCACACCTGTAAGCTGTTCTTCCAGGACTTTTACGTCCTTTAAATCCAACTCATTTAACTGCATGCACATCTTTACATACTGCCCGGCATTAATGCTGTAGCCACGTTTTATATATTTTTTTGTGCGTATGATTGAGCAAAGCGGGTACTTTGACCCTACATAATAAAGCTCTTTATTAATGATGCATTCCAGGGCTTTTACCGGGAGAAAAACCTCATTATCCCAGGAACTCCAGGCGCAGGTACAATGTGCAAAATCGTAATTTTTATGTATATCCGCCACTTCCCCATAAAACCGTGTGACAATCTGTATCTTGTCTGAAAGGGTGATAGCATTGCTTGTAATAAAGCGTGGCCGGTATCTTTCTTTTTCGCCTTCATCGGCCTGGCTTTCATCAGAAGCAGCATCCGACTCTTCTTCCTCCGCCGTACTTTCAAAGTTATAAGCAATACTGCTGTCTGCCTGTTCGTCTTCATCTGCAATCCCCTTGGACTTAATAAAGCATTTTACTGCACCGTTATCTTCGCCTGTCTCCTGTGCCAGCCGCTCACCCCAAAGCAGGGATACCGGTTTGTCCTCATGCTTTTTATTCCATTTGTCAACATAATATTTTGCAACCTCAATACAGGCGTCTTTTGTCCGGAAATACACATCGTAATCATGCACCGTTTCGCCTGTCAAAAGCGAAACCAGAGCGCCGCCGGTTATAATGGTATTTTTCTCAATCGTCTTCTTTACTGCTTCATCATCAATATGCTTCACCCAGTCTTTTAACTTTGCCTTCAAATGTCTTTTTATATTTTTACTATTCATCCTTAGACCTCCTGAATCTTACGTTTTCCACATCTCGAGCATCCTTTTCACTTCCTCCGGCGGAAGCGTTTCTATGCCCAGTTCCTTACATTCAGTTACAATTCCATCAATAAGAATGCTCATTTCCTTCGTGTTATAGGTGCTGCTCCCACGGAAAATTTTGTAAAACACCAATTCTTTACCGTCCTCTATCTTCTGGCCGCAAGGCATGCAATGGACAGTTTCATTTTCTAACATCTGTGATACCGGAATATTTGTCTTAATAATGGCTTCTGTGGTTTCACCTTCATTTATGTAAAATGGCTGTCCATACCTGCCAATCATAAGGTTTTTACACCTTGGCTTAGATATGCGCATTGTATCTGCCAGCCTGTCCACTAAGACATGGAAATAAGCATTTGCATCAAGGCTCCGGCGGTTCCGGTGTTTCCTGATTCTGATATCTAACAATTCCACTTCCTTTAACTCTTCATATCCACTTGTCAGGCATCCTTTTTCATTTACTGCAACCGTAAGTTCAAATTTATTTGTAATAAAATTAGTTGAAATGCCAACGATATTTCCTGTCAAATCCATTACTGGCTCTCCTTTTTGTCCGGATATTTTTCGAGCATCTGCATAGCATGTGTCCAATGTGCCATTGTCATTTTTTCAAACGCATCCATTTTATAATGCTGGAGGACTGATTTTTCCGAAACGCCCTTCTGGCGGATTGTATCCCTAAGCACTTTGATTTTTACTGCATCAATGGATGCTTTACCAGACTGTTCCATCATTTCCCTGTTTTTCTGTTCCTCTGCGGCATCCTGCCCCTGCCTGTCCTGGGGCTTAGGCTGTACTGCATGGCTGTCCGCATCCGGATCTTTCATTTCAGCCGTTGGGATGCAGAAAATCTGAAAACACGCATATTTAAAAGCAACCGCCATAGCTTTGTTTGTCGCTTTGTCTCCGGAATCCATACCCTCACCGATAGTAACAGCCTCTACACTGCTCCCGTCTTCTGCAAAAAAGCGGAACTTCATCTGGCAGATAGAGTAGATTAAATTCGCCCCAGTGTTCGATTTCCGCTCTTCCCTCTTCTGCTCAAGAATCTCCGGGACAATAAATACTTTGTGTTTTACCAATGCCGGATTAATGGCATTCATTACATCATCCACTCCACGGTACATAAATCCCTGTTTGGCGTTTTTCTGGTTCTTTCCTACTGCATCAATTTCCCCCATGATTGCCGGGATTGCCTGGTATATTCTCCCTGATTCACCCATTATCTCACCTCGTATTCCAGAAACATTTCTTCCAGGGTCTCTTTCAACGTTCCGAAGTCATTCTCTCCAACTTTTACTACTACCGTCAGCATCTTCTCTGACGCAAATAATAATTCTGTTTCTCCCGGCATTTCTGGTTTTCCCGGCTCCTCTTCCTCCCCATTTTCCAATGGCACGGAAAGCGTGTCATTAAGCGCCGGTGAAGCCTGCATGGCACTGGCTTTCTTCTCTGTCTCCTCTTTTGCCAGGCGTTCACATTCCGCCTCTTCCCTCGCCTGCTCCATAAACCGCTCCTTTTGTTTCTGCAGGTCATTGATTACGGCAATGGCTTCCTGAAGGCTCCCAGTTTCTTTTAACTTGTCAAGGGCATCCTTTTCAAACTCTGACCCCATAGATTTTATTGTGGAAATAGAAACTTTTGTCTGGTCAAACAGCATTTCCATATCTTCACGGATTTTTTTCTCGGAATACGTCGCATTCTCCCATTTGCTGTTGTAAATGCGTTCCAGAGGAAGCCACTCTCCAAGGTCCCCTTTCACAAAATCGTAGGCATTCTGCATCACCTGCCTTTTCGCCTGCCTGCGCTTTTCTTCATATTCGGCAAGCTGGCCATTAATAACATTTACCGGTTCGTCATAAAGGGATATAATCTGCTTTGCCCGCTTCTCAAACGCCTCATACGGGGCCATCCACCGTTCTTTAATAGCCTTTCGTTCATCATCCAAGGCTTTCTTCTCTTTCCGGATATCTGCAAGAAACTTTTTCCCGTCTTTCACAGAATCCTCTGTTATTACCATCATGCTGTATTCCTGAACTTTTTCACGGATGCAGAGCTCTACCGCATCCAGATTGTCCTCAATCGTTCCAACGTTACCTTTAACCTGTACGGATACTAAATCTGCCATATCTATTCTCCTTTCATTTTTACCCTGCTATTCCACAGGCAAATTAAATACATTTCTCTTGATTTTTAAAAAAAACACTGATACAATATGGTTATCCGTTAGAGCATCTTGGCTTCGGCCAGGTGCTCTTTTTCCATGTCTGGCGTCTGCCATGTTACTTTTCTTTTTCTTGGATAAACATTTCATTGGCTGTTTCCTCCAATGCATCTATAAAATAATGAATTGCACCCCAGGCTACCATATAAGCTATTGGTATCAATAAAAGTTCTCCCCCAAGAGCCTTGTAACCCCTTTCCAGATATGCCATATTCACCCCCCATCTTCCAATCATGTATGTAACTGCCACAGAATATATGGACTCAATCAGATGCCTTATGAATAGTTTCACCTTCTCCCTCCCTTTCTTCGTAAAAGTAATGCTTCCCATGCTTAAACATAAAATGCAGGTTGTCCCTGTGCCAGGTGGATTCACTCTCACTTTCAAAATAAGTGGCGCCACAGCTTCCATCCCATTTTTCCAAAAGAATTAAGTCTAACGCTGCCTTGCAGTCCGCATCCGGCTCCGCCTCATAAAAACGCCCGTTGCCTACAGGGCTGAACTGCCCCGGCTGAAATATGACTTCCCTTATGGAATCCGGGAACTTAGCATCTCTTGTCCTGTTAAGGACGGCCAGCATCACAAGAGCCTTACCTTCCGTGTCCTCACCCTCAGCCTCAGCCATTGCAATTTTTTGAAGCAGATATGCATCCTCCGCAGTAAAGCTGTATAACGGGCTAGTTTCATCCTTTGAAAAGAAACAACCTATGTTCCTGTCCTGCCGTATGGGATTTATCTGGCACTCTGCAGATAAATCATTTTCCTCCGTCATACTTGCGGCTATGCTGTATGAAGCATGAACGGATGCCGCAAGTGCTAAAAGTGTCAGGCCGGAGACCAGGCACAGGCTAAGAACATTTTTTGCCTGCATAGCCAGCCTCCTCATTGTCAAATACAAATGCCATCTGCCTAGATTTAGACTCTATCCTGTAATGCCACTTTAAAAACTCCTGTTTCTTCTGCCGTTCTTTTGCTTCTTCTTCCATGCAGTCGCACTTTTCGCCGGGGTCCAAAGCAGCCCCGCATTTCGGACAAACCTTAAAATATGCCATGACGTACCTCCTATTCTTCACGGATTACCCTGTCCACTTCTTCGATGGGAATACAGTAAATCTCTGCAAAAAGATATTTATTTGCTTTTCCTGCGGGAAACGGCTGGTTTCCACTTTTCTTTGCCGCCTTGTTTACATCACGGACAATGTCATATGCCTTGCTTTTCCCGCATCCCAGAAGTGTGGAAACATCTTCCTGGGTAACAAATATCCGTGTGCTTTTCTTCACAACTCCCGGTGCTGTTGTCAATGCATTCATATAATTCCTCCTCTCTATTTTTCCAAATCCTCTCAGAGATTTTTCTTTGCCCACAGTTTCAAACTCTTTATTACCTGCTCTAATTCTTCCAGATTTTCAAGTATCGTCTGTAAATCCGTTTTCTCCGATTCATCAATAATTCCATCCTCCACGATATCCAATAACTGCTCCCCTATTTTCCCCACCTTCCGGAAAGAAGAAAGTACCCTGACTGCAATCCTATCCAGTGTCGCAATGTCTACCTTTGGTATATCCACGCCCAGCGGACACATGCTGATGCAATAATAGTTCTCCAATTCTGGGGCGTTATATAAATCCGACATTTTCAAAACCATATCCGGAGGCACCGTTTTTGTAACGCCAAGCTCATAATCTGAAAGAGTTGATACGGAGATTCCAAGAAGTTCCGCAGCGTTTTCTTTTGAAAACAGCCTGTCGTTGTATTTTGCCGCATCTATCCTAGCTTTACAGAATGGGTTATTTGCTGCTTTCGTAGGACGCCTTCCCATTTATTCCACTTCCTTTTCTGGTTATAATTTTTTTAAAGAACATTCATTAATATGTAAGTACCCAGTTTGTAATCCAGTTGCTAACCATGTGTTCTTATGTCATAACACTTATTAGAAAAAAAGAGTTCATCTGGAAACAAATACTCTATGTTTGAGTTAAGCACTGTAGCAATTTTTTTGGCAATATTAAGTGTAGGATTTCGATTTCCGTTTTCTATTAGCCCATAATAGCTCCTATGCACACCAATCGCTGTGGCTACGTCGGCTTGGGTTAGTCCAAGACTCTTTCTAGTCTTGGTCAAACGTTCTCTCCTCATAATGCACCTCCTCTCTGGTTGCTTCGTTTTGTAGCATATGTGTATATTACCATGAGTGCTACAATTTGTCAACAAATTTTGCTACTTTTTGTAACTCTTCTATGTGTGGCATTGTTTTGCTTCAATTTGTAAAGTAAAATTTAGATATCAGGAGGTTTTGTATGTACGGTAAACGCATTATTGAACTTAGAAGAAAACAAGGATTTACACAAGCAGAACTTGCAAAAATTATAGGCATCAGTCGTTCGGCTTTATCTCTATATGAAATTGAAAAAAGAGAACCTGACATAGACACATTGAATAGAATAGCTTCAGCATTTGATGTTTCTATTGACTATTTACTTGGTCATACTAATACCAAAAAAAATGATGATTCCAAACATGATTATTTCTTTTTCTTTTTTGACCACTGGACAGAATGCAAAAAAAGAATACGTTCAAAAATGCAGGAATTGTTCATATCTGAACAAGATTTTCAATCTGAAACCAACATCGATATTGAAAAAGAAATCAGTATAGAAGATTTAATAACTATTTCTGAAAAACTTAATGTTTCAACTGACTACCTCTTAGGAAAAACCGAAAATGAAAGAACTCCTCAAAAGGATATTGATTTTGCTAATCCATATACAAAAAAAGAGCGTAATTTTATCAATGTTTTCCGTAATTTGAATGAAGATAATCAAGATATTATTATAGGTGACATGAAAAAATATTTAAAAGAACAACGATATGAATCCGTTGCAGCGGGTGAATCCTTTAAAAAAACCGGAACCACTAACTCGGTAAAATAATAGGCTTCGAGTGGTACCGAAGCCGACGAGATAAATGAGAAACTAAAATACACACATGGAGAATGACTATGAATTTTTTTGATTTTTTCCGCAAGAAACATCCTGCTACAAAAGAAACTGAACGACCTATATCAATAGACCTTGGTAGCCCAAAATCGCCAGTCCAACAAATCAAAGAACAAACAGGTATTGATTTAGGATTAGAATATGCACGATTGTCTACTTCCGGAGACGAAAGAGTATGCCCTATGTGTGCTCAATTTGAGGGTAAAGTATTTTTAAGTACCGATGCTCCTGAATTACCCTTATGCCCAGTCTGCTCGTGCGCCTATGAATACTATCTCAAAGAAGATTTACCCTCTGATACTATCATAAGCAATAAAAATGACTTTGTCCTACCTGCAAAATGCACAGCGCTGTTTTACAAACACCAGCAGGAATTATATACAACAACAGACATTGATAAGCAAATACGTCTATGCGAAGCAGATTTAAAAAGGCTGCCAGAATTTATGGCACCATATCTGTCTGCGGGTTTTCCAGCCCCGGAAGAATTAGCCTGCCGTGATATGCTCCCAGACCTTTATATGCAATTAGGAAAATGGGACAAAGCTGAAAAAACTATTAATAAGTGCATCAATTCAAAAGCCTATTTCCCGGACGATGGCTCTGAACAGCTTAAGGCATTAGCCTCTTACAAAAAAGTCGCTACTGAAACTATGGATTACATATCTCAAAACCCAGGTTGTCTCCAACATAATATTTATAAGAAAATGGGATTTGAAGGTGAAGAAAAGGAAATGTTAAAAGATTTCATGAAAAAAAATAAATTGCTCACGAAAGAGAAATATAATAATACATATAAATTATTTTATAATTCAGATAAATAATTTTATATAAAACAAAGGGTTCTATATATAATCTTTTTTTTAACATGTATTTTAAAATAGTATTAAGGAGGAAAAAATAATGAGTTTAATCAAATGCCCTGAATGTGGGAAAGAAATTTCAGACAAAGCAGCTACATGTCCAAATTGCGGTATGCCATTAAGGAGAGAAGACCGTGGAACCTACGATATTATAATTACAAGAGAAAAACAATGGTTTCTCGTAAATCCCAAAATAAAAATAATCGTGGATTCTGCTGATGAGTATAGTATAGAAAATAACAGCAGCATTACTATCCCTTTAACCACTGGTGCACACACTTTAGTATTTTCTTCAGGAATGAGAAAGACTCAGACAGACATAGATGTAACCGAAAACATGAACATAGGAGTTAAATTCAATAGAACATCCGGAGAAATAGAGGTCAGTGGCTACAAAACCTCGTCACAGACCAATACTCCAAATATGTCTATCAGTGTTGGAGGCGGTTTTTTTAAGAATATTAATTAATCCATCATCCTAATGTCCTTAACCGGGTAACCGGAGGACGTGCTCCATCCGTTCCGAGACCTTGCGGAAAGGGGTGGTATATATGGTTACATACGCTGACTTATTTACTTTTACTATTATGATTTGTGCCATTATAACGCTTGTCAGAAATGATAGGCATAAAAAATAGCCGTCCTGCCTGGTAAGCTGACGGCTATTTTATAGTTTAAGTTTTCGCCGGGACGGGTGAGACGCATTCACCTTCCGGCTACCTTGCTAAGTACATTATATCATGTTATTGCAATTTTTCAAGATAATTTTTTTATTATATGAAAAGCCTACAAAAATGGAGGAACCATGCCAGCCTACAAATACACACTAAAAAACGGAAAAACCATGTGGTATGCCGCATTTAAATATACAGATTGGACCGGAAAGAATAAGCATACCTGCAAACGAGGTTTTAAGACCCAGCGCGAAGCAAAGGAATATGAACGTTCTTTCTTTGACCAGCAAAACAATACTAGTGATATCCTCTTTTCTTCTCTTGTTGAAAATTACCTGGAGGATATGGAACACCGTCTAAAGCCTACCACGATGGAAAACAAACGCTTCATTATTGAGGGAAAACTGCTCCCTTACTTTAGCAGACTGAAAATATGTGATATTGACACAATCAAAATCCGCAAATGGCAAAACGAACTTATTTCCTACCGGGATGAAAACGGAAAGCCCTTTTCACAGACCTACCTAAAAACTGTCAATAACCAGCTGTCCGCCCTAATGAACTACGCAGTGGCCCATTACCAGCTTCCCTCCAATCCCTGTAAATCAGCTGGAAGCATGGGAAAAAGCAAAGCGGATGAAATGCATATCTGGACACAGGAACAATATGAGCAGTTTTCCAGCGCCATCCAGAAATCATCTGTAAAACTGGCTTTCGATATACTGTTTTATACCGGAATGCGGTCTGGTGAGCTGCTGGCACTCACCCCTGCAGACATTCTTCCCACAAAGCGGATAGATATTAATAAAAATTTTGCAAAAGTCAAAGGGGAAGAACTATTCCTGGAACCTAAGACACCCAAGGCAAAGAGATGTATTTCCATTCCGGATTTTCTATATGACGATATACACGAATATATATCAAAACTCTACGGGATTGGAAAGGGAGACCGAATCTTCTATTTTACAAAATCCGCTCTGGAAAAGGAAATTAAGCGGGCATCTGAAAAGGCGGAACTACAGCCGATAAGGGTACATGACCTGCGGCACAGCCATGCAAGCATGCTGATAGAACTTGGCTTTTCCCCATTAGAGATAGCTGACCGCTTGGGGCATGAATCAGTAAAGACAACCCTTGACACCTATTCCCACCTGTATCCAGATAAAGACCAGAAGCTGGCCGACAGGCTGAACCAGTTCCGCCGGACACCGCCGACAGAAGAAATCTCTTGAAACTCTGCACAGATTGTGGTATATTGAACATAAAGAAGGACACCTGCTGGTAACAGGTGCCCTACAGGGCTACTGATAGACGGTTAGCCCGAAACATAATCGACAAAATAGCCGCTTAGTTTTGCAGACTGGGGCGGCTATTTCTGTGTCTTGTTACTATCCTTACCGATAGAGTATCCTATTCCGAAGCAGGTCAAGCCAAAGCTTAACACTGCCATAAGTTCTAAAATATCCATTGGCTCAGCCCTCCTTTCCCAGATTCCCTTTCGGGTTTCTATGTAAACGGAGGGTCACAGTCCCTCCGGAGAGGGCTAACCGCCTACCATCCTGGTAGTCCCAATGAAATACTACCACAGTTCGACAAGAAATTCAATCAGATTCTCTTTTTATGGAATATGTGGAAAGTGTTTCAAAATCAATCTCAAAACAATCTCACGGATAAAAAAGAAAGACTGAAAAGTATTGATTTTACATACTTTCCAGCCCAAATGTCCGTTATTCGAACTCAATCGTCCCCGGCGGTTTACTCGTCAAATCATAAAACACTCGGTTGACCCCTTTCACCTCATTGATTATCCTCCCCATAACCTTCTGAAGCACCTCAAAGGGAATTTCTGCGGCCTCTGCAGTCATAAAATCCACGGTATTCACCGCCCGCAAAGCCACTGCATAATCGTAAGTTCTCTCATCCCCCATCACTCCAACAGAGCGCATATTTGTCAGCGCTGCAAAATACTGGCCAATATCCTGACCCAATCCTGCATTATCGACCTCTTCCCTGTAAATTGCATCTGCATCCTGAACAATTCTCACCTTATTGGCAGTCACCTCTCCGATAATCCGAATTCCAAGCCCGGGGCCAGGGAATGGCTGGCGGAACACAAGCTTTTTAGGCAATCCCAATTCAAGTCCTGCTTTCCTCACCTCATCCTTAAAAAGATTCCGAAGAGGTTCTATAATTTCTTTAAAATCTACATAATCCGGCAATCCCCCTACATTATGGTGTGACTTAATGACAGCCGACTCTCCTCCAAGCCCGCTTTCCACCACATCGGGATATATCGTACCCTGCACCAAAAAATCTACAGCACCGATTTTTTTTGCCTCCTCCTCAAACACCCGTATAAATTCTTCCCCAATAATTTTGCGCTTCATTTCAGGCTCAGTTACCCCTGACAATTTATTGTAAAAGCGTTCCTGGGCATTCACCCGGATAAAATTCAGTTCATAAATTCCCTGGGTGCCAAACACCTCTTCCACTTCATCCCCTTCATTTTTACGAAGAAGGCCATGGTCAACAAAAACACACGTAAGCTGATTGCCAATAGCTTTTGCCAGCATAACGGCTGCCACTGAAGAATCCACTCCGCCGGAAAGTGCACAGAGCACCTTGCCGTCTCCCACCTTTTCACGAATTTCACGGATAGAATTTTCCACAAAAGAATCCATTCTCCAGGTGCCGCTACAACCGCAGATATTCCTTACAAAATTATAAAGCATCTTCGTGCCTTCTTCTGTGTGCAGCACCTCCGGGTGAAACTGGATAATGTACAAATCTTCATCCCGATTCTCTGCTGCCGCCACCGGACAGTCCTTCGTATGCGCAACAACCTCAAATCCCGGCGCTGTCTTTGAAATATAATCATTATGGCTCATCCAGCATAGAGTTTTTTCCGTAACATCCGTAAACAGCGGAGATTTCACATCCACAGTAACTTCTGTTTTCCCGTATTCCCGCACAGGCGCCTTTTCCACAGTACCGCCAAGCACATGCATCATAAGCTGCGCCCCATAGCAAAGCCCCAGTACCGGAATACCCAACTCAAATAATTCTTTTGTATACGTAGGTGAATCACCTTCATAACAGCTATTTGGTCCTCCGGTTAAAATAATACCTTTGGGATTCATCGCTTTTATCTGCTCCAAATCCGTGCGGTAGGAATAAATTTCACAGTATACATTGCACTCTCTGACACGTCTTGCAACCAACTGGTTGTACTGACCGCCAAAGTCAATAACAATTACCTTTTCCTGATCCATGAACAGTTTCCTCCTATTGTCCTTCAATAATTTATTATTATAAAATAGGTTTCAAAAGTTTACAAGGACAACTTGCCATAAAACAGAATAATAGAGCCACCTTTTCAATCTCATTTTCACAACTAATGAAATTTCATACCGGATTCATTTCATCCTTTTTTCCGGCATTTCTTATCGACATAATGCTGTACTTCTTCAAAAAAGAAATTGCTGCCCTTTTTACCGGCTCACCCCTAAACGAGTCTATATACTGTAAAGACCAAAGGATATTTACACTCCCCTGCGGGATGTGACATAACGCAGACCTATGCCCGTGTACGGCAACCGAAAACAAGAGATAGACCGTCAGCACCACAGGATTCAATTCCTCTCATTCCCTCATATTTTTATCTCACAAAAGCACATAATAGAAAAATTTACAACCATGTGCTAAAATGATACAGAAAGCGGCAAAATAACTTCCCAACCAATGGTTGAATTTCCCCAATCCAACCGTTGGTTTGTGTAAAAAGCATATAGTCAGGTGTATCCTTCAAAGCGAAAGGAGAAAAAATGATGAATCAGACAGAGATTGGAAAATTTATTGCCAAAAGCCGAAAAGCGAAAAAACTAACCCAAGCGCAGTTAGCTGAAAAACTGAATATTACAGATAGGGCTGTATCCAAATGGGAAACAGGGAAAAGTATGCCCGATTCATCCATAATGTTAGATCTTTGCGAAATACTGGGCATCACAGTAAATGAATTGTTAAGTGGGGAGGAAATCGACATGGAAAGTTATGAAAAAAAAAGCTGACGAAAATTTAATTGCTTTGAAAAGGAAAGACGAAAATAACATGACAAAGAATGTTATTATTTCAATTCTTTTTTCAGTAACGCTCTTGATAGGAATTATGGTATGTCTTATTTGCAATATTGCAATATCCGGCAATTTGACATGGTCACTAATCCCGGCCAGCTCCATTGTTTTTGCATGGGTCATATCTTTTCCAAGTATCATACTGGGAAAAAGAGGAATTATCGTAAGTTTAATATCGTTAAGCATTTTTGTTATTCCATACTTGTTTTGCTTAAGCAGTTTATAAAAGAAAAACAAATATTTTCAATCGGCGTAGTTATGGCGATAGTTTCCATCGTTTTTCTATGGATAATAGCTGCGGTTTTTAATCGCATTGGGAAAACCAGAAAATTCATTGCTTTAGGAATTATTTTTTTATTAGCTATTCCATTTATCTTTATCGTCAATGTTATGCTATCAAAAATGATTGCAGAGCCTATTCTTGATATATGGGATATACTGTCTATTTTTATCTTGTTAATACTGGCGTTTGTTTCCTTTATTTGCGACTACGCTAAGAAAAAGGGATTGATAAAATAATAAAAATCATTGATTCAGACAGCAAAACCAGCCGCAACATTCAACGGTAAAATGAACGCCGCTTTGCACCGCCGTTGACAGACCTTCCCGGTTTCATTGGTGGATACTCAAGAATTTTCTATTTCATTTTTCTTTTAAAAGACGTATAATTAGGCAACGATAAATCGGCATTAAGTGAGGTTTGAAAATGAAAAATCCGTGGGAAGACATTTCATTGGCTGATTATGAAAATCATATGAAGCTTGATTCTGTCATGCAGTTACAGGCTATGAATGAAATGATGAAAAGCCAATTTAACACTTACTCTATTTCCAGTGTAATCATATTTGGTATTGCAGGAGGTAATGGTCTTGAACATATTCAGAAAGACAAATTTATAAAAGTATTTGGAGTTGACATTAACTTCTCTTATTTGCAATCCGTCACACAAAGATACCCCCATTTGGACGGAGTTCTGGAATGCTTGTGTATTAACTTAATAGATGAAGCGGATAAGCTGCCAAAAGCTGATATGGTTATTGCAAATCTATTGATTGAATACATCGGATATGAGTGTTTTCAGAACGCAGTCCGGCAAGTAAATCCGAAGTATGTTTCATGTATTATTCAAATCAATATGGAGGATAATTGGGTATCAGATTCCCCATACCTGCATGTATTTGACGGACTGGAACGGATACATCATCAAATGGAGGAACAGACCTTAGAAAAAATAATGCAGGAAATTGATTATCACGCAATCAGAACCTTAGAGCATTTATTACCCAATGGTAAAAAACTGGTACAAATAGACTTTAAAAAACTCCCTTTTCGGAATTGTGTTCCATAGAAAGCGGGATTAAATATACATTGCAGACATTAGGAACATATTTTATAATCAATTATATAAATTGATATTTAAGGAGGCAAGTATGTTAAATAAAAACGACTTTGACTTGTGGGCAGATGGATATGACAAAACGGTGGGGATTTCCGATGAAGAAAATACATATCCGTTTGCCGGTTACAGGGATGTGCTTGGAAACATCTTTCAGGCCATTATGGAAAAGCCAAAGGCAACAGTGCTTGATATAGGGTTTGGAACGGGTACACTCACAACAAAACTATATGAACATGGTTGTTCCATCTATGGGCAGGATTTCTCGTCAAGAATGATTGAATTAGCATCCGAGAAAATGCCGGGTTCACATCTTTATCCGGGGGATTTCACGAAAGGATTAGCAGAGCCGCTGCGGAATCAATGCTATGATTTTATTGTGGCGACATACTCACTGCATCATTTGACTGATGAACAAAAAATATCCTTTCTTCGCACTTTGTGTAATTGCCTGAATGAGAATGGGAAGATCTTAATTGGTGACGTTGCTTTTGAAAACCGCGATAAATTGAATCAATGCAGACAGGAAGCAGGTGATGAATGGGATGATGAAGAAATATATTTCGTTGCCGATGAACTGAGAAGCGCTTTTCCCAGGATTGCCTTTAGGCAGGTTTCATACTGCGCAGGTATCCTGACATTGACTCCTTAACTTCCAGTTTGAAAAATTGTCAGATAAGTATAAATCCGGAAATCATACTTAAGAATATGCATTTTATTTCAAATGTTATGCAGTGGGAACACTTTTCTGAAAAGGGCGTTAAAAAATAGCTTTTGCTTTGCAGAATTATAATGGCATTATTCTAAATAACTGCCGCTGCATAAAACGGTACACCAAGGCAGGAAATCCAGAAAAAGGATTCCTGTTTTTTTGCCCATCTGGGGGATTTTCTAAAATCCTCAGTATTCTGCCGTGAAAAAGGTTACAAAGAACTTCCTACTGTTCCGGCTTTTGTGGTTTTGCAAGGAATAAAGAGAAAGCTTATTAGAGAGAATCATCCGTTTCAAGTACGAGCCGCTCAAGGACTTACAACAATGAGCAGGGACATCCCTGTGGAGAGACTTTACACATCGCCCCGGATAGAGGATGCACTGGGAAGGCTTGGGAAAGAATAATACCTGCTATTATACCTGTCTGATTCCAACCACCTGCTGCAGAAAGAAATTGAAACTGTGTGGAAGTCTCCCCTATCTTCAATCGGCTGTATGAAGACAGCCCAAACCGGCGCATATCGAATGAGTGTTTCGCGAAACTTCCGGCAGACTGCGAAGCCGAGCAAAAGCCACGGCAAACACTGAAAAGTTCATGAAAGTGGTACACAAGTACATCAGATTTAACGAACTCCCCCTCTCTGTTACGGGAGTTTGTGGAGAAAATCGGAAGCCACAAATCGGAAACCCTTGACGGGAAACACCAGGGAAAGCTCCGCATATGAGAAATTGAAATCTTTTATTCTTTCATCGGCAAGGTAGAATTGCCTGAGCATAAAGCCCGACCTATCCGATATCCAGCCGAATAGGAACGGCAATTTTTTTTACACTTCTCTTACTTTTTTATCTCACATAGCAAAATACGCATGGTATATAACAATGATTTCCATTCACACTCCCTCACGGGGAGTGACCGTTGCTTCCCTTGTGGAGAGCGTGGTTTTTACGATTTCAATCCACACTCCCACACGAGGAGTGACTCAATTATGTTCGTATCTTGATTAACAGCATTATATATTTCAATCCACACTCCCACACGAGGAGTGACTGCTTCGTAATAATCGGAATACGCTCTCGCACGGTATTTCAATCCACACTCCCACACGGGGAGTGACCAGATAGATGCCAATAACAAACGGTACGAAAACGGATTTCAATCCACACTCCCACACGGGGAGTGACAGAGAGTAAATGATAAAATCATTTCCCCGGAGCAATTTCAATCCACACTCCCACACGGGGAGTGACAAGCCCTTGCCAGGGAGGATGGTACGGACTACATAATTTCAATCCACACTCCCACACGGGGAGTGACCTTTTCCTTAGGACATTTATTAAAACGCAATAGCATTTCAATCCACACTCCCACACGGGGAGTGACAGTCTGCTGCTTTTGCTGCGCTGATATCGGGAAGAATTTCAATCCACACTCCCACACGGGGAGTGACAGCAAAATTGCCCATTTTATCAGCAACCTTGCGCTCTAATTTGTATCATTTCAACAAAACCACCCAGCTCATATACACGGCTTGTCAAAATTATCATATTATTTCCACACAAAACTTGGTGCGAACTCCCCTGGGAAATGATGTTCACTTAAGGTTCGCACTGTCTATACCATTAGCGTCCCTTCCGCATCATAGGAATCCTTCACTCCAAAATGCTCAACTTTGTGCTGGTACTTATTGCCCAGGTTATAAAACCGCAGGCTGTCTTCCTTTTCGTCAATAATAGACATCAATTTATCCTTTACCATAAGCAGCTGTGAGGAGTCCAGGATGCACTCAAATACAGAATTTTGAACTCTTTGCCCATAGTTTACGCATTCCTTCGCAACCTTTCTCAGCCGCTTTCTTCCCGCAGCGCTCTGGGTGGAAACATCATATGTAATCAGTACTAACAATATTATCACCTACTTCCACAAAAAGGGCGGATATTCCTCCAAATCCCCCCGGATAGTTCGGGCCAGCAACAGTGCCTGTATATAAGGAACCAGCCCCCACTCCATTTTTTCCTTCAGAAAAGGATGAGTGATTGTCTCCTTTTTATGGTTCTGCCAACTGTGAAAGAAAACCCTTCTGCCCTCCTCATTTAACAAAACAGCTTGATCTTTTTGTTTTTCAAAGTGGACTGCCTGAATTGCCTTCGTATTAATCAGAGTTAAGATAAACCTGTCAGCAAGAATGGGACGCAGTTCCTCCATCATGTCAAGGGCCAGTGAGGTACGCCCCGGCCTGTCTCGATGCATAAATCCCACATAGGGGTCAAGTCCCACGCTGTAAATCGCATTGGCACATTCCCCCGCCAAAACGGTATAAGCGAAAGACAAAAGCGCATTCACCGGGTCAAGAGGCGGCCTGCGGTTTCTCCCTGCAAAAGAAAAAGTATCCTTTTGATTTAGGATTAAATCTTGAAAAATAGAAAAATATTGTTCCGCCGCCTTTCCTTCCACCCCCCGCAATTCATCCAGGGCGGACACCTCCTGAACTCTGTGTAAAGACTGGTATAAAACATTTGAAATCTGTTTCAGTTTCGCTGCATCTACACGGTATGCATGGTCCCGCAAAGTCCGCTCTATACTCCATCTTTTATTGTATATTTTTCCTGTAATCATATTTTTGGCAAATGCAGCACTTTTCTCCCCGTCATCTGAAATGCGGTACTGTTCCTTTCTCAAAAGCACATTCCCATATTCTTTCCCCACTGTCCTGGCAAGAAATTTTCCTCTGGGAGAAAAAAAGCTCATTCCAATCTGTCGTTGGGCACATGCTCCCATCAGGGCAGGGGATGCCCCTTTATAGGTAAAACACACAACATTTTCCAATGTGTGCAGGGGAAACCTGCCCAGGACATTTTCCCCGTTTTGTATCACGATATTTTCCCCGTCCAGGGTCAGATAACAGCTTTCAGTCATCACATATAAGGTGTTTAACAGTTTTCGCATTCTTCCCTCCCAGTATAATACTTACAGCTTCAGTCTCTGCCATAAATACTTTGCTCAATATATTTTCTCACATCCATGCTTTTCTGCAATTTAGGCAGACACAGATTTTCCAGGGAACAAGCTTTACACTGCTTGGAGGGCTTGGCGCTTGGGGTATGTCCCCGCCGAAACATTTCATGCATTTTAACTGCCGTTCTCTTTACCTCGCTGCGGAGTTCAAAAGTAAACTTCACCTGGTGCCTTCTTCTGTTCTCACCATAATACAAAAATCCTTCCGGGATATCCTTTTGGAACATTTCTTCCAAACAGACAGCCTGTGCACAGAGCTGTAATTCATCTGCATTATTTTCTTTCACCGTCCCCCGTTTATACTCTACAGGGACAATGCTCCACTTTCCCTCATAGCCAAACAAATCTATGCCCTTTTCATCCTGATGAAATTCAACCACATCGCATTGTCCGCTCAGCCCCAGTTCCCGTGAGGAAATCCGCAGTCCCCTCACAGTCAAAAGATTCCCCCTTTTTTCAAAAGCACTCTCATCATGTGCCTTTTTATGCATAATTTCACCGGCCGTTGTCCTGTAGTTTTCGGCCCATTGCTGCTCAATATGTATCATGGCCCACTGTCTTTGACAGAAGGCAAAATGCTGAATGCCGGAGAGCATCAGATAATCTTCTTCTGCATACATTACTAAATCCCTTCAATTTCTTCCAGTTCCAAATCCAGCAGGGAGTCCACCTTTATCTCATAATCCGAAAATTCCTTTGGATCCTCCGTTTTTGCTATGATATTTACCAGCCTGTGGACTTTTGCAGAAGAATATTGTCCCATGGGACAGTTGTGCTTCCACCAGTATACTTTGCACACTTCCATGCTTCCATCCGGCCGTGCGGAGGAACTGTCATTAACAAAAAGTGTCCTGAGTGCCTCCTTGATTTTTTCCGCATCCTCATCGCTAAATCCTGTCTTTTGGGCAAGCTGATGGTTGATACTGCCTTTTATCACATATAAAGCGGAATGTATGCTGTGCTTCATCCCCATGGTGTCCGAAGATTTTTTCTCCTTTGTCTCGCTGTTTACACTTTTTGTAATCTGCATACTTTCCACAGACACGGGCAGGACACTAAATGCTGAGTGTACAGACACAGGCCCCCGCACCCCCACCGATACACTGTCATCTTTAAAGGCAAATACCTGCCCAAAACTGCGCACGTCAATCCAGGTCTCGCAGGCTGCTTTTGCATACTCATCTTTATCTTTCGCTTTTAGGGCTTTTTGCATTCTTTCATTTTTCTTGGCCCTGTCGGCAAGGCTCTTGCATTTGTCGACACAGCGATCCTCGCTTTGCACAAACAGATTTTCTCCCATATCCTGCAGCCTGTTTCTGATTTTCCGTTTAATGCACACATCGGATATTTCCCCATATCCGTCGTATGTCTCCCGAGGCCTGTTTCCGTTTAAAGGGTCTCCGTTGGGATTTGCATTTCTCACCATCACCAAAGCTTCAAAATCAATTTTGTTTGTAAATTTACTCACTGCTCATTCTCCTTTGTCTTAAAATTTTGTAACTCACTTTTCATATATTCCATCTGCAGGTAATATCCCGGCAGATACAGCTCAGACAATGGCCTGTTGTCAAATCCCTTGTCTGCCAAATGAATCATTATTTCCCCCGTCCACTCTTCAAACTTTTTCAATTCATAATCCCTTAATTTCTTCTCATAGGAAATCAGATTCTGCTTTATGGTTTTTAATGTTTTTGCCGGCCTGCTGCTGTAGGCATTCCAATACCGTTTTGCATTTGTGGCGCGCTGTTCTTTTACCTTTCCATTTTCATCATACCCAAACATAGCCCGTTGCTCCAAAAAATCGTATACCGCCAAAAGCCTTCCAAATAAAACACTGCGGTTGTCCAGATTTTCCTCCAAAAAGTGCTCCATTGTTTTTCCTCCCTTCTCATAATTAAACCGAATCATTGCACATGTGACACATAACACCTGATTAAACCAAACCTTTTCATTCATAGACTGAGGCATGGACGATCTCCTTGCAGCTGAACGAATCATATCCTCAGGAATCTTCACATTTTTTGTGATGCATGGCAGAAGGCGGTAAACAGAAGCCTTGATCAGCTTACTGTCCCCATCCAGCCCCGTTGTCCTCTGTGTTCCAAAAGCCGCAAGGGCCATATCTCTCGGGGAGGGGGATGCCTCACATAACAGGCCCTTTCTCTCCCCCTCTGCCCCGGCTATAGGAATAAAGCGCTTCCACTTACAATGTTCCTGCCAGTAAAGCAGGGCCTTGATATATTGGGTGCCCCCCATCTCATCATAGTACACCACAGAAAGCCGCCCTGTAGTGGCAGCGTCAAGGGCAATCACCGCCACCCTGTCATCCTGCTTAATTTTTCCGGCATATCCCATAACCGCAAGATTAAACTGTTTTGCAAAGATTTTCCCCGTATCATTTTTCTTTCCGCTTTCCGGGGCGTTCAGAAAAATACTGTTTAAATCAAAGTCAAACTCCTCTACTCCCTCATAGGCGTTGACGGAATCCCTCATCATATTGGGAAGTTTCATATCCCTGTTGGCCATAAAACAGACGATTGTGGAATCGTCTCTGGTGTATCCCTGTTTTTGAATCAGCCATTTCAAAGCATTATGGGCTTTTTGTGACGCTTCATATCCCAGGGATACCGCCTCATCCTTTGAGGTAAATCTTCCCCGGTAAGTAAATCCTGATTCATCATTTCCGGAAATCAATTTTGCTTTATCCCCGCTGCCTCGTATTTTGGAAGGGTGCTTGTCTGTACAGGGTTCTATCTCCCCGGAGAGATAGCATAAACTTATCTCTCCCCCTTTTTTCTCATAATAACTGCTGTATCTCTCATAAAGTTCCCGGTTCTGCCACACCTGGGGAATATCATTCCCATAAACGGTAAACCTTACATTTGCCCCGGTCTGCCCCAAACCATGTATTTTTATGCTGTCCGTAAGCCTGTCCCCGTCAAGTTCCAGTGTTTTGTCCCTTACCAGATCTTGTATCAAACATCCTCTTTCCAGATACTTTTGTATCGCTGCAACCATGGGATGAGAATATTCTGAATCCGCCCAATCCCTAAGATGGTTCATATAAGATTCGTAGTACTTCTCCTTTTTATCCCCGGTATACCTGGAATAATCCCCGGCAAGATAACACAGTTTATCGCACAGAGGATGTGGGGCAATCCCGCTGCTTCTGGATGCAGAGTCCTCCGTCACGGGAATAATCGTCACCACATCAAATCCCTTCTCCAGTTTTTTAGAACTTATAAAATTTCCTTCCCCGTCAATAGCCACTTCTATTTGGGCATTAACGGTGGAGTGGGAAAGGGGCAGTAACACCGGCTGGCCATGCTTCACCACGCCGGCCAGATTCTCATTCAAATCATATACATCAACCAAAGTCTTTAGCAGTGCCAAAAATATCACCTCCCTCAAATTCACCAAGGCCGGTAAAATTCTCCCCTAAAGTAAAGTTTTTTTCCTTTGCCTTGTGCAGCACCCGCCGAATCTCACATTCCTCGGGACGGGGAAAACGTATCACTCCGTCTTTCATTCTGGCATTCCACAGACGGACAGTCATTTTTCCCTTTTCCTCCTCCCTCACAGCCTCGTCGGGATATGTTATTCCATGAACCATAATCCCAAAGGAGAGGTTCCTGTCATCATACGCCCCTTTTCCCTGATGAAACTCACAGGGTTCCACGTATCCCTGGCACTCTCTTGCCCCTAAAAAAATATCTCTTCTCCCTCCCCTTTCAACCATTCTCCTTGCAATGTCATAATGCTTATTTTCATTTCTGTCATGGGCCAAATCTTTCCTGTTTTCATTCCATTCAAAATGTGCCTTTACCCTGTACTCCACCTTCCGCAAATAGGTATAAAAGGACAGATCATTTCCCCCATTATATTTTATGGGCCGGATTCCCTTGGACTCCGTCTGTATGGGATTCATAATACGGCACTCGTCTATCACCCATACAATTGTGGGCTTCCAATAGATGGATTCCGTAATTCCTTTCAGCGCCTGGTAGGTAGGTATCTGATAGCTGAACTTTTCTCCCCCTGTCTTAGACATGGGGTCTGTAAAAAGGGCATATTCTCCAAATACACTGTACTCTATAATATTGGGCTTTTCCATTTTTAAACCTTCCTCTCTGTAAAATATTTAAAAGATAAGGGGTTCCCATTCCCCTGTAATCCCTTTCTCCTGGGAATAGGCTCCCGGAGCAGCAATCGTGTAAAGCTCCGGCGTTTTCTCGCTCACAGGCTGTATCAGCCCCTGGTATTTTTCCAGCAAGTTTTGTCTTACACTTACGGTATACCTCTGTGCGCTCCGTATACATTCCTTTATTTCTGCAAAGTCCGAAGCCTCCTGAATCCGCTCTATAATCTCCGCTCCCTTTTTATAGGGCACTATGACACCAAAGGAATTGTCGTCTATCACCTGGTATGCCTGTCCCGCCGTTTTATATGCCTGGTTCATAACATTCCTTTTCTCCGCCAGGCCAAATCCCCGTGACAAAAGTTCCATAATACTTGTATCCAGGTTTTTTATGGGAAAATCCATTTCGTCTGACGCTTTTGCATATAATTTCTTATAATACAAATCCATCCACCGTGGCATCAACAGACTGTCCTGCCGGGGGCTTTTCTGATACTCATAAAAAACTTCCTCCGTCACATCCCTGCTTTGAAGAAGCTCCCTCATATTCCCGGTGTTTTCCCCCTCCAATGTGATCACATGCAGCGTGCCGTATTCCATCTCCCCATTTCTGTTGCACCGTCCTGCGCTTTGTGCCAGACTGTCAAGCCCCGCCATAGAACGGTAAACACATGCAAAAGAAATATCCACCCCTGCCTCTATCAGATTGGTACTCACAACCACAAGGCTCTCCCGGCCCTTATGAAGTTTTTTCTTTATCCCGTCTATCTTATCGCTTCTGTGCTGGGCACAGAGATTTGTGGTGAGATACTCTGCATCTATATTTTTTTCTTTCAAAATATCATACAATTTTCCCACTGCGGATTTTGTATTTAAAATCACTAGAATCGAAGGATATTTTAAAGCCTGCCCTGCAATTTCATCTCCCAGGCTCTCCAGGGTGTATTTCTCCCCCCTCTGGGGAATATGTATGTTAACCCGGTCAAATACCGTAAACCAGCGGCGGGCATTTGAAATCATATATTTGGGCTGGCTGTAGCACACCGGGCGCTCCGCCGCCTCCAGGGCAGGCTGGGTTGCGGTACATAAAATCACATTTGTATGGCACACTGCATGTAAAAAGTTCATCATATAATTAAATGTGTGAATACACTTTAAGGGCACGGACTGGACTTCGTCTATAATGACAACAGAATTTGCCAGTCTGTGCATACGCCGCACTGACTCGCTTTTATGGGAAAATAGAGTATTCATAAACTGCACAAAGGTGGTACAGATAAAGGGGCTTTCCCAATTAATCTCCAACCGGGAAAATCTGCTGCTTCGGTAGTCCTCATCCTCTTTCTTCCTGCCCCTCACAACCGAGGAGTGATGTTCCAAAACCCACGCTTCCCTCCCCACTGCCTCCCGGAATACTTTCGCATTTTGCTCCGTGATACTGATGTAGGGAGACACATAAATAATGCGCTCCGTATCTGGATTATTCCTGGCATATTCCAGTCCATATGCCAGCCCGCTTAAAGTTTTCCCCCCTCCTGTGGGAATGGGCAGACAATAAATTCCGGCAGGATATTTGGCAAATTCCCTGCACTCCTCCTTAAGCATATTCCGCCCGGACAAAATCTCCTTTTCCTTCTCTGTCAAACAGGCAGAATTTATGGAATCCCCCAAATTCTTCATATATTCCTTATAATTGCAAAGGGCCTCCCGGAACACTTCCCCCGCATCCACATAAACCTGTTTTTCCAGGGTATCCACATCACTCATAAAATCTGCCGTTGCCTCCCAGTCCGCATCTATTAATACAGACAAGAGAAGCCTTTGAAGACAGGAGAAAAGGAAAAAACTGCAGTCGCTAAAAGCTTCCCTGGGGTTTTCTCTTTTCAAAAATTCCGGCTTCAGTTTTTTTAGCACTCCGTTTAATCTATCCCAAACCAGGGCAAATTCCTGTAATGCCTCCTCAAATATCTTTTCCGTCTCATACTGAAAAAGATAACCTTTTAGGGCATTCTTCTGCGCCTCCTCATAATCTTCCACCTGGCTTACTTTTTTCAAAAACACATCCCTCTGCTCTGCGTCCACGCAGTCAAACATGCCGTGGTGGGCGGCCACGGCATAGGAAATCATCTCCGTTAAAATTTGGACATTCCCGCCTTTATCGTGACACATATCATAAATATATTTCGCCCCGGTAGATGCGTGGGGGATACTTCCCCTTAACCTTCGCTTTTCTCTCTCATCCGAAGATATATAATCCTCAAACTTCTGCTTATTCTTCCCCATATCATGGAGAATTCCGCACAGCGACATAACCTGTGGCAAACGTAAGCGTTTACCCTTTTCCCTGCATAAATATGCCGTCTTTTTTGTATGCTCCTCCACAGATTCTTCCCTGCCGGAACCGTCTTCTGCAATATGGGCTTTCACCAAAACCACGCTCCTCAAAAATATATCATTTTAGTATACTATGAAAATAGTATCACAAAGCTATTAATGGTAAAATTATAACATTATCTGACAAAATTGGCAAAAAATAACATATTTGCTGTAATCAAGTAGAGGAAATGTAATCTTTCCCCTCACACCCAAAAAGCAGGGGAAGAAACTTTCATTTCTTTCCCTGCTCTCTGTCCTGTCACCATCCAATATCCGAAGCGTTTCTTATAAGTGATGCTGATGGAGATATTTCTCCCTTGTGGCAAGCCCTCCCCGGATATGTCTCTCTGATTTATTCACATCCAAAACTTTTCTTGCCTTCTGGGCAAGAGACGGATTAATTTGGGGAAGACGTTCGGTTACGTCCTTATGTACAGTACTCTTACTGATTCCAAACTTTTTTGCAGTCTGTCTCACTGTTGCATTGTTCTCAACAATATATTTGGCGATATCCATCGCTCTCTCCTCTATATAGCTTTTCACAAAAAAACCCCTGCGATACTTGTTTTTACATTGTATGCAGAGGTATATTTTGTTATTCACATTTTCTTAGGCATATAAATCCAATTCTTTTACAAGGCCTTCCCGAACTGCCAATGCAGCGCTTTCCAAAAGCACGCCTTCTTTTTCCATTTCTCTTCCGCTGAGTTCTTCCCCAGTATTTCTTCGGTAGGCTTCTTTTGCCAAATTCATTTCATCCCACAGCCGCTCCTTATCACAGCCTTCCTCGTAATAAGACAAAAGAGACTTTGTAATATCCTCGATAAAGCCGCCCAGTTCCTCCGGCATTACAACCGGCCTTTTATAGCATCTCAACTCGATGGTTAAAAAAGAGATAAACCGGAAAAGTTCATAGGCTTCGCACATGGAAGAGCCAAAGATACCAGGCATACAGTTTAGGGCGTCATACCACCCCGGCTTTCCCGCCTCCATTTCAATCCCCAGCCCCTGCATGTCCAGGGTTGCAAATTTATTTATCGCCACCGTGAAAAGTTTTACGGCCAAGTTTTTCTTATAAACCTCTCCTGTTTTTGTACAAA
The DNA here is from genome assembly GCA_947174805.1 of uncultured Roseburia sp. GTDB lineage: Bacteria > Bacillota > Clostridia > Lachnospirales > Lachnospiraceae > Roseburia_B. The sequence continues at coordinate 1,035 of CAMWKH010000037.1, read as the reverse complement.
GTCTCCCCTTTTGTCCCGGATGCCTAGAGATATCTTTCAAAAAGGCGTTCTGCCTCACCCCGTCTTTAGAAACCTTATAGCGTTCCTCCCTGGGCAAAACCACAGCCTGGGATTCATAAAATGTATACCCCTTATCAAGAAAAAGCAATTCTTCTTCCCTGTCCGGGAAAATTTCCAGATAGGTCTCAATCAAGTCAAGATTGTAAGTCCAGTGGTCTGTACAGTATCCTTCTGAAAAATCTGCATGAAATTCCTGTACTCCATTATCTGCAATCAGGCCCAAGAAATCTTTAAAATCCGTCCAACCCAGTGCATGAATCAGGCCGTTTAACAATCCGTATTCGCTGTTAAAAATTTTCATCCACAACTGCCCGATAACCATGCAGGAAATTACCACAGGAAGAAAGTATACCGTGCGGAAAAACTTTTCCCCTTTTACCCCTCTGGAGAGGGTAAGCGCCAATGCCATGGAGATGGGAAGCCATTCGGATTCCCTTGCTGTAATGCCGCAAAACCTCATCCACGGCTTCCGGCTCCCTGCGCCGCACGGACAATCGTTTCATATGGCACAAGTTTAGGATTCCTCATGGAAAAGCACCTCCGTTTCTTCATTAAATGTATATTCAATATGTTCTTTGTATGCTTCTGTGATATTTATGGAAATTCCCCCTTTCTCCCATACGGAATATTGCATAGTTTACCGTTGTTTTATAGTCTAAAGGAGCGATAGCATTTGAACCATCGCCCCTTGGCTATCTATCATCAATATCAGATGAACTGTCAACTTATAAAAACATAACACTGTCAAATAGATTTTCCTAATTCTTCTGCTTCATTAAGCTGCCCTGTTTTACTTAAAATTGCTCCTGCGTCCATGTTTCCACCCGCATATACAATGCCGATATTCTTCCAGCCTAAGTGAGCGGTCAAGCCCTCATAAAAAGCCCTGACAGGGGCAAAATTGCTTTCTGTGTCACCTTCAGCAGCCTAAACAGCCGTGGATATTCATTTTTTGCAAATCAAAGCAAGTTACCT
>CAMWKH010000036.1 GCA_947174805.1 uncultured Roseburia sp. | reverse complement strand
CCGCCGAGCCAAGGGCGAGGGGGCGTTACAATAGTTTAGGAGGAAGGCAAATGCGGAGCATTTTTAAGATGCCTTCCGACGATTAGCCGCCGAGCCAAGTGCGAGGGGGCATTACAATATTTTAGGAGGAAGGAAAGATGAAAAGCGATCATGTGAAAAAGGGGATGCAGCAGGCGCCCCATAGAAGTTTGTTTAACGCACTGGGCTTTACGGAAGAGGAACTGAATAAGCCCATGGTGGGAATTGTAAGTTCTTATAATGAGATTGTGCCGGGGCATATGAACCTGGATAAAATTGTAAATGCTGTGAAACTTGGAGTGGCGGAGGCAGGAGGCGTGCCTGTTGTGTTTCCGGCCATAGCAGTGTGTGACGGCATTGCCATGGGACATGTGGGGATGAAGTATTCTCTGGTGACAAGAGATTTGATTGCAGATTCCACAGAGTGTATGGCCCTTGCCCATCAGTTTGACGCCCTTGTGATGGTGCCAAACTGTGACAAAAATGTTCCGGGACTTTTGATGGCTGCAGCCAGGGTAAACGTGCCCACGGTGTTTGTATCCGGCGGCCCCATGCTGGCAGGCCATGTCAAGGGCAAAAAAACAAGCCTTTCCTCCATGTTTGAGGCGGTTGGTTCCTATGCGGCAGGGACTATGACAGAGGAGGAAGTAAGGGAATATGAGGAGAAAACCTGCCCTACCTGCGGTTCCTGTTCCGGTATGTATACGGCAAATTCCATGAACTGCCTCACAGAGGCACTGGGCATGGGATTAAAGGGAAACGGAACCATTCCGGCGGTGTATTCCGAGAGAATTAAACTGGCAAAACATGCGGGAATGGCTGTTATGGAGATGTTAAAGAAAGATATCCGGCCTAGGGACATTATGACAAAAGAGGCAATTTTAAACGCCCTCACTGTGGATATGGCTCTGGGATGTTCCACCAACAGTATGCTTCATCTCCCGGCAATCGCCCATGAAGTGGGATTTGACTTTGACATTAAATTTGCAAACTCCATCAGCGAAAAGACCCCGAACCTCTGCCATCTGGCTCCTGCGGGCCCTACCTATATGGAAGATTTAAACGAGGCAGGCGGGGTTTATGCCGTGATGAAAGAGCTGGCGGACATTGGGCTTTTACATACGGACTGCATCACTGTGACAGGAAAAACCGTGGGGGAGAATATCAAAGATGCGGCAAACAAAAACGAAGAGGTGATTCGTCCTGTGAGCAATCCCTATTCCAAGACAGGGGGCCTTGCGGTGTTAAGCGGCAACTTAGCCCCTGACGGCGGCGTGGTAAAACGTTCCGCCGTTGTGGAGGAGATGATGGTACACGAAGGCCCGGCAAGGGTATTTGACTGTGAGGAGGATGCCATTGAAGCCATCAAAGGCGGAAAAATCGTGGCTGGCGACGTTGTGGTGATCCGTTATGAAGGCCCCAAAGGGGGACCAGGTATGCGGGAGATGTTAAATCCCACTTCCGCCATTGCGGGAATGGGACTTGGCTCTTCTGTGGCCCTCATTACAGACGGACGTTTTTCCGGGGCAAGCCGTGGTGCATCCATCGGCCATGTTTCACCGGAGGCGGCAGTGGGAGGCCCTATCGCCTTAGTGGAAGAGGGAGATATCATTAAAATCAATATCCCGGAAATGAAACTGGATGTGGATGTCTCAGAGGAAGAAATGGAAAAGAGAAGAGAAAAATGGCAGCCCAGGGAGCCAAAAACTACCGGGGGATATATTGAGAGGTATGCTTCCATGGTGACATCAGGGAACAGGGGAGCTATCCTTAAGAAAAATTAGAAGCCGGTTTTGGAAGTAACTGAAAAAATGATGGAGAGAAAGGAAGATTTTCATGCAGCTTACAGGTGCGCAGATTGTTATAGAATGTCTCAAGGAACAGGGCGTGGATACTGTGTTTGGCTATCCCGGCGGTGCAATTCTAAATGTATATGACGAGCTGTATAAGCATAGAGATGAAATCAGGCATATTTTAACTTCCCATGAGCAGGGAGCAAGCCACGGGGCGGACGGATATGCCAGAAGCACCGGAAAGGTGGGGGTGTGTCTGGCAACCAGCGGCCCGGGGGCTACAAACCTGGTGACAGGAATTGCAACGGCATATATGGATTCTGTTCCTTTGGTGGCAATCACCTGCAACGTGGGGGTTCCACTCCTGGGAAAAGACAGTTTTCAGGAAATTGACATTGCAGGAATCACCATGCCAATCACAAAGCATAATTTTATCGTAAAAGATGTGGAAAAATTGGCGGATACCATTCGCAGGGCTTTTGCCATTGCCACAAAGGGGCGGCCAGGCCCAGTGCTTGTGGATATCCCAAAGGATGTGACCGCAAATAAATGCGAATATGTCCCTGTAAAACCGGATAAGGCTGAGAGAGCCGCAGCCCACATAGGGGAAGAAGAGATAAACACCGCAGTGGAAATGATACAAAAGGCCCAAAAGCCCTATATTTTTGTGGGGGGCGGCGCGGTAATTTCAGAGGCCAGCAGGGAGCTTGACGAATTTGTGGAGAAAGTCCAGGCGCCGGTGTGCGACTCTTTAATGGGAAAAGGAGCCTACGACGGCAGAAAAGAAAAGTATACCGGAATGCTTGGGATGCACGGCACAAAAACCTCCAATTTAGGGGTCAGCCAGTGTGACCTTTTAATCGCCCTTGGCGTGCGGTTCAGTGACCGTGTCATTGGAAACGCCAGTAAATTTGCGGAACATGCAAAAATTCTCCAGATTGATGTGGACCCGGCGGAAATCAATAAAAATATTATGGTGGACGCCTGCATCATCGGGGATATAAAAGAAGTCTTAATTAGGTTAAACAGCCGGCTTGACGCCTTAGACCACAGGGAGTGGCTCTCCCATATAGGAGAGTACAAAGAGCAGTATCCCCTTACTTGCCATGAGGAGGGACTAAGCGGCCCTTATCTGGTGAGTAAAATTTATGAAAAGACAAAAGGAGACGCCTTGATTGTGACAGAAGTGGGGCAGCATCAGATGTGGGCGGCACAGTTTTATCAGTATAAAAATCCCCGTACTCTTTTGACCTCCGGGGGGCTTGGGACTATGGGATACGGCCTTGGGGCGGCTATCGGCGCCCAGGCGGCAAACCCTGACAAACAAGTCATCAATATTGCCGGGGACGGGTGTTTCCGTATGAATATGAATGAGCTTGCCACGGCGGCCAGGGAGAAACTTCCTCTGATAGAAATCGTGGTAAACAACCATGTGCTGGGAATGGTAAGGCAGTGGCAGGATTTGTTTTATGAGAAACGCTACTCCGCAACAGTGCTTGACGACGGCATGGATTATGTGAAACTGGCGGAGGCTATGGGAGCGGAAGGATACCGGGCGTGCAGCCGGGAGGAATTTGACCAGGCCCTTGAAAAAGCTTTAAAGTCAGGGAAGCCGGTACTCATTGACTGTGTCATAGACAGAGATGACAAAGTGTTCCCTATGGTAGCGCCGGGGGCTGCTATCAGTGAAGTGTTTACAGAGGAAGATTACGAAAAACATTGACATATTTTGTAAAAACGGATACATTACATGGTATGAGACATTTGTCGGCGGCAAAAGCCGAGTCATGGAAAAAAGAGGAGGAGACCAGAAAAAATGAGCAGAGTTTACAATTTTTCCGCAGGGCCTGCAGTTCTGCCGGAAGAGGTTTTAAGAGAAGCAGCAGATGAAATGATGGATTATAAGGGAACGGGAATGTCCGTGATGGAGATGAGCCACCGCTCCAAAGCCTATGACACCATTATCAAAGAGGCGGAGGCGGATTTAAGGGAGCTTATGAACATTCCGGATAACTACAAAGTCCTGTTTTTACAGGGAGGGGCATCCCAGCAGTTTGCCATGATTCCCATGAACTTAATGAAAAATAAGAAGGCAGCTTACATCGTGACAGGACAATGGGCAAAAAAGGCGTGGAAAGAGGGGCAGATTTACGGGGAGGCGTTGGCTGTGGCTTCCTCTGAGGATAAGACATTTTCCTACATACCGGACTGCTCCGATTTAGACATCCCGGAGGATGCGGATTACGTTTATATCTGCGAGAATAACACCATTTACGGCACCAAATTTAAAACCCTGCCAAATACAAAGGGCCATACTTTAGTGGCGGATGTGTCTTCCTGCTTTTTGTCTGAGCCGGTGGACGTGACCAAATACGGGGTAATCTACGGCGGCGTCCAGAAAAATATCGGTCCTGCAGGAGTTGTAATCGTGATTATCAGGGAGGATTTGATTACCGAGGACACCCTTCCCGGCACACCAACCATGTTGAAATACAAAACCCATGCAGATGCCGAGAGCCTTTATAATACGCCTCCTGCATACGGCATTTATATCTGCGGCAAAGTCTTTAAATGGTTAAAGAAAATGGGCGGACTTTCTGTGATGAAAGAGAAAAATGAGGAGAAGGCAAAAATTCTCTATGATTTCTTGGACGGGAGCAAACTCTTTCAAGGCACCGTTGTACCCGAGGACCGTTCACTTATGAATGTGCCTTTTGTGACAGGCGACAAGGAACTGGATGCAAAGTTTGTGGCAGAGGCAAAAGCTGCAGGATTTGAAAACTTAAAAGGCCACAGGTCTGTTGGGGGCATGCGGGCTTCCATTTATAATGCAATGCCAAAAGAGGGCGTGGAGAAATTGGTGGAATTTATGCGGGAATTTGAAAAAAAGAATTCATAGCTTGTCAAATCGAAATTTTGCAGTCCATAGAATTAAAATGAAAAAAGCAAGGAGATGTAAGAAATATGTTTCAATACACATGTTTAAATCCCATTGCAAATGTGGGATTGGATTTGTTTTCCAAAGATTACAAGAAAGTGGAGGACTTAAAGGATGCCCAGGCAGTCTTGGTGCGGAGTGCTTCCATGCATGATTTGGAACTGCCGGATACCTTGGAGGCAGTTGCAAGGGCCGGTGCAGGGGTAAACAATATTCCCTTGGAAAAATGTGCAGACCAGGGTATTGTGGTATTTAATACCCCGGGGGCAAATGCCAACGGTGTAAAAGAGATGGTTTTTGCAGGAATGCTCCTCGCCTCCCGTGATATTATCGGGGGTGTGGAGTGGATTAAAGAAAACAGGGACGATGAGAATATTGCAAAGACAGCGGAAAAACAGAAGAAGAACTTTGCGGGATGCGAAATTTCCGGAAAAAAACTGGGTGTTATCGGCCTTGGGGCGATCGGTGTTTTAGTTGCAAATGCCGCTACCCACATGGGGATGGAAGTCTACGGGCATGACCCCTATATTTCCGTAAATGCAGCATGGAATCTCTCCCACAATGTAAAGCACATCAGCAACGTGGAGGATATCTATAGAGAGTGTGATTTTATCACCATCCATGTGCCCCTTTTAGATGCAACCAGGGAGATGATTAACGCAGACGCCATCGAGAAGATGAAAGACGGCGTGGTGCTTCTTAATTTTGCCAGGGATTTACTGGTGGATGAAAAAGCTGTCTTAGGGGCGATTGAGTCCGGAAAAGTGAAAAAGTATGTCTCCGATTTTGCAAATCCCACCACAGCGGGAAAAGAGGGCGTGATTTTAACTCCCCACCTGGGAGCTTCCACAGAGGAGTCCGAGGATAACTGTGCCGTGATGGCTGTTCGGGAAATCCGCGACTATATGGAAAATGGAAATATTGTCCATTCCGTGAACTATCCGGACTGTAATATGGGCGGCTGCGATAAGGCAGGGCGTATTGCCATTTTACATAAAAATATCAAGGGAACGATTGCCAAATTCACTTCGGTTTTTGGAAATGCAGACATCAATATTGAAGATATGACAAATAAATCCAAGGGAGATTATGCATATACCCTTTTGGATATCAGCACTCCGGTGACAGATGGGGTGGTAAAAGAACTACAGGCCATCGACGGTGTGATAAAAGTACGTGTGGTAAAATAGGAACAGAATATGCCCCGCAATATTGCGGGGTGTATTTTTTAAGGAGGAGGAAGGCAAATGCGCAGCATTTTTAAAAATGCCTTCCGACGATATGCCGCCGAACCTAGGTGAGGGGGCGTTACATTGTAAAGGAGGAAAGATATGGCATTCATCAGACCATTTGCAGGAATTCGCCCCTGCCAGGAAAAAGCAGACAAAATTGCGGCATTGCCCTATGATGTGTACAACAGGCAGGAGGCAAAAAAAGTTGTGGAACAAAACCCCGAAAGTTTTTTAAAGATAGACAGGGCGGAGACACAGTTTGAGGATTCTGTGGGAACCTATGAGAATAAAGTGTACAAAAGAGCCCATGACACTTTGTGGGAAATGGTGGAAAAAGGGGATTTTGTCAGGGAGGCGAAACCCTGTTATTATATTTATGAGCTGACCATGGATGGAAGGGTTCAGACAGGAATTGCGGCATGTGCCTCCATCGACGATTACCTTTCGGGAACGATAAAAAAACATGAAAATACCCGTGCGGAAAAAGAGGCGGACAGAATCTGCCATGTGGACACCTGTAATGCCCAGACAGGGCCTATTTTTCTTGCATACCGGGCACACTCTGTTATCCGTGAGATTGTAAATGGGAAAAAGCAGGAGATGCCGCTGTACGATTTTGTCTCGGAGGACGGCATCCGTCACAGGGTTTTTGTCATAGAGGATGAAGGACAGATCAAAACTATTCAGGAAACTTTTGAAAAAATAGGGGAAATCTATATCGCAGACGGGCACCACAGGGCGGCTTCCGCTGTCAAAGTGGGCTTAAAAAGAAGGGAGAGCCATCCTGATTTTACCGGGGAAGAAGAGTTTAACTATTTCCTCTCCGTGCTTTTTCCAGACGAAGAGCTTATGATTATGGATTATAACCGGGTGGTAAAAGATTTAAACGGGCTAAGTGCTTCCGATTTTCTGGGGAAAGTGAAAGATATTTTTGATGTGGAAAAACTGGATTCCCAGGAAAAGCCAAAGGAAAAAGGCCAGATTTCCATGTATTTAGAGGGAAATTGGTATATGCTTTCCATAAAAGAGCAGGATAAGAGCAAAGACCCTGTGGAGGGGCTGGATGTGTCTCTTCTGCAGAAATTATTGTTGCAGCCCGTTCTTGGCATTGAAAATCCCAAAACAGATGAAAGAATTGATTTTGTGGGAGGTATCCGGGGGTTAGGCGAGCTTGAAAAGCGGGTTTCCACGGACTGTGCCGTTGCCTTTGCCATGTACCCTACTTCCATTGGGGAGTTATTTGCCGTGGCGGACGCAGGGAAATTAATGCCTCCCAAATCCACATGGTTTGAGCCAAAACTGAGAAGCGGACTGTTTATCCATGAAATTTAATGGTTGATTCCCAATGAGCCGCTGTACAGCCTCACTTTTGATATTGATAATTTCTAAATACAGGACTATTATATATTTATGGCATACGCCAAAAGGACAATTTAAAAGATAGGAGATGGGAATTATGAGAAGATGGAGAAAACCACAGATTCTTATGATAAGAACCTTGATATTTCTGAGTGCATTGTTATTGTTTGCAGGTGTGGGGGGGACAGTGAAAGCGTCCCCAAAGGTAAATGTCAAAAAGGTAACTTCTGTGAATTCGCTGACGGGAAGTAAGACGATTAAACTTGCAAAGGGAAAAAAAGCGACTTTGAAAACAACGGTAAGCGTTACGCCGAATAAGACGGCAAACAAAAAAGTGACATATGAGAGTTCAAATACAAAAGTTGCAACTGTCACAAGCAAGGGCGTGATTACCGGAAAAAAAGCAGGTACAGCAAAAATTATTGTGAGACCGGCAAAAAATAAGAAGTTAAAAGCCGTTGTCACTGTGAAGGTTGTAAAAGGAAGGGTGACAAGTGTCAAACTGGATAAGACATCCGGCACTTTGACAAAGGGCAAAACGGTAAAACTGAAAGCTTCCGTTAAAACTACCAGTGGAGGCAGCAAAGATGTGGTTTGGACAACTTCAAACAAGAAAGTCGCCACGGTGAGCAGTAAAGGAACTGTAAAAGCGGTGGGTACTGGAACCGCCGTTATTACCGCAAAAGCGGCAGACGGTTCTGGGAAAAAGGCAGCCTACAAGGTGAAGGTAAAAAATGCAGCCGGCGGAAGCATCGCCTTTGCAAATGACACGGTCAGCACTCTTTATACATCCTGTGAAGTGAGAATCCGCCTTCTGTGCAGTTCCCCCCAGCACGGGAAGGTATCATGGGAAACTTCAGATCCAGAGGTCTTGGATTTTGTCATAGAGCCAGGACAAAACGATGTTGAGGGAGATAACGTATTAATTTATGCGCATCAGGCCGGGACTGCCACGATTAAAGCTTCCGTAGATGGTAAAAGTGTAAGCCACAAGATTACGGTTAAGGATTTCACACCACAGTACACCTACGAAATAAATTTCCTTAATCCGCCATACGCAGATGGTCAGTATAATATCGTGTATATAAAAACCGATAATCCATCCACGGATAACTTTAACCTGTTCTTCTATGATACCGCCACCGGTCAGGAGAATGAACCGATGCTTGTGCCGGCCGCTTTTGAATATGCGGATATGAAGAGCATGGGCCCGATGGTTCCAAGTTTTTTATATAAAACGGATGGCGGGTATGTTGGTGTGTTTGCGTTTGAGATTTCCGGAAAGACAGAGATAACTGTTCAGGAATTTGCCCTTGACGCCAATGGAAACAAGATGAGCGACCGACCCGGCAACGGCATGCCTGTTATAGCAAACGCCGTACTGGGGTATATTGATATAAGGGATTACAATAAGGAGAAAGAGGCATGGATGCAGTCTGTCATTGACCAGGTGACTACAGGTTCTATGAGCAAAAAGGAAAAAATGGAGGCGATTACAAGCTATATGCGTCTTCATTCTATTTACTATAAACTGGCGGCAGACAACGGCAGGTATGTGAATATAGCTGCGGAAGGAGGAGTTCCCTTCTGGAAATTTGAGGAATATGAATTTGATTCCTTTTCTTCCCCCGCTCTATTAACAGCTTTTGGTGAGATGATCGATTATCCCCTGGAAAATTTGTATTATAAATATAAACGGGGTACGGCGGAATGGTATGCATGGCATATGGTGGCCCGGTCTATCGAAGACGGGACGAATTATCAGTTTTGTCCCCCTACAGATAGCAATCTTATCGATACATCCAAGGTTGCGCAGATTGATTTATCCAGTTGGAATTTTTATACGTGCTACCGCTAGATTACATGTAATTGCACCTGCAGAAAGGGGGAGGCTATCCCCAGCTGCCAAAAGGAGAGTGAAGGCATATTTCGCTATAATGAGGAGGAACATTACATGGAAGGTATGGAAGGAATAGAAGTCTCCACGGAGGCGATGACTTTAGAAAATGCTGTGGAACTGGTGAGAGAGACGGATTCCGGAGTGATCAGCGACTGGCTGAAAGGGCTGCTCCCCTGGTTTTTAAATTTTGGATTTCAGATTTTGCTTGCAGTGGTTGTGTATGCGGTGGGTGCAAGGATTATAAAACTGGTCCGCAGCATGGTGCGCCGGTGGATGGAACGGGCGGATGCAGATATCGGTGTAAAACAGTTTATCGATTCTTTAGTTAAATATTTTCTTTATTTTATTTTGGTTGTGATTATTTTAACATTTTTTGGAGTAACCACCGCATCAGTTGTAGCTGTGCTTGGCTCAGCCGGACTTGCTCTGGGTCTTGCCGTCCAGGGGACGCTGTCCAATTTTGCCGGGGGAGTGCTGATTCTTTTGCTAAAGCCCTTCCATGTGGGAGATTACATTATTGAGGATACCCATGGAAATGAGGGGACTGTGACAGAGATTACAATTTTTTATACAAAACTTTCCACCGGGGACAATAAAATCATTGTGATACCAAACGGTTCTTTAGCCAACAGCAGCCTAACAAATGTGACCCACAGTAAAAAGCGTCGGATGGATTTGGAGGTGGGAATCTCCTATGACTCAGATTTAAAAAAGGCAAAAGATATTCTTTACCGCCTGGCGGATGAGGAGAGGGACAGACTGAAATCGGAGGAGATTTTGGTGTTTGTGTCTGAACTTGCCGCCAGTGAGGTGAAAATTGGGCTTCGGTTTTGGGTAAAAACGGAGGATTACTGGAATGTGAGGTGGCGGCTGTTAGAGAGCATAAAACTGTCATTGGATGAGGCGGAGATTGAGATTCCATATCAGAAACTTGATGTTCAGGTGAAGGGACAATAAGGAGGCATTAATCATAAATGTTGGGAATTTATTTCAGCGGAACTGGAAATTCCAGATATGCCCTGGAAGTGTTTCTGGGAAAGCTGGACAGAAAGGCAGAAATTTGTTCCATCGAGGACAAAAATGCAGTCAACTCCATAAAAGACAATCAAGAAATCGTATTCAGCTTTTCGGTCCAATACAGCAATATCCCCAAAATGTTAAGGGATTTTGTAGTACAAAACCGGGATTTGTGGCAGGGCAGAAGAATTTTTGTGATTGCCACCATGGGGCTGTTCAGCGGAGACGGGGCAGGCGTCCTGGCACGTCTCCTGAAAAAATACGGGGCAAAGATTACCGGCGGACTGCATTTAAAAATGCCGGACAGCATAGCGGATGAAAAGGCGTTAAAGCGTCCCCTGGAAAAGAATATGGAGCTGGTACGTAGAGCGGAGGAAAAGATAGACAGAGCCGTTTTGGGCATAAAGAATGGGAAGATACCAAAGGATGGAATTGGATTTTGGTGCCATATGACGGGATTGTTTGGGCAGAGGCTGTATTTTGGGAGAAAGGCGGAGCGCTATTCAGATAAAGTAAAAATTGACGTGGAAAAGTGTGTGGGCTGTGGGAAATGTGCCGGGTTATGTCCCATGAAAAATATAAGCCTGAAACATCGCCTGGCCTTTGCAGGGGATACATGTACCATGTGTTACCGCTGTGTCAATACCTGTCCGGCAAAGGCCATTACCTTGTTGGGTAAGCGTGTGATAGAGCAGGGGACGATAGAAAAATATCTGCCAGGGAAAGGATAAAATGAAACTGATTATTACAGATATAGAAAAAGAATGTTTTTAGCCCCTTTGGGGAAAAATATTTGTATTGGCTTCATATTTTTCTATATTGAGAGAACAGGAGATTATTATGAAAAAATTTTTTGGGAATCTAATACTGACAACACTGGCGCTGACTTTGATGGGCTGTGGGTTTTCGGATAAAGGAAACGCTGGAAAAGGCCAGGGAGCCAGCTATGAACAGGCGGTGGATATTTTAAATCTTATATGGGAGAATACCCCGGAGGAGGAAAAGTTTCCAAGTTACGGAGGGAATTCCTCTGACCCGGTTATGGATGCACCGGGGACGGTGGACCGGGGGGATACAAATCTGCTCTCTTACACCCTTTTAGTTCCCGAAGATTTGCAGGAGAGTGTGACAGATGCAGCCAGCCTTGTGCACATGATGAACGGCAACACTTTTACGGGAGCGGCACTGAAAATACAGGGGACGGAGGTGGAAAAAGCGGCGGAGAACGTGAGAGACACCGTTGCAGGAAATCAGTTCGTCTGCGGTTTTCCAGAGAGGCTTACGGTAATCACCGCAGGGGATTATATACTATATGCTTTTGGCTCAGAGGAGAATGTGTCAAGTTTCCAGTCAATCGCAGAATCAAAAGTAGAAGGGGCAAAAGTGATCTATAGCCAGCTTTTGGAGTAAGCACATGTTATTTTCAAGTATTACATTTCTCTATTACTTTCTTCCCTGGGCGCTGCTTTTCTATTTCCTGTCAGGGCGGTATAAAAATCTGGTACTTTTCTTAACCAGCCTGGTATTTTATGCCTGGGGGGAACCAATTTACGTGTTTTTAATGGTATTTCTCACAGGCATTGGATATATTTTTGGGATTCTGGCAGAAAAATACAGGGAATCTGTGTGGAAAAAATATCTGGTGGGGATTTCCGTGACTGCGGCTCTTTTCATACTTGGGTATTTCAAGTATGCTGATTTTGTCGTGGAAAATCTGGCCAGAGTTACCGGAAGTGCATGGGAATTGCCAGGTATCGTGCTTCCTATAGGAATCAGTTTTTATACATTTCAGATGATTAGCTATGTCATTGATGTGGGCAGAGGACAGAGAGCTCAGAAGAATTTCATTTCTCTGGCAGCGTATATCTCCATGTTTCCCCAGTTGGTGGCAGGCCCTATTGTGCGGTATTCTCATATTGAGGGCCAGTTGGAGCAAAGAATACATTCCAGAGATATGATTGCCGGGGGGATTGGCAGATTTATTGCAGGCCTTTCCAAAAAGGTTGTGATTGCCAATACTTTAGGGGAATTGACACAAAATGTTTTAGATTCCGGCCAGCCATCCCTTCTTTTGGGGTGGCTTTATGGAGTTGCAGGGGCAATGCAGATTTATTTTGATTTTTCAGGGTACAGTGATATGGCAATCGGCCTTGGAGAACTTTTTGGTTTCCATTTCCCGGAAAACTTTAATTACCCTTTTATTTCAAGGAGTGTGGCGGAGTTTTGGCGCAGATGGCATATGAGCCTGGGAAACTGGTTTCGGGATTATCTCTACATCCCCCTGGGGGGAAGCCGGGTATCTTTTCCGAAATATATCAGAAATATTTGCCTCGTATGGCTTGCCACAGGGATCTGGCACGGTGCAGCCTGGAATTTTGTGTTTTGGGGGCTTTTTTTTGTTCCTTTTTTTATTTTGGAAAAACTATGGCTGGGAAAGAAATTAGAAAACAGCAGGATTTTATCCAGATGTTATCTTTTGTTTGTAATTATTGTAAGCTTCCTGATTTTTCGGGTGGAACATATGGAGGAGGTATTGTACTGGACAGGAATGATGTTTGGGCTGGGAGTTCCCTTTTCAACCCGGGAAGCCCTGTTTTTTCTGAAAGATTACGGGGGAATTCTGATTTTGGCTGTCCTTGGTTGTACACCTGGGGCAAAACATGTGTATGTTAAAATGAAATCCACGGAGACAGGGGCAAAGGTATTGGAGGTGCTTTTGCCTGTGTGTCTCCTAGGGCTGCTTTTAATTGATACGGCATATCTGGTAAACAGCTCCTATAATCCTTTTTTATACTTTCGATTTTAACAGGTTTAGGAATGGAGGGCATGATGGGCGGGAAAAGAAACGGCAGGGCAGTGATTATTCTTACGTCAATGATATTTTTTGGAATGTCCCTTTGGTGCATGGGAAAGCCCCAGGATGAATTTTCTCCAAGTGAGAGACGTCATTTGTCGAAATTTCCCAAGGTGACAGGGGATGAGGTTTTAAGCGGCAGGTTTATGAGACATTTTGAAGAATATGCAGCTGACCAGTTTCCCATGCGGGAAGAGTTTCGCAGGTTAAATTCTGTGTTTCAGTTTTATGTTCTTGGGAAAAAAGAAGTAAATAATATCTATGTTACGAATGGGTATGCAGAAAAACTTATGGTAAAGGCGGACAGAGATGCGGCGGAGAAGTGGTTAAACCGCATTTTATATATCTGTGACACCTATGCCGGGGACAACCGGGTATTTTTATCTCTTATACCGGATAAGAATTATTTTCTCTCCCGGGAATCTGGGTATCCCTTTTTGGATTATCAGGCGTTTACAGGGCTGTTTTTGCATGGGACAAGGGATGTTGCAGAGTATATTCCCTTGGAGGAAGTTCTTTCCCTTGAAAATTATTACGCCACAGACCTTCACTGGAGACAGGAGACACTGGAGGGCGTGGCGGATACTTTAGCCGGGGGAATGGGGATTTCCCTTTCTTTTCCCTACGATGTGGGGGAAGTGGATGCGCCCTTTTACGGGGTATATTACGGCCAGGCTTCCCTGCCCTTAAAGCCGGATAAAATCAAATATCTTTACGGGCCTCTCACAGAAAAGTTGGTTGTGACATGTTACGATTCAGGGAAACCGGAGGAAATACCTCTCTACGATATGGAAAAAGCCTATGGCAGGGACGCCTATGAGATGTTTTTGTCCGGCTCTAAGGCGCTTCTTACCATAGAAAACCCAGAGAGCAAAAATGACAGGGAGCTTGTGATGTTCCGGGATTCCTTCGGAAGCAGCCTGGCGCCGCTGTTGGCAGAAGGGTACAAAAAAATCACCCTGGTGGATATACGATATATTTCCATGGAAATGATAGGGAAACTTGTGGATTTTGAAGGGGCAGATGTGCTGTTTTTGTATCACTTGCAGGTATTGAATACACCGAAAGCATAAAATTTGTAACAGTTATGCTTTCGGTGTATCCTTTGCAGCAGAGCCGGGGTTACTCTCTGCCAAAAGCTTTTATCATGCGGACAACTCTTTTCTGGTCCGCTTCGGAAAGTTGGTGAAAAACACGCATCAGTTCCAGGTCCAACAGTTCCTGTGCATCCTGGGTTGTGGAAGATTCCCGTCCGGCACTGAGCAAAGTGTCCACAGAAACATTGCACAGCTTGGAATAGTATAGAAGAAGGCGGAGATTTAACTTTGCCCGGTTATTTTCCACATTGCTGATAAAGGCAACGGTACATTCCAAATCTTTTGCCACCTTTTCCTGTGTCACCCCAAGAGCTGCACGGCGTTTTTTCATTTCTAATCCAACTTTTGAAAAATCGATTTCGTTCATAACATCCTCCATTTTAAATAGATTTTATCCCAAAGATTTTTTACAGTATGTGCTCCTGTAATTTATATAAACTTTTATATATTATAATATAGAAACGAAAAGCATTCAATACCCAATTACAATAAAACAATGTATATCAATAAATTAAATCTAATACTATTTTAGGGAAAAGGGAAAAAAGCAGGGGATTTTATAAGTTTTTTTAAGAGGAATTGTTCTGTATCTTTCCGAAAATGTAGTGTATAATTGTGAGAGGAAAGGGTAAGGAAATGGATGACACAAATCAGTATCGGATACTTTGGAGAAAAAATCACAGGGGCATGGGGGAGATCCTTCGGGTTTACGCCTTGAGGGGGACCGTGAGGATTCCGGAAATTTTAGAGGGATGCAGGGTGGATGCCTTGGCGCCCTACTGCTTTTCCAGCACAGACCACATCCCTGATGGAGATCACTTTTCCACCTGGGGAGAGGGGTATGAGAATGGTGCGGGGGAACTGAAGGAGTTTGCCGGAAATTTAGTGGAGGAAGTAGTTTTACCGGATACACTCACTGAGATTGGGGCAAGTGCCTTTTACAACTGTAAAAAATTAAAGCGGCTTACCTTAGGCTCTTCCTTAGAGACTGTGGGGAGTGACGCATTTATGAATACGCTGGACTTTCATGAGACGGTCCTTATGTGCGGCCCAGGGGAAAAAACCGGGTTGAAGCAGATGCTCTCTCAGATTTCTTCTGATATGGAGGTTATATTTCAGGGGAAAGCGGGCAGGGAAGCGGTGCTGTTTTACCCGGAATATTATGAGAGTTATGATGAGATTGTCCCTGCCCACCTTTTTGGGAGAAGCATCACCGGGGAGGGGTTTCGAGCAAGACAGGGATTTAAGGAGGGCCGGGTGGATTTTGCCGCTTATGACGGCGTATTTTCCCAGGCATGTGTGGAGGAATCGGAGCGCACATTGGGGAGAATGGCAAAAAACAGGCTGATGTACCCATTTGCCCTGTCTGAGAAAAATGCCCTTATGTACAGAGCGTATCTTGGGAAACATATCACAGGTTTCACAAGGGAGGCCGTGGAAGAAAGAGATTTTGGCACGCTCCTGTTTTTGTGTGAAAATGCCCTGCTTGGGGGAAATGATTTGAAAGAGGCAGTCCGGTATGCCTCAGAGCTTGAGTGGGCAAAGGGGGCGGCAAATTTAATGCAGATTCTCACCGGAGGGAAAGAGGAAAAGTCCGGGGACGGATATGAATTTGAGGAGTTTTAAAAACGGGAAGTATGAAAAAACAGTTTAAGGAGAATGCAATGGGAGAAAGAGAGACATTCGGCACAAGGCTGGGATTTATCCTTGTGTCTGTAGGTTGTGCCGTGGGATTGGGAAATGTGTGGAAGTTCCCTTATATCTGCGGGAGAAACGGCGGTGCGTTTTTTATTTTAATATATCTTATTTTTCTGGGAATCTTGGGCTTTCCTATTATGGTGTGCGAGTTTTCTGTGGGCAGGGGGAGCAGAAAAAGCTGTGCCACCTCTTTTGGGAAACTGCAGCCGGAGGGGAGAAAATGGCATAGGTTCGGATACTTTGGAATGGTGGGAAATTATCTCTTAATGATGTTTTACACTGTGGTGGCCGGCTGGATGCTTTGCTATTGTTTCCGCTGCCTGGCAGGGGAGTTTACAGGGCAGGCCCTGTCTGTGGAGCAGGTGACAGAAAAGTTTGACATGTTAAAGAGTTCCACCGGCACGCTAATTTTTTGGACAATCATTGTGGTGGTTTTGTCCTTTGGAATCTGTTCCCTGGGGGTGAGAAACGGGGTGGAGAAAATTACCAAGGTTATGATGATATGTCTTCTGGGGCTGATTCTCATTTTGGCAGTCCATTCCCTGTTTTTGCCGGGAGCTATGGAGGGGGTAAAATTTTACCTGATTCCCGATTTTCAGAAAGTTAAGGAAATCGGTGTGGGAAATGTTATTTTTGACGCCATGTCCCAGGCATTTTTCACCTTGAGCGTGGGAATCGGCTCCATGGCCATTTTCGGCAGTTATATGGACAAGGAACGTTCCCTCACAGGGGAGAGCATCACCATCACGGTGCTGGACACTTTTGTGGCGCTGATGGCAGGGTTTATTATTATTCCCGCCTGTTTTTCCTTTGGCATTGAACCGGGAGCCGGCCCTTCCCTGATTTTTATCACCCTTCCCAATATCTTTAACCAGATGGGGGGAGGCAGGATTTGGGGAACCTTATTTTTCCTGTTTATGTCTTTTGCCGCCCTTTCCACAGTGACGGCGGTGTATGAAAATATTATTTCTTTTGCCATAGATTTGTGGAATATGGAGAGAAAGAAGGCTGTGGTGCTTAACATTGCCGCCATGGTAATTTTATCTCTGCCCTGTGTGCTGGGATTTCATGTTCTCTCCGATATCATGCCTTTGGGGGAAGGCACCAATATTATGGACATGGAGGATTTTCTTGTTTCCAGCAATTTTCTGCCCCTGGGGGCTTTGGTATACCTTCTGTTTTGTACCACACAAGGCGGGTGGGGATGGGAGAATTTTATCCGGGAAGCCAACACGGGAGTGGGAATGAAATTTCCCGGGAAACTGAGATGGTATATGACCTATATACTTCCCGCCATTGTGGTGGTTATCTATATCAAGGGATACTGGGATATGTTTTCCCATAAGGGGTTGGACTATTTTCTTGCCTGGATGGCTGTGGCTGCCCTTTTCCTGGGAATTGTGGGATGGTTTGCCTTTGGCGGCAGCAAAAAGAAGGTGAAGGAGTAAATATGGCACATGAGATGACCCAGACAGAGTGGGAACAAATGATGTGTGAAAAAGTGTTTGCCTTTGTCCAAAAAGAATTGTATCTGGATATGCGGTATTTCAAAATAGCCCTGTGCGCATTAAAACCGAAACCTGTGGATGGTTTAAAGACTCTGGCCTGTGACGGGGTAAACCTCTGTTACTCAAGGGAACAGGTGCTTAGGGTCTTTAAGGATAATTCACTTTTTTTAAACAGGGCATATTTACATACAGTGCTCCACTGTGTTTACCGCCATCTGTGGCTTTTGGGACCACGGGAAAAAGAACTTTGGAACCTTGCATGTGATATTGTGTCGGAATATACCATAGATTCCATGGAAAACCCTTCCACAAAGCGGATTTTAAGTTTTCTGCGCAGAGAGATGTACGGGGAACTGAGAGAGGAAAAGAATGGAATTTCCGGGGCGGTGGTTTACAGGGTGCTTCAAAAGAAGTCCCGGGAGGAACTTGCGGTTCTTGCCAGGGAATTTTACACCGACGACCACAGGTTCTGGGAGTCCGGGGAGAAGGAGAGTATCTCTCCCCTGATAAGGCAGGCAAAGGATAATTGGGATAAAATTGCAAGGCAGACAGCCTTAGAGCAGAACCGGAAAGGGAAGGATAAAACCTCCGGGGAAGAATTTTTATCCGCCCAGCTAAAGGCGGCAAAGAGCCGCAGGACTTACGGGGAATTTTTAAAAAAATTCTCTGTGTGGCAGGAGGAGATGCATTGTGACCAGGATGAGTTTGATTTGGGGTTTTATTCCTATGGGCTGAAAGTCTACGGAAACATGCCTCTTGTGGAGCCTTTGGAGATGCGGGAGGCAAAAAAGATACGGGAGATTGTGATTGTTGTGGATACCAGCTATTCCACAAGGGGGGAGCTGGTAGAGGGATTTTTGCGGGAGACATTTCAAATTTTATCCCAGAGAAACAGCTTTTTCTCCCGGTGCCGGATTCGGGTGCTGCAGTGTGACGAGAGGGTTCAGAGGGATACTCTTATCAAGAGCCAGGGGGATTTGGAGAGGATGCTTTCTGATTTTTCTATTTATGGCGGAGGTTCTACAGATTTCCGTCCGGCCTTTTCCTATGTGGAGGAATTAAGGAGGCAGGGGGAGATTGGAAATCTTGGCGGGCTTTTGTATTTTACCGACGGAAAAGGGACGTATCCGGAAAAAAAGACGGACTACAAAACAGCGTTCTTATTTCTCGATGATTATGAGGAGACAAAGGTGCCCCTCTGGGCCATGAGATTACAGTTAGATTCGGAGGAATTTTTAAATTATGAACATTAAGCAGGCGAAAGAGGAGATTAAAAACACTGTTTTGGCCTATCTGTTGAGAGATGAGACTGGGGAGTATCAGATTCCCATTATCCGCCAGCGTCCCATTCTGCTTATAGGACCGCCGGGAATCGGGAAGACCCAGATTATGGAACAGATTGCCAGGGAGTGTAAGATTGCCCTGGTTTCCTACACCATGACACACCACACCAGGCAGAGTGCGGTAGGGCTGCCTTTTATTAAGCAGGAGGAGTACGGGGGAAAAGAGTTCTCCGTGACGGAGTACACCATGAGTGAAATTATTGCCAGCGTCTACAGAAAAATGAAGGAGACCGGGATTTCCCAGGGGATTTTGTTTTTAGATGAGATAAACTGTGTTTCAGAGACATTGGCCCCTGCCATGCTGCAGTTTCTCCAGTGCAAAACCTTTGGCAATCAGGAGATTCCCAAAGGCTGGGTGATTGTGGCGGCAGGAAATCCCCCGGAGTACAATAAATCTGTAAAAGAATTTGATCTGGTAACGCTGGACAGAATCCGTCATATTTCTCTGAAAGAGGATTATTCCGTGTGGCGGGAGTATGCCAGGGAGAGGGGGATTCATCCCGCAATTTTAGGTTATCTGGAGCTCCGGCCGAAAAATTTTTACAGGATAGAGGCGGATGTGGAGGGGATGCAGTATGTCACAGCCAGGGGGTGGGAGGATTTCAGCAGCCTTTTGTATGCCTATGACCTTCTGGAGCTGCCTGTGGGGGAAGAGATTGTCTACGAATACCTTCATCACAGAGATGTGGCGGAGGATGTGGCGGCCTATGTGGATTTGTACCGAAAATATGAGGAGGATTACGGAATCCAGGATATTTTACAGGGGAAAGTGAAAGCGAAGGTGTACGCCAGAATGGAACGCGCAGCTTTTGACGAGAGGCTTACTGTGGTCAATCTTTTGCTTGACGGGCTTTTGCAGCAGTTTTTAAAATTTCAGGATGAGAAAAATCTCACCGACGCTTATTATGATTTTTTAAAGAAATACCGGAGCGGGCTTGGCGCCATGGAAGAGAAGGATTCCCCGGAAGTCCTTTTGCCGGGAGAACTGTATGGAAACCTGACAAAAGAGTGGGAGGATGCCTACCGACAGGAAGAACAGGCAGGGTTACATACGGCAAAAGAAAGTTTCCTTCACAAAAAGCTCTGTGAGATGATTAAAAGCCATGCGCCCTTACCTTCCACCCAAGGGAAAAAGGCGGCTTTTGAGGAGGCAAAAGCAGGGTTTGACAGCCAGCGTGAAGTCCTTAGGGCAGTAAAGGAATCTGTGGGGGAGGCTTTGGAGTGTGCTTTTGATTTCGGGGAGGAAGTCTTTTTAAAGGGAGAGGAAATGGGGGTGTTTGTCACGGAACTTACCGTGTCAAAACCTGCGGCGGGATTTCTGCTGGAATATGAGTGCAAAAGGTATCAAGCATATGCAAGGGAGCTTTTGGCGGGTACGGAAAAGGGAGAGCTATTAAGGGAACTTTCCAGATAGGAACAGGAGGAATATGATGAGACAAATTACATTGGGAACTACAGGGATACAAACATGCCAGAATGCCTTTGGGGCGCTGCCCATTCAGAGGGTTGGCATGGAGGAAGCGGTGAAAATTCTCCGCAGGGCCTACGAGGGAGGCATGACTTTTTTTGACACTGCCCGGGCCTACAGTGACAGCGAGGAAAAGCTGGGGGAAGCCTTTGCGGGT
This sequence comes from uncultured Roseburia sp., assembly GCA_947174805.1. Taxonomy (GTDB): domain Bacteria; phylum Bacillota; class Clostridia; order Lachnospirales; family Lachnospiraceae; genus Roseburia_B. Next base: position 8,095 of record CAMWKH010000036.1, on the reverse strand, counting down.
ATGCGGGAGAAAATTTTTATCGCCACAAAGACAATGGCAAAGACTCCGGAGGAGTTTTGGCAGCAGCTTGAGACGTCCCTTCACAACCTTAGGACAGATTATATTGATCTTTATCAGTTTCACTGTGTCTCCCAGTGCTACCGTCCAGGGGACGGCACGGGAATGTATGAGTGCATGGAGGAGGCGAAAGCCCAGGGGAAGATTTTGCATATCGGTGTCACCGCCCACAAACTGGAAGTGGCAAAGGAGTGTGTGAACTCCGGGCTTTACGAGACGCTGCAGTTCCCCTTCAGTTATCTTTCCTCCGAAAAGGAGGTTGATTTGGTGAATTCCTGTAAGAAGGCAGATATGGGATTTATCGCTATGAAGGCTTTGGCGGGTGGATTAATCCACGACTCCCAGGCGGCCATGGGATATATTTCCCAATTTGACAATGTGCTGCCCATCTGGGGAGTACAGAGAATGGAGGAATTGGAAGAATGGCTCTCCTTTATGGATAAGGATGTGGCGTACACGAAAGAGATTGAGGAGTTTGTTTTGAAGGAGCGGGAGGAACTGGCAGGGGAGTTCTGCCGGGGATGCGGTTACTGTATGCCCTGTCCTGCGGGAATTTTAATTAACAACTGCGCCAGAATGTCCCTTATGCTTAGAAGGGCCCCCTCTAAGGCATGGCTCACAGAGGAGATGCAGGGGGAGATGAAAAAAATTGAAAACTGCTTAAACTGCGGGCAGTGTAAGAGTAAATGCCCCTATGAACTGGATACACCGGCACTGTTAAAGAAGAATTATAAAGATTATCAGATGGTGTTGGCCGGGGAAGTGGAAGTGTAGAGAGTTACCAAACAGCTTCATTTGCATAAAATATAGAAAAATGTAAATGGAGCTGTTTTTATGTACTATTTTATCGGATGCCTTCTTGTCATCATTGTTGTATTCTTTGTTTTTTTTCACCACCGTAAGAAAATCATTTGTAAAAAACTAAATTGCATGTCAATGGATGAAAAATGTGAAGTACTTAGTTCTTTTATTGAGCCTTTTGGCTACTGTTATCACCCGTCTCAAGATATTTTTTCCACAACAGTGGATGCGCCCCAGAGGGTGTTTGGATATACGGCGTTATTTGACCGTTATGCCTCCCAGTTTAATATGGCCATTGACTGCATGCCGGTGTATTTTGATTATGAAGAGCGCACTTGGCTGATAGAATTCTGGAAAGGCCAGTATGGCATTAACGTGGGATGTGAGGTGGGAATTTATAAGGCGGAGGGCCTGGTATCCTCTCTGGGGCGGAAAACCGCATTGTTCCACAGTGTGGAGGACCATGAAATGATGCCCATGTCCATTCGGCTTTTTCACAGAAATAAAGAAATTGCCCATCTCCATAAAAACCACTGGTGGCTCACTGCATTTCAGATGGGCAGATACTGTGAACCAAAAGAGCTGTGGGTGGAAGCAGGGATTACCTTCCCAAATTTCGAGATGCTTCACGCCTTTGTAAATGCCCTGGAGGAGCAGGGCCATGGGGAGTACTGTATCTGCGGGCTGCAGATTCAAATCCGGTTTGATTACTGCTCCACCTGCTATCTGAGAGGGCTCCATAAGTTTTTCTTCCGCTTTTGTCAGTGGAGGAACAGAATACTCTGCCGTCTCTTTTTGTGGGTGACAAAACCTTTCTGTCTTGGGATAGACCAGGTATTGTGCCTGTTTTACTATCTGCCGGCAATGTTTCGCCGTATATTCCGGGACAAAAAGAGAAAGAAATGCTGCAGGAAGTGTTGTAAGCTTTGCCGCAGAAAACATAAGAAAAACTGCTGCGGGAAGATGTAGAGAGGCCTGACATGAAAACAGGCTGTGAGAAAAGATTGGATAAGAGTTTTAAAAATGCTCCGGTACTTCCCCTGTATCCCCACTCCAAGGCTGTGCTCATCAGTGACTGCCACAGGGGAACCGGAAATTCCAATGACAATTTTTTAAAAAACCAGCATCTGTACGCTGCAGCCCTGCATTATTATTATTCCAGGGGATTTACCTATATTGAAATGGGGGACGGGGATGAATTGTGGGAAAACCGGAGCATATCCGTTATCCGGGAAATCCACAGCGATGTTTTCTGGCAGCTTTCCCTTTTTGAAAGGGAAAACAGGCTTTATATGCTTTACGGAAACCATGACCATGTAATGAAAAACAGCAGTGATCAATACCATGAAGGATTGATTTTAAAAATGTGCGGCTGTGTGTCGGAGGATAAAAATTCCTGTCCCAGGCTCCGATGCCTGGAACTTTATTTAACTCACGGCCATCAGGCGGAATTGTTAAATTCCACGTTTTGGAAACTCTCCCGTTTTCTGGTGCGGTATCTCTGGAAACCTTTAGAGCAGCTTGGAGTCTTAGACCCCACCAGCGCAGCAAAAAATTATCATCGTAGGAGAAAGAGCGAGAGGAGGCTTTCCGCCTGGGCAGTGAAAAATAATTGTTATCTCATTACAGGGCACACCCACCGTCCCATGCTGGGAGATGAGAATACCCATTATTTTAATACGGGGAGCTGTGTGCATCCCAGGTGCATCACCTGCCTGGAAATTGAAAACGCTTCTATTTGCTTGGTAAAATGGTTTGTGGAGGTAAGGAAAGATAACTCGCTTTATGTGGCAAGGGAAGTGCTTGCGGGTCCTCTTTCTTTGTATGAGCTGGGAAAACACACATGAAAGTGAAACTTGCCCCCCCAAAGGGCGCACATACCACCTCTGGTGGCTTATCCTTGTCCTTAACAAGCTTTTCTTCTGTTGTGATAGCCAAGTTCACTTTTTTTGATTGAACTATAGTTATTTTCAGTAGACACCCGCTGTCTGCTTTTAAATCGGTCAGTTCAATTTTGAAATTTGTATTCTCATTGTAACTATGATTCCAGACCGTTTCATTTGAAGATGTATCCAAAACTTGAACAGCCACATTACCTGAATCAACAGCATATCCAACCAAGTGGTAATATGTAAAGGGTGGTTTCTCCACCCTAATACATATGGCTGCGGCTCATTTGTGGTGAATTGAAAAGCAGTTGTAGGAGTTTTTGCATATGAAATCACTATTTGAATAGTTAGGCGGTACATACCACGAAGAAAATGGGTATCATATCCCAGATTTGAGATTACCCACTGAAGAAGAACAGTCAATAGGTACATGGGGGTGAGCGAGTGCCAGTGGGACTGAGCCGACAGGCGAGAAAGGGGCATCTGGACTATCTGAAGCAGTACCGTAAGGTTACATACACCAATCTTCTTACAAGCGGCAGGTTGAACATTTACCTTGCCGACATTGACAGGCAGGCGCAGTGAAAGAAAAACAAAAAGAAAAGCCGAGACAGTTGGGAGCGATAAAATTTCTGCGGGAGTGCATTTTGAACGATGCACTCCCGCTTTTTTACGTTAATCCGTGAAAATGGTAGAAATTTTCACGTTTTTATGCTATAATTATTGATTGGAGAAATTATGATAAATATTTTACTTGAAGGATTTGACATAGATGCTCCATGGCTCTATGACGAATTAAAAAACTACATACAGCCAAATCATTCTGTTGAGGTCGTGGCGTTCTCTTTTAGAGACAACTGTGTAAAATCCCTGTCGGATTGGAACGCTTTGTATAGCAAGGAATGTGGCAAATATCACGACGGGATCGTTGGAGGCTTTACTGCTTATGGCATCCCGGAAGAAAACATTAACTTTATCAATTATTTTACCGACACAAAGGAATCTGCAGCTCAAAAAATCAAAACAGCAGACATTGTTTATTTTCTTGGTGGGTTGCCGGATAGAATGATGGATCGGATTAAAGAATTTGATCTGTATGATATTTTGATGCAACATGATGGGATTCTGATGGGCTATAGTGCCGGTGCTGTCATTCAGTTAGCGGAGTACCATTTGTCTCCCGATGATGATTACCCCGAATTTAAGTATTATGAGGGGATTCCTTATCTGAATGATTTTTATATGGAAGTCCACTATGAGGGGACGGCGGTACAGGATGAGTCGATACAACGGGTACTTGTTGAACGTGGTAAAACCGTGTACGCAACCGCTGTGCGATCTGGAGCAATTCTCGTGGATAATGGGAACCTTAAACTGCTCGGTGATGTCAAGGCGTTTGGCGGATAGAGCTGCGGAGAAAAGATACGGTGTAGAGGAACTTGAAAAATGCCTCCTTAGAAACAAGGAAAAAGGCATTGTGTATCACTATGAAGGTCAGCTTGTTGGGGACTATGACAAGTGCAAGACCGAGGAAGAAATCATTGAAATGATTAAGACCGGTAAATAACAGGCAGACAAACGTGTAACTAAAATAAAATGATGAACTGTCTTTTAGATTGGAGAAAAGATGAAAATACAATTAAGCGACAATCTAATAAAACATTACTTGCAAAATGTTTACTTTATAAACGGGCATAGTTATGCGGGTAAATCCACAATGGTCAAGATGTTAGCTGAACGATACGATATGATTCATTGCGGCGAAAACTACCATGATGTATTTCCTCGAAATAAACTTTCCCGTTGGAAGCAACCGGGACTATGCTATTTTGATACCATGAGTGGTTGGCAGGAATGGTTAAATATGACCCCGGAAGAACATTGGAACTGGTATAATCAAGTTTCCAATGAATGTGTAGAAATTGAGATTTTGGAGTTGATAAAACTGGCGGCATCTGGAAAGAAAGTTGTTGTTGACACCAATATTCCTCCCGATGTATTGCGTGAGATCTCGTCTTATAATCGTGTTGCTATCCTCCTCTGTGATCCACCGGATATATGTGCCACCCGATTCTTTGATCGAGACGACCCCGACAAAAAATTTATGATGGATCAGATCAAAAAGTGTCCCGATCCAGAAGCTACTTTAAGAAACTTTAATTCATGGGCGCTATATCATCCTCCAGTAGAGATCGACTGGGAGCATACTGGATTCTTCTCGTATATCCGCTCCGATTTCGATACCGACACACGAGAAGAAATGCTGTCGATTTTGGCAAAACACTTTGGCTTGGAGGAAGAAAAATAAATGACTATTCACGAAATGCAAAATCTGAACCGAGCTACCATTGAATATGCTTCAACAGTTATTGTGCCCGGTATGACGCTCGTTGAGCTTCGCAAACTGTGTGAGGCATATATGCTCTCTCACGGTGCGGATTCCTTTTGGTATTGGGACGTAGGTGCGTTTGTATTCGCCGGTGATAAGACAGCAGTATCGGTATCTGGTCGTGAATATAAAACAGATGACCACATAATTGAGGCAAACGATATTATCACAGTAGATTTAAGCCCGCAAAACAACTGCATTTGGGGCGACTATGCCAGAACGCTGATCGTAGAAAATGGCAGGATCGTCAAAAACATAGAACAAATTCAAAATAACGAATGGCGAGACGGTCTCAAAATGGAAGCATATCTGCACCAAGCTATGCTTGGTTTCGTGAATGTGAACACTACTTTTGAGGAGCTGTTCTACTACATAAACAATCAGATCAAAGCTCGTGGGTACTTCAATCTTGATTTTCTTGGAAACTTGGGTCATTCCATAGTTAAGGACAAAAGACAACGTATCTACATCGAAAAAGGAAATACGGAAAAGCTGTCTGCTGTTGAAGCGTTCACTTTTGAACCGCATATCAGCTTGTCTGAGTCTTTATACGGATTCAAAAAGGAAAACATATACGGATTCAACGGTGGCGTTTTGGTAGAACTGTAAAGTAATGGCGAATATAAACTTAAAGAGTGAGCTGTTATCAAATTTTTATCGCTGTTCTCATTGTGAGAACGGCGATAATAGCACATATCCATATTTATTGAACAATCTGTAACTTCGCAGAAAGCCCCTTGACAAATCCCGTCTCAAAACCGCTTATTTGATACAAAGGGGATGAACAAAATATCGAGAAAACCGCTGAAAACAAGGGGTTCCGGCACATTGGCTGTTGCTGGGATTCCTTGTTTGGTTTTGGGGCTGTGCTAGGGCAGCATGGGAGCGGCGGTTACGAACGGCCATAGGGCTTACCCTTTCACTGATCAAAAAGAGGGCATATACGGAAATTGTCATCCAGAACAGCGGAGTGGTCGCCCTTTTTAGATATATAGTTACTAAAAAATTACATTGCATCCGTATTCAGATGTTTGTTCAGCTTTTTGTCGAAAGTGAAAACTGTTTCGCCGTTTAATAAGTGGTAGGCGACCAGTAGGCAGTCAACAAAGTCAAGTGATGTACTGGAAAACAGGTCTATCGCATGGCCGCAGCACGTTGAGCCATTTCGACATTATCATTCAATACAAATCTTAAAATCACATTAGTGTCTATCAGTTGCATATTTTTCCGCAATAGCACGTTCAAAAGCCCCCTCCTCCTGTTCTATCAATGCCGGATTTGCATATTCGTGAGCAATTCCGAGCATGGACTGTATAGCCTCTTTTTTTATAGCTGCGGGTTCGGATTGCGGTTCATAGGAGTCTGAATCTATGAACCGTGCAAACGCATAGACGGTTTCAATTTTGTCATTTGGCATAGTTTCCAACAATCCGATTGTTTTCTCCAAAGTTGACATGGACGTTCCTCCTTTTAGATTTTATTATACTGAATCTTAATAATTATATGCTTTAGGTCAGAGCATCTATTTTTCTTTTACGTCATAAGAGGCTGCTTTATACATGGTCACAGTACCGTCAGCACTATCGCCCTCATACTGAACAACCTCAACTTTATGCGTTCCGGTGGAAAGGGAACCTCCGTTTATTCCCGATGTTTCATAGCCTATCTGCATGAGTGTGATGTCATTTGGGGGGCGTTACTGGAATCATTGCCGCCGCAAGCGGTAAGGCATCTGAGGGAAAGAACGCAGACCATAAAAGCACAAACTATTTTCTTTTTCATGTGATTAAACCTTCCATTTCTATGTGCGAATCTTGTCACCTTGTAAACTTCCTTTTGAAAGCAGGGTGAAAATTCTATTGTGGGAAAAAAACCGAAAAACGGTAGTTTTACGTTGATAAGGAAGTATTCACAACAACTTATCATCAACGCGGACAAACAGGGTGCAAGTAAGAGCAGAGAACACATCACTTTCATTAGTGGTCGTTCTCTGCTTTTCTGCTATACACTTATTATAGCTATCTTGATTTTATAGCAGTTTTACAAAATGTATGATATAATTATGCTAATTTAAAATTGATTGATACCAGATAAGGATAATTTTTTGTGACAAGCATATTGAAAAAGATTTTTGCATATGCTATAATGCCAATAGGCAAAAAAGAGATAAAAAGTCCATGTGGGCAAAAGAAACGAATCCCCAGATTGGTATGGCAGTACCATCTGAGGATTCTTCTTTTCTTTTATAGTGGCAAAGCACCCACCAGGCTAGTTGTTGCTTTTGTCGTCACCGTCTAACCATTTGATGATGTAGTGGCAGGCTACACCTCCCAAAACGGTAACTAAAAAAGAGATAAAAAATTCCATGCAAGCACCTCCTCCCCGTTGCGGGTATCGGTGAGCAACAAAAAAATTATAACATATTATTCGACACACTTCTATCATTAATTCATACGAAAAGATATAAAGGGGATTCTAGCTACAAGAATCCGATGCTCGCTATCTCTGTGGACATCTAAAATAATCAATCTGTGTAATGATACCCTTAATGCTTTTTACATTCCGAAACAAAAATCTGTATCTTGAATACTGCTTTTTCAATAACTGCAATTTACACAATGTATTTGGTAGAGAGGATTTCTTTCGGTAGGTAAAATTGAACATATTTTTGAATTTTATCCTTATCTGACTTCATACTTGGTAAATTGAAAAATAAAATTAAGGCGGGAAGATAAAATGGCTACATTTTATGAATTCAAAAAAATTGTTGGAAGAATATTTGGCTGTGGAAATATTGAAGAAAATGAAAATGATATTGAAGTTTCCATTCAAAACAGACATTATTTAGGAGAAACTTCGGACATAACAGATTTTATAATTAACAATTCTGAATTGAAAGAGTTATTGTAAGCGAATAGTTTTAGGGTGTACCCTATAAATGAAATCTGACACCCTGCGT
>CAMWKH010000035.1 GCA_947174805.1 uncultured Roseburia sp. | reverse complement strand
AAAAATAAATTTGTAAAAAAGGTCTTTACTTTAGCATTAACAGTTATAGCAATATTGACTGTATCAGCAGAACCTGATTCGGCATGTAAAATAACTGATAATACTTGTATGGATAGTTATTTACACGGAGGTCAAATGAAATGATAAAAAAGAGAACGAGAATAGTATGTGTTACCTTGATTTGTAGTTTGTTATTACCGATACAATCGGTATCTGTAAAAGCAGCAGATAATAATGGGAGTGAATTGTCAGAAGAAATTTCAAGTCTTGCAGATTTTGAAGCAGTAGATGAATTAATTGAACAGCGTGTAGATGCAATGACAGATGGGGATATGAGTGAGTATCATGAACTTACGGAAGAGTTAGAAGCGCATGGGTGTGAAGATGTTACCGCCCAGGAAGTGCAGGAATTAACTGGGGAAACATCGCAGGGATTACTAAATTCGCAGATACAATCAAGGAATAATATATCAGCACAAACCAAAGGATTATATTCTGCTGCAGCGTCAAATGTAACATTTTCTAAGTCAATTACCAATGTTAGCTATGGAGGAAAGTCTTATAAGGTGATGAAGATAACAGCCTCTCCAAAAGGAAGGGGGACGCTTTTCAATACAGGAAGTGTTACACAAAAATACAATTCTTCGATAAAAGCAGGGTCATTAAACTTGTTGAAGGTAGTCGCTAAAAAAGCAGGGTCAGCCAGTAATGTCATAAAATTGGTGTCCTTATATGATACGGTATGTAGCGTTATCAGAGGATTTAAAAGTACAACTAAAGTTGAGGGTGTTGAAGCAAATTATACTTGGACAGTAGAAGAAATTTGCTCGTTTATATATGTGTACGATGCACGAGTGAAAAATTATAGAATTAGTGCAAGTTATAATAAAGCAAAATATGTTGTTTCAATGAATTTACCATATTTGAAAGTGAAAAATGGCAAGAGTTATTCTGGTATTACTCATAAGCAGTATAGTGATTGGATTTCTGCTCAGAATTATGGCAAGACAGACAAAGCGATTAGTTGTTTTAAACAAGGTACAACATATAATTCATGGGTATATAATGTAAGTATGACTGGATGCAAAGGAAAAAATATAAAAAATGTTTATTTACAGCATCCGGAAAGTGCGATGACGCTGGGATATTGGAATTAGTGGGGAGTTGATAGATATGACTTTTACAAAAAAACAATGGATTTTCTTTCTTTTATCTACCGGGGGAGCTGTTATGATTGGAGCAGGAATTGGAATTTATCAGTCAGAAGCAATTTCACTTACCCTATGCATTATCATGTGTATCGTTGGGTGTATCATGCTGGCTGCATCAGGAATTTTTCTGCACAGGAAAATGCGGTGTTCGTTTTGTCATCGTATATATCCTTTATATTGTTGGTGGGGGATGGAGTATTGCCCATATTGCGGAGAATATTTAGATTAAAGAGAATAAGGCGTTGCTAATCAATATTCCAATTTTTCGTGAACCCATGGAGATGCCAGAAGCTATTATGATTTTACAGTGGTACTTTAGGGCAGGTTGAAAAGTTATATAAGGTGTCTTTAAATAAAAAAATGGCAATTATTTCACGGAGTTTTGCCAGAAATGAATGATATGGTATACTTGTAATTAAGCCTCAGTCTGCAAAAGGTAAAAAATCTAAAATGCTTTTTATCATTTATACAGCCAGTGTATTCCTTTTTGCACTGGCTTATCATATGTGTTTCCATGGGTCTTTCTAACCGGTCAAAGCCTGCGATACAGGAGGGATAAATTTTATGAGAAATTTTAAAAATGCAATAGTGACTTTTTTGTCAGCACTTTTATTGATGAGTCTGATTATGCAGACAGTGGAAACAAAGGCAGACGTGATGCCGCCGGAGGAATTAAGTTTTACCCCTGTTGTTTTTGGAGAGATAACCAATGAGACACAGAAGATAATTGTGTTTTCCTATGGAGATGAGTTTGTGCCCACGACTTTGAAGGTCAGTAATGGAAAACAAACAATTTTTAAGAAAACTTATAAGAAAAGTGCAGTCAGGTTAATTGAAATTCCCAGGCAAAAGCCAGGCACATGTTTACAGTTTTCGTTGAAAACTTCTTACGGGAAAAAGGGGGATATAGTAAAGAAAACTGTAAAAAATGCAGGGACTGTATCAAGGAAAAAGATTTCTTCTGTTTTCAAACCCAGAGTATCAGGAAAAATCACAGATAAGAGCACCAGTGTGAAAGTTTATGCGAAAAAAGGAACGACGCTTTATGTAAAACATGGTTCTCTAACCCTGGCAAAAAAGAAGTACAAAAAAAGCGGTTATCAGAGCCTTCCCATTAAAAAGCAAAAGGCAGGGGAAGTGATTACATTTTTTACAGAAAGTAAAAAGGGAAGAAGTAAATATGTGGAAAAGGTGGTTGCTGATGTGACTGCTCCGGCAAAACCGAAAGTGGAAGTGGTAGACGATAGTTTAAAAGTTTCAGGAGAAGTGGGGACAGGTGCTTATCTTAAGGATATTACAGAAGGCAACGACAGTGGCACTTGGCTGTTTTTAACGGTTTTGGAGAAGAAAAATCAGATTATATGTCCGGAAATTTATTTTTTGCAGGATCAGCCCTTAGAATGTGAGAGTTTGTATCAGGTGAGACTGGTAGATGCCTGGGGGAACAGGAGTAAAAGTGTTACGGTAAAATTTCCAGGACAGATTACAAATTCTGATTTTTAGGACATTATCTTTCTGTTTAAGGATGGGCAATTCGGTAAATACAACATTATTCTAAAAATGACAAAAATTTACGGTATCTGTGAAAAATGTCTTGTTTCTTTTGTCCAAGCTGACAGTGTATAATATAAATATCAAGAGGAGCACAGTCAAAACATACAAAATCTTACGGGATATTGCTTGTTTGATTGTGCAGGAGAATGAAGGAGGATATTTATATGAAAAAGAAACTATTATCCGCACTTTTATGTGCAGCCATGACGGTATCGATGACAGCATGCGGCCTGTCCGCACCGGAGCAGACCACAAGTGATGCAAAAACCGACACAAAAACAGATGCCCCGGCAGATGAGAAGACAGATGATACAACAGAAGATAAAGCAGATGACGCTGCTGCTCCTGCGGGAGAGGCAGAAGTTGTCCTTACCTTTGCAGAGGTAAATCCTTTAGACACCATTGTTGGTCAGATGGATTCCGCTTTTAAGGATAAAGTGGAAGAACTCTCTGGCGGAAAGATTCAGATAGACCTTCAGGCCAGCGGCGTGCTTGGCGCTGAGCAGGATGTTTTGGATTCCATGCTTGGCGGCGGCGGAACAATACAGATGTCCCGTATCTCCGCATTTGCACTGACAAACTACGGCGGACAGAAATCTTCTCTGCTCTCCGTGCCTTTTACATTTGTAAACCGTGAGCATTTTTGGAAATTTGCAGAGTCAGATTTGGCAGAAGAAATCTTAATGGAGCCCCATGAGAATGGAACCGGTGTGAGAGGTCTCTTCTACGGGGAGGAAGGTTTCCGTCATTTCTTTACCGTGAAGGAAGTTGCAGATATGGAAGATTTGTCCGGTATGAAAATCCGTGTGTCCAATGACCCCATTATGAATGGTCTGGTAGAAGGATTGGGAGCATCTCCCACGGTAGTATCTTTCGGCGAGTTATATTCCGCACTTCAGACAGGCGTGGTAGACGCAGCAGAGCAGCCCATTGCAAACTACAAGTCTAATGCATTCCAGGAAGTTGCGCCGAACTTAATTTTAGACGGACATACACTTGGAGCAGTTCAGGTTATTATTACAGATCAGGCCTGGGACAGCTTGACAGAGGAGCAGCAGGGATGGATTACAGAGGCAAGCGAATACGCTTCCAATTTCTGTCATGAGATTTCAGAGAAGGCAGAAAACGAAGTGTTGGAAGAGCTTAAGGGCCAGGGAGTAAACGTGGTTGAGGTTTCCGATATTACAAAATGGCAGGAAGCCTGCAAGAAGGTTATCGAGGACTCCACCAAAGACAATGCGGAACTGTACCAGAAAATTGTTGACATGAAATAAGGCGGGCCAGAATATTTGGTAAGTGCTTTTGGGCACAGAGAGGTAAGTGCTCTTTGTGCCCTCTTATAATATAAGGAGGGATGGTATGCCTAAATTTTTTGAGACAATGGATAAAATACGCCCGGCATACGATGTGGTGTATAAGATAGTTTTGTTTATCTGCAAACTTCTCTTGGTGGCGGACATTTTGATTACCAGTATGGCGGTAATTGGACGGTATGTCTCTTTTGTGCCGGACCCGGCATGGAGTGAGGAGGTAGTGCTTACACTGATGGCCTATATGGCTGTGTTGTCTGCAGCCCTGGCAATCCGCAGAGGGGCTCATATCCGGATGACGGCTTTGGATGTTTATCTTCCTAAGGCTTTGACTAAATTTTTAGATATTTTGGCAGATTTGTGCGTTTTTGTTTTAGCTATTGTTATGATAACAGTGGGGTGGAAATATGCCACATCCATAGGCTCTAAGGGATATTATGTAAGTATGCCCACACTTTCCAAGTTCTGGCAGTATTTCCCCATACCTTTAGCGGGAGTTGCCATGGTAGTGTTTGAGCTTGAAGCTATTTACAACCACATAAAGAGTATATTTGTAAAGGAGGGAACAGGCAAATGACAGTAAACAGTACGGCGATTGCTATTCTTTTGATTAGCTTTCTTGTTATGATTATTTTAAGGTTTCCCATTGCCTATGCAGTGGCTTTGTCCTCTCTCTTCTGCCTTTTATCCCAGGGGCTTCCCTTAACCACTATCTGTCAGCAGATGGTGAAAGGAATCAGTTCTTTCAGTTTAATGGCGGTTCCTTTTTTTATAACTATGGGTGTGCTTATGGGCTCAGGAGGTATATCGGATAAGCTGATTGCCCTGGCAGATGCCTGTGTGGGCTGGATGACCGGGGGCATGGCAATGGTAAATATTGTGGCATCCTATTTCTTCGGCGGTATTTCCGGTTCTGCATCTGCGGATACTGCATCCCTGGGGAGTATTTTGATTCCCATGATGGTGGAGCAGGGATATGACGACGACTTTTCCACAGCAGTAACCATTACCTCATCCTGTGAGGGACTTTTAGTTCCCCCCAGCCACAACATGGTAATTTATGCCATGGCTGCCGGAGGAGTATCCGTGGGAAGTTTGTTTTTAGCCGGTTACATACCTGGGGCGCTCCTTGCAATTTCCCTGATGATTGGTTCCTTTATCATCTCCAAGAAGCGGAATTATCCCAAGGGAGCAAAGTTTTCCCTTAAAAATCTTGGGAAACAGTTTTTAGTGTCCTTCTGGGCGCTGGCAGCAGTGATTATCGTGGTAGTGGGCGTAGTGGGCGGTTGGTTTACCGCAACGGAGTCTGCGGCTATCGCAGTTATCTACAGCTTGATTGTCAGCGTGTTTATTTATAAGGGACTGGACTGGAAAGGCGTTTGGAAAGCGCTGGAGTCCTGTATAGACACATTGTCCATCGTATTGATTTTGATTTCCACATCCAGTATCTTTGGATATTGCCTGACTACATTACATGTGCCTGATTTGGCTGCAAATGCCATTATCGGTATCAGCAGGAACCCAATTGTCATTGCCCTTTTATTGGACTTGATTCTTTTGTTCCTTGGCTGTATTATGGATATGTCACCTATTATATTAATTGCAACACCAATTTTGCTGCCTATCGCAACATCTATCGGCATCAACCCCATTCAGTTTGGTATTATGATTGTATTAAACTGTGGTATCGGACTTTTGACACCTCCGGTTGGGGCAGTTCTCTTTATCGGATCTGCCGTGGGTAAAGTAAAAATGGAGCGGGTGGTAAAAGCAACCCTTCCTTTCTATCTGTGTATGATAGTGGTATTGCTCCTGCTCACATTTATACCGGAAATCAGTATGTTTTTGCCAAATCTGCTGGGTTAATTATTTAGAAATTTAAAGAGAGGATATTCCATGAAATACCGTTTTAAAAGTGAAGTGAAAGCTCTGGATTTTTGGAAATTGTCCATGTATAAAACCTACCACGCCATAGCGGGCGTCTGTAATATTGTGTTTACCGCAGCTATGTTTGGCCTGTTGTTTCATTTTTGGGACAGCGGCAAAGATATCTGGATTGGCCTGATTCTCTTTGGATGTGTTTTGTTTCCTGTGATTCAGCCCCTGTGTATTTATCTGCGCTGTGTCAGGCAGGTAGAGGATATTCCAAAGGATTTGGAACTGGAATTTGACGAGGTGGGAATCCGGGTATTTGCCGGGGGGACCGAAGAAAAGATTCCCTGGAAAAAAGTCAACCACGTGGTGAGACAACGGGATATGCTGGCGGTATATACGGACAGGAATCATGGTTATATCCTTATGGAGCGTACCCTGTTAGGACAGTGGGAAGAATTTATGGAATATTTAAGGGCGCATATAAAAAGTTAAACAGAGCAAGGGTGACTCGGACAGGATAGGTCTGTCATGAGGCACTCTTTTCTGTTTTCAGTGATTGGAGCAGAGAATTGAAACAGAAGATTGCAGCAAGATGGCAGGCATTAAATATTGAACAGAAAAGTTCTTTTTTTACAAAGTTAATTTTTTTCTTGTTTCTTTTGGTGATTCTATTTGATTTCTGGGTGGTGCGTTTTTCCGTATTTGATTTTAATAAGATTTTGGAGGACAATTTAGAGAGCGGCACTTTGCTGCAGTGCATCCAGGAGGAGACACAGCTTTTTGCTGAGTATACGAAAAACAGACAGAAGAACACGAAAACAGAATTGAAGAAGGCAATGAAAAATACAAGAAAGGCTGTGATGGCACTGCCTTATGATTATGGAAGTATCGGAGAAAACCGGTTTAACAAAACATGGTCCATTCAGAATTTTTATGAAGTTTACCAGGAGAAAAGAGATGCCTTTTTTCTCATGAAAGGATACGGCCCTGAGTATGTCACAAAACTCTATGAGGTGTACGATATGCAGGAGTACTTGCAGAAGTATGCCAGGGAGCTTATGAGTGATACCCTTCATGACGGGAATGACATATACAGGGAGAAGGTTCCGGGGCTTATGCGAATTCCCGTATTTATGGTAATCCTTGGAGGTATTCTGCTCATCGGGGTAATTCAGCAGACGGAGCTTATGAAAAAAGGTATTACGGAGCCTATTCTGGAACTGGCAAAGGCATCCAAGAGAATTGGCGCAAATGATTTTTCCGGGGAGGATATAAAAACAGAGAGCCGGGATGAGCTGGGGGAATTGGTACATGCATTTAATAAGATGAAGTATGCCACAGGGGAGTACATTCAGGCCCTGGAAGAAAAAAGAAAAACTTTGGACTTGCTGCACCAGGAGGAACTGGAACGTCTGAGTCTGGAAAAGCATCTGGAGCTTACGAGAATGGAGCTGTTGAAAAATCAGATAAATCCCCATTTTTTGTTTAACACTTTAAATGTAATCGGTGGTATGGCAAATTTAGAGGAAGCTTTTACCACGGAAAAAATGATTGGGGCATTGAGTTTTATTTTCCGCTATAATTTAAAAACCACGGAATCCCAGGTGCCTTTAGCCCAGGAAATTAAAGTGGTGGAAGATTATATGTATCTGCAGGAAATGCGTTTTGGAAGCCGTATTTCCTATAAAATTTCCTGTCTGGTGTCCCAGGAGCAAGTGATGGTGCCGGTGTATACTTTTCAGCCCCTGGTGGAAAACGCAATTATCCACGGATTATCCCATAAAGAGGAAGGAGGCAGAATCTGTATCCGTATCTGGGAGGAGAAGGAAGAACTTTTTATCACCGTTGGGGATACGGGGACAGGAATGGGGGAAGAAGAGTTAAAAGCCCTGGTGCAGAAATTGAAAACCGGGGAGAATAAAGGGATTGGACTTGGAAATATCTATAAAAGAATCACTTCCATGTACCAGGGCGGGGACCTTCAGGTATACAGTAAGGCCCAGGCAGGGACAGTGATTCGGATTAAAATTCCCCTAAGCGGGATTGGGGCAGGAGGAGAAGGATATGTATCGGATTCTGGTAGCAGATGATGAGCCCATTGAGAGGATGGTTGTGACAAAAAAGCTGCAGAAATATTTTCCCGGCCAGCTTGAAATTTTTCAGGCGGAAAACGGCAGGGAGGCAGTGGAAATTTTTCAGGGGGAAGGATGCGACATTGCCCTTTTGGATATTGAAATGCCGGGAATCGGCGGGCTTGAGGCGGCGGAAATGATTCGGAGGGAAAACAGAGAGTGCAGTATTATCTTTTTGACGGCCTTTGATGAGTTCAGCTATGCAAAACGGGCGATTTCTGTAAAAGCCCTGGATTACATTTTAAAACCTGCGGATGACGGGGAGCTGCAGACGGTGATTGAGGAGGCCATGCAGCTAGTGGACAGAGGTTCCCGGGGGAACTTACAGAGGGCGGAGCCAGAGAAGAGCGCATCAAGTTCTCTGGAGGATGAGAGTCAGGAAATTACACGAATCAGTGTGGCTGCAGATAAAATCAAATTTTATATTGAAAAACACTACAAAGAGGATGTGTCTCTCCAGGAATTGGCGGGGATGATGGATTATTCCGACGCCTATTTCTGCAAGATATTTAAACAGTGTTTCCACAAAAGTTTTATTATGTATCTATCGGAGTTTCGGGTGGGAAAGGCAAAGGAGCTTTTGGAGGATACCATGGTAAATATTAAAGATGTGAGCAGCAGCGTGGGGTATAGGGATTCCAACTATTTTGCAAAGGTTTTCAAGCGGATGACAGGCTCCACCCCAAGTGAATACCGTCTGAAGGTTTTGCAGAATAAAAAGCAGGATGGGCAGGGCAATGTATAGCAGGATAAAAAAAGCGCTTCCCCTGATATTGTCTGTGTTGGCTCTTGCAGGCTATATCAATGTGGGAAACCGTGTATTTGAGAGAACAGAGCCGGAATATGTGCTTTCCTACGGGGAGAACCAGGGGGAAGATTATCCCACAACTATGGGGGCATACCGATTTGCCCAGCTTGTGGAAGAACAGACGGAGGGCAGAATAAAAATTTTGGTGACGGCGGACGGGGGGCTTGGGCAGGAGGCGGAAGTGATTTGGCAGATGCAGCACGGTGGGGTGGATTTTGCCCGGGTTTCCCTGTCTCAGTTGTCAGCGATGGACAAGGGGATGAATGTGCTCCAGCTCCCCTATCTCTATGTAAATTCCGCCCATATGTGGAGAGTTTTAGACGGAGTAATCGGAGATGCGTTTATGCAGCGGGTGGAGAGTTATGATTTGGTGGGACTTTCCTGGTATGATGCAGGGGCAAGGTGTTTTTACAATAATCTGCGGCCCATTACCTCCCCAAAAGATATGGAGGGGATGCTGATTCGCGTCCAGCAGGCGGACATGATGGTGGATATGGTGGAAATGCTTGGAGCGGCGGCAGCGCCAATCAGCTATGAGGAAGTGTATTCCAGCCTGGAACGGGGAAAAGTGGACGGGGCGGAAAATAACTGGCCTTCTTATGAGTCCATGAATCACAATGAGGTGGCAAAATATTTTACAGTGGATGAGCACACCAGGATTCCGGAGATTCAGCTTTGTTCCAAACACACCTGGGAGAAACTGAAACCGGAGGACAGGGAGATAATCCTCACATGTGCCAGGGAATCCGCTTTGTACGAGCGGGAATTGTGGAAAAAGCGGGAAAAGGAATCCATGGAGAAAGTGGTTGGTTCAGGTACGGTGGTGACGGAACTTTCCCAGGAGGAGAAAGAAGCGTTCCGAAGAGCCACATATGGTATATACGAAGAATACTGCGGGGACTACATGGATATTGTGGATGAAATCCGCAAGTTAGGTGATGGCAGTTAGTCATGGTTCATTGCCCACAGGAATAAAATGTGTTATACTCTAAAATGTTGAAGAAAATAGTAAAAAGGATGGAGAATATATGGATATCGTAGTTTTAGCAGGGGGAACAAGTGCAGAGAGGGATGTGTCTCTGCGTTCCGGAGGAATGATTGCAAATGCACTGCGGGAGAACGGCCACAGGGTGCTGCTCTTGGACGTTTATATGGGCTACCACGACGAGGAGGAAGACGTATCAGGCATATTTGAACACGCAGAGGAAGCCAGTGTGAAAACCGAGGGAATCAAGGAGACGGCTCCGGATTTGGCGGCGGTAAAGGCTATGCGCAAAGATAAGTCGGATTGTTATTTCGGGCCCAATGTGATTGCTGTCTGCCGCATGGCGGACATTGTATTTTTAGCCCTTCACGGGGAGAACGGGGAGAATGGCAAGATTCAGGCGGCTTTTGATTTGTTCGGCATCCATTATACCGGAAGCAATTATATAAGCAGCGCCATTGCCATGGATAAAGCTATTTCCAAAATGTTTTTTGAGATGGGAGGCGTGCCGACACCAAAAGGGATTAAGATGACGAAGAAAGACCGGGAGGATAATTTTGACTTCACGGGGCTTCGGCTTCCCTGTGTGGTAAAACCCTGCTGCGGCGGATCCAGTATCGGTGTGTCTATTGTAAAGGATAAAGAGGAGTATAAAAAGGCGCTGGAGGAAGCTTTTCTGTGGGAGGATGAAATTATTATTGAAGATTACATAAAAGGAAGAGAATTTTCCGTTGCAGTTATAGAGGGAAAGGCTCTGCCTGTAATTGAGATGGCCCCTGTGGAAGGTTTTTATGATTATAAAAATAAATATCAGGCGGGAAGTACGGTGGAAACCTGCCCTGCGGATATTCCCAAATCCGTGGCGGAGGAAATGCAGCATTATGCTGAGGAAGCCGCCAGAATTTTGGGGCTTGACACCTATTCCAGAATGGATTTTCTCTTAAATGAGGCCGGGGAGATTTTCTGTCTGGAGGCGAATACACTTCCGGGTATGACAGAAACCAGCCTGATTCCCCAGGAAGCGGCCGTGGTGGGAATCAATTACAGACAGCTCTGTGAGAAACTCATTGAGATATCGCTGAACAAACAGGAGTAACCATGGAAAATATTACGTTGGAACAGATTTTAGAATGCTGTCAGGGACAGTATTTTGGCAGTAGAGAAGATTTAAAAAGAGAGGTCACAGGTATTGTGACAGACAGCAGGAAAATAGTGCCGGGAAATCTTTTTGTACCCTTGAGGGGGGAGAAGACGGACGGTCACAGATACATTCCCCAGGTAATGGCGGCGGGGGCCCTTGCATCCCTTTCGGAAGAAGAGCTTGAGGAGCAGCCCGGAAATTATATTTTAGTGGAATCCGCTTTGGAGGCCATGCAGAAAATTGCGGCATTTTACCGGAACATGTTAGGTCTTAAAGTGGTGGGGATTACCGGAAGCGTGGGGAAAACCAGCACCAAAGAAATGATAGCAGCAGTTCTGAGCCAACATTTTCGGGTGCATAAGACAGCGGGGAATTTTAATAACCACATTGGCCTTCCCTTAACTATTTTCGGTTTGGAAAAAGACCACGAGGTGGGAGTTTTGGAGATGGGAATTTCCGACTTTGGGGAGATGGATGTCCTATCTTCCATAGCATACCCGGATATCTGCGTCATCACCAATATCGGGCTGTGCCATTTGGAAAACTTAAAAACACGGGACGGAATTTTAAAAGCAAAGACAGAATGTTTCCATCACATGAGAGAGCCGGGCAAGGCTATTTTAAACGGCCTTGACGATAAGCTGAACACAATAAAAGAAGTGAATGGAGCCTCCCCTGTGTTTTACGGCAGGAATGGGGACGCGGCTTACGCCGCTGAGATTAGGGATTTGGGCCTTATGGGCATCCGTATCAATCTCCATCTTTACGGAAAGGTAAAAGAGGTTACGATTCCCATCCCCGGAGAGCACAATATATACAATGCATTGGCCGCCGCCTGCGTGGGGCATGAGCTGGGGATGGATATAGAGGAAATCTGCCGGGGAATTGAAAGCGTGGAGACAATCGGGGGCAGAAGTAATCTCATTCATGTAAAAGGAATGACGGTTATCGACGATTGTTACAATGCTAATCCCGTATCTATGAAAGCATCCATTGATGTTCTTTCAAAAGCTGCGGGAAGGAAAATTGCAGTGCTTGGGGATATGGGAGAGCTGGGGAGAGAGGAAAAAGAACTTCATGCCCAGGTAGGGACGTATCTCTCGGAAAAAAATATTGACATACTCTTTTGCGCTGGGGAATTGTCCGCCGAAATTGCCAGGGAGGCAGAGGAAAATCCACGGTGTAAGGTATGGCATTTTTCATCCAAAAAGGACTTGATACCCGTTCTGTTAAAAGAAGTAAAAGAGGGGGATACCATACTGGTAAAAGCCTCTCATTTTATGGAGTACCCTGAGATTGTAGAGGCATTAAAAAAATAGGAAAGCGCCCGGCAAAGGGGCGCTTTAACTATTCCATCAATTTTTTTCCATAGATTTCTGCTGCTCTTTTAACATTTCCAGTATAATTTCCTGGGTGTAGCTTCCCAGATGTTTCTGCAGTTCTTTGCTCAGCTCTTTTGGATAAATAGGTTTACCGTAAGTTAGAATTATGGGTGCTGATTTTATAAAAGGAAATTGTCTTTCAAACACATCTGCGGAACCTGTGAGAGCCATAGGTACAATGGCACAGCCTGTCTTCTCTGCAATTTTAAAACTTCCCTCCTTAAAGGGGAGCATTTCTGTGTCATCATCGCTTTCGCACCTGGTTCCCTCCGGGAAAATGCAGATGGACACGCCGTTTTTTACCTGTTCAATACAGGATAGAATGGTTTTTAAGCCGGCTTTCTTGTCATCCCGGTTTAAAAACTGACAGTGGAGGCGTTTCATCCACATGGATAAGAGGGGAACGTGTTCAATGGAGTCCTTGGCCACGTACCCTGTTCGTCCGGGGCACCTGGCATATGTCACCACCGTATCAAAAAAGCCCCGATGGTTTCCTATATAAAGGACGGCTTCCTCCTTCGGAATATTTTCTTCTCCCTGCACGGTAAGCCGTGTGCCGCTTAAAAACAGGACTACCTTAAAAGCCCACTGTACCATGCGGAGCTGGGAAATGTCCGCAGCGTAGGGATTTTTTTTGGCAATCAGCCATTCCACTCCCCATATGGGGATACTGCAAATTAAAAAGAGCAATACAAATAAAGCAACGGCAATTAATCTTATCATGGCGTATCTGTAAAAACCTCCCATATTTTAAAAATCATTCCTATTATACTAACTGTAAAGAGGAATTACAACCGGGTTTTTTGAATATTATGTAAAAATGTAGATTCAGGAGAAAAAGGAAAGGCGGTATGGGAGTATGAAAATTGATATAAATAAATATTTTCATCCAGGAATTATTCTCGCAGTATTTTACATGATGATGTGCATAGCCGGATGCGGAGTGGAAAAGACAGATGAGAGCAAAATGCAGGATATTGACTACTGTATTGTGGAGGAAAATGACATTCCAGAGGAGCTCATGGCGAAAATTGAGGAAAAAAAGGCGGCAGATTTGAAAATGGTCTTTGAAAACGATGATTTTGTCTATATTGTCCGGGGATACGGGGAGCAGGAGACAGGAGGGTACAGCATACAGGTTACGGATGTATTTTTAACAAAAAATGCAGTTATATTCCGGTCAAATTTAGTAGGTCCTGCCAAAGATGAAATAAAAAACGCAGTTCCAAGCTATCCATATGTCGTACTAAAAATACAGAATATGGATAAAAATGTAATATTTGAATAAGGGTGATACAAAATATAGTACTTATGTCCTTTTTGACATCATTGCGGCACAGTGTTATACTAGACAAGTAGACTTACCATCAGTGCCGGAAGAAAGGGAGGAACTACTATGCAGCAGTCAGACATCAACAAAGTGCGTGCATCCGTACACCAGCAATGTGGAAGCAAGGTTATGATTCAGCTTGACCGTGGAAGAAACAAAATTGATGTTCAGGAAGGCGTAATCGTAGACGCATATCCCAGTGTGTTTACAATTTTGGTCAGCGACCAGAATGGGGATAACCCGCCCCAGTTATTATCTTTTAGCTATACGGATATAATTACTAGAGATATACGAATGAAACTTTGTTAGTAAAAAGCATAAAAGCCCGCTGTTTTGAATAAGATGTATAAATTCAGAACAGGGGGCTTTTTTAGTGGAATTAGAGAATAGAAAACTGCATGGAAATCAGGAAGTGGGAAGAGCATTCAGTCAGATTACCCTGGATGATGATTATAATCTTCCGGATTATAAGCCGGACTTGACAAAGGTAATACGGGAGAGGGGAACCATTCGTTTTGAGGAGACCCATGTGAGCAGCGGCCATGTGTGGCTTAAGGGAGTCCTTTCCTTTTCTATCTTGTACAGGACGGATTTGGACAACAAAAAATTAAATCAGCTTCAGGGGGAGATTCCTTTTCAGGAAAGCCTGGCTATTGACGGGGTACAGGAGCACAACCCGGTAAAAGTGGAGGGGAAAATTGAGGATATTTCCGTCAGCGTGATAAACTCCAGAAAACTGAGCATCCGTTCTCTTGTGGAGTTTACGGCAGTCGCCCAGATGTCCGGGGAAGAAAAAATCCTCACCGGCATCAAGGAAGAAAATACCTGCGAAATGTTAAAGGAAACCCTGGAGGCGTTAGAGCTTATCACGGATAAGAAAGATACCCTTAGGATTCGCAAAGAGTTATCCCTTTCCTCCAACAAGCCAAATATGGAGGAAATCCTCTGGAGCAGCGTGGAACTTCGGGGGATGAACAGTAAGCCCAAAAACGGGGAGATTGAAGTGACGGGAGAAGCTTTAATCTATGTGCTCTACGGGGGGGCCGAGGAGGAAGCAGGGCTTCAGTGGTTTGAGACAACTGTGCCCATCCACGGCGGTGTGGAGTGCAATTCCTGCGAGACAGAACAGATTTACTGGGTGAAATCTTCTCTGGAACAGTGGAGCCTGGAAATCCGCCAGGACGAGGACGGGGAGGAGAGAAATCTTATGCTGGAAATGGTGGTCCAGCTGGAAATCGGTTTATGGAGGGAAGAGTCCATTGAGATGATTTCGGATATTTACGCCCTGGATAAACAGATGATACCGGAGTTTAAGACGGCTGTTTTCCATAAATTGTGGATGAAGAATGAGGTAAAATGTAAAATTGCGGATAAGATGGAACTTGACGAGGGGGATGAGGATATCCTTCAAATCTGCGTCAATGAGGAAACATTAAATATAGAACAGACAAATGTCACCGACGAGGGGGTGCTGGCGGAGGGAACCCTTACGGTGGAAATCCTCTATATGACATCGGATGATTCCATGCCTTTAGGATCTAAGAAAGCATATATTCCGTTCCAGCAGATGATTGAGATGCCAAAGTGCCAGGGGGATATGCAGATTTGGCTTCACGGGGAGATTGACCAGGTGACCACTGTGCTGATTGACAGCAGGATGATTGAGGTAAAAGCTGCCGTCACCTTAAATCTTCTGGCTTTAAAGAAGCAGGAGAGACAGCTTATCACCAACATTGTCACGGAGGAGCTGGACTTAAAGGCCCTGCAGCAAAGCCCTGGAATCGTGGGCTATATTGTACGCCCGGGGGACAAATTATTCTGTATTGCCAAGGAACACCACACTACAGTGGGAAATCTTATGGAAACGAATCATTTAGCCCAGCCTGTGGTAAAGCCTGGGGAGAAATTACTAATTGTCAAGAAAGTGGAATAAATTGGTGAAAATATCGCAAGAAAATGTTATAATAGGAACAGATAGCGTCGATGGTGAAGTACATCATGTAATATGCCAGGGAAAGGTGGCATAAAGATACAGGAAAGAGAGGAAAATATGACAAAAACACAATTCAGGAAAGCAAACGGAACAGTTTTTCCGGCGGTAATGATAATACTGGTCTATGTGAGCATTACTTTGCTGGCTTTTGTGTCTAAAGGATCGGGAGTGTCTGTTCGGACATACGTCCAGTTGGCAGCGTCTGTCTTAGGCGCCGGGGTTTGCATCGTGCTTTTTCTGGGGAAACGCGATACAAAACTCTGCGCCTTTGGAATGTTGGCTGCGGCTATTGTTGTGTATGTGGTTTTACGTTTGGCGAACACAAGGGAAGATACTTTTTCCTATGCCTTTCCCATATTATTTGCCTCAATTACCTATTTAAATATGCGCCTGATTGTTATTGGCAACGCCATGATTTTAGGGGTAAATGTATTGCATGTATTACTAAACGCCAATCTCTTTTTGGGAGACCAGGGCGCAGCTATGATGGTGAATGTATTTGTATGCATTCTGGCGGCATTTGCCTCAATACGGATAACAAAACTGTTAAAAGAGTTTAACCAGGAAAATATGGATGTGATACAAAACGCTGTCTTAAAATCAGAAGAGAACCGGAAGACAGGGCTGATGATTTCGGAAAATGTAATCCGGCATTTTCATGACGCTATGGATATGATGAATACCTTGGAGGAAAGCCTCTCTACAAGTAATTTTTCCATGAGCAATATTGCAGACAGCACGGAGAGCACTGCCCAGGCCATCCAGCAGCAGGCGCTGATGTGTCAGAATATCAGGGAGTATGCGGAGGAAGGCAAAAGAGTTGCCGGGGATATGATCGGGGAATCCCAAAACGTAGAAATGTCTGTGGGGGATGGGGTTAATCTGGTTGGGGAACTTCGCTCCCAGGCCGACAGCGTTGCGTCAGCCAGCAGTGTTGTGGAGGAAACTATAGGAGAACTGACGGATAAAGTTCATGAGGTGGGCAGTTTTGTGGACACGATATTAAATATTTCCAGCCAGACCAATCTTCTTGCCCTGAATGCCTCCATCGAAGCGGCAAGGGCGGGGTCTGCAGGGAGAGGGTTTTCTGTTGTGGCGGAGGAGATACGGAAACTTTCCGAGGATACCCAGCAGGCGTCCAATAATATCACTAATATTATTCAGGAGTTAAATACCGGGGCAAGGCAGGCCAGCGAAAGCATAGTCAATGCCATTGACTCCGTGAAGAAACAGAATCTAATTATTGAGGATACCAACGGGAAATTTGCGGAGGTGGAAGATAAGGTAGGGATTCTGGTGGAAAATATTAACCGTATGAGCAGTATTATGGTTCAGACAGTGGACTCTTCCAATGTGATTTACGACAGTGTTTCCCATTTGTCGGCCACCAGCGAAGAGATTGCATCTTCCTCCAGTGAGGGGTTGGAAAATACTGAGATTACAGTAAAAGAAGTGGAGAAATGCAAAGAAATTTTTGAGGCGATTTATACCCTGGCCCAGGATTTGCAGTGCAGGCTGGAGGAATAAAACAGAAAGGCAGGGGTATCGAAAGATGCCCTTTTTTCCATGTATCACGGTTGAAATGAAACAGTGATAATGATATAATACAAAAGGTGTGGAGACTATGGTTACAAAAGCCTAATTAAAAAAGGATGATGGAATGAAAAATAACAGTGTACATAGAAAAGCAACAGCCCTGATGCTTGCGGCGGTACTGGGTTTTACAGGCAGCCAGAGTGTTTTGGCGGGGAATATGTCAAAGGCCAAGGACGAGAAGGCAAAGGCGGAACAAAACCTTGACAATGCCAATGACGAGATAGAAGCCATAGAACGGAAACAGTCCCAGCTCCAGGGGGAGATTGACGCAAAGGATGCGGAACTGGTAAATCTTTTAGTAAATATGGGGATTTTGGAGGATGAGCTGGATGCAAAAAGCCAGCAGTTAGACCAGGTGACTGTGGAGCTTAAGGACGCCCAGGTGTCGGAGCAGAAGCAGTATGACGCCATGAAAAAGAGAATCCAGTTTATGTACGAACGGGGAGACGGGGCCATGGTGGAGGCTATCCTTGGTTCGGAGGATATGTCGGAATTTTTAAACCGGGTGGAATATGTGTCAGAGATTTACAATTATGACAGGAGGCTTTTGGTCCAGTACCAGACCACGGTGAAACAGGTGGCGGAATTAAAGAGTACTGTGGAGACGGAGAAGGCGGAGATGGAAGCAATGCAGGAGGAATATGCCCTGCAGCAGGACGCCCTTGAGAATGTCTTGGCGGAAAAGCGTTCCCAGATGGGAAGTTATGACAATCAGCTTGCCTCAGCCCAGGCGGCAGCGGCGGCATATAAGCAGACGATTGCGGAACAAAATGCCATTATCAAAGAGGAGGAGAGAAAGGCAAAAGAGGCAGAAGAAAAGGCAAAGGCAGCTGCAAAAGCAGCCGCCAGCCAGAATAACGGTTCAAATAATTCGGGAAATACCGGTGGGGGAGATACCGGCGGCAATGCGGGCAGCAGTTCGGAAAGTGCGGATAATAATTCGGGGAATACCAGTGACAATACCGGAAATACCGGGGGAGGAGGGGGAGAAAATCCTTCTTATTCCACAGGGGTATCCGGCAGTGATGTGGTAAACTATGCCTGCCAGTTTGTGGGGAATCCCTATGTGTGGGGAGGGACGAGCCTTACAAACGGAGCGGACTGTTCCGGATTTGTCATGAGTGTGTTTGCAAAATTCGGCATCTCTCTGCCCCATAGTTCCGCTGCGCTTCAGGGCTGCGGCAAGGCGGTGAGTTATGCAAATGCACAGCCCGGAGACTTGATCTGTTACAGCGGCCATGTGGCAATCTACATGGGGGGCGGAAGGATTGTCCATGCTCAGAGCACCGCAGTGGGGATAACCACATCTTCCGCTACCTACCGGACTATTGTGTGTGTGAGGAGAGTGCTGTAATGCCAAAGAAGAAAAAGCAGATAGGTATTTTTCTTGTAATTGTGGCTGTGTCTGTGGTGCTTGCCGGGGTATCGGCAAAAAACAGGACAAGAAAATGGGAAAAGGTAGTCTATGGAGAAAATTTGGATAAGGTCATCGCCACAGTGGATGATACACCTGTGACTTTAAAAGACTTTGGGGTGTATGCTGTCCATGAAGAAAAGCTTGTTCAGCAGCAGGCCCTTGTCTATGATGATACCGACACAAAAAAATATTGGAATACCCATACCAACGGGGGATTTTTAAAACTTACGGCCAGGGATGCAGCAATCGATCTGGCCATTCATGATGCCATTTTTTACGGAATGGCTAAGAAGGCGGGGCTTTCCCTAAACGAGAGTGAAAAAGAGTATCTCGCCAACGCCCAGGGGGATTTTTGGGATGACTTGGAGGAGGAGCAGAGAGAGAAGCTGGCTATGTCAAAGGAAGAAGTGGAGGAGGCCCTTTTGAAAATGGCCCTGGCACAAAAAATGCAGCAGCAATTTGCATTGGAAAACGGAAAGGACAGCAGTGAATATGAGACAGCGGGTGATGCTTATCAGGAGATGTTGGAGGAACACAGGGTAACAAAAAACGAGGAAGTGATTGACAGTATTGATTTTGGAAACATTATATTGGAGCATAAATAAGAAGAAAGGAAACAGACAAGGTCTGGACATAAATGAGTATGACTGGAAAAATAGGAAGAAACGACCCCTGCTGGTGTCACAGCGGGAGAAAATATAAAATCTGCCATCAGGCGTTTGACGAGAAAATTGCAAGGATACAAAATGCGGGACATATTGTCCCCACCCATGATTTGATAAAAAATCCGGAGCAGATAAAGGGTATTAAAGAGAGTGCAAAAATTAATATTGCCGTGTTGGACGAGATTGGGGAAAAGATTCATGCAGGTATGAGCACGGAGGACATCGACCGTCTGGTTTATGAGAGGACAACTGCTATGGGAGGGATTCCGGCGCCTTTGAACTACCAGGGGTTCCCAAAGAGCGTGTGTACGTCCCTGAATGACGAAGTCTGCCATGGGATTCCCTCGGAGGATGTAATTTTAAAAGAGGGAGATATCATAAATGTGGATGCATCCACAATATTAAACGGTTATTTTTCTGACTCCTCCAGAATGTTTTGTATCGGGGAGGTAAGCCCGGAAAAACAGAAGCTGGTACAGGTGGCAAAGGATTGCATCGGGGAGGGCCTGAAAAAAGTAAAACCCTGGGGATTTTTGGGGGATATGGGCCAGGCGGTACATGATTACGCCTACGCCCACGGTTACACTGTGGTCCGGGAGATTGGAGGCCATGGAGTGGGGCTGGAATTTCATGAGGACCCCTGGGTAAGTTACAACAGCAAGCAGGGCACAGAAATGCTTATGGTTCCGGGTATGATGTTTACCATTGAACCTATGATTAATATGGGGAAAGTAGAGATCTATGTGGACGACACGAATAACTGGACGGTGTACACAGAGGACGGCAAGCCTTCCGCCCAGTGGGAAGTACAGGTTTTGGTCACAGAGGAGGGCTATGAGATTATCTCATATTAGCCTGGAGATACCATAGAAAAGAGGAACGTATGAAAAGATTGCAGACTGCAGCAGGAGTTTTTCTGTTGGCTGTAATATGTGGCCTTGCTGGCTGTGGTGAGAAAAAGGGAACGGCAAAAGCAAAAGATTATTACGCACTGGTGCAGAAACAGGAGAAATTCGGATACATAGACGGCACAGGGAAAAAAGTCATAGATTTTATCTATGAGGATGCAGGAAATTTTTCAGAAAACGGACTGGCCTATGTGTTAAAAGATGGAAAATATGGATATATTAGTACAGATGGGAGTATGGCCATAGAGCCCAAGTTTGACAGGAGCTACGGTTTTTCCCACGGTTATGCGGTGATAGAGCAGAAGGGAAAATTCGGAGCCATCGACACCCAGGGAAATATGGTGATAGAGCCCAAGTATGAGGGGATATTTACTTTTGGAGAAAACGGCATGGCAGTCTATCAAAAGGGAGATAAATACGGCTATCTGTCCAAAGAGGGAGAGGAAGTTATTCCAGCCAGCTATACCATGGCAAAGGCATTTACCAAAGAGGGGCTGGCAGTAGTCATGAAAGATGAGTTTTTCGGGATGATTCGGGAGGACGGCAGCGAGGCTGTTCCCGTGGAATATCAATATCTGGATGATTTGGGGGAGAACGGCGTTGCCCTGGCAGAGAAAGATAATAAATGGGGCTATATTGACAAGGATGGCAACACAGTAATTGACTTTATCTATGACGGGGCTTCCTCCTTTTCCAAAAATGGTTTGGCAGCAGTGTTTAAAGACGGAAAATATGGTTACATTGACAAAAAGGGAAAAACCGTTATTGAATTTGAGTACACCAATGCAGGAAAATTTTCTGATGCGGGGGACGGGACCTTTCTGGCAGCCGTGTGCATGGAAGACAGCTATGGATACATCAATGAGAAAGGGGAGAAAGCCGTACCCATTCGTTATGCTTATGTCAGTGATTTTTCAGAAAACGGGCTGGCGGCAGTGAGCGATGATATGGGATGGGGATATGTGGACCGAAAAGGGCAGGAAATTGGGGATTTGAAATACCAGTATGCCGGCGCTTTCGGGGAATCAGGCCTTGCCATTGTGGAGGCTGAAAGCGTTTACGGCTGCATAAACACAGAGGGTGAGATTGTGGTGGAGCCGGAATATGAAAATATAGGAAACTTTGTAAAAATTAAATAATTATTTTAGGAGGCACACAGGATGAAAAAGATTGAGGAATACGTAAGAAGCATACCGGATTTTCCCGAAAAGGGAATTATTTTCCGGGATATCACCAGCGTTTTGGGAGATGCAGATGGATTGAAACTGGCCATAGACTCCATGATTGGCCTGCTGGACGGCCTGGAGTTTGATGTGATTGCAGGTACAGAGTCCAGAGGGTTTATTTTTGGCGTTCCCATCGCTTACGCCTTGGGGAAACCATTTGTACCCATCCGTAAAAAAGGGAAACTTCCCTGTGAGACAATTTCCGCATCTTATGATTTGGAGTACGGCTGTGCAGAAATCGAGATGCACAAGGATTCCATAAAGCCAGGACAGAGGGTGATTTTAGTGGATGACCTGATTGCCACAGGAGGAACGATTGAGGCATGTATCCGTCTGGTGGAAGAGCTGGGGGGAGAAGTTTCAAAGATTATTTTCCTTATGGAGCTTGCAGGGCTTAAGGGGAGAGACAAGCTTGCAGGTTATGATGTGGCATCCATTATAACTTACGAGGGAAAGTAAGAAGAAAAGGAGAAAAAAAAGAATGCTGGAAAAATTTTTTAAGCTAAATGAAAACCATACAACCGTGAGGACAGAGGTGATTGCAGGAATCACAACATTTATGGCTATGGCCTATATCCTGGCGGTAAACCCCACCATGCTTGGAGATGCGGGGATGAACCGGGATGCGGTGCTTATGGCCACCTGTCTTGCATCTTTTGTGGGAACCATGGCTATGGCGCTTATGGCAAATTATCCCTTTGCCCTAGCACCTGGTATGGGATTAAACGCATATTTTGCCTATACTGTGTGCGGGGCGATGGGGTATTCCTGGCAGATTGCTTTGCTTGCGGTGTTTGTGGAGGGTATTATTTTTATTGTCTTATCCCTTACCAGTGTGAGGGAGGCAATTTTTGACGCCATTCCCAGTACTTTAAAGAAAGGTGTCAGCGCAGGAATCGGGCTTTTTATAGCTTTTATCGGGCTGCAGGGGGCACACATTGTTGTGGCAAATTCCTCTACCCTGGTAAGTTATGTGGCTTTTGCAGAGAACTGGCATACGGAAGGGATTTGCGCCCTCCTTGCCATCATCGGTCTTATGCTCACGGCAGTCCTCTATATTAAAGGTGTGAAGGGATCTATTTTAATTGGAATCCTCTCCACCTGGGTTCTGGGGATGATTTCCCAGGCAGCAGGGATTTACAGGGTGGATCCGGACAATGGATTTTATTCCCTGTACCCGGCAATGGCCCTTACAGATTTTTCTGCTTTGGGCAGCACATTCGGCCAGTGTTTTAAAGCGGATTTTTCCAATGTAAATATCTTTAACTTTATTGTGATTTTACTTTCCTTTCTGTTTGTGGATATGTTTGACACGATTGGAACTTTAATCGGTGTATCCTCTAAGGCCGGGATGTTGGATAAAGATGAGAAACTCCCAAGAATCAGGCCTGCTCTTTTGGCGGATGCCATCGCAACTTCCGCGGGAGCAGTTTTGGGAACATCCACCACCACCACTTTTGTGGAGAGTTCCGCAGGGGTAGGCGAGGGGGCCAGAACAGGGCTTGCCTCTGTTGTGACGGGGCTTTTGTTTCTGGCAGCAATCTTTTTTGCACCGATTTTTACTGCGGTGCCGGGATTTGCCACTGCCCCTGCATTAATCTTTGTGGGATTTTTAATGGTGACTTCTATTGTAAAAATTGATTTTGAGGATTTGACAGAAAGTATCCCCGCATACCTCTGCCTTTTGGCAATGCCGCTTTTATACAGCATTTCTGAGGGTATCGCCATGGGAGTCATCTCCTATGTGATAATTAACCTGGTTTGCGGTAAGGGGAAAAAGATTACACCTCTTATGTATGTACTGGCCGTACTGTTTGTGTGTAAATATATTTTCCTGTAGGATTACATGCAAAACACAGGCTGGGTCACAACTTGTGAAAAACAGCAGGCATGGGATGTACAGAGACTGTACAGGCCATGCCTGCTGTGTATGTTTCTGTCAATAGCAGAAACATAAGGGAGAGAAAGAGTTTCAAATATAGTAAACCCTGTTGCCAGGGATAGCTTTTTGTCGGAGCCGACCAAGCTCCGCAGAACTTTACAACTCCTTTGAATATGAATATAGTATACATAGGAAATGTGTTCACAATTTGAATAAATATGGAAATATTTTTAAAGATTATTAAAAAAAGATAAACAGGAGGAGAAAAAATGGAAAAGCGGATTACAGGGAGTACGGGACTTCTGGGGTTAATTGGTTCACCGGTCAGCCATTCCGGTTCACCGGCAATGTATAATTACAGTTTTAAGGAGCTGGGGCTTGACTATGCATACCTTGCCTTTGACGTGCCTATAACAGAGGTAAAAAATGCCATGCAGGCAATAAAAACCTTTCATATGAGAGGGTGCAATGTGACCATGCCCTGCAAGACGGAAGTAGTACAGTACATGGATGAGCTGTCCCCGGCAGCAAAGATTATCGGCGCAGTAAATACTATTGTAAATGAGGATGGTAAACTGGTAGGCCATATCACAGACGGCACAGGATTTGTAGACAATTTAAGGGATAACGGAACGGAAGTTAAGGGAAAAAAGATTACTGTTGCAGGAGGCGGAGGGGCGGCCACCGCCGTGCAGGTGCAGTGTGCCCTAGACGGAGCCAGGGCCATTTCCATTTTTAACAGGAAAGATGCATTTTGGGGAAGGACTTTAGAGACGGCGGAAAAGATGAAAAGCGCCTGCCCGGAGTGTAAGGTAGCTGTATATGATATAGAAGATTCTGAGAAGATGAAGGCGGAGATGGCAGACAGCGATATCTTTGTCAATGCTACTATTGTTGGGATGAAGCCCATGGAAAATGAAAGCGTGGTAAAAGATTTGTCTGCTTTCCACAAAGATTTGGTGGTGTGTGACGTGGTATATAATCCCAAAGAGACAAAGCTTCTTCGGGAGGCAAAAGAGGCGGGGTGCAAATGTATCGGCGGTGAGGGAATGCTTTTGTGGCAGGGGGTAGCCGCATTTAAACTCTACACCGGAATGGATATGCCGGTGGAGGGCGTAAAAAAAATACTGTTTGGAGAATAAGATGAAAAAGGAGAGTAGGATGATAACAGGAAATATTTTTCTCATCGGCTTTATGGGAACGGGAAAAAGCACCGCTGCCAGGGAATTAAAAAAAATGCTTCACATGGAATGTATGGAAATGGATGATATGATTGTGGAGAGACAGGGGATGCCTATCTCACAAATATTCCAGAAATTTGGTGAGGCGTTTTTCCGGGATTTAGAGACCGGGCTATTGGTGGAACTTAAGGGGAAGAAAAACATGATTGTCTCCTGCGGGGGAGGAGCCGTCCTGCGCCCGGAAAATATCGGGCATATGAAGGAGAGCGGAAAAGTGGTGCTTTTATCCGCCACACCCCAAACAGTGTATGGGCGGGTGAAAAACAGTACCAACCGTCCTGTATTAAATGGAAATATGAATGTGGAGTATATTCAGGAATTAATGGAAAAGCGCCGGGAAAAGTATGAAAAGGCAGCGGATATTGTGATTGTCACAGACGGGAAGACAACAGGTCAAGTCTGCGATGAAATCATAAGAGCTTTGGAAATTTGAAAAATTTTCCGTATTAGACAAATGTTTTCCTGAAATCAGGTGTCTGTTTTGTTGTTTTTTTGTAAGATGATGTTATAATGGGGGTAGGCTATTTCTATTTTAACGGAGGGTTTTATTGTGAAAATTATAATTGCGGGGGACGGCAAAGTGGGAGCCACTTTAGTCCGGCAGCTCTCTGCGGAAGAGTATGACTTGACACTGGTGGATGTAAACCCAAACCGGCTGGACAGCAGTACCGAGCGGTTTGACATTATGGCGGTTCAGGGAAATTGTGCATCCATGGAGGTTTTAAAAGAGGCGGGGGTAGAGAGCGCAGATCTGCTCATTGCAGCCACAAGTGCAGATGAGGTAAATCTTTTATGCTGCCTTACCGCCCACGGTTTAAATTCCCGATTACATACCATTGCAAGAATTCGGAATCCGGAATATACCGGCCAGATTTATAAAATGCGCCAGGCTTTTGCACTGTCCATGACTGTAAATCCTGAAAGGCAGGCGGCGGTGGAGATTGAGAGGCTGCTAAAATATCCGGGATTTTTAAAGCGGGAGACATTTGCCAAGGGCAGAATGGAATTGGTGGAACTTAAGGTTATGCCGGGGGGCAAACTTTGCAACGTGACTTTAAATGATTTGGACAGCGTGGTTAAGTGCCAGATATTGGTGTGCGTTGTGGTGCGGGAGGGAAAAGCAGTAACTCCCGACGGTAATTTTGTGCTCCGGGAGGGGGACCATATTTTTGTCACCGCCTCCATTGAAAACCTGACAAAGCTTTTAAAGAATCTGGGGATTATCACCCACAAAGCAAAACGGATTATCATCTGCGGCGGAGGCAGGGTGAGTATTTATCTTGCCAAACTTTTGCAGAAAAGCGGAATTACGGTGCAGATTATTGAGAAGGACAGGGAAAAGTGTGAAGTCCTGGCGGCCCTTCTGCCCTTCGCCTGTATCGTACAGGGGGATGCCAGCGATGAACAGGTGCTGGAGAGCGAGGGAATCTCCACCTGCGACGCCTTGATTACCATGACAGGGCTGGATGAGTTAAATATGGTTATCTCCCTCTACGGCAGTAAGTGCAAGGTGCCTCAGATTATTACTAAGCTGGGGAGGACTAACAGCAACGGTATTTTAGACAGCCTGGATTTGGGGAGTATTATCAGCCCCAAAGAGCTTTGCTGTAACACTATTGTGCGCTACGTCAGGGCTGTGGAAAATCAGTCTGGGGCGGCCTTGGCAGTTCACTCCATTGCAGACGGCCAGGCGGAGGCGGCAGAGTTTGTGGTGGATGAGTCCACCATGCACTGCAACGAGCCTTTAAAGAACCTTCGGATTAAGGAGAATGTCCGGGTGGCAGGTATTTTAAGGTCCCAGACACCGGAACTGCCCAACGGGGATTCTTATTTCCAAAAAGGGGATACGGTGATTATTGTAACCAGCGGACAGGTAATCTATCAGATAAATGATATTTTTGTATAAATCATAATGGATGGCAGGAGATAGCAATGAATTATAAAATGATGGGCAGGTTTATGGGGCGTATTCTGCTTGTGGAGGCCGCCTTTATGCTGCCGGCCCTGTTGATTGGAGCATATTGTAAGGAAGATGAGGCGGTAAAAGGTTTTATATTGGGCATCGGGGCCGCTGTGTTTCTTGCAATGGGACTTTTACATATGTGCAGGGGAGCGGGAAAAGGTTTTCATGCCAGGGAAGGCCTTGTGTGCGTGGGACTTAGCTGGATTTTCATGAGCCTTTTAGGCTCCCTTCCATTCTATTTTTCCAAGGCGATACCCCACTACATTGACGCCTTATTTGAGACGGTATCGGGATTTACCACCACCGGGGCTTCCATACTCCCGGAGGTGGAGAGTATGGCGAAAAGCCTTTTGTACTGGAGGAGTTTTACCCACTGGGTAGGGGGAATGGGGGTGCTGGTATTTCTTCTGGCTGTGGCTTCCACGGCAGACAGCAAGCAGGGGTTTACCATGCATCTTCTGCGGGCGGAGAGCCCGGGGCCCAATGTGGGGAAGCTGGTGCCCAAGATGAAGACCACGGCACGGATTTTGTATATATTGTACATTGGACTTACACTTTTAAACATAGTTTTTCTGCTCCTTGGGGGAATGTCGCCTTTTGAGTCTGTGTGTACGGCTCTTGGGACTGCCGGCACAGGAGGATTTGGTGTGCGCAATGACAGTATAGCCGGCTACAGTCCCTATCTTCAGAATGTGTGCACCGTATTTATGTTTCTCTTCGGGGTGAATTTTACCTGTTACTATCTTTTGTTACTAAAGAAGTTTTACAATGTGTGGCGGGACGAGGAGCTGCGATTATACGCAGGGATGGTTCTTTTAAGTATTGCATTGATTGTTTGGAACTTAAAGGGGTATTATTCCACTTTGGAAGAGACAGTGCGCCATGCGGCGTTTCAGGTGGTCAGTGTGGTGACTACCACCGGGTTTGCCACCACGGATTTTGATTTGTGGCCTGGTTTTTCCAAGGCGATTCTTTTGTGCCTCATGGTGGTGGGGGCCTGCGCCGGAAGTACCGGGGGAGGATTTAAGTGTATCCGTATTCTTCTGGTAATGAAAAATTTAAGGAGGAACGTGCAGAAGGTCCTTCATCCCCAGAAAGTGCAGGTGGTGAGGATTAATGACCATCCGGTGGCAGAAAAAATTCTGGATAATACCAATGCCTACCTGGCGGCTTACACATTTTTGTTTTTACTTAGTTTTGTACTGATTTCCATTGATAATTTTTCCGTTACCACGAACTTTTCGGCGGTGATGGCCTGCTTTAACAATATCGGCCCGGGACTTGAGGCCGTGGGGCCAACCTGCAATTTTGGGGCCTACAGTGTTTTTTCTAAAATTGTGCTGATTGTGGATATGCTGGCGGGGCGTCTGGAAATATTTCCTATTTTGATTCTCTTCTCCAGGTCAGCATGGAAACATAGGTAAAGAAGTAAAAATAATTACCTAAACAGCAAAATATTTTGATTTAGGAAACTCCCTTTCTCCGTTATACTTTTCTTAAAAAAGGAATGGTGTATATGTCATATCATTATAACGGAGAACAGGGAGATTTTTGTCTTAAGAACCCGGAGAAAACCAGTTATCTGTATTTTCCCCTGGCGAATGAACAGGGGATAAAAAGCTGTGTTACACCGGATTTGGGAGGAGATTTGAAAACGGGGCACAGCAGAGCCGCCTTTTTTCCTGGGAGAAAGAGTAGACGATACTGGAAGCGGGAATTATGCACCACAAATTAACCAGAATTTCAAAGGAGTATCACTTAAAAGCTCAGATTACAAGCTTTGTGCCCTTTACAGGGGAGCAGGCGGAAGTGATGAAAGTTACGGTGGAAAATACAGGGAGGAAAGACATATTAAGCTGATTTCTGCCATTCCCATGTATGCCCGCTCGGCGGACAATATCCGGGACCACCGCCATGTGACGTCACTTTTGCACAAAATCCAGGTAAGGGAATTTTGGAGTGGCGGTAAACCCAACCATGACCTTTAACGAGAGAGGGCATGAGGTAAACCATTTAATCTACGGAGTGTTCGGGGGATGGGGGGAAGAAAAATCCGTGGGATTTTCCCGGTTTTGGAAGAGTTTATCTTTTGGGATGTATCGGCAAAGCGGCAGGTACTGGAAAGGTTCTGCAAATCCTGTGAACACTGCAACAGCGGGAAAAAGACCTTGGATGGTATAATGGATATTATGACAATTCCGGCAGGGCCGTGGAAGGCATTTTGAAGGAGCAGTCAACGGGCAAGATGAACGGGCTGTGCCTGCTGTTGACAGCCCCGCCCATCTGCTCATGTACGGTAAAGAAGCAAGCAACCGAAAACAAGAGACAGACCGCCAGCGCCACACTATTCCGAACCAAAGAAAGCAAAGACCAAAAGACAAGCATTGTGGAAAAATCCAAAAGTTTAGATTTTCCCACCAATGCCGACTACTACGGAATCCCTCTCATTCCTACATGAAATTTAAGAGAGGTCT
>CAMWKH010000034.1 GCA_947174805.1 uncultured Roseburia sp. | reverse complement strand
AACATAATGCAAATGTGGAAAAGAAGATGAAAGTGGTGAAACAGGTGCGGGAACTTGGAAAACAGGGATTCAACAAAGGGGAGATTGCCGGGCTGGTGGGCATCAACAGGGCAACCGTGGCAAAATACTTGAAAGAGGATTTTAACCCGGCAAACCCTTATTATAACACTACCATTCCAAGTAAAATAAAGCCCTATGCAGAAGCCATAAAAACGATGCTGTCAGAAGGAAAGACATTTAAGCAGATAGGCATTATCATCCGTGAAAAAGGATATGCCGGGTCGGATGCCGCAATCCGTATGTTTGCCACAAGGGAGCGCAAGATCATGAAGGAAACTGCCCGGCAAGGGGGCTCCGGTGAAAAGATTGAACGGAAATGGCTGGTCAGCCTGTTGTACCGGCCGATTGACAAGATTTCATCCATCAGTGCGGAGCAGCTTGACCGAATTATAGGGGAATATCCAGTCATAGGGCGTGTTTATGATGCTGTGTCAGGCTTTAAACAGACGTTGTTAGGCAAAAAAGAATCTGAACTTGATAAATGGCTGGAAGAAACGGACTCCTTGGAAATAGATGAATTAAGCAGTTTTACAAACGGGATCAGGAGGGATATTGCGGCAGTAAAAAATGCAATTTTGCTTGATTATAATAATGGACTTGCAGAGGGAAGCGTAAATAAGCTAAAGGTTGTCAAAAGGATCATGTATGGTCGCAACAGCTTTGAGATGCTGAAAGGAAAGCTGTTGCGGCTTGAGTTAAAACGCAAAATCAACTAACTCTGGAAAGATTCAAAAAGTCCTTTACAAAACGTCGCTGGCCAAACGGCGAAGTCGATTTTATTTTCCTTATCTGGTTTAACCCATGTATTGTAATCCTACATTCCTGGCTCTGTTTGTAAAAGCTTCGCACTTGTAAAATTTCCGCTTTTATCATATAATAATGTGAATATGTTGAAAAAGACCCGAAAAACGAAGCGGGAAAGGGTGAGAGAAGCATGAGAGAACTGAATAAATTATTGGAACGGCTGGAATATAAAACACTGCAGGGAAGCCTTGATATCACGATTACGGATTTGGTGTACGATTCCAGGAAAGTGACAAAAGACTGCCTGTTTGTGTGTGTGAAAGGCGCTAAGGCGGACGGCCACGCTTTTGCAGGGGAAGCGGCAGAAAAAGGAGCATCTGTCCTTGTGGTGATGGAAGAGGTATCTGTGCCGGGAAATGTGACAGTTATTTTGGTAAAGGATACCAGATATGCCTTAGCGCTTTTATCGGCAGCCTACTTTGATGATCCCGC
The DNA here is from genome assembly GCA_947174805.1 of uncultured Roseburia sp. Taxonomy (GTDB): domain Bacteria; phylum Bacillota; class Clostridia; order Lachnospirales; family Lachnospiraceae; genus Roseburia_B. Next base: position 28,487 of record CAMWKH010000034.1, on the reverse strand, counting down.
CAATGAGTTAAAAGTGATTGGGGTGACAGGGACAAAAGGGAAAACCACAACCACCTATATGGTAAAATCCATTTTGGAGGGAGCCGGACACAAAGTAGGGCTTATGGGCACCATTGAGACGGTAATCGGGGAGGAAGTGATACCCTCCGCCAACACCACCCCGGAATCTTATCTGATACAAAAGTATTTCCGCAAAATGGTGGAAAAGGAATGTGACTGCTGTGTGATGGAAGTTTCCTCCCAGGGGCTTATGATGCACAGGACGGCGGGCTTTACCTTTGAGATTGGAATTTTTACCAATTTAGAGCCGGACCATATCGGCCCCAACGAACATGCCAGTTTTGAAGAGTATATGGAATGTAAAAGCCGGCTGTTTCGTCAGTGCAGAATCGGCATTGTAAATATGGATGATATGCACTGGCAGGATATATTAAAAGGCCATACCTGTAAGGTGGAGACCTTTGGATTTTCCGGGGAGGCAGACCTTCGGGCAGAGGATATGCGCTGTATCCACAGGCCGGGATATTTAGGGGTGAAGTACCATGCAGCCGGGCTTTTGGATTTTGATGTGGAAATTGATGTGCCGGGGAAATTCAGCGTCTACAATTCCCTTACCGCCATTGCCATCTGCCGTCACTTCGGCGTTTCTGTGGAAGTGATGAAACAGGCATTAAAGGGGGCAAAGACAAAGGGGAGAATTGAGATGGTAAAGGTTTCCCAGGAATTTACTTTGATGATTGATTACGCCCACAATGCCATGAGTTTAAAAAGCCTTTTGACTACCTTAAAAGAGTATGAGCCGGGAAGGCTTGTGTGTCTTTTTGGCTGTGGGGGAAACCGGGCAAAGTCCAGGCGCTACGAGATGGGGGAGGTTTCCGGCGCTCTTGCGGATTTAACCATAATCACCTCAGATAATCCCAGGTTTGAAGAACCCCAGGCCATTATCGATGACATTAAAACCGGAATAGAAAAGACAGAGGGGGAGTACATGGAGATTATTGACAGAAAAGAAGCCATCCGCTATGCCATTAAAAACGGCAGGCCGGGGGATGTGATTGTTCTGGCGGGAAAAGGCCATGAGGATTACCAGGAGATAAAAGGGAAAAAATATCCCATGGACGAGAGAGATTTGATTGCAGATATACTAAAGGAAGGAATATGATATTTTTTGCAAATATTATCATAGATATATCCCTGGCAAAATTGGATAAAACCTTTCAGTACAGCATACCGGAGGAACTTTTACCAGGGATTCATCCCGGGGTTAAGGTGGCGGTGCCCTTTGGCAGCGGAAACCGCACCGTGACAGGGTATGTGCTGGAAGTGACGGATAAACCGGAATTTGACACGGATAAAATAAAAGAAATATTATCTGTGGAAGAAGAAGGGGTGGAGATTTCCGGGCAGTTAATTGCCCTGGCGGCCTGGATGCGGAAAAATTATGGGGGCACCATGAACCAGGCCCTTAAGACAGTGATACCCGTAAAGCAAAAGGAAAAGTTAAAGGTAAGACGGAGTTTAAAACTTCTGTTATCCCAAAGGGATGCATCAGAAATGCTTTCTTATTATGAAAAGAAGCACAGCAGGGCAAGAGCCAGGCTTTTGCGGGAACTGATGGAGCACCCTGAAATTGACTATGACATTGTAATTCATAAGTTAAATATTACCAGCGCCGTGATAAAGGCATTGGAAGGGCAGAAGGTTTTAGCGGTAGAGAGCAGGCAGGTATACAGAAATCCTGTGGCCCATTTAAAGAGAAGGGGATATGACATTGTTTTAAATGATTTTCAGAGGGAAGCGGTGAATCAGGTGCTCTGTGATCTAGAGCAGGGCCGGCAAAACACCTATCTTCTTCACGGGGTTACAGGCAGCGGCAAGACGGAAGTGTACATGGAGCTGATTGCCCATGTGATTTCTCAGGGAAAAGCGGCGATTATGCTGATACCGGAAATTGCCCTTACCTACCAGACGGTGATGCGTTTTTATGACCGTTTCGGGGAGCGGGTTTCCATTTTAAATTCCAAAATGTCTGCCGGGGAGAGGTATGACCAGTTTCTGCGGGCCAAACAGGGGGACATTGATATTATGATAGGCCCCAGGTCGGCGCTTTTTACTCCCTTTGCCAATTTAGGTTTGATAATTATAGACGAAGAACATGAGAACAGTTATAAAAGTGAAACCGTCCCCAGGTATCATGCCAGGGAGACGGCCATAAAACGGGGGAAAATGGCAGGGGCGGCAGTTGTATTAGGCTCCGCCACCCCCTCTTTGGAAAGCTATTACAGGGCTTTAAAGGGGGAGTACAAACTCCTCACTTTAAAGCAAAGAGTAAGGGAAAAGCCCCTGCCCATCTGTCATACCGTGGATTTGCGGGGGGAGCTTAAGGCAGGGAACCGTTCTATTTTAAGCAGGAAACTAAGAGAGCTTATGGAGGAGCGGCTCCGCAAAAAGCAGCAGGTTATGCTGTTTTTAAACAGGAGGGGAGTGTCAGGGTTTGTGTCCTGCCGAAGCTGCGGGGAAGTGATAAAATGTCCCCACTGTGATGTCTCTTTAAGTCTTCACAGAAATAACAAATTAGTGTGTCATTATTGTGGGTATGAGACAGGGGCGCCGAAAGTCTGCCCCGTATGCTCTTCTAAGTACATCAGCGGCTTTAAGGCGGGTACACAGAAAATTGAGGAACTGGTGGGGGCACATTTCCCGGAGGCAAAAATTTTGCGCATGGATTTTGACACCACAAGGAAAAAGGGGAGTTACGAGGAAATTCTCTCCGCTTTCTCCGCCGGGGAGGCGGATATTTTAATTGGCACCCAGATGATTGTAAAGGGGCATGACTTTCCCAATGTAACCCTGGTGGGGATTTTAGCGGCGGACATGTCTATGTATGTCAGCGATTACACCGCAGGGGAGCGGACTTTTCAGCTTTTAACCCAGGCGGCGGGAAGGGCAGGCAGGGGAAATCTTCCCGGGGAAGTGGTGATTCAGACATATAACCCGGAGCATTACAGTATCAAGGCGGCAGAAAGGCAGGATTACGAGGGGTTTTACAAAGAGGAGATTACATACCGCAAAGTGATGCATTATCCGCCGGTATGTCATATGCTTTTGGTGATTTTTACCAGTGAGGAGGAAAGGGCGGCCATTCAGGCATCGATACGTCTTTCTAATGTAATTAAAAAAGCGGCTGTGGAAAATCTTCAGGTTATAGGCCCGGCAGGGGCTGCGGTGGCAAAAGTAAAAGATATTTACCGTCAGGTTATATATTTAAAACATCCGGAATATGAAAGCTTGGTTGCGTTAAAAGACCGGATGGAGTTATTTATCAAAGAGAAACAGGACATGGAACAGGTGGGAATCACCTTTGACTTTGACCCAACAGGGGGAATTTAGACAGGAGAAACGGAGGAATGTTATGGCACTCAGGACAATTCGGATGCAGGGAGACGCGGTATTGACAAAGAAATGCAGGGAGATTACCGAGATGACTCCTAAAATCCAGGTGTTAATTGACGATATGTTGGAAACTATGTACGAGGCTCAGGGGGTGGGGCTGGCAGCCCCGCAGGTAGGCATTTTAAAGCGTCTGGTGGTGATTGACGTAGGGGAAGGCCCGCTGGTTCTTATAAACCCCCAAATTGTCTCAGCCGACGGGGAGCAGACCGGAGGAGAAGGCTGCTTAAGCCTTCCCGGCATGGCAGGGCAGGTTACAAGGCCAAACCATGTGATAGCAAAAGCTTTGGACAGGGATATGAAGGAGATTACCGTGGAGGGCACAGACCTCTTGGCAAGGGCTATCTGTCATGAGACGGACCATTTAGATGGACATATGTATACGGAGTTTGTGGAAGGGGAACTTTACGAGGTTTCCTATGAGGAGGATTAAATATGCGGGTAGTGTTTATGGGGACCCCGGATTTTGCAGCAGGTATTTTAGAGGCGGTTGTCTTAGCCGGCCATGAGGTGGTTTTAGCCGTGAGCCAGCCGGATAAGCCCAAAGGAAGGGGGAAGGCGCTGCAGTTTCCACCGGTAAAGGAGTATGCCCTTTCCCAGGGGATTGAAGTGTACCAGCCAAGAAGAGTCCGCGAGGCGGAATGCGTGGAATTTATCAGGGGCAGACAGCCGGAAATTATTGTGGTGGCGGCTTTTGGGCAGATACTTCCAAAAGAGATTCTTGACATGCCAAAATACGGCTGCATAAACGTCCACGCTTCCCTTTTGCCAAAATACCGGGGAGCGGCGCCGATTCAGTGGGCTGTGATAAACGGGGATAAAGTTTCCGGCGTCACCATTATGCGAATGGATGTGGGCCTTGACACCGGGGATATCATAGAAATGGCCGAGACAAAGCTTTCCCCTGAGGAAACCGGGGGAAGTCTCTTTGACAAGCTGGAAAAACTTGGGGCCGGGCTTTTAGTGGAAACCATGGAAAAAATTGAAAATGGCACTGCAAGATATATAAAACAGGAGGAATCGGAAGCCACTCATGTGGGAATGATAGAAAAGAGCATGGGAGATATTGACTGGAAGAAATCTGCCGTGGAAATTGAAAATCTCATCCGGGGATTAAATCCATGGCCCAGTGCATACACCAGGATAGGCGGGAAAACACTAAAAATATGGAAGGCTCTCCCGGAACCGGGAGGAGAACCGGAGAAAGCTGGAATGGTGTGCCTTGTGGATAAGAAAGAGTTAAAAATCCAAACCGGCGACGGCGTGCTCTCTCTCTTAGAGGTTCAGCTTGAGGGAAAGAAGCGCATGGATATCCAGTCTTTCCTCCGGGGATATGAAGTATTACCGGATATAAAACTAGGATAGAAACATAAAAGTTTAATCACAATATAAGAAAGGGAGTTTACTATGGGATACGGATATTATGGTTGGTGGGACCCCACCTATTTTTTGGTCATTATCGGGGCGGTTATCTGCATGATTGCCTCCGCAAGGGTTAAAACTACTTTTAATAAGTACTCTAGATACCGGAGCAAAACAAATATGACGGGAAAGGAGGCGGCGCAAAGAGTGCTTTACTCCGCAGGGATTACAGATGTGACTGTCCGCCATGTGTCAGGAAGCCTCACAGACCACTATGACCCCAGAAATAAGACATTGAATCTTTCCGACAGCGTCTATGACTCTACTTCGGTGGCGGCTATTGGTGTTGCGGCTCATGAGTGCGGCCATGCCATCCAGCACCAGAAAGATTACGCACCGCTTTCCATCCGAAGCGCCATTGTTCCCATGGCCAATATTGGCTCCGCTTTAGCCTGGCCCCTGATTGTCATCGGGCTTTTGTTTTCCAGCACCACAGGTTCTTTTCTTATTAAACTGGGGATTATCTGTTTTTCTCTGGCCGTTCTCTTTCAGCTTGTAACCCTCCCCGTGGAGTTTGATGCCTCCAGGCGGGCGGTTAATATTCTTGGAAGCACAGGGATTTTAAGCGAACAGGAACTTCCCATGACAAAAAAAGTTTTAGGCGCGGCAGCCCTTACCTATGTGGCCGGTGCGGCGGCAGCTATCTTACAGCTTCTTCGTCTTATCATCCTTTTTGGAGGCAGAAATGACGACTAAAGGGGTAAATACCAGGGAACTGGTGCTTGAGACCCTTTTATCTATTGAAAAGGGGGAGAGTTACAGCCACCGGGCACTCTCTGCACTTTTGGACAAATACCAATATCTCTCCAAGCAGGAGAGGAGTTTTATCACCAGGGTCACGCTGGGCACTTTGGAGCGGAGGATAGAGCTTGACTATATCATAGACTTCTTCTCCAAAGTGAAGGTAAATAAGATGAAGCCTGTGATACGGTGTATTTTGCGCATGAGCCTTTATCAGTTAAAATATATGGATTCTGTGCCGGATTCCGCTGTGTGCAACGAGGCGGTGAAACTGGCAGGGAAAAAGGGCTTTGGGAGTTTAAAAGGTTTTGTGAACGGAGTGTTGCGCAGTATCAGCAGAAATCTATCGGAGGTTTCTTATCCTTCGGAGAAGGAATCTCCCATAGAAGCTGTTTCCGTCCGGTGCTCCATCCCGGAGTGGATACTGGGGCAGTGGAGAGAGGATTACGGATGGGAAAAGGCGAAATCTATGGCGGAGTCCTTTTTAAACCAGGACAGGACAACCATCCGGGTAAACACAATGTTGACGGATAGAGAAAAATTAATGCAGGATTTAAACAAGCAGGGAATCCAGACGGAAGAAGTGGTTTTAAGGGATTATCCTGATTTTAAAGATGCGCTGTACATATGGGAGTACGACTTTCTCTTAAAGATAAAGGAGTTTGCAGAGGGACAGTTTTATGTGCAGGATGTAAGTTCCATGCTCCCGGCATATCTTTTGGCTCCCCAAAAAGGGGATTTTGTGGTGGATGTATGCGCTGCGCCGGGAGGAAAAAGTATCCATGCGGCGGAAATGATGCAGGGCCGTGGTGTGGTGGAGGCAAGGGATTTGACAGATTACAAGGTGGGGCTTATAGAAGAAAATATTACCCGTGCCAGACTGCAGAATGTAAAAGCCGTGAAATGGGATGCCTGCATATTAGATGAATCCCTTGTGGGAAAAGCGGACGGGGTACTTGCAGATTTGCCCTGTTCCGGCCTTGGAGTGCTTGGAAAAAAGCCTGACATCCGCTACCGCATGACGAGAAAGCAGCAGGAGGAGTTGTCAAAGCTTCAGAGACAGATGCTCTCCAATGCCGGCCAGTATGTAAAGCCGGGGGGAACTTTGGTGTATTCCACCTGCACGGTAAATAAATTGGAAAATGAGGATAATACGGCCTGGTTTTTGGAAAATCACCGGGAGTTTTCTTTGATGGAACAGCGTCAGATTTTCCCCGGGGAAGGCTTGGGGGACGGGTTTTATCTGGCAAAAATGATACGGAGATTATGATGGAAAAAGCAGATATAAAATCCATGAATCTTTCGGAATTGACAGACTTTGTAATTTCTATGGGGGAAAAAGGCTTTCGGGGGAGACAGCTCTACCAGTGGATGCATGAAAAGCTCTCCTTATCCATAGATGACATGACTAATCTTCCGGCAGGCTTTCGTGGAAAGTTAAAAGAAGAATGTACTTATACTCTGTTACAGCAGAGGGATGTGCAGGTGTCAAAGGACGGAACGAAAAAATATCTTTTTCTTCTGGGGGACGGCAATGCAATCGAAAGCGTTTTGATGCGTTATAAATTTGGTAATTCTGTGTGTATTTCATCCCAGGCAGGCTGCAGAATGGGCTGCAGGTTCTGCGCCTCCACGTTAGAGGGCCTGGTGCGGAATCTAACCCCTGCCGAGATGTTAGAGCAGGTGTACCAGATTATTAGGGACACCGGGGAGCGGGTGAGCCATGTGGTGGTGATGGGCACCGGTGAGCCTTTGGACAACCTGGACAACCTTTTAAAATTTATCGAACTCCTCACCGGGGAAGGGGGCCAGAACTTAAGCCAGAGGAATGTGACAGTGAGCACCTGCGGCCTGGTGCCAAAGATACGGGAGCTGGCGGAGAAAAAACTCCAGATTACCTTGGCTTTATCTCTCCACGCCCCCAATCAGGAAAAGAGAAGGGAGCTTATGCCTGTGGCAAATAAGTATGAGCTCTCCTCTGTGATAGATGCCTGCAGGACCTATGTGGAGCTAACCGGCAGGAGGATTACCTTTGAGTACAGCCTCGTGGCCTTTGTAAATGATTCCACGAAGGATGCAAAGGAGCTGGCAGGTCTCTTAAAAGGTATCAACTGCCATGTGAACCTTATCCCTGTAAATCCCATTAAGGAGCGGAATTTTGCCCGGCCAAAAGGGGAGGCGGTACAGGGATTTAAAAATAAACTTGAAAAATATGGAATAAATGTTACTATAAGAAGAGAAATGGGCCAGGATATTGACGGAGCCTGTGGACAATTACGGAAAAAATACATGGAGAGGCAGGGATAGCATGAAAACATTTTCCATTACGGATATAGGTTTGCGCCGGAGCATGAATCAGGATGCCATGTTTACATCTGAGATTCCGGTGGGAAATCTGCCCAATCTTTTTCTTGTGGCAGATGGAATGGGCGGCCATAATGCCGGGGAATATGCTTCCAGCCATGCTGTGAAGACAATTGTAGCCGTGGCAGAGCAGTCAGGGGAGACAGAAATCACCCTGATTTTGAAAGATGCCATCATGCAGGCAAACAGGGCCCTGATTGAAAAGGCCAGGGAAGATGTATCCATGAAAGGCATGGGTACCACCATTGTGGCTGCAGTGATTGCAGAGGGCAGGCTTTTTGCGGCAAATGTGGGTGACAGCAGGTTATATATTGTAAATCAGGAGATGAGACAAATCACCAGGGACCATTCCCTTGTGCAGGAGATGGTGCGTTTAGGGGAGTTAGACCAGGAGAAGGCCAGGGAACACCCGGATAAGAATATTATTACCAGAGCGGTAGGGGCAGTGCCGGAGATTGAAATTGATTTTTTTGAGGCTGGTTTGCGGGAATCGGATGAGATTCTTATGTGTTCCGACGGACTTACTAATATGATTGAGGATGAAGATATCCGAAGGATTATGAAAAGTCAGAGGGACATTGCGGAGCAGGCGGAAAAATTAGTGGAAACTGCCAATGCCAATGGGGGAAAAGACAATATTACGGTGGTTGTAATTGAACCATTCGGTGATTAGAAAGACAGGTGAAAGTATGTTGACAGCGGGAATGTTTGTATCGGATCGTTATGAGATAATAGAAAAAATCGGCGCCGGGGGCATGTCTGATGTGTTTAAGGCAAGAGACCATATTTTAGGGCGCAATGTGGCAATAAAAGTCTTAAAGCAGGAATTTGCCGCAGACGTGAACTTCGTGACAAAATTCCGCACAGAGGCACAGTCCGCAGCAGGGTTGGAGCATCCCAATATTGTAAATATTTATGATGTGGGCAGTGAAGAGGGAATCTACTTTATTGTAATGGAATATGTGGAAGGGGTCACATTAAAGACATATATAGAGAAAAAAGTCCAGCTCACCTACAAAGAGGCGGTGAGCATTGCCATCCAGGTGGGCCGGGGAATTGAGGCAGCCCATGCAAAGCATATTATCCACCGGGACATTAAACCCCAGAATATATTGATTTCCACAGAGGGGAAGGCGAAAGTTACGGACTTTGGAATTGCAAGGGCCGTATCCAGCAATACCATCAGCGCGGACGTGATGGGATCTGTGCATTACTCCTCCCCGGAGCAGGCCAGGAACGGTTTTGTGGACGGAAAGAGTGATATATATTCCCTGGGAATCGTTATGTATGAGATGGTGACAGGGCGGGTACCCTTCGACGGGGATACAACGGTAGCTGTGGCGATTCAGCATCTTCAGGAGGAGATGGTGCCCCCCAGCGATTACGCCCCCAATCTCCCGGTGAGCCTGGAGAAGATCATCTTAAAGTGTACCCAGAAAAGTCCGGACAGGCGGTATGATTCCATCAGTGACCTTTTGATTGATTTAAAGAAAGTCCTAATTAGCCCCAACGATGACTTTGTGACTATGGGGACTGAGGGAAACCAGGATAAAACAAGGGTGGTGAGCCAGGAGGAAGTGGCTCAGATTAAGCAGGTGAGGCCGGCAAAGCAGAGCCATGCCCCAAAGCGTGAGGAAGTCCGGGAAGATTACGGATATGACTACGAGGATGAGGAAGAAGACGAGGATGATGAGGACGACGGTTTTTTAAATCCTAAAATGGAGAAAGCTGTAACCATTGGGGGAATCGTGGCAGGTCTTATCATTGTGGCCATATTAATCTATTTCTTCGGCCATATGGCAGGCATTTTTGGGGGAGGTTCCAAAAAGGAGAAGAAAGACAAAGAGGAAAAAGAGTCTATTGTCACGGAGCAGGAGAAAAAAGAAGAAGTAGAGATGATTTCTGTTTTGGGTATGACAATGGAAGAGGCGAAGGAAAGCCTTCACGAGATGGGAATAGGAATCCGTCAGGCGGGCAGCCAGGCCAGCGATGAGTACCCGGAGGGGCAGATTGTGGCCCAGGATATTGAGAAGGGGGAAATGGTGCCTGTAAACAGTACGGTATATGTGTATGTCAGCAGCGGGGCAGGGAGCTTGAGCGTCACCTCCGTCCTTGGAATTTCAGAGCAGGAGGCAAAAAACACTTTGACTGCCCAGGGATTTCTTGTGAGTACCAGCCAGTCTTACAGTGACACGGTGGAGGAGGGAAAAGTAATCTCCCAGACACCAAACGGCGGGGCTTCGGCAAAGAAAGGGGATACGATAAACCTTGTTATCAGCAGCGGCAAAGAAGTGAAAAAAGTGGTTGTTCCCGATGTGGTAAACAAAGGAAAGCAGGAGGCTATCAATATGCTTACCAATGCGGGGCTTACCGTAACCAGCACTTCCACAGACTACAGTGATAATATCGCCGAGGGGAATGTTATCAGCCAGAGCGTTGCCAAGGATCAGAGTGTGGATGAGGGAACTAACATCAGCCTTGTGATAAGCCTTGGCTCCAAGGTGACAAAATACTACTGCAACGCAAAAATCACGGCGCCGGACAGCTCCGAGGTGAAATCCGCAGATATTACCCTGCGGGATGCCAGCGGCCAGGTGCTTCAGATATGGTCCGGCATCGATATTGGGAAGTTCCCATACACTATTTCTGTTTCCGATATTGAGAGTTCCGACAGGGGTACTCTGGACATTACATGGCATTTGTCTGACGGGACGGCACAGGAGCAGCACGAGAATGTCACATTCACAAAGCAGTAGGGAATCATATGAAGGGTAAAATTGTAAAAGGAATTGCCGGATTCTACTACGTCCATGCAGGGGATTTTGGGACTTATGAATGCAAGGCAAAAGGGATTTTCCGCAAGGACAAAAAAAAGCCTCTGGTGGGGGATGATGTGGAGCTTGCTGTTTTGGATACAGAAAAAATGGAGGGCAATATCACAGAAATCCTTCCCAGGAAAAACGAATTAATCCGCCCTGCGGTGGCCAATATAGACCAGGCCCTTGTGATATTTGCAGCGGAGCGGCCGGACCCCAATTATAACCTTTTGGACCGTTTTCTTGTGATGATGGCATACCAGGAGGTTCCTGTGACCATATGTTTTAATAAAAGTGATTATATCACCGAAGAGAAGGCAAAGGAGATGGCTTCGGCTTACGGGCAGTGCGGCTCAAAAGTTATGTTCACCAGCGTGGCAAGGGAGGAGGGGCTTAGGGAACTCTTTTCCCTTTTAGAGGGAAAGACAAGTGTCCTGGCAGGGCCTTCCGGGGTGGGAAAGTCTTCCATTGTAAATTATATGCAGCCCTTAGCGGCTATGGAGACGGGAAACATCAGCGAGAAAATCGGGAGGGGAAAGAATACCACAAGACACTCCCAGTTAATATATGTGAAGGAAAACACTTACATTATGGATACGCCGGGATTTAGTTCCCTGGATATCCCGGAGTTAAAGGAACAGGATCTGTGGAAATATTATCCCGAGTTTGTTCCCTTAGAGCCTGGATGCAGATTCCGGGGATGCAGCCATATTAAGGAGCCGGACTGCGGTGTGAAACATGCCTTGGAGAAGGGGCAGATTTCTAAAGTTCGCTATCACAATTATGTGATGTTATATCAGGAGTTAAAGCAGATGAAACGTTATTAGTTTTAGGGGAAAAGGGGGATTTGAAATGAATTGTTTGTCACCGTCGCTTTTAGCGGCAGATTTCGCAAGACTTGGGCAGCAGGTGTCCCTGATTGACCAGGCCGGAGCACAGTACGTACACATTGATGTTATGGACGGAATGTTTGTTCCCAGTATATCTATGGGGCTTCCGGTGATTAAGTCCATCCGTCCTGTCAGTGACAGAATTTTTGATGTACATCTTATGGTGCAGGACCCGGAGAAATGTATTGACGATTATGTGGAGGCGGGAGCTGATTTGATTACCGTTCATGCGGAGGCCTGCCGCCACTTAGACCGCACCATACGGATGATAAAGGAGCAGGATATTATTGCCGGTGTCGCCTTAAATCCTTCCACTCCTTTAAGTGCCATAGAATATCTTCTTCCAGTGGTGGACATGGTTTTAATTATGACGGTAAACCCTGGATACGGGGGACAGAAGCTGATTTCCTACACGTTAGATAAGATCAGGGATTTAAAGAAGATGATTGACAGCCGTGGCTTAAAAACAGACATTGAGGTGGACGGGGGAATTACCATGAAAAACCTTGGGACAGTGATGGATGCAGGGGCAAATATTATTGTATCCGGCAGTTCCGTGTTCCAGGGGGATGTGGAAGAAAATGTAAAAGAATTTTTGGATTTTATGGCGGAGTAATGTATGAAACAGGCAGTAATTGTGACAGGGGGAACCGTGGATTTTAAATTTGCCCTGTCCTATATCAAGGAACAGAAACCAGAGATTACAGCGGCAGTAGATGCCGGTATGGAGTTTTTTTTGAAGGCAGGGGAAAAACCCGATGTCATCGTAGGGGATTTTGACTCGGTAAAACCGGAGACCCTTAATTTTTTTAAAGGGCAGCAGGGGATAGACTGGCTCACCCTTGTGCCGGAAAAGGACGATACAGATACGGAGGCGGCCATCCGTGAGGTGATACGCCGGGGATGTAAAAAAATCCATATCTTAGGGGCTACGGGAAGCCGTCTCGACCATGTCCTTTCTAATATTGGGCTTTTGGGCATGGGATTTTCTTCTGGGGAGGAGATACTTATTGTGGATCCCTGTAACAGAATCCGCATGGTGGAAAAAGGGATTTCCATTAAAAAAGAAGAGCAGTTTGGAGATTATGTATCTCTCCTTCCGTTTACGCCAAAGGTGTCAGGACTCACCTTAAAAGGTATGAAATATCCCCTTTTTCAGTATGAGTATTCCTGTTTTTCTTCCCTTGGCATCAGCAATGAAATTGTGGGGGATGAGGCGGAGATTACTTTTTCCCAGGGTATCTTATTGGTAATAGAATCAAAGGATAGGCAAAAATAGGTATCTCTGGCAAGTGAGTATGCCAGGCAGGAGCAGCCAAGACCACTTCACAGCGAGGTGGTCTTTTTATTGACAGAAGATAGGGGGAGAGGTATAATCAGACGAAGGAAAGCATATAAATCCTATTGAAAAACTATGAAATTATTTTGGAGGTAAAAATATGAGCAGAATCACTGAAAGCGCATTGGAGTTAATCGGAAAAACCCCTATTTTGAAACTTAACAGATACGGGGAAAAGGCAGGGATAAAAGAGGCGGTTATTCTTGCAAAACTGGAATATCTAAACCCCGCAGGCTCTGTAAAAGACAGGATTGCCCTGGCAATGATTGAGGATGGGGAAGAGAAGGGAATTTTAAAAGAGGGAGCGACAATTATTGAGCCTACCAGCGGAAATACAGGCATCGGCCTGGCAGCCGTGGCTGCGGCAAAGGGATATCAGGCAATCCTTACCCTGCCGGATACGATGAGCGTGGAGAGACGGAATCTATTAAGGGCCTACGGTGCAAAGCTTGTGCTTACAGAGGGAGCTAAGGGTATGAGCGGGGCCATTGAAAAAGCGGAAGAGCTGAGGAAAGAAATTCCGGGAGCCGTGATTTTAGGCCAGTTTGTAAATCCTGCCAATCCGAAAACCCATAAATTATCTACAGGGCCGGAAATCTGGGAGCAGACGGAGGGAAATGTGGACATATTTGTGGCTGGTGTGGGCACAGGGGGGACGATCACCGGGGTAGGGGAATATCTGAAGGAGAAAAATCCAAATATAAAAATTGTAGCGGTTGAGCCGGCGGAAAGCCCCGTTCTCTCCAAAGGTACGCCGGGAGCCCATAAAATTCAGGGAATCGGTGCCGGGTTTGTTCCGGAAGTATTAAATACAAACGTTTACGATGAGGTAATTGCCATTGAAAATGAGGACGCTTTTGCGGAGGGAAGGGCTTTTGCCTTAAGCGAGGGAATTTTAGTGGGGATTTCTTCTGGTGCAGCCTTAAAAGCGGCAGCCATTCTTGCAAAGCGGCCGGAAAACAAGGGAAAAACCATTGTGGCTCTTCTGCCGGACTCCGGGGACAGATATCTCTCTACACCTCTCTTTGGGGGGAATTAACGATAGTGTTAGAGAATTCCGGTTTGGAAAAGGAGTTGAAATCAATGGATGATTATGGTAGTATAATATACTGTGTCAGGCTTTTATCAGACAAATCCAGAACTTTTCATACAAAAGGAGATGTGTATATATATGAAACTAGGAATCGTAGGTCTTCCCAATGTGGGAAAGAGTACATTGTTCAATTCACTGACAAAAGCGGGGGCGGAGTCAGCCAACTACCCTTTCTGCACCATTGACCCCAATGTGGGGATTGTCCCGGTGCCGGATGAGCGCATCACACAGCTTGGGGAGATGTATCACTCTAAGAAAGTGACTCCGGCGGTTATCGAATTTGTAGACATTGCAGGCCTTGTAAAGGGGGCCAGCAAAGGGGAGGGGCTGGGAAACCAGTTTCTTGCAAATATCCGGGAGGTGGATGCTATTGTCCATGTGGTGCGTTGTTTTGAGGACGGCAATGTGGTTCATGTGGACGGCAGCATCAACCCCCTTAGGGATATTGAGACCATAAATCTTGAGCTTATCTTTTCCGACATAGAAATTTTGGAGAGAAGGATTGCAAAAACCGCCAAAGGCGCCAGGATGGATAAAACCCAGGCCAAGGAGCTTGCGCTGTTGGAGAGTATCAAAAAGCACCTGGAAGATGGAAATATGGCAAAGACTTTTGAGCTCTCCGAGGATGAGGATGAGACGGAGTGGTTTAAATCCTACAATCTTTTAACGGCTAAACCGGTGATTTACGCAGCTAACGTGAAAGAAGAGGAACTTGCGGATGACGGGGCGAACAGTCCCTTTGTGAAGCAGGTGAGAGAGCAGGCAAAAAAAGAGAACAGTGAGGTTTTTGTAATCTGCGCTCAGATTGAGCAGGAGATTGCGGAACTTGACGATGAGGAAAAGGCCATGTTTTTGGAGGATTTGGGCCTTAAGGAATCCGGCCTTGAAAAACTGATTAAGGCAAGCTACAGCCTTTTGGGTTTAATCAGTTTTTTAACCGCAGGGGAAGATGAGACCAGGGCCTGGACCATAAAAAAAGGCACAAAGGCTCCTCAGGCGGCAGGGAAAATCCACTCAGATTTTGAGCGGGGATTTATCCGGGCAGAGGTGGTGTATTATCAGGATTTGCTGGACTGTAAAAGTCTTTCCGCAGCCAAAGAAAAGGGTATTGTGGGCTTGGAAGGCAAAGAGTATGTGGTAAAGGACGGGGATGTGATTTTATTCCGGTTTAATGTATAGGACAATGGGTAAGGGAATACAATAGAGAAAAGAACGGCAAAAGGCAGCAAAAATGCGTTTATGTGATTTGCAGGAGAAAGAAGTGATAAACATCTGCGACGGCAAATGCCTGGGAAATGTGATTGACCTGGAATTTGACAAAGAGACGGGATGTATTGAAAAAATCATTATACCGGGACCTTGTAAGCTGTTTGGCATGTTTGGACATGAGTTTGAATTTTGTATTCCCTGGAGATGCATTGTGCGCATTGGCTCTGACATTATTTTGGTAGAGGTAAAGGAAGAGGAAATAAGGAAGAAATTGTGAGGAAGTTTGGAGGAAGTACAAATGAAGTGTCCATATTGCAGCAGTGACAATACCAGAGTGATTGATTCAAGACCAGCGGAAGACAACAGTTCCATCCGCCGCCGCAGGCTTTGCGATTCCTGCGGGAAAAGATTTACCACCTATGAGAAAGTGGAGACAATTCCCCTTATTGTTATTAAAAAAGACAATAACAGGGAGCAGTTTGACCGGTCCAAAATAGAGGCAGGAATTTTGCGGGCCTGCCATAAGCGTCCCATATCCGCCAACCAGATTAATATGCTGGTGGATGAAATCGAGACGGAAGTATTTAACCGGGAGGAAAAAGAGATTTCCAGCGCTGTCATCGGTGAGATTGTCATGGATAAGCTTAAGGACATTGAAGCGGTGGCCTATGTCCGGTTTGCCTCGGTATACCGGGAATTTAAGGATGTCAATACTTTTATGGACGAGTTGAAAAAAATATTAGACAAATAGGAGAGGCTAAGTAAAAGATACTTATGAAACATTATTTATTTCCAGATGAACAGATAAACTCTACATATGCCATTGATTTTGAAAAGCTGTACCGTAAGGGTTACCGGGGGGTAATCTTTGACATTGACAACACTTTAGTGCCCCATGGCCATCCGGCAGATAAAAAAGCGGCTTCCCTGTTTCTCCGGCTGAAAGAGATTGGGTTTCAGTGGGTGTTTTTATCCAACAATAAGGAACTGCGGGTAAAGACCTTCCAGGAAAAAGTGGGGGGTAAATATATCTTTAAGGCGGGAAAACCCAAGCCGGGAAATTACAGAAAGGCAATGGAGTGGATGGGGACAGATGCAGCCACCACTCTTTTTGTGGGAGACCAGATTTTTACCGATGTGATGGGGGCAAACCTGGCGGGGATAAAAACCATTCTGGTGGAGCCTATTGACCCAAAAGAGGAGATTCAGATTATCTTAAAGCGCTATCCCGAAAAGCTGGTTCTCTTTTTCTACCGTCTTTACCGGAAGAAAATGGACAGGCGCCAATAAATTTTTATATTTGTCAAAATTTTTCAAAAAATATATTGACAAAACACAATTTATGCTGTAAGATAGGTAATGTGCTTGAGGGAAAGCACAAAAGAAATGCGATAGTGGCGTAGTTGGTAACGCGCGACCTTGCCAAGGTCGAGACCGCGGGTTCGAGCCCCGTCTATCGCTCTCATAAAAACTTCCGAAGTTTTCGGAAGTTTTTCTTTTTGTAGGCAGGTCACACAAAATTTGCTGCTGACGCAGCACGTGGGCCTCAGCGCCAGGAGGCATCCAGGGGAAAGTGCCAGCAGAGGGGGAGACATGCATATTTTAATTATCGAAGATGAGCCAGATATTTGCCAGGAGTTAAAACAGCTTTTAGAAAATGCACTGTATCAGGTGACAGCGGTGCGTGAATTTAAAAATCTAAAGGAAAAAATTTTACAAATAAATCCCGATCTTGTTCTCTTAGATGTAAACCTTCCCGGGGCTTCCGGTTTTGAAGTATGCGAGAAGCTTCGGGCCGTCTCCCAGGTTCCGGTTATTTTTGTCACGGGAAGGACAGATTCCATGGATGAGTTGAGGGGAATGCTGCAGGGCGGGGACGATTACATTACGAAGCCTTTTCATCCTCCGGTACTCCTGGCCCATATTGCCGCTGTTTTAAAGCGGTGCCCCAGGGAAGAAAAAATGACGGAGATCCACAAAGGCGTGGAGCTTGACAGGGCACGGGGCTGTGTGGCTTACCAGGGGAGGCGGGCGGACTTGTCCAGAAATGAGTTAAAGATTTTATCCTGCCTTTTCCAGCATAAAAATCAGATTGTCTCCCGGATGGAACTGGTGGAATACCTGTGGGATGAGCAGGTTTTTATTGACGACAATGCGTTAAGCGTGAATGTCACAAGACTTCGCAGCAAGTTGGAGGAAATCGGAGTCTTTGATTTTATCCAGACGAAACGGGGAATGGGGTATCGGATATGAGGTTTTTAGACTACCTGAAAGATAAATTATTGTTGTGTATCCTCCATGGGGCCTGTATGGGGTTTTTAACAATATTTTTGCGTCTTACGTCATATCCTTTGGACTACTGCGCCATTATACTTTTGTGCTGGTGTCTGATTCTTTTTTTGTGGCTGTCTGCCCGGTATTTTTCCCGGAAAACTTATTTTAACAAACTTATTTCCATAACGGATAACTTAGATAAGAGGTATCTTTTGGGAGAGTTAATGCCGGTATCTTTTTCACTGGAGGATGGGCTGTATAGGGAAATTATCCGAAAATCCAACAAATCCGTGATTGAGCGCATCCATAAAATAGAGGATGAAAAGAGAGAATACCGGGAATATATTGAGAGCTGGGTACATGAAATTAAGGCTCCTATTACGGCCATTGAATTAAACTGCACAAATAACAGGGATGAACGGGGGCGTTATATTGCTGCGGAAAACCGGAAAGTGGAAAATTATGTGGATATGGCCCTTTACTATGCCCGTTTGGACCAGGTGTACAAGGATTATATCATCCTGGAGACAGATCTTTCTAAAGCGGCAAATGATGTTTTCATGAAAAATAAGGATTATCTGATTATGAGCCGGATACAGGCGGAAGTGGACTGCCCGGACAAGGTTTTTACAGATAAAAAGTGGATAGAGTTTATTTTAAACCAGTTAGTGCAAAACAGTGCGAAATACAGCAAAGGGGATGCCCATATTCGGATTTCCACTGAGAAGGGACGGCAGGGGGTGCTTTTAAAAGTCAGGGATAACGGTATAGGGATTAAGAAAGAGGAATTGCCCCGGATATTTGAGAAGGGGTTTACCGGGACAAACGGAAGGGAGGTAAAGCGCTCCACAGGCATGGGGCTTTATCTGTGCAAAAGGCTTTGCGAAAAGCTTGGGATTTCCATTTCTGCTTCCTCCCTGGAGGGGGAGTGGACGGAAGTAGTTTTGGAATTTCCCATAAGCACATATTTGGCGGATTACAGAAATTAAGGCCTTATCTTTCAAAACTGTAAGAGAAATGAAAGGGAATTCCATACCATCTATGTGAAATTCCTGTTATAGTAATAGGGAGCTGTGAAAAGAAATTCTTTTGCGGTTCTCTATATTTATGGACGGGAGTGACGGATATGATACGCATATGTGATGTGGAAAAGTACTATGGCAATGGCACTCAGGTGACAAAGGCGGTAGACCGGGTGAGTTTTACGGTGGAATCAGGTGAGTTTATCGGTGTGATGGGGGCCTCGGGTTCCGGAAAGACTACCCTTTTAAATATGCTCTCCACCATCGATACCGTGACTGCGGGGCATATTTATTACGATGAGGAAGATATTACGGAGCTGTCGGAAGATAAACTTTCAGAGTTTCGGAAAAATAACCTGGGATTTGTTTTTCAGGATTACAATCTTTTGGATACTCTTACCGTAGAGGAGAATATTGTCCTTGCCATGACATTGCACAAAAAGGGAAAAGGGAAGATAAAAAAAGAATGTGACGATTTGCTTAAGCTCCTTGGAATCTCAGAGGTGAGGGATAAATTTCCCTATGAGATTTCCGGGGGACAAAAGCAGCGCTGTGCCTGTGCCAGGGCCTTGGCAAACCATCCCCGGCTTCTTTTGGCGGATGAGCCTACAGGGGCCTTGGATTCTAAAGCGGCCCAGACGCTTTTGGAGACTTTTACAGATATGAATAGGAGACTTGGGGCAACGATATTTATGGTGACCCACGATGCTTTTTCCGCCAGCTATTGCAGCCGTATTCTCTTTTTAAAGGACGGAAAAATTTTTCATGAGCTGATTGCAGGGGAAAACGGGCGCCGGGCATTTTTAAATGAAATTTTAGATGTTTTGTCCCTGACGGGAGGTGAGTTTCAGAATGATGTATAAATTGGCACTTCGGAATGTCAGGCGGTCGGCCAGAGACTATATGGTGTACTTTCTTACCATGGCGGTGGTGACTGCACTGATGTTTTCCTTTAACACTCTGTTGTTTTCCAGGGATTTACTGAATATGTTTGAGACTGCCGGAATTATGGAGGTTATGATTGGGCTTGCCACATTTTTTATCCTTCTGATTACAGCCTGGCTTATCAATTACATGGTTCGCTTTATATTGGAAAAAAGAAGCCGGGAATTCGGAATTTATCTGTTGATTGGGTTTAAAAAGAAGGAAATTGCAAGGCTTTATATCCGGGAAAACCTTATCCTTGGGGCAGGAGCTTTTGCAGCAGGGCTTGTTTTTGGAGTATTGCTTCAGCAGATTTTAATGTCTGTTTTATATGCCATGGTGCAGATGGATTATCACCTGCATCTGGAATTTAACAAAAACAGCCTTTTGATGACGTTTGTGTGTTATCTCTTTTGTTACCTTGTGGCGCTTTTCCGCTGTAAAAGAAGGTTTAAAAAAATGAATATCCACGATTTGATGGACAGCCAGAAAAAGAATGAGGAGATAAAAGAAAGCCATGAGAGGGGAAAACGTGTGCTTTTGCCTGTTTCCCTGGTGTTTTTTGGAATCTTCGGGCTATTTTTGTTTTGCTATAAAAACTGGAATACCGGGGTTTTAACCCTGTTTCTGGTGGGCCTTGTCCTTGTGATTTATCTTTTTTACACCGGGGTTTCCGCCTGGATTATCTGTTATTTAAGGGAGAAAAAAGATGGGATGTACCGGGGGAATACCCTGTTTTTGCTGCGCCAGTTTTCCGCAAAGATTAGAACCATGAGTTTTACCATGGGGAGTCTCACCGCCTTGTTTACCCTGGCGCTTTTGGGAAGTGCCGTGGCCTTTATGTTTAATCATTTTCAGAGTGAAATCCTTAAGGATAAATATCCTTTTGATGTGCAGATAAACAGCAATGACCCGGAGGATGATTTTCGTAAGGAAATGGAACTATTGGAAAAAGAAGCGGATGTGGAGGAGTTTTTCCGGTACTGTATCTATGAAAACGGAACAAACCAGGTGAATACATGGCTGTACACGCATTTGAGGATATTTGGCAGAGAGTATCTGAAAGAAGATAACACACCGGATTTTGAGAAAATCAAAGAGAACGGTGCTTATTGTGACTTGGATACTTACATGTGCCTTTCGGATTATAATTATCTCAGAAAAATGCTGGGACTTTATGAAATCAGCCTGAGGGAAGATGAGTATGCCATTCACATGAAAGAGCGGGTAGTTTTGGAGACGGGGGATTTTTCCGGGGAAATCGTCATTAAGGGAAGGGGCCAGGAATTGTCTTTTGCTGGATATTACACGGAAGGGTTTTCTCAGGACGGGCACAATGGAGGGGATTATGTGATTGTCGTGCCAGATGCTGTCATAAAAGAAATGAGGTCCTATTACGCAGAGCTTGCGGCGGATTTAAAGGGCGAGGCTCCTTTTGGCCTGAATGATAAGCTGGATGATTTGGAAAGCGAAGGAAATAATTATAATGCCCAGGGGCAAGTAATGACAGAGGAGGCATCGGAAGAGGAATACTGGGAGGAGGAAGAACTGGGAAATTCCTGCTGCGGTTCCGATACTATTGTGGTTTATGCCATGAAAAATCTGGTGAGGGATAACGCGATACCGGAAATCAAATATATGCTCTCCGCTATAGTATTTCCCCTGTTTTATGTGGGCCTTGTATTTTTGTGCGTGGCCTTAACAGTACTTTCTGTCCAACAGCTATCCGATTCTGCAAAATACAAATTCCGCTATCAGGTGCTTTCCCAGATTGGGTACAGCAGAGGGGAAATTTCCGGGATTATTTTAAAACAGCTTCTCTGGTATTACGGGTGCCCATTGCTTGCCGCCCTGGCAATAAGCGGGGTGATTGCAGTGTATACAGGGGGCAAATTTAATTTTTATGCCGGGATAAAAACCCCGGGTTTTATGTATTTTTTGATTTCCGCCCTGTTTTTTATGGGAATATACGCTTTGTATTTTATACTGACCTATATCGGATTTAAACGGAATGTGGAAAAATAGTTGGCATAGACGAAGGCATTAGCGAATACACTTTACTAATCAGAAGAATCGGAGGATGTAAGGTTGAGCGCTAAGACAAAAATAGTAGTTCTGCATATGAAAGAGATGATTTATACGCTGATATTTGCAGGTCTTGGAATATTGCTGATACTGCTTTTAATTTTTATGTTTTTGCCAAGAGAAAGCAAGAAAACAGCAGAGACCATGAATTATGTGGCAGGCGTATATACCTCAACGATTCAGTTTAATGACAATACAATAGATGTGCAGGTGGTGGTGGATGAAAGCAAAATTCAGTCGGTATCCCTGGTAAACCTGGATGAGACTGTGACGACGATGTATCCCCTGATGGAGCCGGCGGTACAAGAGATTGCCAGTCAGGTCTGTGAAAAGCAGTCCACAGACAACATTGCCTACAGCGAAGATAACCCTTACACATCCATGGTCATTTTAAATGCAGTGAAATCTGCATTGAAAAAAGCAGAAACAGCCCCATAAAAAAACAGAGAGCATCTGGATTTATCAGATACTCTCTGTTTTTATGTCCATGGTAACACTAAGATTCCAGGCCTCCTAAGTATTCTGTCAGGGCATTGGTGTCGATTTCTGTGGTGGCTGCCGGACGGGAATTCTCCCACAGGTGATATCCGGAATAGCCGGCCCATCCTAGGAGGGCGGCACATACCATGACGCCTAAAAAACGAACGCCGTAGGATTTCATTTTCTGCTTTTTCATAATCTCTTTGCGGTTGGCTTTTTCTTTTTTATATTGGTCTACTTTTTTCTGGCTCATGTGAATTCTCCTTTGAAACATCCTATAATTTATGTATTATACATCAATTCCCTGTAAGACACAAGTATTTATGCAGAACTGCTTCTTGTTCATAAAAATGAATTGAATTTTTACGAAAAATTCGTTACAATGTTACTATTCTGATTGGAGACAGACAGTGACAGCACTGTAGAATAACCCACACAGAGGAAACGAGGAGTAAAGTGTTATGAGTTACGCAGATAAAGTTTTTGTTAAGATGTGCAAAGATATTTTAGATAACGGTATGAGTACGGAGGGGGAGAAAGTGCGCCCCAAATGGGAGGACGGTACAAGCGCCTACACCATAAAAAAGTTTGCCGTGGTCAACCGCTATGATTTGTCAAGAGAATTTCCGGCAATTACATTGAGGAAAACCGCCATTAAAAGCTGTACCGATGAAATGCTTTGGATTTGGCAGAGAAAGTCCAACAACATCCATGAGCTAAACAGCTCCATATGGGATGAGTGGGCGGATGAGAACGGCTCCATCGGCAAGGCTTACGGCTATCAAATGGGGGTAAAGCATGTATATAAGGAGGGGATGATGGACCAGGTGGACAGGGTGATTTTTGACTTGAAAAACAATCCTTTCAGCCGCCGGATTATGACAAATATTTATGTCCACGCAGATTTGCATGAGATGAATCTTTATCCCTGTGCCTACAGCATGACCTTTAACGTAACCCAGGAGAAGGGGGGAGGACTGATGTTAAACGGAATTTTAAACCAGCGCTCCCAGGATATTTTAACGGCCAATAACTGGAATGTGTGCCAGTATGCGGTGCTTCTTCACATGCTCGCCCAGGTCTGCGGCATGGGAGCCGGGGAGTTGGTGCATGTCATTGCAGATGCCCATATTTACGACAGGCACATCCCCCTTGTAAAAGAGCTGATTGGAAGAGAGCAGCATCCGGCGCCTGCGTTCTGGCTGAACCCGGAAGTAAAGGATTTTTATGATTTTACCCCGGAGGATGTAAGACTGGAAAATTATGTGACAGGGGAGCAGATAAAGAATATACCTGTTGCAGTTTGAGATTTGGCGGGGGCAGGTGATGGGGAAATCTTGTGTTTCAAAATTCCTGGCCCAGCCATATAAAAGGAGGAGCCTATGAATTTAATTGTAAATGTGGATAAAAACTGGGCCATTGGGAAGGACAATAAGCTTTTGGTCAGGATTCCTGCGGATATGAAGTTTTTCCGGGAAACTACCACGGGGAAAGTGGTGGTTATGGGGAGAAAGACATTGGAGAGTTTTCCCAACGGACTGCCCCTAAAAAACAGGACGAACATTGTTTTGACCTCCAACAGGGATTACCAGGTGAAAGGCGCTTTGTGCGTCCATTCCAAAGAGGAGCTTTTGGAAGAATTAAAAAAATATGACAGCAAAGATATCTATATTATCGGAGGGGAAAGCGTATACCGGATGTTTCTTGACCTGTGTGACGTGGCCCATGTGACAAAGGTGGACTACGCCTATGAGGCGGATACTTATTTTCCCAATCTGGACGGGAAGCCGGAGTGGAGGATTACGGCAGACAGCGAGGAGCAGACATATTTTGATATAGAGTTTCATTGGATAAAATATGAGAGGTGTGATGATTGATGGATATTACAGGAAGAAAATTGTTTGTTCGGGCCTTACAGGAAGAAGGCGTTGATACTATATTTGGCTATCCGGGAGGAATGGTGACGGATTTGATGGATGAACTTTACAAAACCGAAGGCATCCGTCTTGTACTTCCCAGACATGAGCAGGGCCTTGTACATATGGCGGAAGGGTATGCAAGGGCCACGGGAAAGCCCGGGGTCTGTCTTGTAACCTCCGGGCCGGGAGCCACAAATACGATTACCGGGCTGGCGGATGCCCACTACGACAGTATCCCTCTGGTATGTTTTACCGGGCAGGTTCCCTTAAACTTAATCGGCAATGACGCTTTTCAGGAAGTGGACATTGTGGGGATGACCAGGAATATTACGAAATACAGCGTGACGGTGCGGGAGAGGAAAGATTTAGGAAAAATTATAAAAATGGCGTTTCACATTGCATCCACGGGAAAACCGGGGCCTGTCCTGATTGATCTGCCTAAAAATATCCAGACGGAGCCAGGGGATTCCCTGTACCCGGAAAAGATTTCCATACGGGGCTACAAGCCAAATGAGAGTGTCCATGTGGGACAGTTAAAAAAGGCATATAAGCTGTTAAAATCAGCGGAGAAGCCTCTGATTCTTGCAGGGGGAGGAATCCGTATCGGAAGAGCCGAAGAAGAGCTTCTCCTTTTGGTGGAAAAAATGAAAATTCCTGTGGTTACCACTGTGATGGGAAAAGGGGCGCTGCCTGCCCACCATCCCTATTATGTGGGAAACTGCGGTATGCATGGGAGATATGCGGCAAATATGGCGGTGAGCCAGTGTGATGTGCTCTTTTCCATCGGAACCAGGTTTAACGACCGGATTACCGGGGATTTAAACGAGTTTGCCCCCAGGGCGAAAATTGTACATATTGACATAGACACCGCCTCAATCTCCAGAAATGTTGTGGTGGATGTGCCCATTGTGGCGGACGCCAAACTTGCGCTGGATAAATTAAATGAGTGGGCGGAGCCCAAAAAGACAAAAAAGTGGCTGGAGGAAATCAGGGCCTGGGAGGAGGAAAATCCCTTAGAGATGCGGAGAGATAAGGGGATGACCCCTCAGATGATTATGGAGGGCATCAACCAGTCCTTTGAGGAGGCCATTTTTGTGACTGACGTGGGCCAGCATCAAATGTGGGCCAGCCAGTATCTGGAGTTTGGGGGAAAGAAGCAGTTTATCACCTCCGGAGGTCTTGGCACCATGGGATTTGGTTTCCCCGCAGCGGTGGGAGCTAAGATTGGAAGCCCAGAGAAACCTGTAATATGCATTACAGGGGACGGTGGATTTCAGATGAACATGCAGGAGATGGCAAC
This sequence comes from uncultured Roseburia sp., assembly GCA_947174805.1. Taxonomy (GTDB): domain Bacteria; phylum Bacillota; class Clostridia; order Lachnospirales; family Lachnospiraceae; genus Roseburia_B. The sequence continues at coordinate 3,159 of CAMWKH010000034.1, read as the reverse complement.
AGCAGTGGCGGAGAATGCCCCGGTGATTATCTGTCTTTTAAATAACCAATATCTGGGAATGGTGCGGCAGATGCAGCAGCTCTTTTACGGAAAACGTTATGAGGCCACCTGCCTTAGAAGAAGGATTACCTGTCCTTTGGACTGCAAGGGGCCTGGGGATAATTGTCCCCCTTACGTCCCGGATTTTATGACCTTTGCAAAAGCCTACCATGCCCAAGGCATACGGGTGCACACCAAAGAGGAAATCCTTCCCGCATTGGAGGAGGCAAAACAGTACAAGGATGGACCGACGGTTATTGAGTTTATGATTTCCAGTGACGAACTTGTGCTTCCCATGGTAAAAGGGGGCAACCCTATGAGCGAGATGATTTTGAAATAGGAGGGCGGAAAATGAAAAACAGATGGATTGCGTTATATGTGGAAAATCAGGTGGGTGTTCTGGCAAAGGTTTCCGGTTTGTTTTCTGCCAAATCCTACAATCTTCAAAGCCTTACCGTGGGGACCACAGAGGATGAAACCGTGTCTAGGATGACCATCTGCGTCACCAGTGATGATATTACCTTTGAGCAGATAAAAAAACAGTTAAACCGTATGGTAGAAGTGATAAAAGTCATTGACCTTACCAACGTGCCTATACATATGAAGGAGATTTTATTTGCAAAAGTCCTCCACTGTACCACAGCGGAAAAGGAAGAGGTGTTTCAGATTGCCCAGGTGTTTAATGTACAGGTGGCGGATATCGGCACGGACAGCGTGCTGTTGGAGTGCAAGCTTACAGAGCGCAGGAATAATGAACTGATTACCCTTTTGCGGAGCAAGTACAGGCATATTGAAATTGTACGGGGAGGCGCTGTGGCTATTGAGTCCATCAGTACCTCCTGCAGATAGAAAGAATCTTTTAAAGAAGGCAATCACCGGAAAATTTTTTTTACATATACTGTAATGAGAAGTATTGTAAGGACAGACAGGATATGTCAAAACAAAATATCAGGTATCTACAGTCAGATAACCCGGATGAGGGAAGCCTGCAGGTAAATGTGGAAAGCGCTTCCGGAACCCTTCCTATTGAAAATGCTACGGTGGAAATTTCTTATACAGGTGATCCCTCCGGCAGCATAGAGCAGGTGACTACCAATTCTTCCGGGCAGACAGAAGGGATTATGTTGGATACCCCGCCTTTAGAGTACAGTATGGAGCCCTCGGAACAGCAGCCTTATGCCGAGTACACCATCCGTGTCAGTGCTGTGGGATACACTTCCGTAACGGTGTCCGGAATTCAGCTTCTGCCGGGGGAGAGGTCGGTGCAGAGAGTCCGGCTGGTATCTTTGGACAGTTCTTTAAATCCCATTGATAATATTGTGATTCCGGCCAATACCCTATTTGGAAATTTTCCTCCTAAAATCCCGGAGGCAGAGATTAAGCCTGTGGACGAGAGCGGGGAAATTGTTTTAAGCCGGGTGGTGGTGCCGGAATATATCATTGTCCACGATGGGGCGCCTACAGATAATACTGCCAGAGATTACTACGTGACGTATAAGGATTATATTAAAAATGTGGCTTCCAGTGAAATTTACGCCACCTGGCCGGATGCCACCATACGCGCCAACATACTTGCAATCATGTCCTTTACCTTGAACCGTGTGTATACAGAGTGGTACCGGAACAAAGGGTATGATTTTACCATCACATCCTCCACCGCCTTTGACCACAAATGGATTTACGGCAGAAATATTTTTGCAAATATATCCCGGATTGTGGATGAGATTTTCCTGAATTATCTTTCAAGGCCCAATGTAAAACAGCCGATTTTGACTCAGTATTGTGACGGGCAGAGGGTGAGCTGCCCTAATTGGATGACTCAGTGGTAAATGCGTATAAAATTATGAAAGCCTTAGTTTTTAAGGCTTTCATTTAAATAGAAGTAGATTGTGAGAGAACCCTGAGGTTTATTATAAACGATTTTTTCTACAATGCTTTTGATTCCCTCATTTTTTTGTACAGTAGAGGCATTCTCATCTATCAGCAGTTCATAGACGGAGGAGATTCGTTTTAACATGGAAGCTCTGTAGTCAACATCAGGGTCAGGTGTGGTTGAGACTTCTTCTAGTTTTTCTTCCAAGAGTTGTTTTTCTTTTAAAAGCAGTTCCTTGTTTTCTTTGTATTCCTCAAGGGTATCAATTCCATCTCGATAGGCTTTTTTGATTCTCCGCTCTTTGTCTTTTAATTTTTCCATTGCAGTTTCCAGAAGCTTTAATTCGGACTTGTATTCAGGCTTTACTCCTTTTCTGATTTCAAATTTCACATCCTGAGTATCCAATGAATTTTTCAGGGTATCTAATACATAAGGAACAACTTTCTTTTCGCTTATGCAGTGGGAAACACTGCATTTGCCTTTCAAATAGCCGTGACACTGGAAATGGTAATAAGTTCTGCCGTATTTTTTATCAACTTGTTTTGAAGTAGAAAGCGTCCTGCCGCAGTTAGAGCATTTTAATACACCTCCCAGCCAGTGGGTTACTGTGGAAGAAGGTTTTCTATGCTTTGGCGTGTATTCAGCCTGGAATCTCTTTTGTGCTGCATCAAATAATTCATCTGAAATAATGGCAGGATGCTTCCCTTCTGTAATAATCCACTCATCTTCCGGTTTAATCCTGTTTGTTTCGTTTTCCCTGCGGTTCCAGCGGACTTTTCCTGTGTAGGAAATGTTTTGAAGGATATATACCAAGGAACGCTTTTCAAAATCTTTATTATGGCTGGTTTTTAGTTCCATGGTGTTTAACTGCCGGCAGATTTCCAAAAGAGAAAGATGTTCATTGACATATTTGTGAAATATCAGTCTTACAATTTCTGCTTCTTCAGGAACAATAACGGGAGGCTCTCCCTTGTGTTCCATCCGATATCCCAATGGAGGCCGTGCCTGATAATTGCCACGCTGGGCATTTTCCGTCATTCCCCTGGTAACATCTCCGGACAGGCGGATGACATAATATTCGTCCATCCATTCGATAATACGTTCAATGAGGTTTCCAAAAGGACCGTCTACCAGAGGTTCGGATATGCTTACAACGTCCACATTGCAGTTTTTGCGGAGCATGGTTTTATAGACAATGCTTTCTTCCTGATTTCGGGCAAAACGGCTGAATTTCCAGACTAAAATCA
>CAMWKH010000033.1 GCA_947174805.1 uncultured Roseburia sp. | reverse complement strand
TGCACCGTGGAGGGCAGGTTGATAATCGCCTTTCTCTCCGGGGTGGGCTGCCATACGTCCAAAACCGCATTGCAGACTTCTAAGGCGTATTCCGGTTCCGTTCCGGTAAAGCTTTCCGGTGAGTATTCAAAAGAAATATTTCCCTTTTCATTTTTTGCCAGGTCATAGACAAGCTTTGCCCCGTCCACCGCAATCTGCTTGATTTCCTCTTTCGATTTTTTAAATACTTGTTCCCTTTGGGCCACGGAAGTGGAGTTGTAGACGTGCACGATGACATTTGGTGCACCGTCAATGGCCTCGAAGGTTTTTTTGATTATGTGCTCCCTTGCCTGGGTTAAAACCTGTACGGTGACATCCTCAGGTATCATACCCCTCTCAATAATGGTGCGGAGGAATTGGTATTCCGTCTCCGAGGCAGCGGGAAATCCCACTTCAATATGTTTAAATCCCATGTCCACAAGCATCTGGTAAAAGGTAACTTTTTCCTCTAAGTTCATAGGCTCAATCAATGCCTGATTGCCGTCCCGAAGGTCCACGGAACACCAGATGGGGGCTTTGTCCACCGCATCTTTTTTTACCCAGTCGAAACAGTCTTCCGGGGGCATAAAATACAATTTTTTGTACTTTTCAAATCCTTTCATATCATATCCTCACTTTCTGTTTTAAACTTATACACCAGGGCATTCCATCATGTCGCTTGGCAGATAGCAATGGAGCTGTCCCATCACAAAAAAAAGCCCTGCGCCTCAATTTTAGAGACGTAAGACATTTTACGCGGTACCACTCTAATTCATGTTAATCATGCACTCATCCGGTACGGGAACAGATTCCTTATACCTTTCCCTTGATAACGGTGGGATTTCCGTCTGCATCTACTCTCCAGGATAAGCCATTTAGGATAACATCCGGCTTTGTGGTTTCAAGCAGCGGCTCCAAGGTGAGTTCTCTGTGTATCCTCCGCTGTCTCGCAGCAACCGGCAGCTCTCTGAAGTCAGATTAGACAGATACTATTCCTTTTCTTTGCCTTTGTAAGCCACATCATACCACATTTGTTTTCCGGTGTAAAGAGGGAAAATTTGTTTTGTACACCTGGTTTTTGGGAATTATGCCTTGACAGGAAAGGAAAAAGCATATAATATAATAAAGGCTTTATGCGGATGTGATGGAATTGGCAGACATGCAAGATTTAGGTTCTTGTGCCGCAAGGCGTAGGGGTTCAAGTCCCCTCATCCGCATTTTAAAGTGCAGAAAGCCGTGTTTTCGGTTCTCTTTTTTCGTTTCTCTGATGTTTCGTTTTCTCTGGGAAAAGTACAGAAACCATCACCAAAATCCTATGGAATTCCCCTAAGCTTTATGATACAATTACACATATGGACAATAATTAGAATTGGCAAAAAGAAAAAGTTATCCATGATGAAAAAGAGGTTAAGTAAAATGATAAGAATAAGAACAATTAGAGAATTCTTATGGCAGATAGCTGAGCAGTATGGTATGGCTGATGCCTATTCTTGGGATAACAATGAAACTATTGTAAATAAGTCATATCTTGACTTAAACGAAGATGTAACGAAACTAGCTAGAGAAATGCATCGGCTCTTTGGAGAACAGCATAAAATTGCTATTATTGGAGATACATCATATATCTATATGTGTACTTTTTTTGGTATAATAGTTAGCGCCAATATAGCAGTTCCTATGGATGTAAAATCTCAGAAGCAGGAAATTATTAGTAGGCTCAATTTTGCTGATGTTTCAGTTGTTATGCTATCTGATAAATATTCTGATCTAGAAGAAGATATTATAAATTCTTGTAGAAAAGTAGATAGAGTATTATCGCTTGAAAACTTTATTCATAATATCCCGTCAATATCAGAAAAAGAAGTACTATCAGTAGTATATCCGGATCAAGTATCTGTTATGTTGTTTACTTCAGGGACTACTGGAAATGGATATAAAGCTGCTATGCTTACTCAAGATGGGGTGTTATCTAGCATTAAAAGATATGTTCCGTTATATAGGCCTGGAGATAAGGTTCTGTCTATACTTCCAATTCATCATTGTTTTGACCTGTGTTATGGTCAGTTAAAAGCTTTATATAGTGGTTGCACTATTTACATTAACGATTCTATGGCTAATTTGATGAAGAATTTAAGTAAATTTAAAATCACTTCTATTGTAGCAGTACCAGCAATAGCTAATCTTCTATGTTCTATTATAGAAAATAATAAAGGTAAGTCGGTTAATGAAATAAGACCGCTTATTGGAGGCTATTTGCAGCGTATTACTATTGGAGGAGCTCCAGTCAATGCTAAAACGATTGAAGTTCTTGAAAGCGTAAATGTTCAAGTATTTAATGGCTATGGATTAACTGAAACTTGTGGAGGAGTGTTATTTAATGCAAATCCGAAGATAAATCCTGAATCTTGTGGAGTGCCGTGTGCATATAATCTTGACATGAAGATAGCTGATGATGGAGAACTATGCTTAAGAGGTCCGGCGATAATGTCTGGATATTATAAGCAGCCAGAATTAACGAATAAAGTTATTATTGATGGATGGTTTCATACCGGAGACATGGCTCAGATTACTGAGGATAACTGCGTAGTTATTACCGGAAGAAAAGACAATATGATAAAATTGTCTAGTGGAGAAAAAATATGTCCCGAAAAATGGGAAGATAAGATAGAGAAAATCGAAGGGGTAACTGCAGTAATGGTATGCGCATTTAACGATCATCTTGTTGCTGTTATTTATTCAAAAGATATATCTGAGGTTATTAAGGAATTCGTTACTAATTCTATAAATAAGCTTAACTTAGATGTACCGGGATATGAAAAAATTTCTGATATTAGATTCAGAGAAAAGCCATTTCCAGTGACATCATCTATGAAAATAAGACGCTCTATAATTATTAAAGAGCTGTCAGAAACCGATAATACGAATGAATATATTCCGCCACAGAACAATATTCAGGCTGGAATCTTAGTTCAAGTGAAACGAATTCTATCAAGTGTAGAAAAGATTAGTATAACTGACAATTTATATGATTTAGGATTAGATAGTTTAGGCACACTAGAACTTTCAGTAAACTAAAACTGCTCACCTAATCTAATTTACGATTGTAGGACAATTAAGACGCTTTCAGAAAAAATTGATTCAAGTAATCAATTAGACATAAACAAAATAAATAAGCAATTAAAACTTCGAAATGTAAATACTTACATTCCTACAGATACTCATTTGAGTTTGAAAAAAAATAACACGGTACTAATTACAGGAGCTACAGGTTTCCTTGGTCCTCACATAATTAAGGAACTTCAGAAGTATGAAATTAATATTATATGTTTAGTTCGCAGTTTAGACCGATTTAATAAAGCTTGTGATTATTATGGAGTAGATAGCAGCAATATTACTACGGTTGTAGGAGACGTCATTAAGCATCATTTTGGACTATCTGATGACGATTACATTCATCTTTGCAAAAAGACTGATGCAGTATTCCACGTAGCAGCTACAGTTAATCATGTAGGAAATGTAGAAAACTCATATGGAATAAATGTAGAAGGTACAGAGAGAGTAATTAAATTCTGTAAAGCTTCAGAAGCGCATTTATATCATATGTCATCTTTTGCTGTTTCAGGATTTAACACTAATCAAGTTCTAACTGAAGATATACTTGATATTGGTCAGCAAATTACTCAGAATCCATATATTCAAACTAAGTATCAAGCAGAAGAACGCATACTAAAAGCTCGATCTGATGGAATAAATTCTACGATATTTAGAATTGGAAATCTTACTAAACGTGCGTCTGATGGAGTTTTTCAGATGAATGCAGAGACTAGTGGATTATCTGCTCAAGTTAGAGCTCTTAACAAGCTGGGAAGCTATCCATCTAGCATGAGTAATATGAGATATGATGATACTTCAGTAGATAAAGCTGCTAAAGCCATTGTTACGCTTGCTATAAATGACGGTACTGGCTATATTTGGCATATACTCAATCCAAATATACAGAGAATCGATGAAATAGCTAAAGTAACAAAAACTGATGACGAGACATTTGATGAATTACTTAATGATAATCATCTAGATACTGATGTTAGTATATTCTCTATTTACTATAGAATGACCAAAGATGGACTCAACCTTAATTTCGACACTACCAAGACAGTAAACGAGCTTAAAAAATACGATTTTACTTGGTAATGTTTAGTGACGTCCTCTTCAACTTAAAGAAGTAGGAGTTTCCGCTAACGATAAAACATTTTTTCCATAGCTATACTTTTTAGACTATTGTGGAGGGCGTGGAAAACGGAAAAGTGGCGGATATCGTGGGGGAGATGGATGTGACCCTGCTCCAGGGATATTACTATTCCCGCCCTGTGTGCCGGAATGATTTCGAGAAACTTTTAGAAGAAGATAAAAATAAATAATATTTTCAGAAAATTCCTCCAGGCCAGGTATCTTTGCCGGATTCGTAGGTGTCGTTTAAGTATCCGGCAATCTTTCCCAGGGATTCCTGGTCAAAAGGGAATGTTTTCTTTGTTTTTTTACTATCCTCCGTGGATGCGAAGTTATAAGGCCCGGGCCAGGTAAAAATTTCAAAAATGTCACTGCCGTTTTCTGTTGATTTTTGGATTAGATACCGCATTCCCCGGAAACTTCCGGTAAATTTGTCTTTTTTGTAAAATTGTAAAGAAAGTAAATCTTGTTGCAATATCATAAAAAATTTCTCCTTTCCCAATATATTTATATAATATTATAAATAAAAAATCAATAAGAAGTATAAAATTATATTAAAAGTATACAGAATTTGAAAATTTATCTATAAAAATGAATCAATACAAAAGTTGACAAAACAGGTACTTTTGGTGTATAAACTTATTAGGTTTCGCAATAGTTTAGTGAGGTAAAGCGGAGAATCAGAGTGCAATGCGGCACTAACCCCCATTGCACTTTTATTTTTGTCATAAACAAAAATAAAAGCCGCAGCTTTTGCGGCGGAAAAGAAAGAACAAAGGAGTTGAGAAAATGGCAAGATATGTAGTAAAGAGAATGATTTTGGCAGTAGTCACCATATTTATCGTCTGTGCGATTACATTCTTTGCAATGAATGCCATCCCGGGAGGGCCCTTTAATGCGGAGAAAGCCCCCAGCCCGGAGGTTCAAAAGGTGCTTGAAAAGCGGTATAATCTGGATAAACCTGTGGGAACCCAGTTTGTGCTGTATATGAAGAATGTATTTCGGGGAGACTTTGGGGTATCTTTAAAGACAGGCCGTGATATTGCGGATATCCTCTGGACATCTTTTAAGATTTCTGCAAAATTAGGCGGCATGGCTGCCGTAGTGGCTATTATCTGTGGAATCGTACTGGGAAGTATCGCAGCGTTAATGAGGAACAAATGGCCGGACCGTTTGATTATATTTTTTTCCACCCTGGCCACAGCAACCCCCAGCTTTGTGCTTGCAACATTGCTGCTTTTGGTATTTTGTATTAAGCTTGGCTGGATTCCGGTGTGGTCTGCGGAGAGCAATAATTATGTCCTTCCGGTTATTTCACTTTCCGTGTATCCCATGGCTTATATCACACGACTCACAAAGACAAGTATGTTAGATGCCCTGGGGCAGGATTATGTCCGCACGGCAAAGGCAAAAGGCGTATCTCCCAAGAAGGTGATTTTTAAGCATGCTTTAAGGAATGCCCTGATTCCGGTACTCACATATGTGGGGCCGATGCTTGCATTTATTATCACAGGAAGCCTGGTTGTGGAAAATATTTTTACCATCGGCGGACTTGGCTCTAAATTTATTTCGGGAATCACAAACAGGGATTATCCCATTATTATGGCGACTACCATGTTTCTGGCTGTGCTGATGATTGTGTTTAATCTGCTTACGGATATTATTTACAAAGTGGTAGACCCAAGAATTACATTCGAGTAGGAGAAAGGCAAATTAGGAGGATGAATATGTCAGAAGAGAATAAATTGCCGAAGCGCAGTCCTTTCAGTGCGCAGATAGATCTGGCAAAGTTTGAACTTGCAACGGAAGAGGAAAAAAGGCAGCAGGACGTTATGAGTGAGTCCACTACCTTTTTAAAAGACGGAATGAGAAGACTTAAGAAAAATCCTTTGGCTATGGGAAGCATTGTCATTTTGGTGCTTATATTGCTCCTTATCATCATTGCCCCCAGGGTGGTGCCATATACCTACTCCGGCATTATCACTGTGGACGGAGTCAGGGATAAATCTGCAAAAAATCTTGCTCCATTTACGTATTCCAAACTGGAGCAGGAGTATATAGACGAGGGAGGAAAAGTGTTCCCCCATATTCTCGGAACAGACGAGATGTGCCGTGACTATTTTATGCGTGTCATCTACGGCACGAGGGTGTCCCTCTTTGTAGGCTTGTTTGCCAGTGTTCTGGTGTTGATTATCGGCGTGTTCTACGGAAGTATTTCGGGTTACGCCGGAGGACGGGTAGATATGATTATGATGCGTATCGTGGATATTATCTACTCTCTGCCGGACCTTTTGATGGTGATTCTTTTGTCAGTGGTGTTAAGTCAGGTGATAACGTTCCAGCCGGGAAGCCTGATGGCAAAGCTGGGGAGTAATATGATTTCCCTGTTTATCGTGTTTGGCCTTTTGTACTGGGTTGGCATGGCCAGGCTGGTGCGGGGTCAGATTTTATCCATTAAAGAAAATGAGTATGTCTTAGCCGCCCAGTCTATCGGTGCAAAATCCGGAAGGATTATAAAAAGGCATATCCTGCCCAACTGTATCAGTGTGATCATTATCTCCACTGCGCTGCAGATACCCTCTGCGATTTTTACGGAAAGTTTCTTAAGCTTTGTGGGCCTGGGGGTGCAGGCGCCTATGCCTTCTCTGGGAAGCCTTGCCAATTCCGCCAGGGACGGCCTGCAGAGTTATCCCTATAAGCTGGTGTTCCCGGCGGTTATGATTTGCCTTATCGTGCTGGCGTTTAACCTTTTAGGGGACGGACTTCGGGATGCTTTTGACCCGAAGCTTAAGGATTAGGAGGTAGGCCATGAGTGAGAATATATTAGAGGTCAAGAATTTGTGTACGTCTTTCTTTACGGATTCCGGTGAAGTGAAGGCGGTAAACGGAGTTTCTTTTAACTTGTCTCCGGGGAAAATTTTAGGAATTGTGGGAGAGTCGGGCTCAGGAAAAAGCGTGACGGCCTACTCCATTATGCAGATTTTGGCGGACACGGGAAAAGTGGTAAGCGGTGAGATTTTATACCGGGGAGAAAATATATTAAATTATGACAAAAAAAAGATGAAGGATTTCAGGGGCAAGAAGTGCAGTATTATCTTCCAGGACCCAATGACCAGCTTAAACCCTGTCTATACTGTGGGTAACCAGTTGATAGAGGGCATTATGCTCCACACGGACAGGAATAAAGAGCAGGCCAGGGAGAGGGCAAAAGAGATGCTGGAACTGGTAGGGGTGAATGAGCCGGCCAGGCGTTTAAAGCAGTATCCCTTTGAGCTTTCCGGGGGAATGCGCCAGCGTGTGATGATTGCCATGGCTCTTGCCTGCGAGCCGGATATTTTGATTGCAGATGAACCCACCACGGCTTTGGACGTAACCATCCAGGCCCAGATTCTGGAACTTATGAAAGAACTCCAGAAAAAACTGGGTATGGCCATTATCATGGTAACCCATGACCTTGGGGTTATTGCGGACATGTGTGACGAGATTATTGTGATGTACGGCGGAAGGGTCTGCGAGAGGGGAACGGCGGAAGATATTTTCTACCGTCCGGGCCATGAATACACCAAAGGGCTTCTGCGTTCTATTCCCCAGGAAGATACCAACGACCGCCTGATACCCATTGCGGGAACCCCGATTAATCTTTTGAATATGCCCAAGGGATGCGCTTTCTGCAGCCGCTGTGATGCGGCCATGAAAATCTGTCTGGAGGAAAAGCCGCCTGAGATGCAGATGCCGGACGGACATTTTGCATCCTGTTGGATGAATGTGAAAAAGCAGTATGACAGTGAAAGGGGAGGTGCGGGCAATGAGCAGTGAAAATGAATATCTTGTTGAAGTGAAAGATTTAAAGGAGCACTTTCCGGTCCGCACAGGTTTTTTTGAAAAAACCATGTTAAAGGCAGTGGACGGGGTCTCCTTTCAGATAAAACCGGGGGAGACGCTGGGACTTGTAGGGGAGTCCGGCTGTGGAAAGACAACGGTAGGCCGCACTCTGCTTCACCTCTATAAACCAACCGGAGGACAGATTTTGTTTGAGGGGGAAGAGGTGACGGAAAACAATATCAATGAATATAGAAAGAGAATGCAGATGGTATTCCAGGACCCCTACTCATCTTTAAATCCCAGGATGACAGTGGAGGATATCATCGGGGAGCCTTTGGATGTCCACAAAATGTACAGTTCCAAGGCGGAGAGACGTGATAAAATTCTTGGACTGATGGAGACGGTAGGGTTAAATGCAGAACATGCCACCCGCTATGCCCATGAGTTTTCCGGGGGACAAAGACAGCGTATCGGTATTGCAAGGGCCCTGGCAGTAAGGCCAAAGTTTATTGTCTGTGACGAGCCGGTCAGCGCATTGGATGTGTCCATACAGGCCCAGGTGATTAATATGTTTGAAGATTTGCAGCATAAAATGGGCATGGCTTATCTTTTCATTGCCCACGACCTGTTGATTGTAAAGCATATATCAGACAGAATTGCGGTAATGTATCTGGGAAGGATTGTTGAGATTGGCGATGCGGATGAAGTGTACCATTCACCCAAACATCCCTACACCGTATCACTGCTTAGTGCAGTGCCCATTCCTGACCCGAAAACTGCAAAGGAGAGACAGCGTATTATCTTGACCGGGGATGTGCCAAGCCCCATGAACCTTCCCAGCGGATGTGCATTCCGCACCCGTTGTCCCTATGCCACGGATAAGTGTGCGGCGGAGTGTCCCTCCCTTACGGACAGAGGGGACGGCCATATGGTGGCATGTTGGAATAAATAAGGTAAAATCAGAATCAAGGATTCTGTTTTTATAAAAATCTATAAATCATTGCGCCAAGTGCGCAAAAGGGCAGCTGCATAACAGGCAGTTGCAAAAAGGAGGTAATCATATGAAAAAATTGACAGCAATGATGTTGGTTGGCTGCATGTCGGCAGGTTTGCTTGCAGGCTGCGGCGGTTCCGGCAATGGCGGCTCACAGGCAGATTCCAGTGACAATGCCGCAGACAACAGCGTGGCGGCAGATGGGACAGAGGCAGCAGGGGACGAAAGTACAGGGGATGCTTCTGGAAGTTCCGCACCGAACTGGAAACCTTATGATGAGCTGATTGCCAAGATTAAGGCAAGCACAGACACAGTAGAGCGTGAAAGCATGATGCATCAGGCTGAGGATATGCTTATGGCCACCAATGCAGTAGTGCCTATTTACTACTACAATGACCCATGGATGATGAAAAGCGGCATGGACGGTATGCGTACCAACCTTTTCGGCTACAAATACTTTATGTACATGACAGGTGTGGACGGGACATTAAGTCTTTGCCTGGCAAGCGAGCCTGCAAAACTTGACCCGGCATTAAACAGTTCCGTGGACGGTGCATGTTTGGCAGCAAACAGTTTCGTAGGCCTTTATACTTACGGCGCAGACGGCTCACCGGAACCGGCGCTGGCAGATGGTTATGACCTTTCCGAGGACGGGCTGACCTATACCTTCCATTTAAAATCTGACTTGAAATGGTCTGACGGCTCTCCTCTCACAGCCAAAGATTTTGAGTATTCCTGGAAACGTGCGGCAAATCCTGACACGGCGGCAGATTACGGCTATCTCTTTGACGTATTTGCAAAAGAGGGAGACGAGATTGCAGTATCTGCAACAGATGACAATACTTTAACCTGTACTTTAATTGCTCCCTGTGCATATTTTGAAGATCTGGCTTGTTTCCCGGTATTTATGCCTGTAAACCAGGCTGCAGTAGAGGCAGCGGATGCAGACGGCACAAATCCGGGAGCATGGGCATCTGAGGCAGGGTTTATCAGCAACGGCGCTTATACATTACAGACATGGAATCATGACGAATCCATGGTATATGTAAAGAACCCGAACTTCTATGATGCGGATAATGTAACTGTTGATGAACTCCACTATATGTTAAGTGCGGATGATACGGCAATTTATGCGGCATACCAGTCAGGAGATTTGCAGTTTATCGACACCATTCCAAATGATGAGATTGCAAACCTGCTTGCAGCAAATGACCCTGAATTCCATGTATCACCTCAGCTTGGAACATACTACTGTGCATTTAATGTAAACAGTTCTCTCTTTGAGGGATTGACAGAGCAGCAGGCAGCTGATATGCGTCTTGCCATGAGCCTTTTAATTGACAGACCTTACATTGCAGAAAATATCGGGCAGACAGGGCAGGAAGTTGCAAATACATTTGTTCCTGCAGGCATGATAGACGGAAACGGCGGAGAATTCCGTGCAAATGACGATGCATATACCTTCCCGGATGAGGCGAATGTAGGATATTTTGATGCGTCTGCACCAAACGTAGAAAAAGCAATTTCCCTGTTAGAGTCCTGCGGATATGTATTTGACGATGCAGGTATGCTTTCAGCGGAGACACCTCTTGCGCTTACCTATCTTACCAATGATTCTGAGGGTAACGTAAAGATTGCAGAGGCAATCCAGCAGGATTTTGCGGCAATCGGCATTGAGCTTACCATTGAGCAGCAGGAGTGGAATGTATTCTTAGAGGAGAGAAAAGCAGGAAACTTTGACTTCTGCCGTGAGGGATGGCTTGCAGATTACAATGACCCCATCAACATGTTGGAGATGTGGACAACAGATTCCGGCAACAACGACTGTCAGTTCGGCAGATAAATAATACTCTGATTAAAAAACAGAGCCGTAATTTCAGGCTCTGTTTTTTTTATGGTTTTTTATAATCTTTTTCATATCGTTTTCATGGCCGATGACCATCAAATGTTCTTCCTCATTAAAAATATATTCTGCACCGGGAAGAATCTGAGTGTGTTCCCCTCGTTTGGTGCCGATAATACTGATTCGGTAGGCTGCCCGGAGGTTGATCTCTTTAATGGTTTTTCCTATCCACTCCGGCAGGGGAAGGATCTCATAGATGGAATATCCGTCCTGCAAGTTGATATAGTCGAAAATCCCGTCGGCGCTAAGGCTCACCGCAAGTTTTTCCGCAATATCCCGGTCCGGGAAAATCACTTCGTCGGCGCCGTTTTTTAACAGGAATTTGGCGTGAATATCCCGGTTTGCCTTGCTGATGACCCGTTTTGCCCCCATTTCTTTTAAGAGGCTTGTAATCTCTAAACTGCTCTGAAAATTGTTCCCAATGGACACAACACACAGGTCAAAGTTGGAAACGCCAAGGCTTTCCAAAACTTTTTCATTGGTGCAGTCCCCGATTTTGGCGCTGGTAACATAGGGAAGAAGGTCTTCTAACTTTTCTTCCTCACTGTCCACAATCATTATTTCATTGTCCAGCTTGGAAAGGTTTTTGCACAGATGGGAGCCAAAACGTCCCATTCCAATCATTAAAATAGATTTCATGAATTATACTCCTTTTAAAATTATCCAATATTAATTTTCTCCACAGGCTGCATAATGTGGGCAATTTTTTTCTTATCTGTGAAGGACATGGCAAAGGATAAACTGCCCACCCTTCCCAGATACATGAGCAGCGCAACAACCACCAGGGAAAAAGTGTTTAAACTGCTGGTTAGGCCCGCTGTCATTCCCACGGTGCTGATGGCGGAAAACGTCTCAAACAGGGCGTCGATGCCGTTTAAGTTCTGGGCACAGCAGATGGTGATTCCCGCAGTGACGGCAAGGGAAATATTGATGAAAAATACGGAGGAAGCTTTCTGGATAGCCGCATCTTCTAATCGTCTGCCGAATATATTTGCTCCCTGGGTTCTTTTTAAGGTGGATTTTAAGTATACAAAGAGCACAACAATGGTTGTCACTTTGATTCCTCCCGCCGTGGAGCCTGGAGCTCCCCCGATAAACATTAATACAATAGTTAATAGCTTGCTTCCGTCTGTCATGGCCCCGGTGTCAATGGAATTAAAGCCTGCTGTTCTGGGAGTCACAGAACAGAACAGGGAATTTAATATCTGTTCAGCCAGGGTCATATCAGAAAAAAGCCTGTGCCTTTCTATAAAGTAGAAGAGCAGTGCGCCCCCCAAGGTGAGTGCTATCGTAGCGCAGAGGACAATCTTTGTGTGGAGGGAGTAACGCCGGAATTTTAATTTGTTTTTCAATAAATCTGACCACACGATAAACCCTAAGCCTCCGATTAAGATAAGAAGCATTACGGTAATCAGAACAATGGGATGATTGTTGTAGCCTGTGAGGGAAGAGCCTGGTTCATAACGCCCCATCAGGTCAAATCCTCCATTGCAGAAAGCGGATACGGAGTGAAAAATACCGTAATATATCCCTTGCAGGACGCCCATTTTTGGGATAAAGCAGGCGGAGAGAATCAACGCCCCTGTTCCCTCAAAAAATAATGTGCCGAAAATAACCTGCTTGGTGAGGCGCACAGCGCCTCTGATTTCGAGTACGTTAAAACTCTCCTGGATTAAACCCCGCTGTTTTAAACCTATTTTTTTTCGGAGAAGTAAAGATACGGTAACACCCAGGGATATAAAGCCCAAGCCTCCGATTTGAATCAGGCACAAAAGAACAATCTGTCCAAAGAGGGACCAGTGGGAAAAGGTGTCCACCACCACAAGTCCTGTTACGCAGGTGGCGCTGGTGGAGGTGAATATTGCAGTTATAAAAGGGGTGGGTTCCCCTGTACGTGATGCGGCAGGCAGCATTAAAGCCAAGGCTCCTGCCAGGATAATGAGAAAAAATCCAAGGGCAATCATCTGAGGCCCTGACATGCGGTTTTTTATTTTTGTAAGCATAATATACCTTTCAAATGTAAGAGTAAAGTGCCGATGAATCTATTATAGTGAATGTGGAGGTACTTGTCTATTCTTTTGAGATAAAAAGGATTCTTTTGGGGATTTCATTTGACCCGGGAGAACAAAGGGGATATAATAATTATATGTTTTACATAAAATAAAATCGAAGAAAAAGGAAAAATCATATGGCAGTATCAATTATATACATAATCATCATTTTATTTATTTTAAGGAAAGTTTTGAAAGATAAAAAGAGGACGGCAGGGCCAGAAGATGGGGCCAATCGTCAGAAAAGGCCCTCCGGCGGACAGACAGTATCCAGGCCAAAAAACACTGGAAGACCTGCCCAGGCATATGCTGCCCAGGTATATAACTCCCTGCCAAAGACAAATGCTCAGCAGCAACAGCAGATGCGGGAGTTAAAAAATCGTCTGGGGAAAAAGTATAAACAGCCCACAAAATCTTCCATTTTAGAGAATGCAAAGGAAAATGCTGCTGAAAATGATGTGGACATTTTAAAGGCAGCGGACACAAGACTGCATGAATCATCCGGGGCCTTGGCATCACATACGGAAGAATATACAGATGTGTTAAAGCAGGTATATGATTTAATGATTGTGGGATACAGCGGGAATCTTCATTTCGAGAGAGATTTTCTCTCGGAGGGCATGGATATGATAAACCGTATAGGAATGACAGAAAATAACATGGATATAATAGAATATAAAATAAATGGAAGCATTTAAGGAAGCAGGTGTTAGTATGAATCGAAAATTGCCAAGACCTTTTGAAATATACAGACATTTTAAAGGGAATCATTATCAGATTATCTGTATGGCAAGAGATGCGGATACAGGGGAGGATATGGTGGTATACCAGGCATTGTACGGGGAATATGCCTGTTATACCAGGCCCTTGTGTCAGTTTCTTAGTGAGACAGACCGGGAGAAATATCCGGATGCACAACAAAAGTACAGATTTCAGGAAATATCCGTACAGGAGTCTTTAAAATCTTCTGAGATCAACTCTCATGTACAGAGTGCTGTAAAATCCCCGGAGGGGGAAGAGCAGTCCAGCCAGGAAAATTCCCATAAAACCGCAGAAAAAAGCAATCTGCAGTTAGAGATTGCCGAGCCGAAGCCGGGGGAAGCTGACCCTGCCCTTTTAGCATTTCTGGATGCGGATTCTATGGAAGAAAAGTCTAATATTTTAGTTTCCATCCGCCACAGAATCACTGACCGTCTCATAGACGATTTTGCGGTGACATTGGATGTGGTGATTCCGGAGGGCAGTGTTGATGTGAGATATCAGCAGCTTTTAAACAGTATCCGCATGGTACAAAAGTATGAGATTGAAAGAGCCTGGTAAGAGAAAAGAATGAGGCTTATACCGGTGTTTTGCTCAGGGCACTGTTGTGGTATTTATGGGAAAATGTAACATCTTCTCCAAACCAGTCAGGGGGGACAAAGGCCTCTGCCTCCTCCTTTGTGTCAAATTCAACTTCCGCCAGTATAAGTGGGGTCAGTTCGTCTAAAAACTCATCCAATTCGATGGTATATTTTTCCTTATAGGGAATGTTGTAGCGGATTTTGTGTATGATAATCCCGTCGGCTTTTGCCCGCAGGTGATGATATGCCTCCTTTGTCAAGGGGAGGTTGTATTCCTCCCTTACCATAAGTCCCCGGCCTTTATAGGTCAGGGTGAAAGTATCATCTGCCCTGCGGATTCGCACAACCGGGTCTGTGCACAGATATCCCTGTTCCAATTCTCTGGAGGGAAAGTCTTTGTAATTCTCAGGAAGTTTTTCCACTAAATATTTTCGTTCAATTTCCATGGAGCCACCTATTTATATACAAGATGGAGTTTTACATCATCCACCACAGACTGGTCTTTGAAGTAACTTACGATTGCAAGGCCGAAATCGATGGCCGTTCCCATGCCCCGGCTTGTGATTATATTTCCGTCTGCAACCACATTGTCCGTAAGCGGTTTAGCCCCGGTTAATTTTTCTTCAAATCCAGGATGGCAGGTTGCCTTTTTGCCTTCTAATATTCCAGCGGCGCCTAAAACAGAGGGAGCGGCGCAGATGGCGCAGACAAGTTTTCCCGCTGCCGCAAAGTCTTTGATCTGGGATACCACACCCTCATGCTCCCCTAAGTTTATGGTTCCTGGCATCCCTCCGGGCAGTATAATTCCGTCCAACTCTTCAAAATTTACCTCCTCAAATACCTTGTCCGTGAGAAAGGTGATACTGTGGGAACCCTGAACGGTGTTTGTCTTGTTGACAGAAATGGTAATAATATCCATTTCAGCCCGGCGGAGCACGTCCACAACGGCGAGACCTTCAATTTCCTCACAGCCGTCAGCCATAAAAATTCCTAATTTACTCATAAAAATACCTCCCTATTTGTTTGAAATTTATCTTTACCTTTAGAGTATTTCTTTTGGGAATGTCTGTCAATCCTATTTTTTATTCTAATGCGGAAACCCTTAAAAAATTGTGTTGCTGGAAATATTGTGTTATAATGTTTTTGTTGGAAAAAACAAGCATAGATGAGAGAAAGGATGAAACAATATGAAAAAAGGAATTGCGGCACTGCTTTTGTCAATGGTGTTGACACTCAGTGCAGGGACTGCATTCGGGGCTGAGTTTCCGGCGGCAGGAGCAGAAAGTGTGACAGCGGAGAAGGCTGCAGATTTTATGGGAGATGGGGAAACAGAAAGCGGAGTGAGCGGTGTTATGGTAAATTTTGACGCCAACGGCGGCTCCGGAGTGATGGCGCCTCTGGCAGTATCTTCTAATGCTGCCGCAACGATTCCCGCAAACGCTTTTACCAGGAAAAATTATACTTTTACCGGGTGGAATACAAGAGCAAACGGCAAGGGGGATGTGTATGCACAGGGAGATGATGCGGCAAGATTGGCCGCAGCGGCAGGCAGCGGACAGACTGTTACGCTGTACGCACAGTGGAAAATCAACCCGCCCACGATAAAGTCTATGAAATCCACAAACCCCGGAACTTTGAAAATTTCATATAAAAAGATTGCCGAGGCAAAAAAATATCGGCTTCAGTATTCTACCAATAAGAAATTCCCCAAAAAGAATACAAGGACAGTAGAAATTAAAGACGTAAAATCAAGCAGCATTGAAATTTACGATTTTGTCCCAAATAAAACCTACTATGTGAGAATGTGCAGCTATGACGGGCAGACAAAAAAATACGGGGATTACGGCAAAGTATCCAAGCAGAAGACAAAGAATGGAAAAACCCTGGAAAACACAAAGTGTTCCACGGGAATTGAGGCAGATATTACATTAAAGGGTTCCGGCTCCGGCTACCATGCAAAACTTGTGCTGGTGACGCCCACCTCCGCCGTATCCTATGGGATTCAGTTTGATAAACATGCCTCAGCGCCCTATACGAATAAAGCGGTGACTTTGATTGAAAACGTAAAATCCAATGCTCCGGGCCAGCAGCAGTACACAAGGCCCAGCGGAAAGTCCTTAAAGGTTGGAAAGAAATACCATATGATGCTGACCATTGACAGTAAAGGAAAAGGAAACGTCTATCTTGACTATAAAAAGATTGGCAGCTTCACAAATAAAAATTTGGCAAACACTGCGGTGTACCCCAGAGTGGAGGCATCTGTAAGGCTCAGCGGGGATAAAGTCAATGCAGTTTTTGATAATATTAAGCTCACAAGAGCAGGAGAAGTACAGGAAGGCCTTTTCGGAGGGCATGTGGAGAAATCCAATAAAGGAATTAAAACGAAACGGGAAAAGAATAAGAACAAAGTGACCATATCTGGGAAAGGAATCGGAATCCGGGGCGATTGGGACAGCGATTATGAAAATGCCTCAGGCATCTGGTCATTTTAGGAGAATGAAAAATGAGCGGGGACTTCCGCTCATTTTTTGCCATAGCAGAATCCCCAGATATGGATTGGAAAAGAGAAACAAAAAAATGTATTATCTGGCGAAACTTTCCAAACATAAAATTAAAATTAAAAACCATACTATTTTCAGGATAAACAACAGAGTTTATCCAGGAGAAAAAAACCGGCGTTGCCGGAGAATACTTTGGAGGTATGAAACTATGGCAAATTCAAACAACAGCAATAGAGTTGAGGTACCGGAGGCAAAAGAGGCATTAAACCGTTTTAAACAGGAAGTAGCTTCTGAACTTGGTGTTCCTTTGAAAGAGGGTTACAATGGTGACTTAACTTCCCGTCAGGCTGGTTCCATCGGCGGTGAGATGGTTCGTAAAATGATTAGAAGCCAGGAAGAGAGAATGTCTTCCGGACAGTAAACAGAAAAATGAAATTTTGGCTGCGGTAAGTGCGGCAGAGGCAGGGTCAGAAGGAAATAATTCTTCTGGCCCTGCTTCTTTGCAAAAACAGGCTGCAATTTCCTGTGGTAAATATCAAGAACGCTATTGTTATACCTGTGTATTTATGATAAAATATTACATCAGCTATTTATGGGATATAGTGAATGGTATAATTTTGCGGGGATAGGTTATGGAACAATAAGTCTTAGTACGCTTTGGAGGAAGAAAGATGAAGAAACAGTTTTCACTGAAAGGCAAAATTGCACTTATAGTTATTTCCTTATTCGGATTGAGTTTTGCGGTAATGGTATTTGTTTTTCTGCACTTTATGGAAGGATTGATTGCGGAAAATATGGTCGCACAGTTTGTGAGGGAAGATACCCAGCTGTCAAAACAGGTTGGCATTTTACTGGAAAAAGGGGCGGATACCCAGGAGCTCCAGTCTTTTGTGGAGGAATGCGTGCAGCAGAACAGCCATTTTGCCTATGTGGTGGCTATTGACACTACGGTTACGGCAGTTGCCCATTCAGATACGGAAAAAATCGGAAAAAGTTATCTGGATGACACGGCCTATACGGTGCCGGCGGCCCAGGAGGGGGTTGTGATGACAAGCCAGTTTTGGGCGGACGTCCAAAAGGCGTGGACATACGATGTTATGTGTCCTATTTATGTGAACGGGACTTTGTGGGGGTCTATGGATGTGGGAATTTATAACTCTGCCGTGGATACCATAGTGGCATCTATCCGGACCATCGGAATTATTGCAGCATTGATTATGGTCCTTGTGAGCGGCGTATTGATTGTACTATATTGTAATTATGAGTTTAAAGCCATCGGGGAGATTGTTAAAATCTGCAACGCTATGGGAACAGGAGATTTTACCGTAGATATCAGAAAGAAACTGCTCAACAGAGGCGATGAAGTGGGAAATATGGCGGATGCCCTTCAGAATATGAAGGTAAATTTAAGCCGGTTGATTCACAAAGTGGACGGCCATGCCCAGCGTCTTTCGCTGATTTCTGAGAACTTAAATTCCAGCGCCGGTAGTACACAGGAAAAAGCTTACGATATTGTACAGATTTCAGAAAATGCCGTGATAAGTACTGGGGAGCAGAGTAACCTGACACAGACAAATTCCCAGATGACCCAGGAAATTGCCAGGGGAATAGAAAGTATTGCCGCTACCCTTACGAATATCAGCCAGGCTTCCATGGAAACCACGGAGAAAGCCGGAGCAGGGGCAGATAAACTGGATGTGGTAGTGACGCAGATGTCAAAAATTGAGGAGAATGTAAAAGATACATATGCCCAGATGCAGGAATTGTCCAAAATGTCGGATACGATTCAAAATGTGGTTCAGTTAATTTCTGATATTGCCTCCCAGACAAACCTCCTGGCTTTAAATGCGTCTATCGAGGCGGCAAGAGCAGGGGAGCAGGGAAAAGGATTTGCAGTTGTAGCCGGGGAAGTGGGGACTTTGGCTGAGGAGTCAAGAAAGGCTACAGAGGAAATCACAAAGATTATCGTGGAGATACAAAATTGTATTGAGGGCTGCGTTGCCCTTATGGGAGAAGGAAGCCAGTTTGTAAAAGAGGGGATTTCCCTTACTGCGGGAACAAAGGAAAGCTTTGGCGACATTATACAAAAAATTTCCAATGTATCTGACGATATTATGAATTTATCTGCCGTTACAGAGGAAGTGACCAGCGGCGCAGGTGCCTTGAACAATACCATTGACAAGATATCTTCCATTGCAGGGGATGTTTTGGAGAATACGGAAGGCGTGTCCAACAATGCAAAAATTCAGGAGAGCATGATGGAAGAGATGCTCGAGAAAGTGACGGATTTATCAGAATTGTCAAAAGACTTGAAAGAAGGGCTCAATGTATTTAAAATAGGGGAAGAGATAATGTAAATAGTTAGAAAAATTTTTTCTTGTATTTTAAAAAACCATGTGCTATAATACTAAAATGACTGTGAGACGGTGAAAGTATGCCCATTTTGGCATATGGCAAATGCTGTGAACATATACCATGGAGATATGAAGGAGGAAAACAGGTATAATGAGTGTACAGGTAGAAAAGTTAGAGAAAAATATGGCAAAGCTTACAATAGAAGTTTCTGCCGATAAGTTGGAAAAGGCTATACAGGCAGCCTATTTAAAAGAAAAAAGTAAAATCAGCCTTCCAGGTTTCCGTAAAGGTAAAGTTCCGAGACAGATGATTGAGAAGATGTATGGTGCGTCAATTTTCTATGAAGATGCGGCAAACAGATTGATTCAGGAGAATTACGGACCTTCCGTGGATGAGAGTGGATTGGATGTGGTTTCACGTCCCACTATTGATATTACTCAGATTGAAAAAGGCCAGCCTTTTATTTTTACGGCAGAAGTGGCAGTTAAGCCGGAAGTAAAATTGGGAAAATATATGGGAGTTACCGTTACAAAAATCGACACATCCGTATCAGACGAGGAAGTGGATGCGGCTGTTGAGGAAGAGAGAAACAACAATGCCAGAACTGTCACAGTGGACGGCCGCCCAATTCAGGACGGGGATACAGCTGTGATTGATTTTGAAGGATTTGTGGACGGCGTTGCATTTGAAGGCGGCAAGGCAGAGAACCATTCACTGGTCATTGGTTCCCATTCTTTCATCGATACATTTGAGGAGCAGTTAATTGGTAAAAATGCAGGGGATGAGACTGAGGTCAATGTTACGTTCCCGGAGGAGTATCAGGCGGAGGAACTGGCAGGAAAACCTGCTGTGTTTAAAGTTAAAATCCATGAGATTAAAGCGAAGGAACTTCCTGAGCTGGATGATGAGTTTGCCCAGGATGTATCTGAGTTTGACACCTTGGCAGAGTACAGGGAAGATATCAGGAAGAAACTGGAAGAGTCAAAAGAGGAAGATGCAAGGCGCACCAAAGAGGATGAGGCTATTAAGAAAATCGTGGATAAGTCTTCCATGGAAATTCCCGATGCCATGTTAGAGACACAGATTGACGTTATGGTGGAGGAGTTTGCCCAGAGAATTTCCCAGCAGGGATTAAGCTTTGAGCAGTATATGCAGTTTTCCGGCATGACTATGGATAAAATGAAGGAGCAGGTGAAACCGGAGGCCCTCAGCCGTATCCAGAGCAGCCTGGTATTGGAGGAAATTGCAAAGACAGAAGAAATCCAGGTGAGCGATGATGAGGTCATGGATGAAATCGAAAAGATGGCCAAGGCATACGGCATGCCGTCGGAGAGAATTACTGACTTCTTAACCGAGGAACAGAAAAATTCCATGAAAAAAGATATTTCCGTGCAGAAAGCAGTGAAACTTGTAATGGATAATATCAAAGAACGGGCAAAGGCAAAGTCTAAAAAAGAAAAAGAAGCAGCAGAATAAAAGAGAATAGTATTTCAGGCAGACTGGCTTGCTTAGAGCCGGTCTGTTTGGGGATTTAGGAGGCAGAATAATGAGTTTAGTACCTTATGTGGTAGAACAGACCAGCAGAGGAGAGCGCAGCTACGATATATATTCTAGATTGTTAAAAGACAGGATTATTTTTCTGGGGGAGGAAGTCAGTGACACAACGGCGAGCATTGTAATTGCCCAGCTTTTGTTTTTGGAGGCGGAGGACCCTGGGAAGGATATTCAGCTCTATATCAACAGTCCGGGAGGTTCAGTTTCTGCCGGATTTGGTATCTTTGACACCATGAATTATATTAAATGCGATGTATCCACCATCTGCTGCGGCATGGCGGCAAGCATGGGGGCGTTTCTTCTGGCAGGTGGTGCAAAGGGCAAACGTATGGCGCTGCCCAATGCGGAGATTATGATTCATCAGCCCATGGGAGGCATGCCCAGCGGAAGTCAGGCGAGCGATATGGAAATTACAACCCAGCACATATTGGGAACAAAACATAAGATTAATAAAATTCTGGCAGAGGAATGCGGGAAACCCATTGAGATGTTAGAGCGGGATACAGACAGGGATAACTGGCTTAGCGCACAGGAAGCCAAGGATTATGGCCTTATTGACATGGTAATTACGAATCGGGAGTAGAGAGATGGCAGGAAGAAGTTTTATTGGCGGTGAAGAAAGGATTCGGTGTTCCTTTTGCGGAAAATCCCAGGAACAGGTAAGAAAACTTATTGCAGGGCCCAACGGAGCATATATCTGTGATGTATGCGTGGATATCTGCGCAGAAATTATAGAGGAAGAGTTTGAGGAAGAGGACGAAGAACAGGTAGAGGAGCAGATTAATCTGTTGAAACCTGAGGAGTTAAAAAATTTCCTGGATGAGTATGTGATCGGTCAGGACAATGCAAAGAAAGTCCTCTCAGTTGCAGTGTATAACCATTATAAAAGGATTCTGGCCGGAACAGAGCTGGATGTGGAGTTACAGAAAAGCAATATTTTAATGCTGGGGCCGACTGGTTCCGGAAAAACTTATCTGGCTCAGACACTGGCCCGGATTTTGAATGTGCCCTTTGCCATTGCAGATGCCACCACGCTGACGGAAGCCGGCTATGTGGGGGAGGATGTGGAGAATATTCTCCTGAAGATTATTCAGGCGGCAGATTATGATATTGACAGGGCACAGCATGGTATTATTTATATTGATGAGATTGACAAAATCACAAAGAAATCAGAAAATGTGTCTATCACCCGGGATGTGTCCGGGGAGGGTGTGCAGCAGGCACTCCTTAAGATTTTAGAGGGTACGGTTGCGTCTGTTCCGCCCCAGGGAGGCAGGAAGCATCCCCAGCAGGAGCTGATTCAGATAGATACCACCAATATCCTGTTTATCTGCGGAGGAGCCTTTGACGGATTAGAAAAAATTATCGAGAGCCGTCTTGACGAAAAAACCATCGGTTTTAACGCAACAGTAAAGGATAGACGGGAGATGAACGTGGGGAAAGCATTTAAGCATGCCATGCCCCAGGACTTTATTAAGTTTGGGCTGATACCTGAGTTTATCGGAAGGGTTCCGATTACGGTTTCTTTGGATTCTCTGGATAAGGCGGCACTTGTGCGTATTCTGACAGAGCCGAAGAATTCCCTGGTAAAACAATATAAAAAATTATTTGAGTTAGACGGGGTGGCTCTGCATTTCAATGATGATGCGGTGGAGGCAGTTGCCGATAAAGCCTTAGACAGACAGACCGGAGCCAGGGGGCTTCGGGCCATTATGGAAAATGTTATGATGGATTTAATGTATAAAATTCCGTCGGATTCCTCAATTACACAATGTACGATAGATAAGGCATTGGTAGAGCAGAAGGGTTATGTGGATTCTGTGGAGGAAGATGAACAGTTGCTTTTAGAGTCAAAAAGCGCTTAAGGAACAGGAAAAGCCTGAAGAGTGAGAGCTGTCACAGTAATACCTTTCATTACTGCTGACAGCTTTTGTAAACAGGAAGAAAATAAGATTTTATAAGGGATTAGAAAGAGGGTTTTACGTTGAGAGACACAAGTTTGACAATGCCGGCAGTGGCCCTTAGAGGGGTGACGCTTTTGCCGGGTATGGTGGCACATTTTGATGTCAGCAGGGCAAAATCTATCCAGGCGGTGGAGGAGGCAATGATTGGGGAACAGAAAATTTTTTTGGTGACCCAGAGAGATGTGGCAGTAGAGAATCCCAGTCAGGAAGATTTATACCATATAGGAATGGTTGCGGAGATCAAACAGGTTATTAAAATGCAAAACAGCATCATCCGCATTCTGGTAGAGGGAAAAGAGCGGGCGGAACTGGCAGGTTTGATTCAGACAGAGCCCTTTTTTATAGCAGAGATTTTTGAATGTGAGGATGAGAGTGAAAATGCATATGCTCCTGAGGTAAAAGAAGGTATGCTTCGGGCTATCCAGGAGATTTACGCACAGTACGCCTCCTTAAATCCCAAACAGGGCAAAGAGTTTGCCAGGCAGGTGGCGGATGAGAGGAATCTGGAACACCTTATGGATATGATCGCCAACAATGTGCCCATTTACTATGAAGAAAAACAGAAATTTCTGGAGGCTGTTACCCTGGAGGACCGCTACGAAGTCCTTATGTCCCTGATTCTGCGGGAAGAAAATATTATCCGAATCAAAAGGGAGTTTCAGGAAAAGGTAAAGGAGAAAGTGGACCAGAACCAGAAAGAATACCTGCTTCGGGAACAGATGAAAGTAATCCGGGAGGAACTGGGGGAAGACAATACAGAGTCCGACGTGGACCACTTTTTTGAAGCCTTAAAAAAGCTGAAAGCCGACAAGGAAGTAAAAGAAAAAATAGAAAAAGAAATCAAACGTTTTAAAAATATTGGTTCCAGTTCCTCGGAGAGTGCAGTGGCCAGAGGCTATATTGAGACGCTTTTGGACCTTCCCTGGGAGAAAGCCTCCAGGGATAACAAGGATTTGAAGCATGCGGAAAAGATTTTAAATGACGACCACTACGGGCTGGAGAAAGTAAAGGAGCGGATGCTGGAGTTTTTGGCAGTGAGAAACCTTACCAGCAAGGGTGAGAGCCCCATAATCTGCCTTGTGGGTCCTCCGGGAACGGGAAAGACAAGCATTGCCAGGTCTGTGGCAAAGGCTCTCTCCAAAGAGTATGTGCGCATCTGTTTAGGGGGCGTAAGGGATGAGGCGGAAATCAGAGGCCACAGAAGAACTTATGTGGGGGCTATGCCCGGGCGCATTGTCACTGGGCTTAGGTCTGCCGGGGTAAAAAACCCCCTGATGCTGTTAGATGAAATTGACAAGGTCAGCAGTGACTACAAAGGGGACACGGCATCGGCTTTGCTTGAGGTGCTGGATTCAGAGCAGAACAGTAGATTCCGGGACCACTATGTGGAGATTCCCATAGATTTGTCGGAAGTGCTGTTTATTGCCACGGCAAATTCCGCTCAGGATATTCCACGACCGCTTTTGGACCGCATGGAAATCATTGAGGTGACAAGTTATACGGAAAACGAAAAAATGCATATCGCCGGTGAGCATCTTGTGAAAAAGCAGTTAAAGAAAAACGGTTTAAAGAAAGAGCAGCTCACCATCAGCAGGGATGCGCTGTCTATGGTTATCAGGGGATATACCAGGGAGGCAGGAGTCCGGAATCTGGAGCGGAAGTTGGGGGAAATCTGCAGGAAAGCAGCCAGGGAAGTATATGAAGGCGACAAAAAGAAAGTGGCAGTTACCAGAAAGAATTTAGAAAAATTCCTGGGGAAAGAAAAGTACAGCTTTGATAAGGCAGGAAAAAACGACGAAATTGGAATCGTCCGGGGGCTGGCCTGGACCAGCGTTGGGGGCGATACCCTGGAGATTGAGGTAAATGTAATGCCGGGAAAAGGGGAATTTCAGCTTACCGGCCAGCTTGGAGACGTGATGAAAGAATCCGCCCAGGCTGGTATCAGCTATATCCGTTCCGTGAGTAAAGAATTTCATATACCCAAAGAATTTTTTAAAGAGAATGATATTCACATCCATATCCCCGAAGGTGCAGTGCCAAAAGACGGGCCTTCGGCAGGGATTACCATGGCTACTGCCATGCTCTCCGCCATAACCAGGCGGAAAGTCCGTGCGGACGTGGCTATGACGGGGGAGATTACCTTGCGGGGAAGAGTGCTCCCCATCGGAGGGTTAAAGGAAAAAACCTTGGCAGCCAAAAATGCAGGGATTAAGACAGTGTGTGTGCCGAAAAAGAACCGAAAAGATATTGAGGAAATATCCGAGGAGATTAAACAGGGGTTAAAAATCGTGTATGTGGAAACCATGCAGGATGTCCTTCAGGCTGCGTTGGTGTAATCCGGCGCTTTTCCTGGATACAATCCCAAAAACGGAGGGAACTATGATTATTAAAAATGTGGAACTGGAAACTGTCTGCGGCGTTACCAGCAAACTTCCGGAAAACACTCTGCCGGAGGTTGCATTTGCAGGAAAGTCTAATGTGGGGAAATCATCTCTGATTAATGGGTTGATGAACCGGAAATCTTTGGCCAGGACTTCCGCCCAGCCGGGAAAGACCCAGACCATTAATTTCTACAATATAAACGGGGAAATGTATCTGGTGGATTTGCCGGGGTACGGTTATGCAAAAATAGCCGAATCGGAAAAGAAAAAATGGGGGGCTATGATAGAAAATTATCTCCATAGCTCGAAACAGCTCTTGGCGGTGTTTCTTTTAATCGATATCCGCCATGCGCCCTCAGAGAATGACAGAATGATGTATGAGTGGATGGTGTATCAGGGGTTTGCCCCCATAATTATTGCCACAAAACTGGACAAAATAAAAAGAAGCCAGGTGCAGAAAAATGTTAAAATCATACGGGAAGGCCTTAAAGTGGAACCGGGGACAAAGGTGTTTCCCTATTCTGCCATGACAAAACAGGGCAGGGAGGAAATATGGGAATACATGGACGCCCTGGTACTGGAGGCATCAGAGAAAAAGAATGAAACATAAATATGGTTTTGTAACTTTCCTGCTTATTGTTGTGGCATTTGCAGGCTATTGTTTTACGGTTTTGTATGTGGGAAGCCGGGAAAAGGAGGAAGAAGGTTATTTTGTGGTAACTTCTTTTTATCCCATGTACATTGCAGCGGAAAATATTGCAGGGCAGGCAGAAAATGTAACCCTGGCAAATTTAAGTGAACCCCAGACCGGATGCATGCATGATTATCAGCTTACCCCGGAGGATATGAAGCTTCTGTCCCAGGCGGATTTGTTTATCATAAACGGGGGAGGGATAGAAAATTTTTTGTCCAAAGTGGCAAAATCTTATCCAAATCTTAAAATTTTAGATGCCAGTGAAGACGTGGAACTCTTAGAGGAAAACAGCCATGTTTGGATGAGTATCAAAAGGCACAAAAAGCAGGTGGAAAATATCACCCGGGGGCTCTGTGAACTGGACGAGGGAAACCGGGGATACTATGAGGAGCAGAAAGAGGCTTATCTCATGGAGCTGTCGAAACTGGAGGAAGAGCAGGAGGAAATCCGAAGAAAGGTTCAGGGAGAAAGTATTATTTCTTTCCATGAGGCTTACCATTATCTGGCGGAGGATTACGGGCTTACCGTGGCATTTACCCTGGATTTGGACGAGGAGCGCCAGGTCAGTGCAGGGGAGGTGGCGGAGGTGATTTCGGCCCTTAAAGATAATGACAGCCCCGTGATTTTTGCGGAGGAGTTGTACGGCAGTGAGATGGCGGAGATGGTAAAAAAGGAGGCGGACGCCGCCGTGTGTTATCTGGATACAATCCTGCGGGGAGATTATAATCCCCACAGTTATCTTCAGGGCATGGAGGAGAATATCCGTGTGATAAAAGAGGCTTACGGGGTGGAATAGTATGAAAAAAATCAGAAAGCCCTGCGGGCTGCATTGTATAAAAATTAACCATCTGGGAGTCCGTCTGGGGGAGCAGGTGATATTGGAAGATGTAAATCTGCACATCCACTGCGGAAGCCTGAATGTGATTATCGGTAAAAACGGTGCGGGAAAATCCACATTAATCCGGGCCATGCTTAACGATATCCCCCATGAAGGGGACATAGAGTTTAAAGACAGGGAAAACGGCAGGATTCAGAAGCTGAAAGTGGGTTATGTGCCCCAGAGCCTGAATATTGAAAAAAATAGCCCTATTTCCGTGTATGATTTAATTGCCAGTTATCATTACCGGTTCCCTGTTTTTCTGAGAAAGAAAAAGTGTATTGCAGGACAGATTACCGAAGCGCTAAAAATTTTTGAGGTGGAAGACTTGCTGGACAGACAGGTGTGCAAGCTTTCCGGAGGACAGTTACAGCGGGTGCTCCTTGCCATGGCTATTATGGATGAGCCAAATCTTCTTCTCCTGGACGAGCCTGTTTCCGGTGTGGACCAAAACGGTATGGAGTTATTTTACCGCACCATGGAATATCTGAAAGAAAATTTTGATTTGTCTGTGATACTGATTTCCCATGATTTGGATTACGTGTTAAAATATGCGGACCAGGTAATTCTTTTGGACCAGACAGTGGTAAAATCCGGCAGTCCCAGTGATGTTTATGAAAGTTCGGAATTTAAAGAAATTTTCGGAGGGGAAGAACTGCCGGGGTATGTGTCGGGAAAGCGGGAAAAGAGACGGAGGGCAGGTGATACTACATGGGATTAGAAAGTCTGACGGCTTTTTTTCAATATGAATTTATGCGGAATGCCTTTTTGGCAGTCTTAATCATCACCCCCTTGTTTGGGCTTCTTGGAACTATGATTGTCCAGAAAAAGATGGCCTTTTTCTCGGACGCCCTGGGTCACTCTGCTTTGACAGGCATTGCCCTGGGGGTGGTTTTTGGGGTCAGGGATACAAACATAACCATGATTGTGTTTGCCATTGTGTTTGCCCTGCTCCTAAATTATATCGGAAACAGAGTGGCGGCATTTGATACGATAATATCCGTGTTTTCCTCCTGCAGTGTGGCTTTGGGTCTGGCAATCTTATCTGCCGGGGGAAATTTCAGCAAATATTCAAGCCTTTTGGTGGGGGATATATTGAGTATTACCCGGGGGGAAATTCTCTATCTTTTGGGGATTTTTGCTTTTACACTGATTTTCTGGTGTTTTTGTTTTAATTATCTCCATGCTGCCAGTATCCACAGGACACTGGCAAAGGGCAGGCATATTCCGGTGAAGATGATAGAAAACCTTTTTGCGGTGGTGATGGCTTTAATCGTCATGCTTTCCATAAAGTGGGTGGGAATTTTAATTATCAACGCCCTTTTAATCCTGCCCGCGGCAGCCAGCAGGAATATATCGGAGAATATGCGGGAATATCATTTCTTTTCCCTGATATTTTCTCTGTTCTCAGGGATTTTGGGTCTGTTTATATCTTATTATGCCAATGTGGCAACAGGTCCTACGATTGTGATTATCGCATCGGTGCTGTATTTTAGTACCTATGCGTATGCATATAAACGAAATGTGTAGAAAAAATATAATATTTTAAGGAGAAAAAAATGAGCGAAAAAGTATTAGCGGTGGCAGCAGGACATGAAATTACAGAGAAGGAGTTAAATGAATTAATTGCAAATTATCCTCCGGAGCAGCAGATTTATCTCTCCAATCCCCAGGCAAGGGATGAGATTTTGGAGCAGTTAATCGGATTCCATCTCTTTGCAAAGATGGCGGAGGAAGAAAAAATTAAGGAGACAAAAGAGTACAAAGAGACTTTGGAAAAGATGAAAAATGAGCTGGCAAGCCATATGGCGGCAACCCGTGTCATTGAAGGAGTCACTATAGACGAGGGAGAAATCAAAAAGTTTTATGAGGCGAATCCGGGACAGTTTGTGGCAGGGGCCCAGGTCAGCGCAAAACATATTTTAGTGGAAGAAAAGGACCAGGCAGAAAAAATTGCACAGGAGATTTCTGAAGGAAAATCCTTTGAGGAGGCGGCAAGAGAGTATTCCACCTGTCCCTCTTCAGAAAAAGGCGGAGACTTAGGTTATTTCGGCAGGGGACAGATGGTGCCGGAGTTTGAAAAAGCCGCTTTTGAGGGGGAGATTGGAAAAGTTTTAGGGCCGGTAAAAACCCAGTTCGGATTCCATCTGATTCTGGTGGAGGATAAAAAAGAGGAGAAAAAGGTTTCCTACGAGGAGATTAAGGACAATCTTTACACCCAGCTTCTGCAGCAGAGAAAACAGGAGAAATATGCGAATACTGTGAAGGAATTAGAGGCAAAATACGGAGTGGAGAGAAAAAAATAGCTCCCCTAAAAATTAGAGGTGATGAGATTTTATGGAGTACAGTTTACCCAAAGACCCGGCCATGCTGTTAAGTTATGTGAATACTCAGCTTCGGAATCGTTATGATTCCTTAAAAGAGTTTTGTGCTTCACAAAATGTAGCGGAGGAGAAAATCCGGGACACCCTCCAAGTGTTGGATTACGCATATGATGAGGGAAAAAATCAGTTTGTGTAGAGAACAGTTAAGAGAAGAGGCTGCCTGATATGTTCAGGCAGTCCTTTTTATAATTATTTCATATCCCTGGATTTTGCTACGCAGCTCCTCTGGGCGGAAATTATGGCATCCCGAAATCCTTTCTCTTCCAGTTTGGCTACGGCGGCAATGGTGGTGCCTCCCGGGGAGCACACCGCATCTTTCAGTTCGCCGGGATGTTTCCCGGTTTCCAATACCATTTTTGCAGAGCCAAGCACAGCCTGGGCGGCAAATTTGTATGCCTGACTCCTGGTCATGCCGTCTGCCACGGCGGCGTCCGCCATAGCTTCAATCAAAATGTACACATAGGCAGGGGAGGAACCGCTGATACCGGTGACAGTGTCCATTAAAGATTCCGGTACGATTTCCGCTTTTCCAAAACTCTCAAAAATACTTACAATTTCTTCCATTTCCTCAGAGGATACATGGCTGTTTTTGCAAAGGGCGCTCATGGATTCTCCCACCAGCGCAGGGGTATTTGGCATGACACGGATCAGTTTAATGTCCTTGTCAAAAAGAGTTTCTATGGCATCCATAGTCTGTCCGGCAGCTATGGATACAATCAGAGCCTCCGGTTTTACCATGTCACGGATTTGAGGGATGACACTTTTAAAGAGAAAGGGTTTTACTGCAAGAAACAGGATGTCTGCATCTTTGGCCCCTTCTGCATTATCTGTTGTGGTTTTTATGTTAAATTCTTTTTTTAATTTTTCACAGGTTTGCTCTGTCTTTGCGGTGGCGGTGATATCTTCCCGGGCTGTAAAATCTGCCTGTAAGATACCGCCGATGATGGCGGATGCCATATTGCCGCCGCCGATAAAGGTAATGGATTTTTTCATGGTTTTTATCATTCCTTTCGCTTCGCTCAAGGCACAAACAAGACATGA
>CAMWKH010000032.1 GCA_947174805.1 uncultured Roseburia sp. | reverse complement strand
TTTAGAGCCACAAGCCATTTTCAATGAAATTCCGGCAAGTGGCTTTTCCTTTTGTCCGCTATTATTTTTAGACATTAAAAAACCGCAACCCCTTGATTTCTCAAAGGATTGCGGTGCTTATTTTTACTATTTGGCTCTAATCTAAAGATTACTCTACGATCGTAGCCACACGTCCAGAACCAACAGTTCTACCACCCTCACGAATAGCGAATGTAAGACCCTGCTCCATAGCTACCGGATGAATCAGTTCAATAGTCATCTCTACATTATCACCAGGCATACACATCTCTGTTCCTCCTGGTAATTCGCAAACGCCAGTAACGTCAGTTGTTCTGAAATAGAACTGTGGACGATAGTTGTTAAAGAAAGGTGTGTGACGTCCACCCTCGTCTTTTGTCAGAACGTATACCTGAGCGGTAAATTTCTGATGACAGGTAACTGATCCGGGTTTTGCAAGAACCTGTCCACGAACGATCTGGTCACGGTTGATACCACGAAGCAATGCACCAATGTTATCACCAGCCTGTGCCTCATCCAACTGTTTACGGAACATCTCGATACCGGTAACAACAGTCTTCTGAACATCTTCCTTCACACCAAGAATCTCAAGTTCCTCGTTCAGATGCAGTGTACCACGCTCTACTCTACCAGTAGCAACAGTTCCACGTCCTGTGATGGTAAATACATCCTCTACAGGCATAAGGAAAGGTTTGTCTGTATCACGCTGAGGATCAGGAATATACTCGTCAACAGTGCTCATTAATTCCATGATCTTATCGCCCCACTCGCCCTGAGGATCTTCCAGAGCTTTTAAAGCGGAACCTTTAATGATCGGGCAGCCTTCAAATCCATATTCCTCTAACTGCTCTGTTACTTCCATTTCAACTAACTCGATTAACTCTTCGTCGTCTACCATATCGCATTTATTTAAGAATACAACGATATAAGGTACACCTACCTGACGGGACAATAAGATGTGCTCTTTTGTCTGAGCCATAACACCGTCAGTAGCTGCTACTACAAGGATAGCGCCGTCCATCTGAGCAGCACCGGTAATCATGTTTTTAACGTAGTCAGCATGGCCTGGGCAGTCAACGTGTGCATAATGTCTGTTGTCTGTCTCATACTCAACGTGAGCTGTAGAGATAGTGATACCTCTTTCTCTCTCTTCGGGAGCTTTATCGATGTTCTCGAAATCTGTTGCTGTGTTACCTGCTACTCTCTCAGATAAAACTTTTGTGATAGCTGCTGTTAAAGTTGTTTTACCATGATCAACGTGACCGATGGTTCCAATATTACAATGTGGTTTTGTTCTTTCAAATTTAGCCTTTGCCATTTAAAACGTCCTCCTTAATTTTATGCCCCTTGGGGCTGTCTTTTTTGTTTTTTCTTTCAATATCTAAAAGTTACCCGGCTATCTCTGATTATATCGGAGATTGCCAGGTTTTTCAAGCTATTTTTCCTTTATATCCAAAAAATCCAAAAAGAAAGCCTGAACTATTTCTCCTTGCTTGCAAGGACTTTTTCCTGTACGTTCTTCGGTACTGGTTCATACTTTTCAAAGAACATAGAGTAATTGCCACGGCCCTGTGTCTTGGAACGAAGGTCTGTGGAGTAACCAAACATCTCTGCAAGAGGTACATACCCACGGACAATTTTTCCACCGCCTAAGTCATCCATACCCTCGATACGTCCACGACGGGAATTGATATCACCGATAACATCTCCCATATACTCTTCCGGCATGGTTACTTCCACTTTCATAATCGGCTCTAACAATACAGGAGTCGCTTTCTTCATAGCCTCCTTAAATGCCATAGAGCCGGCAATGTGGAATGCCATCTCAGAAGAATCCACCTCGTGGTAGGAACCGTCATAAACAGTAGCATGAACGCCTACAACCGGAAACCCTCCAAGAAGTCCGGCCTTTGTAGCCTCCTCAATACCTTCCCCAACAGCAGGGATATATTCCTTGGGAATAGCACCGCCCACAACTTCACTGTCAAATTTGAACAGTTCTTCACCGTTGGCGTCCATAGGCTCAAAGCGTACTTTACAGTGTCCGTACTGTCCACGTCCACCAGACTGCTTTGCATATTTGTATTCCTGGTCAACAGGTTTGGTAAATGTCTCTTTGTAGGCAACCTGAGGTGCTCCTACGTTTGCCTCTACTTTGTATTCACGAAGCAGACGGTCAACGATAATCTCCAGATGCAACTCGCCCATACCTGCAATAATGGTCTGTCCTGTCTCTGAATTTGTATGGGCACGGAAAGTAGGATCTTCCTCTGCAAGTTTTGCAAGGGCCTCTCCCATCTTGCCCTGGCCAGCTTTGGTCTTAGGCTCAATAGCCAGCTCGATAACCGGCTCTGGGAATTCCATGGACTCTAAGATCACCGGATGCTGCTCGTCACAGATGGTATCACCTGTTGTGGTAAATTTAAAGCCGACTGCGGCTGCAATATCACCGGAATATACAACATCCAATTCCTGTCTCTTATTTGCATGCATCTGAAGGATACGGCCTACACGCTCTTTCTTATCCTTTGTTGCATTTAACACATAAGAGCCAGATTTCATAGTTCCGGAATACACACGGAAGAATGCAAGTTTTCCCACGAAAGGATCTGCCATAATTTTAAATGCCAGTGCGGAGAACGGCTCCTCGTCAGAGGAATGTCTCTCTACTTCATTTCCGTCTAAGTCAGTTCCTTTGATATCTGCAATATCGGTAGGAGCCGGCATATATTCCAATACGGCATCCAGTAATTTCTGAACACCTTTGTTTCTGTATGCAGAACCGCAGCAAACGGGAACGGCTGTACACTCACAGGTTCCTTTCCTGAGTGCCACTTTCATATCTGCAACGGAAGGCTCTTCGCCCTCTAAATACTGCATCATCAGATCATCGTCTAATTCACAGCACTTTTCAACCAATTCTGTGTGATAGAGCTCTGCATCATCTTTCATATCATCGGGAATATCTGTGATAGTGATATCTTCGCCCTTATCATCATTATACATATATGCTTTCATCTCAAACAAATCGATAATTCCTTTGAACTCATCTTCTTTGCCGATAGGAAGCTGTAAGATAACTGCATTTTTTCCTAACCTAGTACGAATCTGGTCCACAGCTCCGTAGAAGTTAGCTCCCAAAATGTCCATTTTATTAATAAACGCCATTCTGGGTACATTGTAGGTGTCAGCCTGACGCCATACATTTTCTGACTGAGGCTCAACTCCGCCTTTTGCACAGAAAACACCTACTGCGCCGTCTAATACACGAAGTGAACGCTCTACTTCAACAGTAAAGTCAACGTGTCCTGGTGTGTCAATAATATTGATACGATGCTCCAATGCGCCTTCCTTTGGTTTACAGTTCTCTTCCAAAGTCCAGTGACATGTTGTAGCGGCTGAAGTAATGGTAATACCTCTTTCCTGCTCCTGCTCCATCCAGTCCATGGTAGCAGTTCCTTCATGAGTGTCACCAATTTTATAGTTTACACCGGTATAATAAAGAATACGCTCTGTCAGTGTGGTTTTACCCGCATCGATATGAGCCATAATACCAATGTTCCTGGTTCTCTCTAATGGATATTCTCTTCCAGCCAAGGGTCTTCCTCCTTAATTATTGCCCACGAAGTGCGGCATATTTACGCCTTGTGGGTACTCCTTGTTTATTGCCCACGCAGTGTGGCATACTTGTGCCCTGCGGGTACTCTTCATTTCTTCAAATCACACAAATACTGCAAATCCTAGAATCTGTAGTGAGCAAATGCCTTGTTTGCCTCTGCCATTTTGTGCATGTCTTCTTTTTTCTTTACAGAAGCGCCTGTATTGTTTGCGGCATCCATAATCTCGTTTGCCAGCCTATCCTTCATGGTTTTTTCGCCTCTTTTGCGAGAATAGGTGACAAGCCAACGAAGTGCTAAGGCCTGACGTCTGTCCGGTCTTACTTCGATTGGCACCTGATAAGTTGCTCCGCCGATACGTCTTGCCTTTACTTCCAAAGCAGGCATAACGTTGTTCATGCACTCCTCAAATACCTCAAGAGCTGGCCTTTCTGTTTTCTCTTCTACTTTAGCAAATGCGCCGTAAACAATTTTCTGGGCAACACCTTTCTTACCATCTAACATAATATTATTGATAAGTTTGGTAACCACTTTATTATTGTACAATGGATCTGCTAAAACGTCTCTTTTCTGAGTATGTCCTTTACGTGGCACGTTACTTCCCTCCTTAATCATCTTATTTCGATGTTTCGATTAATTCAACGGTACTCACATATGTCTCTAATGTGTTCGTGCAGTATTTATTTCTTATAAGCGAAATATAATCCCAACACTAACCTTTAGATTTGTCTGTGATACTATTGGCTGCTAGTTCCTATTTTTTAGCGTCTTTTGGTCTCTTTGCGCCGTATTTGGAACGAGCCTGTTTTCTGTTAGCAACTCCGGCTGTATCAAGAGTACCCCTGATTACATGGTATCTTGTACCTGGCAGGTCTTTTACCCTTCCGCCACGGATAAGAACAACGCTGTGCTCCTGTAAGTTATGTCCCTCACCTGGGATATAGCTTGTCACTTCGATTCCGTTAGACAGACGTACTCTGGCAATTTTACGAAGCGCTGAGTTCGGCTTTTTCGGAGTAGCTGTCTTAACTGCTGTACACACGCCTCTCTTCTGAGGTGCTGCAGTATCGATAGATTTCTTCTTCAGAGAATTATATCCTTTCTGAAGAGCAGGTGCTGTAGACTTCTTAACAGATGTCTGACGTCCTTTTCTGACTAATTGGTTAAATGTTGGCATTAGTTTCACCTCCTGGGTTCTATTTTATACTGTGGGTGCGCCTTTTACGCACACTTACATAGTATA
The DNA here is from genome assembly GCA_947174805.1 of uncultured Roseburia sp. GTDB lineage: Bacteria > Bacillota > Clostridia > Lachnospirales > Lachnospiraceae > Roseburia_B. The sequence goes on along the minus strand of CAMWKH010000032.1, from coordinate 26,233 downwards.
AATACAAAAAACGGCTTTGTCAAGCCGTTTTTTGCGAAACTACTATAAGAAATTTTTATTCTGCTTCTACTGCTTCCAGAACTGCTCCCTCATCTTCTTCCGAGGACTCCCCTTCCCCTTCCTCGTCGTAATCATCATAATCCTCATATTCATCAAAATCATCCACAAAGTCAAGGAAGTCGTCTTCGTTGATATCAGAATCCAGCGTCAAATTGCGGTAACGTCTCATACCTGTTCCGGCAGGAATCAGTTTACCGATAATAACATTCTCTTTCAGTCCGATTAACGGGTCAACCTTTCCTTTAATAGCCGCTTCCGTAAGCACCTTCGTAGTCTCCTGGAAAGATGCTGCGGAGAGGAAGGAATTGGTTGCAAGGGACGCCTTTGTGATACCAAGGAGCACCTGTTTTCCCTCTGCCAGCTCCAATCCCTCTTTTTCCAGCATCTCGTTGGTATCCTCAAACTCAAGAATATCCACCAGAGTACCCGGTAAAAATTCAGAATCCCCGTTATTCTCAATACGGACTTTCTTCAGCATCTGGCGCACAATTACTTCTATATGCTTATCGCTGATTTCCACACCCTGGAGGCGGTATACACGCTGAACCTCTTTCAGCATATAATCCTGTACCGCACGGACACCTTTAATCTTTAAGATATCGTGGGGATTTACAGAACCTTCCGTCAGCTCATCCCCTGCCTCCAGCACTGCTCCGTCCATAACTTTGATACGTGAACCGTAGGGTATCAGGTAAGTCTTTGACTCCCCTGTCTCATTATTTGTAACAACAATCTCACGCTTTTTCTTTGTATCCCGGATTTCCGCCCTTCCGGCAAACTCCGTGATAATTGCAAGTCCTTTCGGTTTCCTTGCCTCAAAAATCTCCTCCACACGGGGAAGACCCTGGGTGATATCGTCACCTGCCACACCGCCGGTATGGAAGGTACGCATGGTAAGCTGTGTACCCGGCTCACCGATAGACTGGGCTGCAATAATACCTACTGCCTCACCTACCTGCACTGCCTGGCCCGTTGCCATATTGGCGCCGTAACATTTTGCACAGATACCGTTGTGGGAACGGCAGGTAAGAATGGTACGGATTTTCACTCTGTCAATAGCATTGCCCTTCTCGTCTACGCCTTTCGACATAATCTCAGCTGCCCGCCTGGGCGTTATCATATGGTTTGCCTTGACGATTACATTGCCCTGGGCATCGCAGATGGTATTGCAGGAGAAACGTCCGGTAATCCTCTCCTGAAGATTTTCGATTTCTTCCTTTCCATCCATAAATGCAGACACCCACATACCAGGAATTTCCTTCCCTGTGCCTTCCGTACAATCGGACTCACGGACAATCAACTCCTGGGAAACGTCAACCATCCTTCTGGTGAGATAACCGGAGTCTGCTGTACGAAGAGCCGTATCGGAAAGTCCTTTCCGGGCTCCATGGGCAGACATAAAGTACTCCAAAACGTCCAGACCTTCACGGAAGTTTGACTTAATGGGCAGCTCGATGGTACGTCCTGTGGTATCCGCCATCAATCCACGCATACCTGCCAGCTGTTTAATCTGTTTATCGGAACCACGGGCACCGGAATCCGCCATCATAAAGATATTATTATAGGTATCCAGTCCTCCAAGGAGGGCCGCCGTCAGCTCATCGTCCGTCTCTTTCCAGGTCTCAACAACCTCTTTGTACCTCTCCTCGTCAGTAATCAAACCTCTCTTATACTGACGCATAATTTTATCCACCGTGTTCTGGGCATCCTCAATCATCTGAGGCTTCTGGGGCGGCACAGTCATATCGGAGATGGATACGGTCATAGCCGCCCTGGTGGAATACTTGTAACCGATGGATTTAATATCATCCAAAACTTCCGCCGTGGTAGTTGCACCGTGGACATTAATAACCTTTTCCAAAACCTTTTTCAACTGTTTCTTTCCCACATGGAAATCAACTTCTATCTTAAATTCATTTTCCGGGTCGCTTCTGTCCACAAAGCCCAAATCCTGTGGAATGATTTCATTAAATAAAAATCTTCCCAAAGTAGACTCTGTGATACCGTATTTTACATTACCGTCCGGCATTTTCTTTTCCATTCTCACTTTAATTTTGGAATGGAGGGTGAGGGACTTGTTTTCATAGGCCAAAATTGCTTCATTCACGCTCTTGAAATATTTCCCCTCTCCCTTGGCCCCCGGCCTCTCCTGGGTAAGGTAATAGATTCCCAAAACCATATCCTGGGACGGCACCGCCACAGGACCTCCGTCGGAAGGCTTTAACAGGTTATTTGGGGAGAGCAGCATAAACCGGCACTCCGCCTGGGCTTCCACGGAAAGTGGAAGATGCACTGCCATCTGGTCTCCGTCAAAGTCCGCATTGTAAGCCGTACAAACAAGGGGATGCAGTTTGATGGCTTTACCTTCCACCAAAATAGGCTCAAATGCCTGAATACCCAGCCTGTGAAGGGTGGGGGCGCGGTTTAACATAACCGGATGTTCTTTGATCACTTCCTCCAGCACATCCCATACCTCAGGCTGTAAGCGTTCCACCTTCTTTTTGGCGCTCTTAATATTGTGTGCTGTGCCATTTGCCACAAGCTCCTTCATAACAAAGGGCTTAAACAGTTCGATTGCCATCTCTTTCGGCAGACCGCACTGGTAAATCTTAAGTTCCGGACCAACCACGATAACGGAACGTCCGGAATAATCCACACGCTTTCCTAACAGGTTCTGACGGAAACGTCCTGATTTTCCCTTTAACATATCGGAAAGGGATTTCAATGCCCTGTTTCCCGGCCCCGTCACAGGTCTTCCCCTGCGTCCGTTGTCGATTAAGGCATCCACTGCCTCCTGGAGCATCCTCTTCTCGTTTCGCACAATAATATCCGGCGCCCCAAGTTCCAAAAGACGTCTCAGACGGTTATTTCTGTTAATAATCCTTCTATACAAATCATTTAAATCGGATGTGGCAAAACGTCCTCCGTCTAACTGCACCATGGGACGAAGATCCGGAGGAATTACCGGAACCACTGTCATGATCATCCACTCGGGCCTGTTGCCTGACTCCCGGAATGCCTCCACAACTTCCAGTCTCTTAATGATTCTGGCGCGCTTCTGGCCTGTGGCGTCCCGAAGCTCCGCTTTTAATTCTGCCGCGTCTTTTTCCAAATCTATGGACTGCAAAAGTTCCAAAATTGACTCTGCTCCCATTCCAACACGGAAAGCATTTCCATACTGTTCCCTTGCCTCCTGGTACTCTGCCTCAGACAAAACCTGTTTGTATGTGAGGTTTGTATTTCCCGACTCCAATACGATATAGGATGCAAAGTACAACACTTTCTCCAGAGTTCTTGGAGATAAATCCAATATAAGGCCCATCCGGCTTGGAATCCCTTTAAAATACCAGATATGGGAAACCGGAGCGGCCAGTTCAATATGGCCCATGCGCTCCCTGCGGACGCTTGCCTTTGTAATCTCAACGCCGCACCTGTCACAGACTACACCTTTATAACGGATTTTCTTATATTTTCCACAATGGCATTCCCAGTCTTTGCTGGGCCCAAAAATCTTTTCGCAAAACAGACCGTCTTTTTCCGGTTTCAGCGTTCTGTAATTTATAGTCTCGGGTTTTTTCACTTCACCCTTGGACCACTCTCTGATTTTCTCCGGGGAAGCCAGACCAATCTGAATGGCGTCGAAAGCGATTGGCTGGTATGTCTCCTTCTTCATCGTCTCTGGCATTGCTGACACTCCCTTCTATCTATAAATTTTCGTCGAGAACTTCCTCCATGAATTCATCTTCATCGAAGTCTTCCTCTTCCTCGTCCTCTTCTTCAATGTCCACCAGCTCTTCGCTGTCCGCATTAAACTCCTGTTTTGTGAATCCCATTTTTCCAAAGGATTCGCTGTCCTCAAAGGCAAAATCCTTATCCCCTGCGATAATAGAATTCAAATCCGTATTTCCGTATTCGCTGGTCTCAATAAGCTCTACCTCGTTGCGCTCCTCGTCAAGAACCTTCACATCAAGGCCCAGGGACTGAAGCTCTTTCAAAAGCACCTTAAAGGACTCAGGTATGCCCGGCTCAGGAATATTATCTCCCTTGATAATTGCCTCGTATGTCTTCACACGGCCCACAACGTCATCGGATTTCACTGTCAAAATCTCCTGGAGGGTGTAAGATGCGCCATAAGCCTCTAAGGCCCATACCTCCATCTCTCCGAAACGCTGTCCGCCGAACTGGGCTTTTCCTCCCAGAGGCTGCTGCGTTACCAGAGAGTAGGGACCTGTGGAACGGGCATGGATTTTATCATCTACCAAGTGGTGGAGTTTCAGGTAATGCATGTGTCCGATGGTTACAGGGCTGTCAAAATATTCTCCTGTCCTTCCATCCCTTAGGCGGACTTTTCCGTCCCTGGAAAGGGGAACGCCCTTCCACACACTGCGGTGCTCCCTGTTTTCAGAGAGATACTTAAGAACTTCCGGTAAAAGTTCCTGTTTATATTTTGCCTCAAAATCCTCCCACTCCATATTTACATAGTCGTTGGCAAGATCTAAGGTATCCATAATGTCATTTTCTTTTGCTCCGTCGAACACAGGGGTTTCAATATTAAATCCAAGGGCTTTTGCTGCAAGGCTCAAATGAATCTCAAGCACCTGCCCGATATTCATACGGGAAGGCACGCCTAATGGATTTAACACAATGTCCAAAGGACGCCCGTTTGGCAGAAACGGCATATCTTCCACCGGGAGCACACGGGAAACCACACCCTTGTTTCCGTGACGTCCCGCCATTTTATCTCCCACAGAAATCTTTCTCTTCTGGGCAATATAAATGCGCACCGCCTGGTTTACACCGGGGGATAACTCATCGCCATTCTCCCTGGTAAATACTTTTGCATCTACAATAATTCCATACTCCCCGTGGGGCACCTTTAAGGAAGTATCCCTTACCTCCCTGGCTTTCTCCCCAAAGATTGCACGCAGCAGCCGCTCCTCAGCGGTAAGCTCCGTCTCTCCCTTTGGCGTAACTTTTCCCACAAGAATATCTCCCGCACGGACTTCCGCACCGATACGGATAATACCTCTCTCGTCTAAGTCTTTTAACGCATCGTCACCCACGCCGGGCACGTCTCTGGTAATCTCCTCCGGCCCTAACTTGGTATCTCTCGCCTCCGCCTCGTATTCCTCAATATGAACGGATGTATACACGTCGTCCTGCACCAGCCTCTCGCTGAGCAAAACAGCGTCCTCATAGTTATATCCTTCCCAGGTCATAAATCCAATCAGCGGATTTTTTCCAAGGGCAAGCTCACCGTTAGAGGTGGAGGGACCGTCAGCAATCACATCCCCAGCATTAATATGGTCTCCTTTAAAGACGATGGGCCGCTGGTTATAACAGTTGGACTGGTTACTTCTGGAGAATTTAGTTAACCGGTAGCATTCTCTTGTACCGTCGTCATTTTTAACAATAATTTCATTGGAGACAGCACTCTCCACTGTCCCGGATTTTTTTGCAACCACACAGACACCGGAATCCACTGCCGCCTTAGTTTCCATACCGGTTCCCACAACAGGTGCTTCAGTGGTTAAAAGGGGCACCGCCTGACGCTGCATGTTGGAACCCATGAGGGCACGGTTTGCATCGTCATTCTGCAAAAAGGGAATCAGGGCAGTAGCCACGGAAAATACCATCTTGGGGGATACGTCCATATAATCAAACATGGTTTTCTCGTATTCCTGTGTCTCATCCAGATAACGGCCGGACACAGAATTACGCACAAAATGTCCTTCTTCGTCCAAGGCCTCATTTGCCTGAGCCACATGGTAATTATCCTCTTCATCTGCTGTCATATATATAACTTCATCTGTGACCCTGGGATTCTTCGGGTCAGTTTTATCTATTTTACGGTAAGGCGCTTCCACAAAACCATACTCGTTAATTCTGGCGTAACATGCCAAAGAGTTAATCAAACCGATGTTTGGTCCCTCAGGCGTCTCAATGGGGCACATTCTTCCATAGTGTGAGTAATGTACGTCCCGGACCTCAAACCCTGCACGGTCTCTGGAAAGTCCTCCTGGTCCCAAGGCAGAGAGACGTCTCTTGTGGGTCAGCTCTCCCAGCGGATTGTTCTGGTCCATAAACTGGGACAGCTGGGAAGAACCGAAAAACTCTTTTACAGCCGCTGTTACAGGCTTAATATTTATCAGGCTCTGGGGTGAAATCCCCTCCAAATCCTGGGTGGTCATACGCTCACGAACCACACGCTCCAGCCTGGAAAGACCAATCCTGTACTGGTTCTGCAAAAGCTCTCCCACCGCACGGATACGCCGGTTCCCCAAATGGTCAATATCGTCGTCATGTCCAAGGGCATATTCCAGATGCATGTTGTAGTTGATGGATGCAAAAATGTCATCCTTGGTTATATGCTTTGGAATCAAATCGGAAATATTTTTCCGAATTGCCTCTCTGATATCTTCTATATCACTGTATTCCTCTAAAATCTGTGATAAAATGGGATAGTAAACAAGCTCTGTCACGCCTACTTCTTTAGGCACCACATCCACAAAGTTTGTGATATCCACCATCATATTAGAGAGAACCTTGATATTTCTGGTCTCCCCCTGAATCCAAACATAGGGAACAGCCGCATTCTGGATGGTGTCCGCCAATTCCCTGGTGACTTCTGTCCCTTTTTCTCCGATAATCTCTCCTGTGGAAACGTCCACCACATCTTCAGCCAGCACATGGCCGGTAATGCGGTTTCTCAAGGCAAGTTTCTTATTAAATTTATAACGCCCCACCTTTGCCAAATCATATCTTCTGGGGTCAAAAAACATCGCAGAAATAAGGCTCTCCGCACTTTCCACAGTCAGCGGCTCGCCTGGACGGATTTTCTTATATAATTCCAATAAACCTTCTTCATAATTTGTGGCAACGTCTTTTCCAAAGCTTGCAAGAATCTTTGGCTCCTCGCCGAACAAATCTACAATCTCCTGATTGCTTCCGATTCCAAGGGCACGAATCAGCACTGTAATAGGCACTTTTCTTGTCCTATCCACACGAACATAAAATACATCGTTGGAATCTGTCTCATACTCCAGCCATGCGCCCCGGTTGGGAATCACCGTACAGGAAAACAGCCTTTTTCCCACTTTATCATGGGAAATGGCATAGTAGATGCCGGGGGAACGAACCAACTGGCTTACAATGACACGCTCCGCACCATTGATTACGAAAGTTCCTGTCTCAGTCATAAGAGGAAGATCGCCCATGAAGATTTCGTGTTCGTTGATTTCATCTGTCTCCTTATTGTAAAGTCTTACTTTTACTTTTAAAGGTGCGGCATATGTTGCATCTCTTTCTTTACACTCCGGAATGGAATACTTTACATCATCCCTGCACAATGTAAAATCCACAAATTCCAAACTCAAATGCCCGCTGTAATCGGCGATGGGGGAAATATCTGCAAATACTTCTTTTAGACCTTCGTCCAAAAACCACTGATATGAGTCTTTTTGCACCTCAATCAGGTTTGGCATTCCCAGAACTTCTTTCTGCCGTGAGTAACTCATACGCAAACCTTTGCCAGCCTGGACCGGACGTATTCTGTTTTTCTCCATTGACGTTTCACCTCTCATTATAATTTTCAGTACTTTTTCCGCAGTTTTGCACAAAAAAATACGGTAAGCCTATGTCAACACAATAGTGCATCTTCTATAATAGCACAGCTTGCTTTTATTCGTCAAGATTTTTTTATCATAGTTACACGCTCCACTTCCCACACAACCGAGTAGAGAAGACTTATCTTCCCTGCTCGCTGTGTGCCCTATGCGCCGCCTTAGCGGCATACTTCCTCTGCATGGGGCTGTGCATAAAAAAGCCCCGGATTCTTGTGTCAAAAATCCGGGTCCTTTTTCTGCTCTGTAAAAACGAATAGCAGGATTATTTTAATGTAACCTTAGCACCTTCAGCCTCAAGTTTTGCCTTGATATCATCAGCAGTTGCCTTATCGGCAGCCTCTTTTAATACCTTCGGAGCGCTGTCAACTAAGTCTTTTGCTTCTTTTAAGCCTAAGCCGGTAGCTTCACGTACAACTTTGATAACCTTAACTTTGTTTGGTCCAACTTCTGTCAGCTCTACGTCAAACTCTGTCTTCTCCTCTGCTGCGCCTGCATCTCCGCCTGCTGCTGCAACTACAACACCTGCTGCTGCAGATACACCAAACTCTTCTTCACATGCTTTTACTAACTCGTTTAATTCCAACACGCTTAACTCTTTGATAGCGTCAATAAATTCTGCTGTTGTCAATTTAGCCATTATTATTTACCTCCATAAATTTGTTTGATTTTGTTTACTAAAAAATGATTTGTTCGCTAAGTTCTAGCTGCGGCTTGCCAATCGCTAGTTGCTTTCGGTCAAAGATGTTCTGTTCGCTAAGTTCAAGCTGCGCCTCCGGCTTGCTTTCACTAATCTCACAGAACGGCTTCGCAACACGCTCTGTCTTCGCCTACGGCTTGCCAATCGCTAGTTGCTTTCAGCCTCGGCGGGCGCTGCCTCTGCTGCAGGCTCTCCTTCGCCGCCCTTTTCTGCAATCTGATTAAGCACACGCGCCAGATTGGTAATGGGTGACTGAATGCTTCCAAGGAATTTGGACAGCAATTCTTCCCTTGAAGGAACTGCTGCGATTTCTTTCATTCCATCTGCGTCATAGAATGTCCCTTCAATCACACCTGCTTTAATCTCCAAAGCAGGAGCTGTCTTTGCAAACTTTGCCAAAATTCTTGCGGGAGCTGTCGCATCTTCTTTAGAGATTGCGATTGCGCTTGGTCCTGCCAAAATATCTGTCAGGCTCTCGAAATCAGTTCCCTTAAATGCAAAGTTCATCATGGTATTCTTATAGACTTTGTAAGAAATACCAGCTTCCCTAAGCTCTTTTCGCAGCTGGGTGTCTTCTGCAACAGTAAGACCGCGGTAGTCCACTACAACAACGGACTGTGCGTCTTTAATGCTCTCAGAAATCTCCTGAACGATAGGCTGTTTTAATTCTACTTTTGCCACGTTTTTTGTACCTCCTTTATTATTTTTCATAACATAAGGCCGTATCCACAAGATAAAAGCCCCCTTGTCCAAAGACAAAGGGGCAGAATTTCATTTCATAAATAAAATTTCTAATCTCCTCGGCAGGTTATTCCTATTACGCCTTTCGGCACCTGCTGTCTTCGGCAATATGCTTTATTACAATAACACAATTTATTTGGGATGTCAATAACAAAACTTACTGCGTAACTTTCACGACATTTACTTTCACACCAGGTCCCATGGTGGGAGCAAGGCTGATGCTCTTAATATACTGTCCCTTTAAGCTGCTGGGTTTCGCTTTGTTTACGGCATCCATAAGGGTCTGGAAGTTGTCCGCTAACTGTTCCTCGGTAAAGGATGCTTTTCCAATTGGCACATGGATAATATTGCTCTTATCCAATCTGTACTCAATCTTACCGGCTTTGATATCAGCGATTGCTTTTGCAACGTCCATGGTAACTGTGCCTGCTTTGGGGTTTGGCATTAAGCCTTTCGGTCCAAGGACACGTCCCAGACGTCCCACAACACCCATCATGTCAGGTGTGGCAACAACCACATCAAAGTCAAGCCAGCCATCGTTTTGAATCTTCGGAATTAATTCCTCTCCTCCCACGAAATCTGCGCCTGCTGCCTGTGCCTCATCTAACTTAGTTCCTTTTGCAAAAACTAAGACACGGACTGTTTTTCCTGTTCCGTGGGGAAGCACTACTGCACCACGAATCTGCTGCTCTGCATGACGTCCGTCACAACCGGTTCTGATATGAGCTTCGATTGTCTCATCAAATTTTGCAACTGCTGCTTTTTTTGCCAGTGACACAGCCTCTTTCGGGTCGTACACATTTGCTCTGTCAATAGCTTTTGCAGCCTCTAAATATCTCTTTCCTCTTTTCATTCTAAAAAACCTCCTGTGGTATTATCGGGGGAGAAACTCCCTTCCACTCATTTCATTGTTTCAAAGACAGGCCTATTCCTCTACAGAAACCCCCATAGACCTTGCAGTACCTGCGATCATGCTCATAGCTGCCTCAAGAGAAGCTGCATTTAAATCGGGCATTTTAAGCTCTGCAATCTCCTGTAATTTTGCCTTGGAAATAGTAGCAACTTTTGTCTTATTCGGCACTGCTGAACCAGACTTAATATTGCATGCTTTCTTAATTAATACAGGAGCAGGGGGAGTCTTTGTAACAAAACTGAAACTTCTGTCCGCATAAACCGTAATCACTACGGGGATAATTAAGTCTCCCTGGTCTGCGGTTCTTGCATTGAACTGTTTTGTAAACTCAACAATATTTACACCGTGCTGTCCTAATGCAGGTCCGACTGGAGGAGCAGGTGTTGCCTTTCCAGCAGGAATCTGTAATTTGATATATCCTTCCACTTTCTTTGCCATTTGGAATTAACCTCCTTAGTTCATTTTCTTCACTTCTGCGAAACTTATTTCTACCGGCGTCTCGCGGCCGAACAATTCTACGTTGATGGTAACAATCTGCTTTCCGTGGTTCATGGTTTGAATCACACCGATGGTATCTTTCCATACCCCTCCGGTGACAACCACTGTATCCCCTTCCGCAAAATCAACCTCAACGTTTTCCTTTTTGATTCCCAGGGGCATCATCTCTTCCTCTGTAAGAGGCACAGGCTTTGACCCAGGCCCTACAAATCCGGTAACGCCTCTTGTATTCCTGACCACATACCATGTATCATCGTTCATAATCATATTTATGAGGACATAGCCAGGAAACATTTTTTTGGAAACTTGCTTTTTCGCACCGTTTTTCATCTCAAAAACATCCTGCATCGGAACTCTGACCTCTAAAATCTGATCCTCCAGATGCCTGTTTTCAATTGTCTTGTCAATGTTCGCTTTTACCTTATTCTCGTAACCGGAATAAGTGTGAACAACATACCAGTGTGCTTCTTCCATAAAACGCCTCCATTAAAAATGTAAGTTTACCAGGAAATCAACGCCATACTGGATGAGTGCATCCATAACGGCAATCATCAGACCGACTACCACGGAAACAGCGATAACAGCCACGGTCTGACGTCCAAGATCTTCTTTTGTAGGCCAAATTATCTTTTTAAATTCAGCCTTTAAGCCTTCCATCCAGCTCGTTTTTGGAGCTTTTTCTACATTTGCGTTTTCTGCCATACGAAACTCCTTTACAAACTATTTTGTTTCCTTGTGCAAAGTATGAGTTCTGCAGAATCTGCAATACTTCTTTGTTTCCATTCTGTCCGGATGAGCTTTTTTGTCTTTTGTCGTGTTGTAATTACGCTGTTTGCATTCCGTACATGCCAATGTTATCCTTGTGCGCACAACTTCCACCTCCATAATTTCGTGCAATTTTTCTCTCTATAAAGAGAGTGTTTCTTATACCTAAAATTAGGCATAAAAAAAAGACCTACTTCCAAGCTGTTTCACTATAGCACAAACTTTTCTGCACGTCAACCATTTTTCTAAAAATAATCTGGCACTCCCATCAAGAAATCCTTTTCCCGGATTGCAAAAAGATGCGGTTCTGGTGAAAGGCAGTATCCCTCCGCAAAAAATGCACGGGGCAGAAACTCTGCCCCATATGCCTTATAATCTAGTAAATAACTGATTCATCCTGCCGTTTTCATCTTCCATCTTTTTTCTCTGCATCATAATGCTGTACTGGAAAAGTACCTCTTTCTTTTTCTGCTCTGTAACAGCTTTTCCAAAATCCAAATCCTCAATACGGCTCTGGGATGCCGTTGTGTTTAAGGCAGTGTAGCTGTTATTATTCATAGCGTAATCCAGACGATTGGAAAGAGCGCCCATTTCGCCCCTGGAAGTGCTTACCATCTCGATTGCATTGTCAATCGCGTCAAGGCTGAAATCCTTTGTCACATCAAAATCTGCAATTCCAAGCTTCTCTAAAGTAGACACCGGCATATTAACATCCATGCCGCCTCCGTCTGCATTGATGGCTGCATGCCAAGGATTGTTGGAACCATCCAACAGATTTTTCGTATTAAACTGCGTCTGGCTTGCAGTGTCTGAAATATGCTGTTTTAACTGATCAATTTCTGACTGGATAGCCGCTTTATCACTGTCTGTATATAAACCGTTGGAAGCCTGTAACCCCAGTTCCCGCATTCTCTGCAGACTGTCTGTTATAGAGCCTAAAGCTCCGTCTGCAATTTTTGTCATATCCTGGAACGTCGCTGCATTATCCGTTGCCTTATTCAGACTGTTGCTCTGGCTTAAGAGCTTCTGGGCAATGGCTAAACCAGCCGCATCATCCGCTGCCGTATTAATTTTCTTGCCGCTGCTCATCTGCTGGTATGAGCGGTACATGTTTTGATTTGGTATAGAAGAAATCCTCATAATCTGCCTCCTCCCTATATTTTTACACCTTATTTTATCATAACTATAACACGCATTCTGCTTTTATACAAGGGATTTTTTACCATAATCAGCAAAATAAAAATTTTTATATTTTTTTCACAAAACACTATAAATAAATTTATGATTTTATACGATATAAAAGTATAAGGATTGAAAAAATGCGTGCATTTTGTCACCTTTTCAATAAAACATCATATAATGTAAATGGATTTATAATTTTACCCCGCGCTTATGCGTAATTTCAAGGAAGAAAGGAGGGGTTTTCTATGGCTACCATCGATAATGCCTATCAATACTACTTAAATACCTATGGACATTTTGCTGCTTCGCGTTATGATACCCATAAGAAAAGCGAGCTGCGCAGTGTTTATAACCGTATGCTTAAAGTGAATAAAGATTCCCCCCTCTATAAGATTAAACGTTCAGAAGATGTCCCTAGATTTCTTATCGACATCAAAGAAAATGCCCGGCACATTAAAAATGTTGTGGCTTCATTGTCTGACGGCGACGGACTTGAGAATTCTTTCCAGAAAAAAGTTGCAGTTTCCTCAGATGACGGCATTGTAACGGCTTCTTATGTAGGCGGAGTTTCCGATGACAACGGTTTGCAGAATTTTGACTTGGAAGTGCGTCAGTTAGCAGCTCCCCAGACAAATTTGGGAAACTTTTTGAAGGACCAGAACTTAGACATTCCTCCCGGAGATTATTCTTTCAATTTGTTTACCACTGTAAATTCCTACGAATTTCAGTATACCGTCAAGGGGGATGACAACAATTTATCCGTGTTAAACAAGCTCTCCCGGCTGATAAATAATTCCAGGATTGAGCTTTCTTCGGAAGTGGTTTCGGATGAAAGCGGCCGCAGCGCCTTAAAAATCTCTTCCAAACAGACCGGAAAAAAAGATGAGGAAGACCAGCTTTTTGACATCAGCCCGTCTACCTCTTCCGGCTCCATTCAGGCTATGGATACTTTAGGTTTTAACCAAATCAGCACTCCTGCGGTTAATTCCAGTTTTCTTATTAATGGAAAAGAGCATTCTTCCTATGCCAATACATTTACCATTAACAATATGTTTGAATTGACCTTAAAGGGTGTAAGCCCGGAGAACAATCCTGCCAAAATAGGCTTTAAGACCAGCATTGACGCTGTGGCAGATAATCTCCAGGAACTTGTGGATGCCTACAACGGGTTTATTCAAACTGGCGAGCGGTATTCCACCAATCAGCTTGGCAATCAGCTGCTCCACGATTTAAAAGATGTTTCCCGCTCTTATGTAAATGAGTTGGAATCTGTGGGAATGGTGATCGGGGAAACCGGGGCTATCTCCATTGACCGTGATTTATTGTCAGATGCACTGGAAACCGACAAACCATCAGAAACATTTTCCGTATTAAACGCCTTTAAAAATTCACTGTTAATCAAAGCGGATAATGCTTCTATTAATCCAATTAAATATATTGATAAGACGATTGTGACGTACAAGCGGCCGGGATTTAATTTTATTTCCCCCTATTCCTCTTCCCTGTATGCGGGACTGATGCTTGATCATTATTGTTAATCGAGTAGGAGGCTAACCATTAGTCGGTTAGCCGACCTCTCACACCACCGTGCGTACGGTTCCGTACACGGCGGTTCCTCAGTTTTCACAAACTACCAGATAATAGTCAAACATGGACGTATATCCCAGCCTGGCTATTATTTTATTTGAAAAGATTTGGTTTAAGACTTGCGCCATACGCCAATGGCCTTTTCTGCTGCAGGCAAGTTCTTTCGCTTTCCAGTGTTCTAACCCTAATGCTTTCAGCATTCGGTACTTTGTCTTGACTTTCTTCCATTGTTTCCAATAGACCGCCCTGATTCTTCGCCTTGCCCATTCGTCCGTTTCCCTGAGAAATTTCTTCATGTCTGCGAGTTTGAAATAATTCACCCATCCCCGCACAAACTGTTGGTATTTCTCTTCTCTTTTTGTGTTACTCATGCCATTATTCCTGTTTGTCAGTTCCCTGATTTTATTCTTCATCTTGGTAACTGACTTCGGGTGTACCCTGAATCTGCATTTTCCCTTATATCTGTAAAAGCTGTACCCAAGGTATTTCACTTTGCTGATATGTAATACCTCTGTTTTCTTCCGATTTACTTTTAGAAATAGTTTTCTTTCAATAAATGGAATGATGTTCTCCAGGGTTCTTTCTGCACTTTTTCTGCTTTTACAGAAGATCATGCAGTCGTCTGCATAACGGACTAACTTATGTCCTCTGCGTTCTAGTTCCTTATCCAACTCGTTCAGCATGATGTTACTGAGCAACGGACTAAGCGGACCACCTTGTGGCATTCCTATCTCTGTACGCTCAAACATCCCGTTTGTTATGACCCCGGCTTTCAGATATTTGTGTACCAGCGAAATAACTCTGCCGTCCTTGATGGTTCGTGACAATACCTCAATCAGTTTACTCTGGCTCACTGTGTCAAAAAACTTTTCCAAATCCATATCCACCACATATACATAGCCATCATTTACATTCCTTTGGCATTGTCTGAGGGCGTCATGCGCTCCTCGGTTCGGGCGAAAACCAAAACTGTTTTCCGAGAATTGCTCCTCATAGATTGGTGTGAGTTCCTGCGCGATTGCCTGTTGCATTACCCGGTCGACTACAGTCGGAACTCCTAGCTTACGAATCTCGCCTTTTGTTTCTTTGGGTATCTCTACCCTTCGAACTGAGTTGGGCTTGTATTTGCCATCCCTTATCTCTTGGATCAAGGTTTCCTGGTTTTTTCTTAGGTAGGGCAGAAGTTCATCCACCTGCATTCCATCAATTCCACCGCTTCCCTTGTTTGATTTTACTTGCTTATATGCCTTGTAAAGGTTTTCTTTCCGCAAAATCAAATCCAAAAGATTGTTCGTCCAATAGTCTGTGATGACACCGCTCTTTTCAGCAATCTTAGAGTAGTCGAACACTTCTACATACTCTTTCTGTTCCGCAGATACCATTTGCAGATAGTCTTCCATATGAAGTTGTCTGTTCTTAAATCCACTTTCAGTTACATTCATTGCTTGTGTCTCCTAAAGTTCAGTCCTTCCCATGACGTTTGCAACCGCCATGGTACTATGACCTCTGCTGACTTCTCGCCATTCGTTGTTACTCACGGATTTCATACTCTGTTTCCATCCGCTGACGAGACCTCCCTTGGTACCACACGTTTCTTTCTCTCCATATATCTGCCACATTTACTACAGTTAATTCCGAGTAGTTATTGGACTTTGGTTTGTCATGCAACCTTATCCTTAACCATAGCCTGATGTGATTTCTGTTCGTCAGACCGGAGATTTGCCTCCACCTTCCTTCAGATTCCACCTCACGATGGACACCCTTGATCTTGGCTGTATCCTTCCCACTACTAGGGCGGATTAGGGACTTTCACCCATTAGAAACGTGCGCCGCAAGGCGCACATACAAAAAAGAATCCTTTCAAGTTAAGGATTCTTTTTTATATATCTCTCCAACAAATATTTTCCCCGATTCATCCAGGTATGGTTTTTCGCTGCATACTCATACCCCCACTGTGCCAAATCTTCCATTCTGCCTTTATGCTCCAAGAGATACC
Organism: uncultured Roseburia sp.; assembly: GCA_947174805.1. Lineage (GTDB taxonomy): Bacteria > Bacillota > Clostridia > Lachnospirales > Lachnospiraceae > Roseburia_B. The sequence goes on along the minus strand of CAMWKH010000032.1, from coordinate 10,169 downwards.
ATACCTTATCCGGCAGTTCACCCATTCTTGTGAGATAAAAAGGTTCCAAAAAAGGATGTTCTTCCCTGGCCAGTTCTTCTTCCAGATACTCTGACGTGTCAGTAATTACGGCGGCTTTTGCCAGCATCCCGTTTATGATTCTGTCGTGTATTCCGTTTTTATACCATGTCATAGTGTTAAGCACAATTTTGCTGTGGTTCATCAGCTCTAAAACCTGGGGGGCCAGGACTTTTCCCCCATACAAAAGATTGGGATTATCCGCCCACTCACACTGATCCCAGCCTCCCCCAAAGACAGCCACTTTAACACCAGCCTCCACTAAAATCCGCACCGCCTGCTCCCTGTAAAACGACGTGGCATAGGAATCGATAAACCGCAGTTCCGTTATCCAGTGGTTTAACTCTTCCTCCCCATATGTTTTTCCCAGAGAAGAAAAATAAGACTCTATTGCACTCTCTGTGGTTTTGTTGGGATGGTTAATTAAATCTGACAAAACTTCCTGGGTCAGGGCAAAGGCATCAAAATCTCTGATTTCACCTAAATCGGGAACAAGCCCCTCCGCCACATATTTGGATAATCCCCCTGCATAGAGCACGTCGATGGAGCGCTCCTCCATTGGGGGATGGAATCCTTCTTCTTTCCCACAAAGATAACAGCTTCCCGGGGCAGCATGTTCTGATAAATCTGCCTCCATGCCGGCATGGGGCATATAATCCACTATTTTTATGTCGGGATAAAATCTCTTGATAAAATCCACATGATTTCTGTCTGTGCAAAACACAATCGAAGTTTCCGGTGCATGTCTTAAGGGATTTGCATAGTGAAAGGGGTGGTCCATGAGAATATTAATATAAGGAATCCCCTTTTCGTCCCAGATATTTTTCCCCTGGGAAAAAGACAGATTGTACCCGATGTTGTTAAATGTCACCACCGCATCCACCTGTTCATCTCTTAAAATCCTTTTCAGGTTTGGCATAAACTCTGTCTTTTCTCTGGTATCTAAAACATGGCAGGTACATCCAAGCTGTACGAATGCCTGTGACAAAGCCGCTATGAATAAATCTATGGTATCGTAAATGCCCTGAATAAAAAGAATGGTTTTCATAATTCTACTCCAAACAAAGATGTAAAGTCTACTTTTTCCATAATGCGCTGGCTTTTTTTATCCGCATTTTCCAACATTTTTTCTACTTTATTTTCTAAAGCCACATCCACAAACCGACTCACGTCAATTCCCCTTAGTTCAAAAAAAAGCAGGGGATTTTCATCAAATCTGGCCCCTATGCCATAGAGTACCGCTGCCACATGTTTACACATCAGCGCCCAGTCCGGACAGCTGCACTGAAAGCTAATTTCCCTGGATGACGGAAACAGACCGTTCTTTTCCAGAAAAATACTTTTCAAATCCTCCGTAAATTCGCCATTCAAGAGCGTTTCTAAATTTTCAACTTTATTACCGCACCTCTCAATAATAGCCTGGCATTGTTCCTCCGAAACCGGACTAATCCTCACTTCCACTTTATACGGGGATTTGCGTCTCCCCTGGACTCTGGCTAAAACCTTTCCTTTCTGAATTTTAAGGTCAATCACGGCACCCGTCCGAACATATCTTTTCCCCCGATCCAGTCTGCTCTCATAATCCGCATACCTCTCCAGATTGCCACACCAGGCCTCCCCCCACCAGGTTTTTACAATTTTCCTGCCCTGGATAATGACAGGATGGTTTTCCTTTCCCCGTTTCCTGTCTTTTTTCATACTGTCACTGGCATTTTTCTTTATCTTTGCCTCCGTGGGCTGCTCATATACCTGACTTTCCCAATATTGACTCATCTTCCCATCTCCTTAAATATCTAAACGCAACACTGACAGCAATTCTTCATCACTCATCTCGGTAATCCAATTCTCCCCCCCTGAACCAATGACATTTTCCGCCAGTTCCTTTTTGGAATCAATCATGACATCAATCTTCTCTTCAATAGTTTTTTCACAAATCAACTTATGTACGAACACATTCTTTTGCTGCCCAATGCGAAACGCCCGGTCTGTCGCCTGGTTTTCCACTGCCGGATTCCACCATCTGTCAAAATGGATAACATGGTTGGATTTTGTAAGGTTCAATCCTGTTCCGCCGGCTTTCACAGAGAGCACCATATAGGGCACATACTCTTCTCCGTTAAATTTCTCTACCAGCTGACTCCTCCTTTTCACCGGAACTCCCCCATGAAGCACCAGTCCTTCTCTGTGAAATACCTGTGCAAGGAACCTGGACAAAGGCTCTGTCATCTCTTTAAACTGTGTAAACACCAGCACCCGTTCACGCTTTGCAAATATGGTTTCACATATTTCCCTAAGCATGACAAATTTCCCGCTGTCAGCTTCCGTATAGTCCGAGGTCCCCAGATACTGGGCCGGATGATTGCAAATCTGCTTCAAATGTAAAATAGTTCCCAGAATCACGCCTTTCCGTGCAATACCCTTTAATGTCTCCAGTTTCTCCGCTGCCTCCGCCACCGTTTTACGGTACAGCACAATCTGCTTTTTGCTGAGAGCCACGTAATCATTTGCCTCTACCTTCTCCGGCAAATCAGAGATAATCTTTTTATCCGTCTTAATCCTGCGAAGCATAAAAGGGGAAATCATAAATTTCAAATGGGCATATTCCTCAGGGTGCTCCGCCAGCTGTCTGGCATAAGATTTAAAATCCTTTGATGTTCCCAAAAGCCCTTTATTAAGAAAATCAAACAAGGACCACAAATTGCTCAAATCATTTTCAATCGGTGTCCCTGTCATAGCAATCCTCATTTTTGCAGGAATGTTCTTAATTGCATGGGTCTGCTTTGTGACAGGATTTTTAATCGCCTGGGCCTCATCCAAAATCAGGCAGTCCCACAAAACCTGCTGCAATTCTTTAATCCGCACCGTCATTCCATAAGTTGTAACTGTAAGATATGACTGCCTGTCAAGGATTTTCTGCACCAGAGCTTTCATGGGCCTCCCATGGAGAATCTCTACATCCATGCCGGGTACAAACTTTTCCGTCTCCTTTTTCCAGTTCCCAAGCAGAGATGCCGGCACAATAAGAAGAATCCTCTTTGGGCTTCCATCCTTCTCTCTTCTGATTTTCTCCAGAAAAGTCAAAACCTGCAGGGTTTTCCCCAATCCCATGTCGTCTGCCAGGCAGGCCCCAAACCCCAACTGGTACATGGTAAAAAGCCAAGTATAACCATTCTGCTGGTAAGGCCGGAGTTTTGCGTTTACTCCTGCCGGAACTCTCGCTTTTTTCATTAGCTCTGGTTTTCTCAATTTCTGTAAAAACTCTGTAAGCCACTTTCCATTAGAAATCAAAGGCCCCACATCCGGATTTTTTTTCTGCTCTTTCAAAATCCCGTCACCCCTTAAAGCTTCCAGAAGGGTGATATCTTCCTGATTCTCCTCCATTTCCAAAAGAAGCTTCTGCAGCCTGCCATGATCCACTTCTATCCATTTTCCTTTTAAAAAAGCAAGTCCGTTGGTCTGACTCAAAAGATATGCAATATCTTCTTTTATCAGGGGAACTCCGTCTACGGTAAGAGCAGGCTGTAAACTCAAAATCGTATCAAACCCTAAAAAAGAAGGCCGTTCTTCCCCCATGCTGATTGTCATATTTACAACTGCCGCTTTTTTTCTCCACCAATTGGGAATCCGACAGAGAATCCCCGTCTCCTCAATCGCCGGAATATCTTTTAGCAACCTGTAAGCTTCCTCGCCTGTAAGACGCAGTGGGTGAAACATCTCGCCGCTCTCCACCGTCTGCCCCACAAATTCTGAGATCTGTGCAGCACGGTTCAGGCAGGAGAGCAAATCCAGAAGTTTTTCCCTATCCGCCTTATATTCTGTCAGCGCATATGAAAGAGGCATGTGGCAGATGCTGTCGTCCTCCCCTTTTGTTGCATAAGTGGCTAAAAACGCAAAGGGATACTCACTATCTTTATTTTCCACGAGATGAAAAAAAATCCTCTCTGGGACATGCAGGTTCTGACCCTTTTCTGCCAGATACATGGCAACCGTCCCCTGATAAGAGACAATTTCTTTTTTATAAATCTTTTCAAATTGAAAAAAAGCATGGTTCACCCATGCCCGGTTCACATACTCCACCCCCAATGCATAAGGAATGGCGCTTTCCAACCTCTCCCAGGTTTCCTCATCCAACTCAGCCCGCACTTGTTCCCTTGCTATCTCTATGTCCGGCTGACTGGTCAGAATTTTAAAAAATGCATCCGACACCATGTACAGAAAAGTCATGGCATTGTCACCATGCTCACATTTTCCCTTCAGACCTAATTGATACCACGCCAGATATTTATCTTTCATAAAATCCAGATACCACTGCCGCAGAGCCTCCGGCAACTTTTCATCCTTTCCGAATTCCAGATAAAAATCATCCTGTGTAAATATAAAACCCATGTCACGCTCTCCTTTTGCGCTTATCTTTTCATCTTCATTACTTTAAGCAGCAGTTTCTGTATAGATTTATCCACATCCTCCCCTAAGACTATCTGAAATGTAGTTTTCGTCATACTTTTTATGGTCTCATGCATTTTTGCAGCATCTCTTTCCGCAGCACACTCTTTTAAGCTGAAACAGGACTTGTACTGAGGGTTTGCCATGCCCAGCTCACTGCACCTGCATTCAAAAAAATCTTCCAGCATTTTCCACTCATCATCGGTGTAGAAAAAAGAAATGGTTTTCTCCGTGATATTTTCCACATATACACTGGGTCGCTCCCTGATAAAAAACATGGATTTCCACTTTTCTGCCGTGTTTTCCCCCGGCTTAATCTCTGCCCTGCGGCTGTTATTCATCACCAGCTTTACCATATCCATAGTTTCTACACGTGAGACTTCCATATCCGTGAAATTCAGGTAATAAATCCCCTCCTCTTCCTCATTGCTGTGTTCCAGTTTTTCCCGAACAACCTCCATAGATTTCCGCACATATCCAATGTCTTTTCCGGCAATCTGATACACTCTTCCGGAGTAGGTTTGAATTTTTAAAAAGTGTGGCCTGAAAAAATTCCAAAGCACCCCAAGTATCAAAGCTGTGATTCCCACCACGACAATTATCGTTCCCACAGCCTGCCACATACCTCCCGGCAGATAGAAAATCACCCCAAATACAATCAGTACCAACGCAGGTATTAAAGATGTGTCCTTTACCTCTTTTACATCTATATTTGATACCGCCTTTATGGGAATACAGGCATCCACCAGCTGGATTACCCCTTTTCCAATATAAAAGCAGGTATTTTTTTTGTTGAAAAGATTGCCCGATATCATTCTGCTTTTCCTCCGTGTTTACATAAAAATGCTTCTCTGGAAATATCCTGTCCTTTCATATTGTAGCATATTTCAGATACAAGTCAAATACAAGGGGAATACTGGAAAGAAATCTTATAACTTTCCAACTGTTACCCATAATCTATACTTTTTAATTATATAAAACTTCCATTATTTCTTTCACCCGATGGACAAATGTATGCTTTTCTTCCATTTTCTCCAGGACATTTGTTGTAATCTGTCTTCGTTCTTCTTCATGAGATAAATAATAACCTATTTTTGAAAGACAATCCTCTTCACTTTCATAATATACAAAATCTTCATCTGGAACAAAATAATCTAAAAAATCTACCTGAAAATTTGTAAGTAATAATCCACCTGCTCCCATAATATCCATGCAGCGGAGAGGAATTCCCGACTGAATACTTCTCAGTGTAATATTGAGATTTATTTTGCTGTTTTTAAAAACCAAGGGCAGACTGTTATATGGGTCTATTGTTCCTGCAAAATGAACCTTCGGCAATAGCTCTGAAGGCTGATGAGTATATAACGTTAAATTGTAGTTTTCTGATATCAGCCGCAAAAGCGAGATTCTCTCATTGGAAGTTACTTTTCTGGCTAGAAAATAATTTGCATACACATAGGCAGAACTTTCTGCCCCATCAGACATAGGAGAATAGGGAACCACTTTCTGAATATCTGAAATGATATCTGGTGTTAAAAGTTCTTCCATCAAAAAACAGCCGTAAAGTTTTTGCTGCGCAGCCATCAATCCTTCAAGATACCCCCTGGTATAATCGGTAATCCCCAAAAGACGTTCGTAAAAATTATGTTCTTCATTATAAAGTGAACCCACAAAAGATACATCTGCTTCTATCTGCCTCTTCACATCTGTGGGACAGGATAAGGCACGCAGACGCTTTACATTTGCTGCCAGAGGAAGATAATGCACCGTTGTGATGCCTTCTTTCCTTAAAGCTGCATAAGTGACTTGGTCAAATATAAAAACGTAATTGCAAGAATTCAGTATTGTGCAGGAATATAATGCCACCAACGGACTATCATAAACATAAGAAACATATTTCAAATTATGTTTCTGGCAGCACCTCGAAAGAATAGGATAATAATTAAATGAAAAAACAAATTCATATCTCCCCGTTTCCACTTTTTTATCAAAGGCCTCTTCGTAATCCCTGTCTATACGTTCCTTATATTTTTCATGTATAAAAAGTTCACATTCAATTCCACATTCCTCAAATGCATCTATCATATCCTGTTTTGCAAAAGCAGGTGCATCTAAAACTAATATTTTCATATTTATATCTATTCCTTTCGCTTCGCTCAAGCACGAATATTTCTAATTGCATTATACCACATACTGAAGAATATAGAAAACTATAATGCGTAACTTTACCGAGAATCCGATATCCTTCTGCCAAACCTTGAAATCACAATAGAACTGGCAATCATTATGACGAAGAATCAAGGTATAGGATCAATCCAACAACTACATAACCTTAACATTCTCAATATTCCGTTTTTCTATGAAACATCAAAAGATGGCTTGTTTGTATTGCAAACTTTTTATTCACAACTAATAGATACAATATTATTAAATACCAGATGAGAGATTTTGAATAATAACCTGACACTTATTTAGTAACCCTCTTAACTCTTCATTTTCGGTCTTAAGTAACTGAATCTTCTCCTCAGCAAGACGGCTATCCATAGAATGATAAAAAACCATCTCCAAAAGTTCCCGATAGAAAGGTGCATCTTTTGCATAATCCCACCAAACTTTCTGAATATCATAGCGAATCAAATTGATAGTCCATGGCTTTGCCGGTCCGGCAAAATGTAAAATTGAAACATTCATACGCACGTCTTCATAAGTCATTCCCATTTCATGAGCTGTAGACGCATACAAACCAATTTGCAATTCATCAACAAGCTTTACCTGCCTATAATGTACATAATTCAATAAGTCCTGATCCGGAAACTGTACCTTGTGGACAATGGTATTAAAACTTTCCATATACTTCTTAAATGTATACTCTTCCTTAAGCTTTAAAAGATTCATCAATAAAATTCCTGAACAAAAATATGTCATTCCCTTTTTTGAAAGATTGTTAAAAAAAGTATGCCAAATGCGATATTCTGGCTCAGTATTATCCTCAACTGTTTCATCTCTCGCAAGAATTGAATCTGAAACCATGTCCTTGCTAGCTATTAATAGATTTCCCTCAAAATCCATACTATAAAAATCGTATATATCTTTATTTACAATAATATCAACATCTAAATACAAAATTCGCTCAATTTTATCCCCTAGCAATTCCGGTAACATAAGCCTATAATACATTTCCAAACTCCAAGTCTGCATACACGGCAAACCTGAAACTTTGGAAGAATCAATCTTTATAAACTCTATGTGATTTTCTGCACTGGCTCCCCGCATTAATGCATCCTGCAAAAATTTGAAGTCTTCTGCGTTAAGTTCACTATGCAAAACATATAAATATATTGGATAAGAATTGTTATTTCTAACCAAAGAACGTATCATAACATATGCAGGATACAATACATTTCGGTTCAGTGCAATGGCTACATTTATTCTGTCCATTATATTTCCCCCCCTCCTTCAAAGTCATCATTTATCTTTTAAGGCAATAGATATCTTATGCATTAGCCGAAAATTTTCGAATAATTGTTTGACACCTATTCAGCAGTTCTTTTAACTCAGAATTTTCTATCATAAGCTCCTGTAACTTATCTTCCACAATGCTGCTTTCCATACTATCATAAAACACAGTTTCCAATAGTTCCCAGTAAAACGGGGAATCCTTGGCATATTCCCACCAGACTTTACCAATATCATACTGAATTAAATTCACCAACCATGGTTTTGAGTTTCCTGCAAAATGAAGAATAGAAACATTAGAACATACATCTTCATACGTCATTCCCATTTCATGCGCTTTATCCACCAATAACCCAAATTTTCTTTCATCCACAATTTTTGTCTGCTTATAATGCATATAATTCAGTAAATCCTGATCTGGAAACGCAACCTTGTCAGAAATAAGACAAAAAGTATCTATATACTTTTGAAAAGAAAATTCTTGCTTTAGCCCAGAGAGATTCATCAATAAAACTCCTGAACAAAAATATATCATTCCATCCTCAACAAATTTTCTAAAAAAACCATTCCAAACGTGTGCTTCTGGGGTATCCATGGCTACCCGCTCATCAAATCCTGCATCTTTTGCTGCTACTAATAGATTATCTGCAAAATCAGTATTATAAAAGTCTGATATATCTTTATTTACAATAACGTCCGTATCTAAATATAAAATCCTGTCGATTTCTCCTCCCAACAATTCCGGAAGCATAAGCCGGAAATATATTTCCAACGGCCAGTACATATGAGGCAATTCAGAGATTGTTGTAATATTAATGTCTATAAATTTCATCTGATTTCCTTTTGTATCTCTCAACAATGCATCCTGCAACAAAAGGCGATCTGTCTCATCTAATTCACTATGCAAAACATAAACATATAATTGATGTGAATTATTATTTTTTACAAGAGAACGTATCATTACATATGCCGGACGCAATACTTTTTTATTTAATGCAATGGCTATATTGATTCTACCCATTCTGTTATCTCCTTATCTTTTAAATAACATTTTACTATCTCAAAACAGAATTCATATAGTTCTGCAAATCATCTTCTGTAAAATCGCCATTTCTAATGGTTTTATATAATATCATTTTTTCCGGTATATCTTTGGCGTAAGGTGACTCGTCATAATCATCTATCTCTGTCTTTACCACATCTACAAGCCTAAGAAACATTTCTAACGATATATAAAATCCCCGTGATTTTGCAATAAACAACACCTCGTATAAATAACTATGTAAAAAGTACAATTTTATTTCTTCATAATAGGCGTGAAAAAATTCTGTATTTTTCATAAATTTCCACACCGCCAACTGAACCTGGGCATGCTCCATCAATGTCTTTTCTTTCTGCATTTTACTGTACATAGTTCCGCTGGCATTCAGTCTATGATAATATAATGGTTCTTGCATTATTACCATACGGGATACATAAAAATACAATGGATAAACAAAGAGCGGTTCCTCGTATATTACATGCTCTGCAAACTGAACATTTGCCTGCTCAATCAATTCTCGCTTGTATATCTTATTCCAACATCCACAGTGAAGCTCTCCGAATACCAGCCATTTTTTTCTTTCCTCCGGATTTGTAATATGAATGATTTTATCTGGCACAGAAGAATCTGTTTTTCTTACGATTTCATCCATATATAGGTACTGCCCAAACTGTACAATTTCTGCCTCTCCTGCCTTTGCTTTTCCATACACCTTTTCATATAAATCAATCTCTACCCAATCATCGGCATCCACAAAAGATATATATTCTCCTGTAGCATATTTAAGCCCCTCATTTCTGGCTCCGCCCTGATGCCTGTTCTCAGGGAGATCAATAATCAACACATCTTCTGGATAAGCCTGCTCCATTTCCTTCAAAAGTTCCCATGTAGCACCATCATCCGTAGAAGCATCATTTACAAATATTAATTCCAAATTGTGTATGCCAATAGTCTGCTGGACCAAACTTAAAAAACACTGCGGCAACCATTTCGCCACATTAAAACAGGGAATAATCACACTGATCTTTTTCATAAAAGAACCTCCTCCAATATCCTTTCCCTTGCATCCCATGTTTCATTACAGCAGGCCTTTCTCCATCCTCGTTCTGCTATTCCATGCCGTTTCTCTTCATTTTCCAGATACATTTTCAGCTTCTGAGGCAATGTCTTT
>CAMWKH010000031.1 GCA_947174805.1 uncultured Roseburia sp. | reverse complement strand
AACATATCACAAAGAAAAAAGAATGGTAACTTGCCAACGATTACTTGACACAAACGAAAAAGAAATGTATCTTGCAATTAAAATTTGCATATGCTATAATGCCAATAGGCAAAGAAATGTGGAGAATTCCATGTAGGCAAAGAACGAATCCCCCGACTGTAATGGCGTACAGTCGAGGGATTCTTCTTTTCTTTTTATAGTGGCAAAGCGTCCACTAGGCTATTTGCTGCCTTTGTCGTGCCTGTCTAGCCATTTGCTGATGAGGTGGCAAACCACACCTGCCGCGACAGTCACAAGAAATGTGAAGAATAACTCCATGCAAACACCCCCTCCCGTTGCCGGGTGTAGGTTGGACAACACAGGCATTATAACATATCGGTAGATAATCTTCTATCACATTTTGGAAGAACTTTACCATCCGAGCAAAAAATCCTACTCCTTTTCTCCTCGGCTTTGTATCATCTACTTTAAATATATTTTTTATCCTTATCTGGTTTCACGCTTTTTCTAATTCTCAATATCAATACTTTTTTTGTGCTGAATGTGTATGCCTATATGACCGATTCCTAAAATAAGCGCTGCTATTAACATACATACAACTTTTCCATACATTCCCAACATGAAAAAAGCAATAACCGGCAGTGTTGCCCCGGCAAGGGGGACACCTAAAAAGCTGCTGTAAAAGTCTGATAATTTGCGTTCACTCCGAAAATAACGCACCCACCATGCTTCATACATTATCATTAAAACGAAAGCTGCAATCAGCCATAAAGACCATAGGGTCCATTCATGTATATTAAAATCGGAAAATGCCAGCGAACAGCAGCAAGTCAATGTTTCACCCAATCTTTCAAAGAATAGTAAGGTTTTGTTTTCTTTTTCAGCCGTGTACCCTTGTGGCTTTCCCTTTGACCATATTATATTGGGAATAAATAACATCAATAAAAAAAGTAATCCGATATAAGAAAAACCCCAATTTCCAAACATACTATTGTCCTCCCGCTAAAAGTTTTTTTGCTTCTTTACACCATTCCAAATACGTCTGATAGGTTTTTATTCCAAACTCTACCGTAAGCAGATAATATTTGTGTGCAGTATCTTCATTCAAACTTTCATTTAAAATTGTTTCTGCGTGTAAAAGATATGGCAGTTCTTCTTTAATTCTCTTTTCAAAGGCTTCGATATGAATGAGTGCCTGTTCTTCACCCTTTTCACTTCCAAAAAATAGTTTTAACAATGTCTCGTATCGAAGCTCGTCCTTTTCAATAGGCAGTGAAAGCCATTTTTTCAAATAATCTCGTCCATTTTCAGTTATGTTATAAATCTGCTTATTTCGTTTGCTGCTTGTATCCTCCCTTTTCGTAGCCAGACCACGATGAACCAAATCATTTAAGGCGGGGTATATACTGCCATAGCTCGCACTCCAAAAATATTTGAGAGTGGTATCCATTCGTTTTTTGATTTCATATCCCGTTAATTCCTCATGGCTTAGCAAACCTAAAATCACACAGTCAATCTTTTTTTCATTTGCCATTTCTATCTCCCTTTCTTTCAATTAGTCCATAAGTCAAGACGCTTTTAGGACAATTATCTATACAAGTTCCACATTGGATACATTCGTGACTGTTAATTTTCTCATGTTTTATTTCACTCATTACGTCAATCCCCATAGGACAGACATTGTTGCATTTTCCACAAGATACACAATTTTCCTTTTTTATTGCTTTAATATGTATTCCCGGCAGATGTAAAATCCTACGAAATTTTGTTCCCAATATCATAAATGGAGCCATCCAGCAAAAGTAATGACAAAATATCCGTTTGCCAAATAGAATAGAGGGAATAAATATCAAACAAACAATCCCATAATAGATAATATAACTTTGAACGGAAGAAACGGAGATACCATTTTCTGTTTCAAAGAAAAAATCTATTGCAATATTTTCCCCATTATGAAAATAGCACACTCCGACTATGATTAACCAAATAAGCCATATTGCGAATTTAATGTAGTTTCGCCACCCTTGCTTTGGGGTTTTTTCATTGACAGCAAAAGCACATTCCTGTAATCCTCCCGCCGGACAAAAATAGGAACAAAATAATCTCCCGAAAGGAATAGACATCAAAAACATTAAAACAAAAACTATGAAACTCCCGTTGATTATTCCGTTCAACCCTGCATTTATGATTAAGGCGGGGCTGAAATAGTATAACGTGACAGGAAACAGAAGCAATGAAACGATAAGCAATAGTTTTCTTATTTGTTGTCTTTTCAAAGTGATACCCTCCTTTAAGTTTGTATAATATATCAGTCTGATATGTTATACAGCATTCGGTTCCAGATTGCAACTGAATATAAAAACTTACCGGAAGCTGCCGCAGTAGTGCAGAGGGGTTTGCCGTTAGAATGGAACGGACATAGGACGGGGATTGTTCTAGTCGGGGAGATATGTTATACTTGGGGCAGTAGACTAACCGAAAGGGGATGTTCATTATGAAAAGAAACTATCATCTTATGACGATTGTAACATTAAATTTGGAGGGAGATTACATGCTATAATCCCTCCATAACAAATAGGAGGAATTATGAGTAATATTGAATTAGCGAGAATTGATGAGAATAACTTTATACAAGCATTTGACCTAAAGTTAGCTGAGGAGCAAGAGCAATTTGTTTCAAATCCAATCAGGAGTTTAGCACAAGCATATGTATATTATAAGCAATGCATTCCTTTTGGAATATTCAATGATGATACAATGGTTGGTTATGTGATGGTGATATATGATTATGACCTTGCAGAGTATAATATTTGGCATATGATGATTGATATTGCATATCAGCATCAAGGATTTGGAGAACTTGCTTTAAGAAAATGTCTGGATTATATTGCATCCAAACCATTTGGTCAATCTAACAAAGTAGCTTTAACGTGCAATAAAGATAACTCTATTGCACTGCAACTATATTATAAATTTGGTTTTAAGGAAACCGGAAATGAAGATGAGGATGAAATTGAGCTTGCTTTGTTGCTATAAATAAAGCTTGATTAATGTCGATTTATCAGGCTGATTAAGAGCTCAAAATAAAGGCGGCGGGACAATCTTTTCCAAAATTATACGTTAGCTGCTGCAAGCTGAGAGCAGTCAGCACCGAACAGAGGGAAATAGTCCAAAAGATTCGTGATTGGAAGTTTGATGTGCAAAAATCTTGCAGTATGTGATTACTATTCTCAATATTTAAATACGAATCACAGAAATCTGTCATTTTAATTTTCTGAGAAAATACACAAAAAAACGGAATATTGTTTGCCTTTAGGCAGGGATTATCTTAACAGACAATCCACTATTACCAATGCAGAAAATGAAAGTGAGGGTGGTACAGATGACAAAGGCGAGGACACTGGAAAATCGAGATATGGTAAAATAAATTAATATATAACACCAAAAGGGAGATTGCAGATGGATTTTACTACAGTAGAAAAAAATTTAAAAGACAGGGGATTTCAGGTAACCATTTTTGAAAATCAGGAGGAAGCGGTGAAGTATCTGGATGGGCAAATCAATCATCAGACCGTTGGTTTTGGGGGCTCCGTCACATTGGAACAAATGGGATTATATGAAGCCCTTCAGAGCCACAATGAGGTGTTTTGGCACTGGCGGATACCGGAGGGGAAGACAGGGGGGGAAGTAAAACAGGCGGCGGCCATTGCAAAGGTGTACCTGTCCTCTGTAAACGGACTGGCCGAGACAGGAGAGATTATAAATATTGACGGGAACTGCAACCGGGTAGCTTCCATTTTTTACGGCCATGAGAAAGTTTATCTTATCCTTGGGGAGAATAAAATAGAAAAAGATTATGAGAGGGCTTTGTACCGCGCCAGGAATACAGCAGCTCCCTTAAATGCGAAAAGGCTTGGGATAAATACCCCCTGTGCTGAAAAAGGAGAAAAATGTTACCACTGTAAAAGCCCTGACAGAATCTGCAGGGGTCTTTCTGTTTTATGGGAAAAGCCAACATCAGGCGAATTTGAAGTGATTCTCATTGGTCAGGCCCTGGGATTTTAAAAAAAGCTGGTGCCTGTGGGATTTCCAGAGAAAAAATGATGGAAATGTTGCGCTTATGCCACAGAAAATCCTTGGGAAGATTATCTTTACTGGCAAAAGGCAGATATCATTATTAACGGCTGTAAGTTCACTAGAACGGCGGCAGTATGGAATTGCAATTTCTAAAAATATACATCCCTCTGGCACCCAAAGTATTAATTTCTGTTCTTACCCCTGCATATAATATAGCAAGCATTTTATATGGCTGGTCATAAATGAAAAATTTAAAAAATTTCCTTGCGGCGTTAGATGTGGTGATAATTTTCGTGCTGGCCGGTTTATGGGCGGAAAAGAATATGTTACAAATGGTATCTTCCTATTTGGAACGGGAAGGGGAAAATGTACCGGCAATGCAGACAGAGCAGATACAAAAATCCCAGGAGGACACGGAGGAACCTATGGAGATACAGGAAGATACAAATTATTTTGAATTGGAAGACAAAAAGATAGCGATTACATTTGACGACGGCCCCAATTTGACGTATACCCCCGGCCTTTTGCAGGGGCTTAGGGAGCGGAATGTAAAAGCTACTTTTTTTGTGATTGGGAAAAATGCAGCGGAGCATCCGGAGCTTATACAGGAGATGAAAAAGGACGGACATCTCATTGGAAATCATACGTACAACCACATTCAGTTAAATGATTCCAACCGGGAGGTATTTAAGGAAGAACTGAAAAAAAACAGCGAAACCATAAGGAGTATCACAGGGGAAGACACTTTATATGTAAGGCCCCCCTACGGGAGCTGGGATAAAGAGTTTGAGAGGGAGTTAAATATGTTTCCTGTATTGTGGGACATTGACCCCAGGGACTGGTGCAGCAGTGATGCGGGAAAAGTTGTGGAAACTGTGCTGACCCAGGCGGAGGAAAATTCGATTATCCTTCTTCATGACCAGTATGACACTTCTATTGCGGCGGCATTTGCCATTATAGACAAATTGAAAGAGGAAGGCTATCAATTTGTCACTGTGGATGAGATTTTATTTGACTGACGCATTGACGCACCTGGAAACATTGTAGTAAAATACATAATTAGGATAAGCGCCAGGAGAAGAAAACATGGATTTGTTTGATTACATGAGGGAACAGAATAAAGAAAAAGAATCGCCGTTAGCCTCAAGGCTTCGGCCTTCGGCCTTGGAGGAGGTTGTGGGACAGCAGCATATTATCGGAAAAGATAAGCTGCTTTACCGCGCGATTAAAGCGGACAAGCTGTCTTCCATATTATTTTACGGGCCCCCTGGGACGGGAAAAACCACATTAGCCAGAGTGATTGCAAATACCACCAGCGCAGAATTTAAGCAGATAAACGCCACTTCCGCAGGAAAAAAAGATATGGAGGCAGTGGTGGCGGAGGCAAAAAACAATCAGGGCATGTACGGCAGGAAAACGATTCTTTTTATTGATGAGATTCATCGGTTTAACAAAGGACAGCAGGATTTCCTTCTCCCCTATGTGGAGGACGGTACGGTGATTTTAATCGGCGCTACCACGGAGAATCCCTATTTTGAGGTAAACGGGGCTTTGATTTCCCGCTCTATTATCTTTGAATTAAAGTCCTTGTCCAAGGAGGATATTAAAACGCTTATCCTTCGGGCGGTAAACGATGAGAAAAAGGGTATGGGGGTGTACAATGCCTGCATTGAGGACGAGGCGCTGGAATTTCTCTCGGATATCAGCAACGGAGATGCCAGGGCGGCGTTAAATGCCATTGAGCTTGGGGTTTTAACCACAGACCCCGGCGAGGATGGAAAGATCCACATCACCCTTTCTGTGGCGGAGGAATGTATTCAAAAAAGGGTGGTAAAATATGATAAGGACGGGGACAGCCACTATGACACCATCTCCGCATTTATAAAAAGTATGCGGGGCTCAGACCCGGATGCGGCGGTTTACTATCTGGCAAGGATGCTCTATGCGGGGGAGGATATTAAATTTATCGCCAGGCGGATTATGATCTGCGCTGCGGAGGATGTGGGAAATGCGGATCCCCAGGCTCTTGTGGTGGCTGTGGCCGCCGCCCAGGCCGTGGAGCGCCTTGGAATGCCGGAGGCAAGGATTCCTCTCTGCCAGGCAGTTTCCTATGTGGCTTCCGCCCCCAAAAGTAATTCTGCTATTTTGGCCATTGATAAGGCAATGTCTGCGGTGGCGGAGACAAAGACGGCTCCCATTCCGGTTCATTTGCAGGATTCACACTATAAATCTGCGGGAAAGCTGGGGCATGGCCAGGGATATCTTTATGCGCACGATTATCCCAGGCATTATGTGAAACAGCAGTACCTGCCTGACGGCCTAACAGGGGAGAAGTTTTACGAGCCCACGGATAACGGCTACGAGGCAGAAATTTTATCCTATTTAAACAGTTTACAATAAGTTTTTCTATACAAAGTCAGGAGGAGTAAAGATGAAATCATATCAGGAAATGACAAATGAAGAATTGCTTCAGGAAAAGAAAGTGCTTGAGGCTGAGTACAAAAAGTACCAGAAGAGAGGACTTCAGCTGGATATGTCCAGAGGAAAGCCCTCCGCAGATCAGCTGGATTTATCCATGGGAATGATGGATGTGTTAAGCAGCAGTATGGATTTGGCCTGTGAGGACGGAACCGACTGCCGAAATTACGGGGTGTTAGGAGGAATCCAGGAGGCGAAAGTGCTGATTGGGGATATGATTGAATGTAATCCCGATAACATTATAATCTATGGAAATTCTAGTTTAAATACCATGTACGATATTGTGTCCCATTCTATGACTCACGGCGTTATGGGGAGCACGCCCTGGTGCAAACTGGATAAAGTGAAATTTTTATGTCCTGTGCCGGGGTATGACAGGCACTTTGCCATTACAGAGCACTTTGGCATTGAGATGATTAATATTCCAATGCTTGAGACAGGCCCGGATATGGATCTGGTGGAGGATTTGGTATCAAAAGATGATGCCATCAAGGGAATCTGGTGTGTGCCCAAATACTCCAACCCCCAGGGAATCACTTATTCCGATGAAACTGTCCGCAGATTTGCCAGGTTAAAACCTGCCGCAAGTGATTTCCGTATCTACTGGGACAATGCCTATGGGGTGCACCATCTTTATGATATTGACCAGGACAGCCTGATTGAGATTCTTGCGGAATGTAAACGTGTGGGGAATCCGGATTTGGTTTACAAATTCTGTTCCACATCAAAAATCAGTTTCCCGGGGTCCGGGATTGCGGCAGTTGCCACATCCGCCAATAACCTGGAGGAGCTGAAAAAGCAGTTACAGGTACAGACCATCGGCCATGACAAGGTAAATCAGCTTCGTCATGTGCGGTTTTTTAAAGATATTTACGGTATGACAGAGCATATGAAAAAACATGCGGAAATCTTACGTCCCAAATTTGAACTTGTGTTAAATAAATTTGAAGAAGAGTTAAAGGATCTGGGCGTGGGAATGTGGTATTCCCCAAAAGGAGGATACTTTATCTGCTATGAAGCTTTGGAGGGATGTGCAAAAGCGATTGTGTCCAAGGCAAAAAAAGCCGGGGTGGTTATGACTCCTGCAGGGGCGCCCTTCCCCTACGGAAAAGACCCAAAAGACTGCATTATCCGTATTGCCCCCACCTACCCTGACCTGGAGGATTTGGCAATCGCGGCAAATATTTTTGTGGTGTGCGTAAAACTTGCAAGTGTGGAGAAGTTGTTGGGAGAAATCTAATATGACATTTCACGGAAAAAAATATAAAGCGGCAGCAGCAGGATTCCTGCTGCTTTTCGCATTGACGGCAGGAGTTTTGTGGTTCCTTTTTCAGCCCAAAAGCCAAGTTGTCTTAGCGGCGGCGGGCACATACAAGGATTCAGAATGGATTCCTGTGTTACAGGAATCCCAATTTTTAAAACAGGATGGTATATCTGTTGGCGTAAAATGGCATTCCGGTGCGGCGGCAGGAACCCTGAACCTGGCATTTGCCGGTGAGGAGACGGGGATATCTTTCCGCACAGGGGTTTTGGGCACATCGGTTGATGTGCAGGGGATTTTGTCGGAGGATATTTTGAGACTTCAGATACCTGTGACGGGGGATATGATTTATACCCATAGCCTAACGGAGGAGACGCCTTTTTTTGATAAGCTTTTGGGAAAGAGGAATGCAGAGGGGGTGGATCAGTTTTTGAAAAAACTCTCCGGGTTCCGCTGGAAAAAAAACCAGGAGATTACCTTTTCTTCAAAGGATTTTGCTGGAATTTTAAAGGACGTCTCCGTGGAGAGGGCCAAGTCGGAAAAATATGAGATTGACGGGAAAGAGGTTTCCTGCAGAGGTTTTTCCCTGGATATCTCCGGCGGCATCCAGAGGGAGGATGCCGGGTTTATCCCGGAGGAGATGTATGTGTATCTATATCGCAATAGATTGGCGGCTGTGCGGGTGAATTCCCAGGGAGACATATGGGAACTGCGTTTTCTGGGAGGAAAAAACAGGGATAGCAAAATTATGTTTGTAAAGGAAGGGGAATTATATCTCACGGTAAAAGGGGAGCAGAAGGGGGATGGTTTTCCCATTTCTATTGGAATTAAAAACAGTGAAGGGTCACGATTTTCCCTGCGGGGAGAGCTGAAAGAGAATGGTTTCCATGCAGATATCCGGTCGGCGGAAATCAAGGGGAAGGATGTTCGGATTGAGGGGGAGGTATCTTTGACTCCCGGGGCAGAGCTGGAGGAATTCTCGGGGGATACCATAGATTTGGAACATCTTCCGGAGGTTCAAAAACAGATTTTGATTGCTGTATTTCGAGTGCTTCGCATAAGCTGACACAGCACTGGACAAATATTAACAAGATATGGTATGATAATTTTGGATTATTCCAGGAAAAAGCAAGAGATAGAATATGACATTAGATTTTTGGGGAGAAAAGCGGGAGATTGTTCGATGGAAACTTCTAATTCTGGCAAGAGATTGGATAAAAAGATAACCTATGCTTATATTATACTGTTGATTCTTGCAGTGCTGCTAATTGCACTGGAATACACTTTTGCAAATGACGGCGTAGCGTATGATGTGAGGACGGTTGTGGACCGGCAGGAGCTGCGTCCGGAACGGGTGGAAATTATTGACCAGGATACCAGGGATTTTTATTTTACAGATGTGAGGGTGTTTGGGGAGGCGGACTGCCTGTTTTTTTACAGCAGCCATCAGAATGTGGAGGTGTACCAGGGAGACCACCTTCTTTATCAGTTAAAAAGGGGAAATCATATCTTTGACAGGACAACGGGATTCCATTGGAATTTTGTACAGATGGAGCAAAAGGCAAGTTTTTTAAGGGTGCGGGTCCAGGCCTTATTTCCCCAGGTCAGGGAATATCAGCTTCACTTTTATAAAGGAAACGCTTTTAAAATCTTTATGGAACAGGTGAGGGAAGATTTTGGAAATGTTATGGTGAGCATTATGGATGTGGCCATTGGAATCGTACTCTTTGCCTATTGGGTTACTCTGAAAAAAAGGTTGAAAGCAGGAAACGGCCTGTTGTATTTTGGGCTGTTTTCCATATTAATGGGATTGTGGTCCTTTGGTGAGACCGCTATTTTCCAGATGACCATTGCAAACCGGCCGGCGGCTTCCGATATGGGATATCTTTTGGTTATGCTTCTCCCGGTTCCCTTTATCCTTTTTGCCCGGGATTTTCTGGAGGTGGAGGAGAGAAAGATTTCCAACGGGCTTTGCATGTTCTCTTTTGTCAACAGCGTCTGCTGTGTGATTCTGCATCTCTCGGGGATTCTGGCCCACAAACAGACAGCTACAACCACCCATTTGCTTTTGGTTGCGGCCCTCTGTTATATGGTGTATGCACTGCGCACACATATACGGGAAATTGGTTTTGATTCCCGGGTATGGGTGAACATGGCAGGGCTTTTGATCCTGGCAGTCACCTGTGTATTGGATTTATCAGCCTTTTATATCAAAGCAGGAGGCATTGATGTAATCGGAAGGATAGGGCTTTTATTTTATATTATTCTGGTGGGATTCCAGGCGGCAAGGGACACTTTAAAACTGTTGGACCAGGGACACCAGGCAGAGCTTTTAGTGGAGTTAGCGGATTTGGATAATCTCACCGGGCTTTACAATCGGAATACATATAACAAATGGGTGAAGGACCATCCCAGGCCGGACGGAACAACTATCCTTACCTTTGACTTAAATTATCTGAAAAAGTGTAACGATACTTTGGGCCACGCCATGGGGGACCTTTATATCCGCAGTGCCGCTCAGATTATTGCCAAAGTTTTTGAGGGGCAGGGGAAGTGCTACCGCATCGGCGGGGATGAGTTCTGCGTGATTGTAGACGGGCTGATTGGTTCCGGGGAAATGGAAGAAAAGTTTGCCAAGATGGAGGAAATGGAAAAGGAATATACCCCCAAGGAGGCAGGGATTCCCCTGCAAATTGCCCATGGCCATGCGTATTTTGACAAATATCAGGACGCAGATATAGAAAAGTGCAGGGAGCGTGCCGATAAAAAAATGTATGAAAATAAAAAGTTCCGCAAAGAAAGAGGCTGACGGGGCCAGCCTACTGATGGCAGATCTGAGCATATTTTTTGGGTGAGATGCCCACGGACTTTGAGAATGATTTTAAAAAATTGCTGTAATCGTTAAAACCGCACTGTTCGCACACCTCCGTTACCCCGATTCCCTCAGCCAAAAGGGATTTGGCTATGGAAATACGTCTTGCTGTGATATATTTGTTGATCGTGGTTCCTGTGGTGGCTTTAAAAATCCTGCATATGTAGGATTCACTGATAAAAAAACGGGAGGCGAGGTCTGCAATGGAAATGGTCTCATGGATATTATTGTTGATATAGGACAATATTTCATCCACCTGGGCATTGTATGTGACGCTGGATTCCTCCCATGGTTTTTCCTCCCTGAAACGGCAGATGCTGTTTATCATAATAAACAGCTCGCAGAACACGCAGCGTTCGATTAGGTCGCTGCCATAGTCATTGGAGGATGTTATTTTATTTATATAGAATAAAAAACGTTTCTGCTGCTCTTTTGTCAGCTGTAGTTTGTGGGAAAAACCGGCAGGGCGCTTTGTGAAACAGTATTCCAGGTCAGTCTGTTCTGTGGACATGTTTTTGATAAAGTCGGGATGTATGCTGAGGATAATGCGCTCATGCACCGCCTGGTCAATCTGGGTCAGATAATGGCTCTCGTACTGGTTTATCACAAAAATATTTCCAGGTTCGATGGAGTAGAGTTTGTTGTCAATCAGAAACTGCTTGCCGCCGGATATGGAGTAATACACTTCATAGCAGTCATGGATATGCATATCCATGGCTTTTTCATCCTTATAGAGATGGGCGACAGCAAAATACCGCTCTCTGGCGGCTGCTTCCATTGCAGTTTTGCAGGAATTTAGTTCTATCATGGCGCAGTCCTCCTTGGGTGTTTTGATAAGAGTATAGCGGAAAAGTTCAAGATTTGCAAGGTAAAAGAAAAAGAGAAAAAGGAGAAAAAATATGAATCAGGAGATAGAAAAGGAACTGGAAGGCCTTATAAATGACGCCGTTACCTGGGGTGAGATTCCATTTGGAAGCCTTTTAGTGCGGAAAGAGGGAAAAGAGCTTTTTTATCTGGGACAGGGGGTGGAGCGGGATGCCATTTTCAGGCTCTATTCCCTCACAAAGCCCATCACCTCAGGGGCGGTGATGAAGTTAATGGAGCAGGGAAAACTTTTGTATTCGGATGAGATATCAAAATACCTTCAGGGATTTATTATGCCCTGGGCCTTAACGGATGAAAAAATTCAGAAAACCCCCCGTGAAGTGACTATCCGGGATTTGATGAATATGACTTCCGGCCTGGTGTACGGAGATTTTCCGGGAAGGGCAGGAAAAGATGCAAAGAAAGTCTTTGATGAAATTGACAAGCGGCTGTATACGGACCATCCCCTCACAACAGTGGAGGCGGCAAACCTGTTTGGCCTTGGAGTGTTAAATTTTGCTCCCGGGGAGTCCTGGAATTACGGCACTTCCGCAGATGTCCTTGGAGCTATTGTGGAAATTGTCTCAGGAATGCCCTTTGGGGAATTTTTACAGAAGGAATTCTTTGATCCCCTGGAGATGGAGGATACAGGATTTTTTGTGGAGCCGGAAAAATTAAAACGCCTGACAAGGAGTTATAAGAGGACGGATATCGGTTTTGAATTTTATACGGGAAACTATCTGGGAGTGATGCATACTATGGACAAAAAGCCTGCCTTTGAATCCGGCGGGGCAGGGCTTTGTTCTACTATAGATGATTACAGCCATTATACAGATATGCTTCTTGGAAAGGGCGTCTATAAAGGCAGACGGATTTTAAAAGAGCGGACAGTTTCCTTTATGACTTCTCCCAAATTAAATGAGACTCAGAAAAAGAACCTGGGCTGGGGCGTGGATTATCCGGGGTACAATTACGGCAATCTCATGCGGATTATGGAAAATCCGGGGATGGCCTCAGTTTTGGGCACCGTGGGAGAGTACGGGTGGGACGGCTGGATGGGTACGTTTTTCTGCAACAGCCCAAGAGAGCAGATGAGCATTATTTTTATGACCCAGCGCACAGATTCCGGATGGCTTCCTGTGGCAAAGAGGATTAAAAACGTTCTGTTTGGGGAGTTTGGAGAGGATAGCGATAAGGCTTGGGAATCCCCGGATGCCCCGTAAAAAAATTATTCTGAGAGCCTGATGGAGTTTGGTGCTGTATTTGTTCATATTATTCCTTATTTGAGTAAAGTAATTACAAGAAATTGAAAATACAGTATGCTATACTTGTTTCAGAATAAGAAAAGGAGATGAATTGCCATGGAACTTAGAACAGCATCTTCCCCAAGGGATGTAAAGCATTACACTACAGAGCGGCTTCGGGAAGAGTTTTTAATTCAAAACCTCTTTGTACCAGGGGAAATCAAGTTAGTGTACAGTCATATCGACCGTATTATCACCGGGGCAGCGGTGCCGGTGGAGCCCCTTGCTTTAACTGCCGGGGAGGAAATTCGGGCAGAGTATTTTTTACAGAGAAGAGAGATGGGGGTAATCAACATCGGGGCGAAAGGGATGATCTCCGTGGACGGAAAAGAGTATGAACTTGACTTTAAGGACGGCATGTACATAGGTATGGGGGCAAAGGATATCGTATTTAAGAGTGCAGATAAGAATAATCCTGCCAAGTTTTATCTCAACAGCGTTCCCGCCCACACATCTTACCCCACTGTTTTAATAAAAATGGAAGGTACACCGGCGGAGGATGTAGTGATTATCAAAGATGAGAACAAAGTGGAGCTGGGATGTTTAGAGGAGTCTAACCACAGAGTGATAAACAAATATATCCTGCCGGGACAGGTAGAGAGCTGCCAGCTTGTGATGGGAATGACGGCTTTGAAACCGGGAAGTGTATGGAACACCATGCCCTGCCACACCCATGACAGAAGAATGGAAGTTTATCTGTATTTTGAAATGCCAAGAGATGCCGTGGTGATGCATTATATGGGAGAGCCTGCAGAGACAAGGCATATTGTCATGCGCAACGAGGAGGCAGTGATTTCTCCAAGCTGGTCTATCCATGCGGGAAGCGGCACCCAGGCATATACCTTTATCTGGGGCATGTGCGGGGAGAATCAGGCATTTGATGATATGGACGGCGTTGCTATGGGGGATATTAGATAGAAATTATATTAGGAGGTAAAGGGAATGGCATTTATTGACAATTATTCCTTGCAGGGGAAAATAGCCTGGGTAACGGGGGCGTCTTACGGAATCGGTTTTGCAATCGCATCCGCCTATGCGGAGGCAGGGGCTGTGATTGTATTTAATGATATTAATCAGGAGTTAGTGGATAAGGGCCTTACGGCATACGAAGAAAAGGGAATCAAAGCCCACGGATATGTGTGCGATGTGACAGATGAAGAGCAGGTGCAGGCGACGGTGGAGAAAATCAATCATGAGGTAGGGGTAGTGGATATTCTGGTAAACAATGCCGGAATTATCAAACGTATCCCTATGACGGAGATGAAGGCAGAGGATTTCCGCCAGGTGATTGACGTGGACTTAAATGCTCCTTTTATTGTGTCAAAAGCAGTGATTCCGGGGATGATGAAAAAGGGCCACGGAAAGATTATAAATATCTGCTCTATGATGAGCGAATTAGGACGTGAGACAGTTTCCGCCTATGCGGCGGCAAAGGGCGGTTTAAAGATGCTTACCAGAAATATCTGTGCGGAATATGGTCAGTACAATATTCAGTGCAACGGAATTGGGCCCGGCTATATCGCTACGCCCCAGACTGCTCCTTTAAGGGAAAAACAGGAGGACGGGAGCAGACATCCCTTTGATGCCTTTATCTGTTCCAGAACCCCTGCGGGAAGATGGTTAAATGCAGAGGAGTTACAGGGGCCGGCAGTATTCCTTGCATCGGACGCCTCCAATGCAGTGAACGGACATATCCTGTATGTGGACGGCGGAATTCTTGCTTATATCGGAAAACAGCCGTAATGATTTAAAATAGAAAAGTTATGTTTGTATAAAAAATGGGCCGAGGTTCGGCTCATTTTTTTTGGAGGATTTACTTGGCAGGCAGATTTTTTTGTGATAAAATTTACTAAATTGTAAATTAGTAAATTATAAATTAGTAAATTATAAATTAGCAAATTATAAAGTAGTAAATTGTATTTAACTGATTATAATTATAAAGCAAAGAAGGTGACAGGATGTTTATAGGAAGAAAAAAAGAATTGTTAAGTCTTGAGAAATTGTACAATACAGACAAATATCAAATGCCTGTTATTTATGGCAGGAGGAGAATCGGAAAAACGGCCTTGATTCATGAGTTTATAAAGGACAAACCCCATATTGCTTTTACGGCAATCGAAAGCAGCAGGAAACAGAATTTAGAAAATTTAAGTAAAAGCATTTATTCTTTTCAAAATCCAGGTGAAACGGAAAATTTTCCGGTTTATGGGAGTTTTGCCCAGGCAATAGAATACATTTTCCAGCTCTCAATGGGGAGAAGACTGGTTTTCGTGATAGATGAATATCCCTATGCAGCAAAGTGCGACCTTGCGCTTTCTTCTGTTTTGCAGGCTTTGATTGACAAGTACCAGCAGGATTCCAGGCTTTTTTTCATCCTATGCGGCTCGTCCATGTCCTTTATGGAAGAACAGGTACTGGGTTATGAAAGCCCTCTTTATGGCAGGAGGACTGCACAGTTTAAAATCCAGCCATTTACCTTCGGGGAGACGCTGGAATATTTTAAAGATTATGACAAAATTGACGCCATGAACCTTTATGGTGTCTGCGGGGGAACGCCCCAGTACTTTTTACAGTTTGACAGGAAAATGACAGTCAGGGAAAATGTGATTCAGAATGTGTTAAACACCAACTCCTATCTTTTTGAGGAGCCGCAAAACCTATTGAAACAGGAGGTCAGGGAAGCGGCGCTTTATAATACGGTGATTTCTGCCATTGCCTGCGGCAGTACAAAACTATCGGAAATTGCATCCAAGTCAGGGGAGGAGACAAGTGCCTGTTTTGCAGTTTTAAAAAAGCTGATGGCATTGGGTCTTATACAAAGGGAAACACCTTATGGGGAAAAGGAAGGGAGAAAAAGCCTATATGTAATCAGTGATAATCTTTTCCGGTTCTGGTATCGGTTTGTGCCGGGAAATATATCTGCCCTTCAGAATGATATGGCGGAAACTGTTTACGATATAATAGAAAAAAAGTTTCCCTTGTATATGGGCATGGTGTTTGAAGATGTCTGCGGGCAGTATCTGTGGCAGATGAACAGGCAGGGGAAGCTGCCGTTTGTTTTTACCGGTTTAGGCCGTTGGTGGGGGGCAAACCCTTCCACAAGAGAGCAGGAGGAAATAGATATCGTTGCATCCGACGGAAAAAATGCCCTTATCTGTGAGTGTAAGTGGCGAAATAAGGAAGTGGAAAAAGAAGTTCTTGACAGGCTGGTTTTGCGTAGCAGCCTTCTTTTCTATCAGCAAAAATATCTGTATCTCTTTTCCAAAACGGGATTTTCGGATGCATGTGTAAAAGCTGCCAAGGACCAGGGGAATGTCACCCTGGTCACATTTCAAGAGATGTTTTAGCGTGAATTTTTCCCCCGGGCGAACAATAAAAATTTCTGAGGCAGGGCAAATCCAAAAATAATGCCAAGGGCAATGGCTCCCGCCACTTTAAAAGTTTCTGTTCCCTTTGCCACAAAGGATTCCATGTCGCTCATAATAAAATAGTAGGAAGTATAATAAATGCCGGAGCCGGGGACTAGAGGGAAAATCCCTGCCATAAGGTAAATGGTCACCGGATGTTTCCTGTGCAGGGCAAAAAGCCTGGCCAAAAGGGTGAGAAGCAGGGTGGCGCCTAAGGAAGATACGGCGGGGCCTGCTCCCAATTCGGACAGGGAAAGATAGGAAAACCAGGCGATGCCGCCGTTTAAGGCTGCAAGGATACACTGGTCTTTGGGTACGGAAAATAAAATGGAAAAGGAAGCCACGGCAACGGTGGCGGCAATTATCTGAAAAATCATAACAGGGGTACACCTCCCGGAATATAACGGTACAATATAATCATTGAGCCAACCCCCACGGCAATGCACATGGCGGTTAAAAGCGCATCCAAAAGATGGATAGCCCCGGAGAGATAATCTCCGTTAAAAAGGTCCCGGATGGACGTGGTTAAGGCGACGCCGGGCACCAGGGGCATAATATCTCCGATGACAATTTTATCCTGGAGCACAGGAAGGCCTATGTGCAGCACCAGCAGGCTGGCAAAAGTTACAAAGGCGCTTCCCACAATATTTGAGATAAATTTGGAAGTTTTCTTTCTTCTTGTATAAATCAAATAGATTTCCAGTATCATGCCAAAGAGAAAGGCGAAAATGGCATCCAGAAAATTTCCCCCAAAAATATAAGTATAGCAGGAACAGCCCAATCCTCCAAAAAAAATCAGGGTCTTTGGGTCTGGTATGGGGATGTGTCTGCATTGTTCCAGCCTGTCCCAGGCGGTTTTCAAATCGCACTTTTTTTCTGAAATTTCTCTGGATAGCTGGTTGATTGCGGCAATCCTCCCCAGGTGCACATCCCCTAAGGGGACATGGCGTATAATACTGCAGCTCTCGTCGCTGTCCTCGTTTGCGCTGGCAAAAATACCGTTGGAGAGCACGTACACATCATAATTTTCTATTTCAAATGCCTTAAGTATATGGAAAATCGTGTCCTCCACCCGGTAGATTTCCCCGCCGTTTCTTAAAAGTTCATCTCCGATTTCCACGGCAAGAGTTAAGATTTCTTTATTGTATGACATAAAAATCTCCTTAAAATTGTCCTCTGTAGATAGTATAACATTATACGCAAATTTCTATTTTTTTTCTACTGTAATTTGAAAAGAATTTCGTATAAATGATATAAAAAAAGAGATACTAGAAAAAAAGAAAAGGATGTGAGAAATGTGAATCGGAAAACCTACAGAATTTGTATTGTGATGATAATACTGGCTGCAATCCTTTCCACAGTACTCTATTATCAGGCGGTGGAAAAGAAAGACCTTAACCCGAAAGACGGAGTGTTTGTGTGGAATACCTGTGAGGAAGGGATTAACGTATGAGTGCAAATGACGAGACAATTTATCTTAAAATTGACCAGAATGTGATGGTAAAGGACAGTAGCGTTACCATAGGGGACGTGGCTTCCGTCACAAGCTCCAATGAAGCCATGGTGCGGCAGGTACGGCAGATAAAGTTTTTTCAGTTTCCGGAAAAAGCGGTGAATGGAAAAAAACTGCCGAAAGTCCAGCGGAAAGTTTTTTCTATTTTAAAAGTTGTGGAGCTGATTCACAAAGATTACCCCAATGCGGAAATCAGCAATGAAGGTGAGGCAGATTTTGTGCTGGAATACAAGCAGGGGGAAAATTCCAAGGTGATGGAATGTGCCAAGACAGTCCTTTTAAGTATATTGATATTTTTTGGTGCGGCCTTTACCATTATGTCTTTTAATAACGATATAGCGATTACGGAACTCTTTGAAAAGTTTTATTTTCAGATTGCGGGGGTTGAGTCTAACGGCATGACAGAGCTTGAGATAAGCTACTGCATTGGGGTTACTGTGGGAATTTTGGTGTTTTTTAATCATGTGGGAAAGAAAAAACTTACCCCGGACCCAACGCCTATCCAGGTGCAGCTGCGGAAATATGAGCAGGATGTAGACACAACCTTTATTGAAAATTCCGGCAGAGGAGGGTGTGAGGTGGATGTGGATTAACCATGCATTTTTAGCTTTTGTGGGACTTGCCAGCGGCCTGGCCGTGGCAGGGGGAACTTTTGCGTTACTAGTATCTTTAAAAATAATTCCAAGGCTTGTGGGGAAAAGCCATCTGGCCTCCCGCACCCTCTGGTTTGAAAATATGATTATTCTGGGGGGAATATGGGGAACCATATTTGCAGTCTTTCCCATGATAAGATTCCCTGTGGGACATTGGTTTATTGCCCTTTACGGGTTATGCAGCGGTATCCAGGTGGGCTGTCTTTTAATGGCATTGGCAGAAATTGTAAACGTATTTCCGGTTATATTCCGCCGCTTTAATTTAAAGACAGGGCTTTCCTGGGTGATTATTTCTTTGGCGGCAGGAAAACTGGCAGGTTCCTTTTGGTATTTCTATAAAAACCTGTCCTGTTAGCACCTTTTAGAGAATGATTTACTGTTTGAAAGAAAAAGAAAGCGAGGTATTTTTATGCAAAAAGAAAAAGCGACAAACGAAGAAAAGCAGGCGGAACAGAAAGCCTATAACGAATATGTAAAACAGGTGACCCCCACCCATTCCCTGCCAAAAAATATGGCAAAGGCGTTTCTCTTGGGGGGGATTATCTGTATCATCGGCCAGTGGATTTTAAACTATGCCATAAGCCTGGGGCTTGACAAGGACACCGCTGGGAGCTGGTGCAGCCTTGCCCTTGTATTAACCAGCGTTGTCTTGACAGGCTGCAATATATATCCCAAACTTGCCAACTTTGGGGGCGCAGGGGCACTTGTGCCAATTACAGGATTTGCCAATTCCGTGGCCGCCCCCTGTGTGGAATTTAAAAAGGAGGGACAGGTGTTTGGAATTGGATGTAAAGTGTTTACCATCGCAGGGCCGGTAATTCTGTTTGGAATATTTACAAGCTGGCTGTTAGGGCTGATTTATTGGATACTCACGGTGTTGGGGATTGTTTAAAAGAAATGGAAGAAAAATCAGTAAAAAATAGGAAAAGGGAAAAGTTGAGGCAGAGCAAAATGTCAGTGAAATTGTAAACCGTGGTAGGTGTCCGCTCTATGGTGGAACAACTGGAAAATCTGCTGTCACTGGAATAAACCAGTGCCAGCAGATTTTTTTTAATATTCCTGGACAGTCAGGCTCTAACGGAAACTCTTAACCCAGTTAATTAAGGAATCATGGTATACGTTGTTGGCCACATCCCTTCTCATCTGGTCTGTAAGGGGGCCGTTCTTTTCCATAGTTGCAAGAATCGCCTCCTGGAGCCCTGCAATTTTTCCTTTTTCAAAGGCTTCTTTTTCCTTATCTGTCATATTGTGGGCGGCATCGTCGGGCGTAACAGGAGCAGGAGCCTTGGGAGTTTCCTGTCTGGGCGCGCTAGGAGTATCTGTCACAGCAGTTTCTTTTTGGTCTGGGTGTGCAGTTTCAGCCGCTGGGCTTTCTGCGGGAGCAGACTTTGGAGTTTCTGCAGCAGAGAGTTTCACCGGGGCAATCCCTGAGGATTTTGAAACGACTTCCTCCGGCAGCCAAAGTTCTCCGTAGTTAGATTTTACCTTCACTGTGATTGTTCCGCCGGAAACGGAAACTTTTTCACCGGAGAGAACCCCTACATAAGTGCTGGAATTACCGGCGGCCACTGTCATAGTAAAGTCGTTATCGTCGTTGTTTACTGTGACAATAGCGGAATCCTCCTCAAAATTTCTGGAAAAAGCGTACTGTCTGTTGGTCAGCATCAGCTCTCTGTAATCCCCGTAGGCTAAAGCTTTGGATTTTTGTTTGGCATGTCCCAAAGCGGCAATCAATTCCGTGGAAGGATTTGTCTTTACCGCATCCTTAAAGTCAGAGAGATTTAAGGCTGGACGAAGGGATGCATCAGACCACTTTTCTTTTCTCCCCTCAATGGCAAATTCCGAGCCGTAATAAACGGAGGGGATGCCCGGCAGTGTGTACATTAAGATATGTACAGGGGCAAAGTGGGCTTTGTTGTTTAATTTTGTATAGATGCGCTCCACATCATGGTTGTCCACAAAGTTGTAAAGTTTTAATCCGTCGGGCCTGCTGCCTCCCATTTCGTAAAGGCGTTTCACCGTGTGGGCAATCTCAAAATAGTTGTGGTCGTTGTGGCCGGAGTATAGCGCTTTGTGAAGCTGATAGTTGGTGACGGAGTGGAGGGTTCCCTCGTTTACCCAGCGGCTGTAATCTCCGTGAATAACTTCTCCCATCAGCCAGAAATCCGGTTTCACCTCGTTGGCCAGATGGCGCAGTGCCTGCATAAAATCAAAATCCAAAACGTCTGCAGCGTCTAAGCGGATACCGTCTACGTCAAATTCGCTGACCCAGAAACGGATGGCGTCACAGATATAGTCCTTTACCGCAGGATTTCTCTGGTTTAATTTTACCAAAAGATTGTATCCCCCCCAGTTTTCATAGGAAAAACCGTCGTTGTATTCTGTATTTCCACCAAAGTTTACATTGCAGTACCAGTCACGGTAAGGGGAATTTTCCCGGTTTTTCTTGATATCTTGAAAGGCGAAAAAATCTCTTCCTGTGTGGTTAAATACACCGTCAAAAATCACTTTGATGCCGGCTTTGTGGCATTCCGACACAAAATTTGCCAAATCTTTGTTGTCGCCTAAACGGCTGTCCAATTTTTTGTAATCTGTTGTCTCATATCCATGGCCTACCGATTCAAAGAGAGGTCCGATATAAAGGGCATTACATCCGATTTCTTTGATATGGGAAATCCATGGGAGTAATGTATTTAACCGGTGTTCTACCGGGCCGTAGGAATTTTCCTTGGGGGCGTCAGTAAGCCCTAAAGGATAGATGTGGTAAAAAACTGCTTCATCGTACCAAGCCATATTAAAAAGCCTCCTGTCTGTAAAAATAATCGGCTTTTATTATATCACAAATGCATGTTTGACACAAGAAGCATTGCTATGGAGGCTGTGGTGTTATATAATAAAAGTGCAATGCTTAGAAACTGGAAAAGTGATGGAAAAACAGGAGGGCATCCAATGAAAACACAGATATTTACAGGTACAAAGAGCAATGAGGTCAGGACGTACGAGGAAGAACACCGCAAAGCGGCTAGAATCGCGGCGGCGGAAGGTTTTGTCCTTTTGAAAAATGAAAACAATATTCTGCCTATAGACAAGGCGGAGAAAATTGCCCTCTACGGACCGGGAGCCGGAAAAACCATTAAGGGGGGGACAGGTTCCGGGGACGTGAACGAGCGTTACAGTGTAAGTATTTATCAGGGACTTAAAGATGCCGGATATATGATAACCACGGAGGACTGGATAGAAAGCTACGGGAAGGAGTTTGACGAAAAGAGGCTGGAATGGAAAGATACCATCTGGAAAAAGGTGGAGGAGGAAAAGCTGCCGTTGTTTGATGCCTATGTGTCAAAACCTTTTTCTTATCCCTCAGGGGAAATGCCGAAAAAAACAGATGCGGATACTGCCATCTATGTGTTAAGCCGGGTGGCGGGGGAAGGCTGCGACAGGTATGATAAAAAAGGGGATTATTACCTCACGGAAGAGGAAAATAAGTTTTTAAAAGGGCTCTGCGGTTTGTATAAAAACGTAGTGTTGGTGTTGAACGCAGGGGGAGCGGTAGATTTAACTTATCTGGAGGAATATAAAAATATCCGCTGTGTGATACAGATGTCCCAGGCGGGATGCGAGGGGGGAGCAGCCCTCTCCGATGTGATTTCCGGAAAGGTTAATTTTTGCGGAAAACTTACGGACACCTGGGCTTTCCGTTACGGAGATTACCCCAATTCCCCTTCTTTTTCCCACAATAACGGAAATGTGTACAAAGAGCTTTACGAAGAGGGAATTTTTGTGGGATACCGGTATTTTGACACTTTTGGGAAAAAAGTGCGCTACGGCTTTGGGTACGGACTTTCCTACACGGAATTTTGTATCGAAACCTTGGGGATGAAACATTATGATTTGGGGACAGACCATGCCGAAATCGGCCTTGACATTGCCGTGACAAATACCGGGGAGAGGGCAGGAAAAGAAGTGGTTCAGGTGTATGTCTCCTGTCCCCAGGGAAAGCAGGGGAAAGAGTACAGAAGGCTTGTGGGTTTTGAAAAGACAAAGGAACTTGCCCCGGGGGAGAGGCAGCAGTTTGAAATCCGCTTTCCCTTGTATGCCCTGGCTTCCTATATGGAAAGTGAACCGGGATGGGTGTTAGAGCAGGGTATTTACGGCATCTTTGTGGGAAACAGCCTGGAATCTTCCCTTTTTTCTGCGTCCCTAAAGATGCAGGATGATTTTACCATGGTAAAGACGGAGCATATCTGCAGGTTAAAACAGGAACTGAAAGAGCTTAAGGCCCCCTCAGAGGAAATTGAGAGACGGCGGGGGACATGGATGGGAGAGATTGGACTGAAACCCTCTGTAATTTTGGGAAGTAAGGATATGGTGGGAAAGATGGCGGTTTACGGCACGGAGTATGAGAAAATTCCTGAAAAAATAAAGGATTTTGTGGATACTTTGTCCAGGGAACAGTTAATCCGCCTTGCCACGGGAGATCCCTCCCAGGTGCAGGGCAGCGGAAACCTGGGGGCGGCTGGATTTTCTGTGCCGGGGGCGGCTGCCCAGACCTCGGGCTGCGCTAAGGAGCAGGGACTTTCCGATTATGTACTGGCGGATGGGCCGGCAGGTTTAAGGCTGCAGCAAACCTATTTTGTCAAAGAGGGAAAAATCCAGCCGGAGCCTTTTGAAAAATCATTGGAAAAAGGATTTCTCTGTAAAGATTACACAGAGCCGGAAGGGGAAAAGTATTATCAGTACTGCACCGCATTTCCTGTGGGGACGCTTCTGGCCCAGACATGGGACAGGGAGATGGTAAGAGCCGTTGGAAAAGCGGCGGCGGAGGAGATGGCGGAATTTCACGTGACCTTATGGCTTGCCCCGGGGATGAATATTCACAGGAATCCTCTCTGCGGAAGGAATTTTGAGTATTTTTCCGAAGACCCTGTTTTGTCGGGAGAGATGGCGGCAGCGGTAACTCTCGGAGTCCAGAGCATACCGGGGTGCGGGACAACCATAAAGCATTTTGCCTGCAACAACCAGGAGGACAACCGCATCCATTCAGACTCTGTGGTATCGGAGCGCACCCTTCGGGAAATATATCTGAAAGGTTTTGAGATTGCAGTGGCAAAGTCCCAGCCCATGGCGATGATGACCAGCTATAATCTCATTAACGGGGTACACGCCGCCAATAACTTTGACCTCTGTACGAAAGCGGCAAGAAACGAGTGGGGGTTTAAGGGCCTGATTATGACGGATTGGCTTACCACGAATAACGGGCCGGAGTGTACCGCCTCCGGCTGTATGCGGGCGGGAAATGACATTGTAATGCCCGGGCTTCCAGCGGACCATGAAAATATGGAAAAAGAACTTGCGGAGGGCACCCTTGATATCCGGGATTTGAAAAAGAGTATCTGCCGGGTAGTGGAGACGGGCTTTATGGCCTGAGAATAAAGATTAACGTCACTGTCTGAAAAAGAAAAGTGCGAAGACTTGTGTGGTTGCAAGGCTTCGCGCTTTTTTCATTATAAAAATCTTTCAAAACTGAAAGAATTTTTTTCTCACCGGAAAGAATCTGGAAAGATTTGTGTGAGATACTGTGGATAGGGAAAAAGATTTCCTGTGAATATAGGCTACAAGGAGGATTCTATGAGTATTTTAACTACAAAAAATTTAAAGAAAATATACGGCAGCGGGGAGAGCGAAGTCCATGCCCTTGACGGGGTAGACCTTACTGTGGAAAAAGGAGAATTTGTAGCGGTGGTGGGAACCAGCGGCAGCGGCAAGTCCACCCTGCTTCACATGTTAGGGGGGTTAGACCGTCCCACCAGCGGAAGGGTTTTTGTGGATGGAAAAGATATTTTTTCTTTGAAGGATGAGGAACTCACCATATTCCGCCGGAGGAAAATCGGATTTATTTTCCAGAATTATAATCTTGTCCCGGTGTTAAATGTGTATGAAAATGTTGTGCTCCCTGTGCAGCTTGACGGGGGTTCACCGGAGAAACGGTATGTGGATAATCTTATCGATACCCTGGGGCTGGGGTCAAAGCTTAATAATCTTCCCAATAATCTTTCCGGGGGGCAGCAGCAGAGGGTTGCCATTGCAAGGGCCTTGGCGGCGAAGCCTGCCATTGTCCTTGCGGATGAGCCAACGGGAAACCTGGATTCTAAAACCAGCCAGGATGTGCTGGGGCTTATGAAAGTCACCAGCCAGAAGTTTGCCCAGACCATTGTTATGATTACCCACAATGAAGAAATTGCCCAGCTGGCGGACCGGATTATCCGCATCGAGGACGGCAGGATTGTGGAGCGGCAGGGGGTGACAAAATGAATGTTAAAAACAGAAATGTTGTCCGTCGCCTGGGATTCCGTCAGTTTAAGGCATCAGGGATGCGGAATCTCATAGCTGTGGTCGCTGTTTCCCTGACGGCTCTTTTGTTTACTTCCCTGTTTACGATAGCCATGTCTATTACCAAAAGCTATGAGGAGTATAATTTCCGTCAGGCAGGAGGGTACTGCCACGGAACTTTTAAAGAGGTAAACCAGGAGCAGATAGAAAAAATAACTGCCCATCCCAAGGTAAAAGCGGCAGGGGAAAGAACTGTGGCAGGGTATCTTTCCACAGAAAAGTTTGCAAAAGTTTCGGCGGAAGTGAGCTATATGGATGAAAACTGCACAAAATGGAGTTATGCTGTCCCCAAAGAGGGGCGTATGCCCCAAAAGAGCACGGAAATTTCCATGGATACGGAAACTTTAAAGCTTTTGGGGGCCCAGGCAAAAATTGGGGAGGAAATCACCCTTAACTATACAATAGCAGACTCTCAGATGAATCCGGTTACGCGCACAGATACCTTTACCCTGGTGGGATTTTGGGACTATGATAATGTGATGCCTGTCCATTATATCAATGTGTCCAAAGACTATGTAGATATGGTAGAGAAAGACTGTCTGGCAGAGGATTTGGCAGAACCTTTCCGGACAGACTTAAATGTTATGCTTGCCTCCAGTGTGAATATAGAAGGTGTGCTGCAGTCCATCGACACAGATTTAGGTTATCAGTGGGAGGACAGGGAGGCGGAAAACTGTGTCCGCCTGGGGGTAAACTGGGGATATGTGGCATCGGAGATGAATTCCCAGGCAGACCCCATGTTAATGGTATCCATTGCTGTCTTTGTGCTTTTGGTGGTATTTACCGGGTATCTGATTATTTATAATGTATTTCGGATTTCTGTCACAAATGACATCCGTTTTTACGGAATGTTAAAGACCATAGGCACTACCCCAAGACAGCTAAAGCGGATTATCCGCATCCAGGCTCTTGTGATTTCCGCAGTGGGCATTCCTCTTGGCCTTGTGCTGGGCTTTTTTATAGGCGCCCTTCTTCTGCCCCGGGTTTTATCAGGCGCTATGGATTTTGCAGTGGAAAAGCTAAGCATGTCCCCGGTGATTTTTGTGGGAGCTATTTCATTTTCCCTGATAACGGTGCTTCTCTCTGTGTCAAAGCCGGGGAGGATTGCGGCAAAGGTTTCCCCTATCGAGGCTTTGCGCTATACGGAAAGCGCTGGAGGGAAGAAAAAGATCCGTAATACAAAAGGGGCGGACGTTTTTTCCATGGCCCGGGCCAATATGGGTCGCAGCAAAAGCAAGACCCTGCTGGTGGTGCTGTCTCTCTCACTGGCAGTGGTGCTGTTAACCAGCCTGTTTTCCTTTGTAGGGGGCTTTGACATGGAAAAATTTGTGAGCAAACAGACGGCGGGAGACTTTCTTTTAAGCAAAACGGAATACATTAGCTTGTCCCATTACAGAGGGGGAGGGGAGGCGCTGCCTGAGGAAATTGTTGACCTGGTCAGAGAAAATACTTCCTGCGAACTGGAGGGCAGCGCATATTCCACCGTAAAAAATGCACATTACGCATGGCTGACAGAAGATCTCTACCGCAAAGGCTCTTTTCAGAGCGGGGAAATGTTAGAGAGAGAAATAAAAGAAGTGGAGCGCAAAAACGGTTTGCTCCAGTCTGAGCTTCAGATAGAGGCTTTGGATGAGAGTTTGTTTGAGAAACTCACAGTGATGGAGGGGGATATCGCCCCGTTAAGGCAGGCGGACAGTCATCAGATTGCCATCTGCATATCCGTGGACGACTATGGAAAACCCTACGGGGAATATCCAAAGATTGGGGATACCATACCTGTCTCCTACATTGAAAGCAGTATTTATTATGACTCACGGACAGGGGAACTGGCGGATGATGACACACCTTATGAGTATATGGAAGCCGAAGTGGAATTTAGCAATGAGGTGGAGTATAAGGTGTGCGCCCTGGTAGTCCTCCCCTATAAAATGGGTTACCGGTACAAAACGGAAGGGTTTGAGGCCCTGCTTTCCCCGGAGCAGCTGAAAAACGACAGCAAGCAGGAACTTGCCCGGATGTTTTATCTTTTTGACACCCCGGGGGAAGAGGAGGAAAAGGAGGCGGAAGCTTACCTTGCAGAACTTACCGGGAACGATGAACTTGGCCTTTCCTATGAGAGCAAAAAAATTATCCGGGATGACTTTTCTAATTTTCGGAACATGTTCCTTCTGTTGGGAGGAGTGCTCTGCTTTGTTGTGGCAGTTATCGGCATTTTAAATTTCTTAAACGCCATACTTACAGGAATCATTACAAGGCGCCGGGAATTTGCCATGCTCCAGTCCATTGGAATGACGGGGAAACAGCTAAAGACCATGTTGGTGTGGGAAGGGCTTCTCTACGCCGTATTTTCACTGGTAAGTTCCGTAATCTTCTGCCTTGTGATAGAGCCCTTGGCGGGAAATATGTTTGAGAGCATGTTCTGGTTTTTTACTGCGAAATTTACCATGCTGCCGGTATTTTTTGTTATTCCTGTGTTTTTGTTTTTGGGAATTGTCCTGCCCCTTTTTGCTTACCGGATATTTTCCGGGAAGTCCATTGTGGAGAGGCTTCGGGAGAGCGATGTGTAATAAAAAAAGCAGAAGCTGATATTAGGTGGGCTGAGGAATAGAATAACGCCGGGAAGCCGCATAAACACTATGTTTTTGCATGCTCTCGGCGTTCTTTTTTTCCATGCGCCACATGGATTCAAGGATATAGCCTGTCCCCCAAACCGGAACTGGGAAAGGGCGGCGGCAAGCTTCCCGTTTCTATCTGCCATTTGATGTGCTCATATAGAATCTTTTGCATATTGTGTACTATTCTTCAAACGAATTTCAAATATAGCTGCAAAAAACCCAAGCATGACAAAAATGAACACTTTTGTTATAAGTGCGGGCAGGGGGATTGAAATACCTGCCAATAATTGAAAAATAGACTGAATAGGCAACATGATGCCAACACATATACACACCTTAAATATCATTCGCAACAAAATATATCCAATAAATTTCTAATGAAGTCCCTTTTGTAATGGATATAATTATATCTGGAAGCCAGGCAGAAAAAAGTGATATTCCTGATATTAATAAAAAAACTTTCATTCCTTTTGTATAATGGCATAAGCAAACTTTTGGCTGCTGAATATCTATTGAATGCAATTTTGCAAACATCAAACTTACGCTAAAAAGGCATACGCTGAATAATGCAATGTACACTAAATGCAAATGATTATAGGTAACACCCAAAGCCAAACTTGCAGCATAATAAAGCAATAAACTTGATATACTAAAGCTGCGGATAAGATATTCAATGCTCTGTTTTTGATTTGTTTTCCAAAAAGTAATGATTGTAAGAGGCACAACAAGTATCAATATTGTAAAATCGGAACCTATAAAAATGGGGGCCTTAAAATAAGAGTCGTGAGAATATATCCCAGATCCCCACATTCGTATATTTTCGCCATATTGATTTACGGCTTCATAAGCTTGTCCTGTATTGAAAGAACACAATCCGAAGGTAGTTACAACTAATGTTAATAAGATTGTCAATACAGATAATAATTTTAATATTTGTTTTGCATTATTCATTATTTTTGCTATCCTTTCCATAAGCTTCAAAAGCACAAAGCAATTTATTTAGGGCACAGATTAAATTGTTAATTTCTTCTGTGGAAAATGCAATAAATAATTTGTTAGTTTCACAAGCTGTCGGTTCATCATTTTCAGAAAAATATTGATATGTTTTTTCTGTTAATTCTACATTCAAAGCCCTTGCGTCACTACTCGATTTCTTAATTAGAACATAACCTTTGTTTTCTAACGGAGTAAGCAATTTTTTTACATTCTGTCTAGTTGTTCCCACAAATTCAGCAATGCTGTTGATATTCTTTTCTTGCTGCTCCATTTTTGAAATCATCATTAGTAAAAACCACTGCCGAAAGGTAATGTCAGGCAATAGGGAATCTCCAAATTGAGTTATCTTATTTGAGAGTAACGAAACGCACCCAATAATATATTCTTCATTTTCTGTTCTGTTCATTTCATCATCTCCAAATTATGCAGTAGGATATATTTCTCAATTATAGGCAACAAGTTGCATAAAGTCAAGAAAAAATAGAATATCCCAAAAGGGCAGGGCCTGCTTCCATATGCCTGGCTTTCTCTGAAAAAAGCAAGCCCATGAGCCTTCTGTTTTTCATCTGGTTGAAATTTTACCTGTAATGGCCCGGTCTTCGATCATAATGTGGGCAGTAAGCCATCCAAGGCAGATGCCGAGGAAATGATGGATAGATTCTTGAGAATAATTTGATTCTATGAGATCTTTTTCCAGTGCCGGAAGCGTTTTATACCGCATGTCGTCATGCAGGCGCTTGTGTTTCTCATATTCTTTATAGCCGATGGACTGCATATAAGCTTCCTCATCGGCAAAGTGTTCTATGGCATAATTTTTAAAGTATTTGATACCTTCGGCACATGCCCATTGTCCGTTATTTTCATCTCTGCTCAGGTGGATTAGTTTGCGCACGATGGAAAAGAGTTTCCGATGCGCATTGTCAATAGAATCAATTCCGATGTTAAATTGTTTGTTCCATTTAGCTTCTTTCAACATGGCACTCCTTTATCAGATGGGAAATTTACCCTGTCCTGATTGTATTTTTTAATATGTTTTTTTATAAAATATGTCGAAAAATGGCGAAATGTGCCAAATTATCCATTTCGATTTTCTTCATAGCCTTGAACTGCGATACAGGAATATGGTAAAATGTATAGAATAAATTCTGGCGGCAGAGGGGGAATGCCGCAATACATGAGAAAAAAGGCAGGAGTACCGGTATGAGTGTTTACGACACATTGAATGAACCACAGAAAGAGGCAGTTTTAAAGACGGAGGGGCCGCTTTTGATTCTGGCGGGGGCGGGTTCCGGCAAGACCCGCGTGCTGACCCACAGGACAGCATATTTAATAGAAGAAAAAGGGGTAAATCCCTGGAATATCCTGGCGATTACTTTTACAAACAAGGCGGCAGGAGAAATGCGGGAGCGCATCAGCGCTATGGTGGGACACGGCTCGGAAAGTATATGGGTATCCACATTCCACTCTGCCTGTGTGCGGATTTTAAGGCGGTATATTGACAGGATAGGGTTTGACACGAATTTTACGATATATGATGCAGATGACCAGAAATCCCTGATGAAGGATATTTGTAAAAAGCTTCAGATTGACACCAAGATTTATAAGGAAAAAATGTTTTTGGCGGCTATCTCCTCCGCAAAGGATGAGATGGTTGGGGTGGAGGAGTTTACCAGGAATGCTGGAGTGGACTATGCTCTTTTGAAAAAGGCCCAGGTGTACAGAGAGTATCAGAATGCCTTAAAGAAAAACAATGCCCTGGATTTTGATGATTTGATATTTAAAACCGTTGAGCTTTTCCGTCAGGAAGAAGAGGTTCTTGATTCCTATCAGGAGAGATTTCGCTATATTATGGTGGATGAGTACCAGGATACAAACACGGCGCAGTTTGAATTGATTCATCTCTTGGCAGGAAAGTACAAAAATCTCTGTGTGGTGGGGGATGACGACCAGTCCATATACAAATTCAGGGGTGCAAACATTTACAATATTTTAAATTTTGAAAAGTATTTCCCAGAGGCTTGTGTCATTAAACTGGAACAGAATTACCGAAGCACCCAGAATATTTTAGATGCGGCAAACCATGTGATTGCAAACAATCGGGGAAGGAAAGAAAAACGCCTTTGGACGGCTAACGGCCAAGGGGAAAAGCTGGTGTTAAAGCAGCTTGAGACTTCCTATGATGAGGCGGATTTTGTAACAAGGGATATTACGGAAAAAGTATATAAGGAGAATTATAATTACAGGGACTGCGCCATTCTCTACCGCACAAACGCCCAGTCCCGCCTTTTTGAGGAAAAGTTTGTGGTGAGCAATATTCCCTATAAAATTGTGGGGGGGGTAAACTTTTATGCCCGCAGGGAGATTAAGGATTTGCTGTGCTATTTAAAAACCATTGACAACGCCAGGGATGATTTGGCGGTGCGGCGGATTATCAATGTCCCAAAGCGGGGGATAGGGGCGGCATCTCTGAATAAAGTGCAGATTTTTGCAGATGCCAACGGTATGAGCTTTTATGACGCATTAAAAAAGGCGGAGGAAATTCCAGGACTTGGCAGGGCTGCCGGAAAGATTAAGCCTTTCGTCACATTTATCCAGGCAATGCGCAGTAAACTTGGCCTTATGGGTTTGACGGATTTGTTAAACGAGATAATTGAAACCACAGGGTATGTGGAAGAGATGGAACTGGAAGGCACAGACGAGGCAGCAGGGAGAATTGAGAATATCGACGAGTTAATCAGTAAGATTACGGCCTACGAGGAGGATACACAGGAGCCTTCCTTAAGCGGATTTTTAGAGGAAGTGGCGCTGGTGGCTGATATTGACAGCCTGGAGGAGGACAGCAATTATGTGGTTCTTATGACACTGCACAGCGCAAAGGGGCTGGAGTTCCCCAATGTGTACCTGGCAGGTATGGAGGACGGGCTGTTTCCCAGTTATATGTCCATTGTGTCGGATACGGCCATGGAGGATTTGGAGGAGGAGCGCAGGCTTGCCTATGTGGGCATTACCCGGGCAAAAGAGCACCTTTTGATTACCAGTGCCAGACAGAGGATGATTCGGGGAGAGACCCAGTTTAACCGTCTTTCCAGATTTGTAAAGGAAATTCCTTCGGAATTGTTTGGCCAGGAGGCACCTCAGGTGCCGAAAAAGAACCAGGAGACAAAAAATCCTTACCGACAGGCAAAAGACGCATTTAAGAAGAAGCCGGTGGCGCTTTCCGGCCTTGCGGCAGCAAAAAATTTCGGGGCGGCGGAAAAGAAAGCTTTGGATTATCAGCAGGGAGACCGGGTTTCCCATATAAAATTCGGTGAGGGAACGGTGACAAATATTGTAGAAGGGGGCAGGGATTACGAGGTGACAGTGGATTTTGACACTGCGGGAACTAAAAAAATGTTTGCTTCCTTTGCAAAACTAAAAAAAATATAAAATTTTCAGAAAATATGAAAAGAATCGTAATTTTTTATTTTCCAACTGGGAAAGATATGTTATAATACCTGTATGAATCTTTGGAAGCAAAGAAAAGGAGTGTGCACGATGAATAAGGTAGATGATTTTTTAACAATGACAAAACTCAATGATTTCCTGAACAAGAAGGAAGATGACACAAAGAAAACCTCTAAAGTAGTATGGATTTTCGCTATTGTGGGTATCGTGGTAGCTGTTGCGGCAGCAGTTTACGGTATTTACCGCTTCTTCACACCGGATTATCTGGAAGATTTTGAAGATGATTTTGAGGACGAATTCGAGGATGACTTCTTTGATGACGACGATGAGGAAGATGACGATGAGGAAGACAACTAAAAGGAAAGCATTTTGACCCGGCTTCATATTTTGGGTTGTAAAGCCTTAGATTTGGCTGTTACGGTTGTTTTCAGAAGGGATTGAATGATCCGAATGGTTATGACAACAGAATAATGAGATGAAAAAGAAATACCCTGCAGCTTGCTGTGGGGTATTTAACTATTTTTTGGAGAGGTTGGAGTATGAAAAAAAAGCAGATTTGTGAGGGCAGAATTGAAAAAGTGATTTTTCCAAATAAGGGAATTGCAGTGACTGCGGAGGGAGAGAGAGCGGTGGTGAAAAACACGCTTCCCGGCCAGACCGTTTCCTTTGCGGTGAACAAGGCCAGAAAGGGGAAATATGAGGGCAGGCTTGTGGAAGTGTTAAAGAGGGCGGAAAATGAACTGAAAGAGCCTTCCTGTCCCCATTTTGGAATCTGCGGCGGGTGTACTTATCAAAATTTAAGTTATGAGGACCAGTTAGCGCTGAAGGAAAATCAGTTACGGGAAATGTTTACGCCAGTCCTAAAGGCATCCGGCGTAGAATTTGATGAAATTTTTGAGGGAATTTCGGCAAGTCCCAGAGTTTTTGAGTACAGGAATAAAATGGAATTTTCTTTCGGGGACACCTTTAAAGACGGCCCTCTAGCCTTGGGGATGCACAAACGGGGAAGCTTTTACGATATTGTGAATGTGGAGAATTGCCGGATTGTGGACGAGGACTATAGGAAGATTTTAGCGGCTGTGCGGGATTTTTTTGCGGAAAAAAATATTCCGTTTTTTCACAGGCTGCGCCATGAGGGATATCTGCGCCATCTCCTGATGCGGAAAGCCGCTGCCACCGGGGAAATTCTTATAGATTTAATCACTACTTCCCAGACAGAGGGATTCGGGGAAGAGGCTCTTTTGAGGGAGTTTTCAGATAATATACAGTCCCTTTCCCTGGAAGGGAAGCTGGCAGGGATTTTACACACCAGGAACGACAGCGTGGCGGATGTGGTGAAAAATGAGGGCACACAGATTCTTTTTGGGGAAGATTTCTTTTTTGAACATCTTCTGGGGCTGAAATTTAAGATAACCCCTTTTTCTTTTTTTCAGACAAACTCTTTTGGCGCAGAGGTTCTCTATGAAATGGCCAGAGATTTTATCGGCGACACGGGGAAGAAAGAGAGCACGGTATTTGACTTGTACAGCGGCACAGGCACAATCGCCCAGATGCTTGCCCCGGCGGCAAAAAAAGTAATCGGCGTGGAGATTGTGGAGGAGGCTGTTTTGGCCGCCAGGGAAAATGCCAGGTTGAATCACCTTGCAAACTGCGAGTTTCTTGCGGGAGATGTGCTTAAGGTGCTGGATGAAATCAGGGATAAACCGGATTTTATTGTCCTTGATCCCCCCAGGGACGGGATACATCCCAAGGCCCTTTCTAAGATTATCCGTTATGGGGTGGAGCGGATGGTTTATATTTCCTGTAAGCCCACGAGCCTGGCGAGGGATTTGGAGGTTTTGCTGGGGAGCGGGTATGAGGTGATTAGGATGGGGGGAGTGGATATGTTTCCTGGGACTGGGCATACAGAGACGGTTGTAATGCTTTCCCACAAAAAACCTGATAGCGTAATCAACGTAAAAGT